>JAFWUI010000017.1 GCA_017524145.1 Oxalobacter sp. | reverse complement strand
AGAGCAGAGGACTGAAAATCCTTGTGTCGGTGGTTCGATTCCGCCCCGGGCCACCAGACAACCCAATGAAAACGCACATCTTTCCAGATGTGCGTTTTTTATTTGGCCTGTATTTGATTATACCGACGTCGATGTCGTAATCATGACATCACATTCTGCCTCGTTGATTGCATAATGGATCGTACTGCCGATCAAGTAATCTTCAAGCCTGAGCCGATGGTGTTTGCCCAAAACCAGCAGGTCAACCCCGTTTACCTTGGCATAACTGAGGATTGCCTTATGCGGGACACCAATCTCAAGATGGGTCTTGAACTGCCGTAAGGAACCAACCTTCTGCAGCAGCTGATCCATTTTTTCCTGCTCCTTGTCTTTAACCGTTTTGCGGTATGCTTCAAGGACTGCCGGCTCAACATTCGAGTAAAAATTGAGGTCAGAACCCGGTGATTCACAGACCCCCATCAGAATCACTTCAGCATCATCGGAAATGAATTGCAGGGACTGTTTAATCTGATTGATGGTGACATTAGAGAAATCAACCGGTATCAAGACCTTCTTATAAGGTTTCGTTTCTTCCTGACGGATGATGAGCGTAGGACATTCGCTACCTTGCAGCAGTTTTGCCGGGATATTCCCGACAATCGGCATAAAATGATACCCTTGCCCATGGGCACCAATGACCAGCAGGGATACATTATTCTCCTTGATCAATGCCTTGATTTCATCAACAACTTTACCGGTACGGATGAATGGCGTAACGGTGATACCTTCTTGTTCAGACAACTGGCTGGCAGTTTCCTCAAGGGTTTTATTTGCTTCCCTACGGTAAAGTTCCTTGTCAAGGATTGCATTTGCCGAATCCATGGAAAATGCGCCCCCCCTCTGTTCCTGGACATGGACAAGGAGCATTTCTGCATTCCCCACAAGCTTTGTGAGTGCTGCCCCTTTTGCTTCCGCATGCTTCGCCCAATCCGACATATCGGTTGCAGTAAGAATATAGCTTTTTTCTGACATGGTATCCTCCATTAAGGGGTTGGTAGATTATCCTCTATCTTTAATCAATTATAGCCCCTTTATTCCTCTTTTGGTTTTCTTTCCTATACATTGGAATCAACAGCCTACAAGAGCAATCAAGCAGTTCCATACAGTGAATTCAACTGTTCCAGAGTTAAAAAGCATCGACACCCTGTTCTGATAATGAAAATCATCTAGAACAATATGCAATATGTTGTATTCGATTCCTTCCCGTCATAAAACAGAAAAGGATGTATTGAGGAACCCTTCTTCTTTTGTGATTGGTATGAGGGTACTTTTCCTGATGGTTTGATGAGATACGGTCTCTGGATAAAGCCAGTACTTGGAACACCGCTCAATTCTATGCTTTTCCTTTCTTGGGAATCCTTGCCAGATAATAAGTGGGCCATCTGCGGATACACCTGCTTTCTGCCGGATACAACTTCACCGACATCCCTCAGTTTCTGCCAGTATCCCTTTCAAACCAATCCAATACCCTGCACTGACTCCATCAACGGTCTGGGTTCAAACCATAGGAGAAAAACTTCTCCGTTCAGTCGTACTGTTCGCCATATTTGATACGTTCATGGATTGGCTCAACAACAACAGCTGTACCACTGATGGTTTCCATGACCTTGCACCACATGCCAGAGTGGTCGCTGACAACAAGGCTATATTCAATCCGCATACCGACAATAGCATTTGCCCCCAGCTTTTTCGCCTGGCGGTCAAGTTTACTGAAAGATGGACGCGCATCCTGCATACGGTCAAGCATCTGGACTTTACCGCTGTCAAAGACTTCCTTGACAACGACAATGTCTTTGTATTCATAGATGGCATAACCTTCAAAACCGCCGGTCGTTGTGCGCATCAAGGGTTTTTCCGGCTTGAATTTTTCATGGACCTTCTTGATTCCCTCTGCCAGCAATTCCTTGACCTGCTCATCCTTGATATTGGGCAAAGCTTCCTGGAACTGTTCACTGATAGTCAAGGCAATATCCTGATTTTCAGCCGTTGTCATGGTTTTGTAGGCTTCAACACATTTCGGGCAGACTTTATTCTTATCAAAAAAACCGATTGGATCACCACAGATTGCACACTTTGCCATATCAAGACCTTTCTTCAGGACAATATCAGGATAAAACCTTTACAGCACTATTCTGACATAAATACCTGCTGAAAACACATGGGCAGGCTTTTCCCTTCAGAAGGGCGGCTTCTGTTTCCGTAGGATGGCTTTGCCCTATCAAGGGGCTTAAAGGCATAATAACCAAAGAGCAAGAAAGCTATCAGCAGGAGGCAGCATGGCAAAGATTCTGGTTATTGTGGATATGCAGCATGATTTCATCGACGGCAGCCTTGGCAATTCTGATGCAATGGCAATCCTGTCAACAGCTGTCCAGAAAATCAATCAGCGTATTGCGGATGGTTGGGACATTGCGGTCACATTGGATACCCATGGACCGGATTACTTGAGTACCCAAGAAGGTCAGAAACTGCCTGTTCCACACTGCATCAAAGACACCACAGGCTGGGAACTGCATCCTATGGTGAAAAAGGCCTTGAAAGGCGTCCCCTACCGTATTTTTGAGAAACCGACTTTCGGCAGTGAATCGTTGATAGCATACCTGAAGGAAGAACAGCCTGAAGCTGTCGAATTCATCGGGCTCTGCACTGATATCTGTGTTGTTTCCAATGCCATTGCCGCCAAGATGGTCCTGTTGGATGCCGCTATTTCTGTCGATGCTGACTGCTGTGCTGGAACATCCCCGATGAATCATCAGGCAGCTTTGGCCACTATGGCATCCTGCCAGATTTCCATTACCCATGAGGTGAAAGCATGAAGTTGAATGACTCCCGGAATCCTGCCATGGTCATGGACCTGTATGAACTGACCATGAGCTATGGTTATTTCAAGGAATGCGACTGGAACACAAGAGTGGCATTTGACCTGTTCTACCGTAAGAACCCCGATGGTGGCGGTTACGCAATCGCAGGCGGTCTGGAACAGATTATCGACTATATTGAACATCTGCATTTCGAAGAAGCGGATATTGCCTATCTGCGTTCCCTGAACCTGTTCGATGAAGATTTCCTCACCTATCTCCGGGATTTCTCCTTCAAAGGCGACCTCTATGCTTTCCCTGAAGGGACGGTGATTTATCCTAACGAACCAGTCATTACGGTTGTTGCACCGATGATTGATGCCCAACTTGTCGAAACTTCCCTGCTGCTCCATTTCAACCACCAATCACTCATTGCGACCAAAGCCAGCCGAATTGTGCGTGCCGCTGATGGCCGTCCTGTTTCTGATATGGGAGCAAGACGTGCCCATAATATGGATGCCGCTGTTTACGGTGCCCGTGCCGCTTATATCGGCGGTGCTGCCGGAACTGCAACTGTCCTGGCTGCCCAGATGTTCGGCATTCCTGCCATTGGGACGATGGCACACAGCTGGGTCATGGGATTCCCTGATGAATTGACCGCTTTCAACAAATATGCAAAAACATATCCAGACAATACGGTTCTGCTGGTGGATACCTATAATGTATTGAAAAGCGGTATTCCAAATGCCATCAAGACGGCCAAGGAAGTGCTTGCTCCAATGGGCAGACGGTTGAAAGCCATCCGTATCGACAGCGGGGATCTGGCTTACCTGTCTAAACGCTCCCGTGAAATGCTGGATGATGCCGGTCTCTTTGACTGCCGCATCATCGTTTCCAACAGTCTGGATGAATACACCATCACCTCCCTGCTGAACCAAGAAAGCACCATCGACAGCTTCGGTGTTGGGGAACGGTTGATCACTTCCAAAAATGACCCGGTTTTCGGAGGCGTTTATAAATTGGCTGCCATCGAAAAGGATGGGGTATTCCAACCGAAAATCAAGATTTCAGAAAATCCTGAAAAAATCACCAACCCAGGACTGAAACAGGTTTACCGTATCTTCAATGAAGAAGATTATGCAGTTGCAGACCTGATTGCTGGATATGATGAAACCCTGGACTTCTCAAAACCTGTCCCTTATATCGACCCACAGAGTCCCTGGAAAAGGAATGCTTTTGAAAACTGCTATGCAGCTGCTTTGCAGGTCCACATTTTCAAAAGTGGGAAGCGGATTTATAAACTGCCTTCACTGGACGAAATCAGGGCACATGTCGCCGACCAACTGAACAACAAGGTCTGGGCAGAAGAGCTGCGTTTTGAATATCCTCACCAGCACTATCTGGCCATGACACCATCGTATTACCGGATGAAAATGTCCCTGCTTGACAATGGCAGATGACGCCCCCTGTCCCTTGATGGGCTGGTAAATTTCATAGCGGTCAGTGAAAGCACATCGGGATTGGTCGCTACAAACATCTCAACCTATGTTGGTAGGATGGCTGGCGGTTTACCTGGAGCACTATCTGCGGCATTTTGCAATTTCCTGCATTCTTTCTTGGTTATCCCGTCCGCAGCAAAAAGTTATGAATCATTCAAGGACAGCATGATTATGCAAGGTTTCCTGACGGGGATGGAACCTGCTGTTGCCGGGATTGTCTCTGGATACCTATTCAGCCTGTAAGGCACCATCAGACTACCGCCATTTCTACTAAGACATTTACAGATTCCGTACAATCTGAGAGACTCTAATGTTTTAAAAAAAAAGTACTCTCTATGATATTGAAAGCAATAAAAAATATCATAGAGATATCCTTTGAAAATTAATCTAATATGACACAAGCAACCATCTGCATCTTGATTACCATTGCAGTTTACCTTGCTGGCATGCTGGTAATCGGTTTTTATTACGCCAAGAAGAATGAATCCACTTCGGACTATTTCCTAGGGGGTAGAAAACTGGGACCTATTGTCACTGCCATGAGTGCAGAAGCTTCTGATATGTCCAGTTATCTGTTACTGGGTCTGCCTGGATTGGCTTACCTTTCCGGACTGGCAGAAGTCGGATGGACCATCATCGGATTGGGAGCAGGTACCTATTTTGTCTGGTTGGCAGTCGCAAGACGCCTGCGGCGCTATACACAAGTCACAAACTCCATCACATTACCCCAATTCTTTTCCAACCGTTTCCATGACAAGAAATGCATCCTGACAGCCATTGCAGCTGTCATCATTGTCTTGTTCTTCATTCCTTACACTGCTGCCGGTTTCGCAGGTTGCGGAAAACTGTTCAATGCCCTGTTCGGCATCGATTACATGACCGCCATGCTGATTTCTGCCTTGGTCATCGTCGGTTACACAGCAACAGGGGGATTTATCGCTGCATCCATCACTGACCTGATCCAAAGCATCATCATGTCTTTCGCCATCATCTGCGTAACCTGTTTTGCAGTCGGTGAAGCAGGCGGTTTAGGCGCAGTTATGGACAATGCCAGTTCCATCCCTGGCTTCCTGAGCCTGGGGACAACCTATGTCGAGAAAACAGGCACCAGCGAACCGTTTGATTTCCTGAAAATCATCACTACCCTTTCATGGGGACTGGGCTATATGGGAATGCCGCATATCCTGCTACGGTTCATGGCCATTGAAGATGAAACCAAACTGAAGATTTCCCGCCGCATCGCCTCCACCTGGGTCATCATTTCGATGGCAGTTGTGGTCCTGCTGGGATTGGCGGGGAAAGCCATGAGTGCCAACGGATTGATTCCAGCCCTTCCTGGCTCTGCTTCTGAAACAGTAATTGTCCATATCTCTGACCTGCTTTCTTCATTTGGCATCTTCCCTGCTTTGCTGGCTGGCCTTGTCCTATCCGGCATCCTTGCCTGTACGATGTCCACCGCAGACTCCCAACTGCTGGCAGCGGCTTCCAGCGTGTCAGAAAACCTGATGCAGGAGACCTTCAAGATGAAACTGAAACCCCGGACCAGTATGATGGCCGCCCGGCTGACTGTCCTGGTCATTGCTGTCCTCGGGGTCATCATGGCGTACGACCCCAACAGCTCCGTATTTGGCATCGTTTCCTTTGCCTGGGCAGGTTTTGGTGCTGGATTTGGACCACTTGTCATGTGTGCATTGTTCTGGAAGCGCACAACCCTGCCAGGCGCAATTGCCGGGATGGTCGCTGGCGGTGCAACGACGATTATCTGGAAATACCTGATTGCTCCCTTGGGCGGTGCTTTCGGCATTTATGAACTGATGCCTGCTTTCCTGATTGGCCTCATCACCATCATTGTTGTCAGCCTGATGACCAAAGCACCAGGCCAAGAAGTTGAACAGGAATTTGAGATGGCAAAATCTGACAAGGTCCTGCAGAACTGACTGCTCTGCTTCCACCAGATGAAAATGGCGCCGGAATGGCGCCATTTTCCATATCAGTATCCAATCAATCCATCAACTTTCAACCTTGGATGCCAACAACTGGCAGAGTTCAGCAAGATACCCCAACTGCTGCTGATAAACGACCTCTGGTGGTGGGCAGACCAGCCAATCATCAGGTTCTGGCCCTTTTATTTCATATTCAAGGATAGCCTGATAAAGTTCATCACGCTCTGCGCGGATTTCCGCGATGCTCTTGTCCTTGAACCGCTCCGCATAATTTCCCAAAACGAATTTAATCATGGTCTGCACCTTCTATCTGATTATCGGTTTTTGACGGCTCAGCAGCCAGTCCGTTTGCCTGACCAGCCGAAGGCTGGACCGTTTCCCTTTCCGGGGTTTTCTTAATCAACAAAGCTGCTAAAGGGGTGGGGGTCAATGCATCTTCCAATGTCACTGCCTTGGCAATTTCCTGCTGTTCATCCGGCAGATTCTTTTCGATTTCTTCAGCAACAGCATCAGCATCCCTGTCAAATTCCACAGCTTTCTGGGCAAGGACATAAGCATGGATGATATTTGGTGGTACGCCACGCCCTTCCATCTTCGCCTGCGCCAAGAGGATGAGCGCACCTGGATGACCTTGCCGGGCAGAATGGGTTGCCCAGTAAATGGCAAGGGCATCGTCCCTCATATTGTTCACCTTCGCCTCATAATAAGCATCTGCCACGATGTACTGGTCAACCGCCCGGCCCTGCTGTGCTGCTTTGGTAAACCAGTCAAGTGCCTTCTGTGCATGCTTGGGCACCCCAATCCCACGACGGTATGCTACGCCCATGATATGCATCGCTTTGGGGTAGCCTTTGGCCGCTGACTGCTGCCACCATTGGAAAGCCTTGCCCTCATCCTTCTGAACGACCTTGCCGTAATAGCACGCCATACCAAGCCGGTATTGTGCCTCAGGATTGCCTGCCAACGCCTTCTCAGTCATCTCAGCAACCGTCATCTCCTTGGGCAGTTGGTCCTGCCAGGTTGATGGTACAACTTCAGGAAATGAACGTTTAGTCCCTACAGCAGGCACTGCCTGCTGTTCCAAAGGCTTCACAGTTTGGTCTGTCTCCGTTTTTTCCTGCTTTTCCGGTTTCATCACCACGGATTCCGGCGCATTTCCGGAAACAGGTGTTGCCGGTTGTATTGCTCCCATTTCAGGCTGTCCTCCCGGCGTTGCCTGTATGACCGTTCCTGGCTCAGATGGCCCTGAAGGTATGGCTGATGCCTTGCCATCCGACTGTCCCGGTTCCACAGTTCCGATTGGCGCTGCTACAACAGCAGGAGCCGCCCTGGTTGGACTCTCTATCTGTCCTGGCATCCTGTCAGGATCAGCGAATTCATCGTTTTCAACCAACTTGCCGGATGCATAGGCACTGCCAATCGCCTTGATGATTTTGAGGAGGATATTCTCACCCTGAGGCTGGTTACCGGTGTTGCCCGATGCCTGTTCCCGTAAAGCGACATCGGGATTCTGCGCAGCTGCCCAATCCTCAGCAAATTCATCGGTTTCTTTCACGGTACCAGAGGCATAAGCACTGCCAACAGCCTTGATAACCCGAAGGATGGCATTTTCTTCGGTCGGTGATTCATTGCTGTTTGATGCCTGTCCTTTGGGATTTCCGTCAGTATCCTGGTCGGAATCCAATCCTTCCTTGGAACTATCTGCTGCCGCAGGCTTTCCTGACAGCAGAATATTGTCAGGTACAGAAGAAGCATTGAAACGTGCTTCTGACGAAGCAGAAACCACCTGTCCAGCACTTGTTTCCTGCGCACAGGCCGGCAAAGCCAATATTGCACTGGCAAGAAGAGGAAGCAGGTGTTTTTTCGGCATAAAGTAATCCTGTTTGAATGATTCTCCATCATAACGGATTCAAGGAGGCAATGGAATTGGCGTTCCTTACATTGCCTGTGCGGTCCTGATGTTGCAGACAAGCTTTATGAAAGCATAGGAACTGGACCAAGTGATTCCGATTATCTTCTGGTAAGATTGATGCACCGATACCTGCACAATCAACAAAAGGGATCCTTGCCATGAACCTCATTGCTGGCCTGCTTATCAAGATGGCAGGAATGTCGCTCATAAAAGGCATTCTTTCACTTTGCAAAAGCAAGACCCATCCTCAAATAACCATCAAGCATAAACTCTTCAAGAGACAGGATAATACTGCCATCATCCAATTGATATTCTGCCCCGGGAAAAAAACCGTTGATATCACCAGCATTACAGTACCTGGGAAAAAAATCCAGGCAGCTGCAGTGGAAAGGAACGTATTTAAACAGACCAATACCCTTGGCATCCTCTTTTCTTACAACCCGGAAAAATCCGGTCCTTATTCAGATGCCATTACCCAACGTATCCATCTCCCTGCCAAAGAGGCCGGCGGGACAAAACAACAACAATACATCGCCATTCCTGTAGAAAAGGACACTGACAAAATCACCTTCGAAATCAGGACAGAACAGAACCGCTTTCCCCAAAAACTCACGGTTCCACTGGAAGCAGACAATGATATCCCTGCTTCCTAAACAGTTGGCAATGCGTGACGCTCCCTATCGTCCAAACAGGAAGAAATCAATCCAACGGTACTGTATGCCATCAACTGACGGCCTGCATCCTGCCATGCAGTTCCATAACAGGCAAAGGCATACGCTTCTGCCAACACTGGATCCAGGAAATAGCCGATGGATTCCCGACCTGCCGATGCAATCTGGTAAATGCCATCCGCCCCTTCAATGACGGTCGGAAAATCACCGCAAGGCGTCCGTTCGAGCCAGATATGGTAGGTTTCAAGTGCCAATTCCCATTGCAGTTTAGACAAGGGTTTTCCAACCTGGGCAACCGCTTGCTCCCAAGTCAGCATACCGCCTTTTTTCACCTGATTTTCACCTGTCATCTGAAGCCACTTAACTTGCCTATTTTTTAGGCAATCTAATCTTTTTTCCCTATTTTCAATAGGATGCCCCGCTTTTTACACTTTGTAACAATGGTTATTCCACAAAAACTCTGGATAACCCCATCATGGCATCATGAGCCCTCGGAATGATGTGGATATGTCTGGTGGTTACCACTTATCCATCAAGTCCCTTGTCACCCAATCCACACGGGTCTGCATCAGCTGCAGCCAACGGCTGAAGATGGCACTGTTGGCACAGAGACTGTTTGGAAAGAAGCAGGTATAAGACAGACCATTGTTTTCCCGGGCATACCAAGCGCCATAATGCCATGCGGGAATCACCAATGACATTTCTTTGCGGTTCAGTAGATTGGCAGCCGCCAAGCATTCTTCAGATGCCTTAAAACGGTCAGGCAGGTTTATCCGTGCCTTCACACCAGGTCCCAGATAAGGATTGACAGGGCTTTTATCCAACTGGACCAAGGCCGTCTTGCCACCAAACGGCAAAGGCAGTTCCGCAAAAAGCCCTGCATCATCTGCGGTGCAGGCCAGTTCTGCAGGCAATGCTTCACGGATGGCAGCAAAGTCTTGGCCATTCAAGGCTGAAATCCCTGAATACCGGGGAGGCCGGCCATCACGCCTGTTCTTCTCAGAAAGCAGGATGGCGCGCGGGCCATTCAGGGCTGCCTCCACAATCAACGGCATCAGCTCATCCTGCCAGACATTGCCTTCCCAGAACCAGGTGAAACGGCTGCTGACCAATAACCTGCCATCTTTTGCACGGATGAGTGCACCACCTGCTGCATTGGCATTCAAGGTATTGATATCTGCATCTGTCTGGATATAGGCATCAAAAGGCTTCTCAACCAAGGTTGTTATCTGGATCAATGCAGCTGCTTTGCCATCTTCCATCATTATGGATGGGGCAACAACCTCAACACGGGTTGTAAAAGGCTCATGGTTGATGACCAGCACATCACCATCATAATCGGTCTTGAAAACACGTTCATCACTGAAACAGTTTTCAATATCAGGTAAAGGGACCCCCCGCAACCGCTTGACAATATTGCGGTGTTTCACCATCTTGCGCCTTGCCAGATTTGCAGACTCTATCGCTTCTGCCATCACAGCTTCTTTCGGCTTTTTCTTCAACAGATTGAGAATCCCCATATGACTGCCTTCCTCCCTGCTTTGCCTGTTCAAGCAGTTACCCTAAAAAACACGTATCAAAACACCGCAATATTATACGCCAGCCATATTTTGGAATTGCTTGCCAGGCAACGTAACTATCATGCCTATTTTTTAAGCAAAATTGCTTTTTTCCAATTATTTCAACCAGATAATCAGTCTGCTTCAGACATCTTCACAAAGTTATTCACATTTTCTGGGGAATACCCCTCAAAAACCGTAAAAAATATTAAAAAAAAGCCTGTTTTGCCCTTGACACAGCCAGATTGAACGTTTATATAACCCTTCAAAAAATACATGCCCAATTTTTAGGCAATCTCTATTAAATCATTAATATTCAATAACTTATAATTTTTAACTCTAGATTTTCAATCATTTATCCACAGAATATGGGCATAATTCAGAAACAGTAGACAATCCTGTCATCTTCATTGCTATGGAAAGGAAAAAAAAGGGGGATTTCTTGACTTAGGACAACTGTTTTTGCCATAAAATCAAGCCCTTTTCCGCTTTGTTTCCAGGTTCTTCACAAAGTTATCCACAAACTGCTGTTTTTTTACACAGTAAAGTCCATCTGTGGATAAACGTGCATTGAAATCCCTGAAAATCCAAGAAGCCAACGCTTGGTTTAAGTTGCCTTCATCTTCAAGGCTTTTACATTTTATCTGGGCGATGATGGCGGATTTTCCCAATCCTCAGCACCGCTTGCCCCATCATCACACCCGCCTTTTCCGGTGATGAAGGCTGTGCGGCATCCCATTCCTGTTTGGTCAGCCGCAGCCAATTTGTACGGACATCCCTTTCCAAATCAATCCGTTCATCCAATACATCCGCAAACAATCCTGCCGCCCTTGCCGCATGGGAACGGCTGACCTTGGACAACTGGATAAACGCATTCATCTGAAGATGGACCCAGTTTTCCAGCTCATCGGCATCGTTGTCATCTGCCATGGCCTGCAGGTTCTTGGCGACTTCGTGCAATCCCGGCAGGATCAGCGAACATGATTCATATAACCGTTGGATTTCCATCGATTCAGAAGCATTCTTGACTGCCTGTCCACGTGCGGCGGCAACGGTTTCCAGCAGTTCCCGGATTTCATAAGGAATCCCGATAGCCGGCAGACGCTGGCCGGGTCCAAAATTCTTCCAGCCTTCTGTTTCCCGACGCATCTTGGAAGAACGGCTGTCCAGTTCATCTGCCAGCAATTCCAACTGTTCGACGGCAGCCGGATGTTCCATGGAACCACCAAAACCTGCAAAGCTGGAAGACCAGCCAGCAAGCCAATCCATCAACGTATCCTGATTCGCTGTGCCGAGACGGAACCAGTTCAGCATGATGTCCTGCAGGCATTGTCCAGCCAGTAAGGAGGCCTGTTTAGCCTGGTCTGCAAGCATCTTGGCGGTGACATGGTAAGGGGGCATTCCGCCTTCCTGCTCTGGGATAACCTGCCAGCCTTCAGCCACCATCCGTTGCCAATAGAGATAGGTTTCCGCCGACATCGCCAGTAACGCATGGATACGGACGCTCTCTGCAGAATCACGGCTTCCTTCCGTTTCCATCAACAGTTTCTGGCAGGCACCATGCCATGCCTGAAGATGTTGCTGCAATTCGAGGTCAGTCTTCTCGAGATTCGCATTCAGTTCCTGTGTCACCTTGTTCAAGCGTTTGGTTGCCTGCTGGGCATAATGCGCAAGCCGTCTCTGGAGCACCTCACTGTCATCAGGCAGGTCAATCGACTGCAACAAATGCAATACCGCATCAACCACCACCGGCATCGCATCAAGTGATTCAGCAGACAATCCTTCCTGCACAGGAGCCGTCTGCCAATCCGGTACCACAGCTTTCTCAGCTTTCATGCGTTTTTCCAACTGGGTATCCAGCCACTGCACCGCTTTAACCCGGTCTGATGCGTAGCGTTCCGCCTCACCTTCCCGGTAATCCGCCTGCCATTCTTCCAGCAGTTGCTGCACAACGTCTGCGTGGCTGAGCATCTGCCAGTTCAAGGCAAGCTCAACCAAAGTCCTACGGAGTTTTTCCTGAAGACGCCCAAGATCCTGGGCATTGGCAGACGGTGATGTGGTTTTCATGGAAATCCTTTCTGATCCTCAAGCAGGAATGCAATGACGCTATTGTCGCCCAAATCACCGGTTTGACGGAAGATATCCAATCAGCAGCCCCGTTTTCCCCTAAAATAGCGTTGACAGCACAAGCCTTATCCATCAGCCAACATAAGGACACCACCATGAAAAAGACATTCGCCTTCCTACTGGGCATCTCCGCCTTTTCCTGTGCACTTGCTGATTCCGTGACCCCGATTGGAAGAGCCTCCTTCAAGAACGGTGTCCAGATTCCCGCCTATGCCGTCATCTATCAGAACCCAATGGAAGATGGCATGACTACCAGTGAAGGCTCATGCCGGCAGAACGCCTGTTCCTTCCAGTTCACCGTTCCCGCAGAACAAGCCGCCTCCCTGAAACTGCTGAAGCTGGATAACCTCTCTTGGATATTGGTACCCAAAGATGCCACCATCACACGTGCCCAGATTGGTGCCAATGGCAGTGCGGTCCTGGCAGCAAAATCCACGAAAGCAGCCATCACTGCCTATGACTCTTCTGCCTGTGTCGGCTGTGCACTATCCGCCGCAGCACCTTATTTTGACAATGCCAGACGGGAACTGGAAGAGACTTTCCCTGGCATGGATGGCGACCGTCCCAAAAAAGGACTGAAATCAGTCAGGAAAGACAGGACAACCGCCTTTTACAGCTACCCTGCCAATGGCAGGACCACCCATGGTGTTGCCAAGCTCCTTGACGGAAAAAATCCGTATGATGATGTCAACTTCAACCAGCTTGAAGTCACCGTTGACCAGAAGAACACGAAACTTGCCACCACCATCCTGAATTTCTACTACTTCCAGAACAAGCGGTAACCACGAACTTTTGAGGAGCGACAAACATGAGCAACGATGCCAATATCATGATTGATGACAATTTTGAAGCAGAACTCCAGAAAACCACCAAACCGGTCCTGGCTGTTTTCGGGGCAGTCTGGTGTGGTCCCTGCAAGATGATGTCACCACTTGTCGATACCATGGCAACCGAATATAAGGAAAAGCTTTTTGTCGCCAAGATCAACGTCGACAAGAACCCGGAAACCACAAAGAAATACGGTATCCGTAGCACGCCTTCCCTGCTGTTTTTCAAAGACAGGAAACTGGTCGCCCAGAAAGCCGGTGCCATGAGCCGCGGTCAATTGAAAGCTTTCATCGATGCCAATCTCTGATTGACTGGTTGATGGTGGAAATTCCCACCATCATATCAATTCCAAGCTATATTACAGCAGGGTTGTTTTTAATTGCCGGGTTCTACGTTTCTTGACCTTGGCTTCCTGTTGCAATTTCAGTTCGCCTTCCTGCACTTTTGCCTGATATCGCCGAAGGAGTTCTGCCACCATCGAAGGTTCGTCTGCATCCGGTGCAAAACCATAAGCCGCTTTGACCGCTTTGTCATTGGCGTCATGCGCCGCCACCAGATCGGTGAACAAATCCATATGCTGCCCATATAGTTCTGCCATCGAACTGTCTGGGTAGTTGGCACGGGCATCCAGAATCTGCTGGGCGGTCTTTTCTATTGTTCCTTTCTGCTGCTCAGTCGCTTCTGGCCAAGGGAAACCGTTATAGACGATATCCTTGGAATAACGATAATCTCCTTTCAATCTGCCCGCCACTGTCCGCATCCATGCCATAT
The DNA here is from genome assembly GCA_017524145.1 of Oxalobacter sp. GTDB lineage: Bacteria > Pseudomonadota > Gammaproteobacteria > Burkholderiales > Burkholderiaceae_D > Oxalobacter. The sequence goes on along the minus strand of JAFWUI010000017.1, from coordinate 14,962 downwards.
GTACAATCGAAGTCAGCACACCAAAATGATACAGGGAGGCATCCGGTATCAAACGAACCGCATTGCTGCACAATGTTTCAGCCCCCACAAAACCAATAGGAATATATTTCCTATTTTCAGAAGATGTTTCTGGAATAATCACTGATGTACCTTCTGGCATATTTTCTACGTGGAACCGGGTCGGCTTGGCTGCCAGTTTCCGGGTTCCTGCACTGGTGCTTGCCAGCCGATATTGTTTGACTGCTTCCACCCGCTTCAGACATTCCGGCAACTTCAATAATTCAGGAGGAGTGGCATCCCCCAACCAAAGGCACCAGCGTTTTTTGCCCTTGATGAATTCATCAGCACCCAACCAAGGATGGAACAAGTGTTCCGCCTGTGGTTCCTTTGCCAGGAATGACTGCATCTCAGCTTCTTTGAAAAGATAATATCCACCATCGATTGGTTTGTTGCCAATCCCGATTTCCGGTACATCCCAGAGCGGCTTGCTTCGGGGACTGACAGAAATATCTTCTCCTTCGACCAGATAACCATTCAGATGGCTGACCGTTTCCGCCTTATTCCCATCAAAAACCTTGACGGTCTCTGGCTTCTCATGGCTGAACCCAACAATGACACAATAGACATGGGCTTTGTCGGATGCCTCGCTGTCCCAGATGAATGTCCGCCAGGCATAACGGATATGGATGCCATACTGCTGCATCAACGGTTCCCAGAGGTTCGCCACATGGGTTCCCTGACAGATGGAATTGGTCGCAACCAACCCGGCTTTAATAGGCGTTCCCTGCATCATCTCTGCCGCCAGTTTGAACCAGGCACAGACAAAATCCAGGTCCGCGGCATTCTGCCATTGATTCCCGAAAACCGCCAGCAGGTCGGCTTTGTTCTCGACTGACATCAAGCGGGCACCAGAAAACGGCGGATTCCCGATGATGTAATCCAGGTTCTTTTTCGGCACAACATCTGTCCATGGCATCCGTAACGCATTGCCTTCAACGATATTGTTATAGGACTTGAGCGGCAGGAAATCGAGCGGTGCTTGGACAATGTCTTCTGTTTTCCGCATCATCTGGCTTTCGGCAATCCAGAGCGCAGTCTTTGCCACCGATACCGCAAAGTCATTGACCTCTATCCCGTAGAACTGACCAATCGACACACTGATTGGATTCATGCCCTCAATGTCAAAACTCTGCTGTTCCTGCCGTCCCCGGTTTTCCAGATGCAGCTGCAATGCCGCGTTTTCCAATTCACGCAAATCCAGATAGGTCTGTGTCAGGAAATTGCCGGAACCGCAGGCGGGGTCAAGGAATGTCAAACCCGATAGCTTGAGCCGGAACGCATTGCATCGTTCTCTGATTTTATTCGGGGTCTTATAAGTTTTGATTTCTGCCAGTTCAGCCCACAGGTCATTCAGGAACAACGGTTCAGTGACCCGGCGGATATTGGTGATGGAAGTATAGTGTATCCCGCCTTTCCGACGTGTCTCTTGGTTGAGCGTGCTTTCAAAGACCGCGCCGAAGATTGTCGGGCTGATGCCACTCCATTCAAACGAGATGCAGGCTTCGTTCAGTAACCGGTCAATGATGCTTTCATCCAACTGGGGGATGCTGTCATCGCCTGCTTCTGCAAACAGTCCGCCATTGACATAAGGGAATGCCAACAGGTCTTCATCTTCATCAGGGCTCCTGTCTTTCTCAGGGACGTCCAGGATGTGGAACAGGTTCCGCAGTGCATCCTGTCCAGTTTTCCGGCGGGTGCTCAGATAATCATAGAATTGGTTCTTGCGTCCGAAAATCCCGGCATCTTCCGCATAAAGGCAGAACACCAGGCGGACACAAAGCCGGTTCAGCGATGCCAGCAGTTCAGGGGAGTCTTTCTGGTCTTCACCCTGTGTTTTCAAGTATTGCGCCAGCAATGCGTCATAAAGCCTGCCGACCAGCTCACCGGCTTTCAGTGCATAAGCGGTGATGTCGGCTTCTCTCTGGACGGCCGTATTCTGGCTGTCCACCAGGGAATCCAGCCGATGATATTCCTTCTTGAGGTCTTCCAGCAGCAGGATTTCCGGCTCTGCCTTCGGCTGGTTTTTGTCATGGATACGGAATCCGGCAAAGTTTTTTTCAGCTTTCTGTTGTTCAACCTGATTCACCACTGTATCCCTTCAATCGATGGATGAATGGGATGATAACAGGAGTTCCCGCCTTGTAGCGGAATCCCAGCCTGCTGGTTGAGACAGCCCACTTCCCCAAGGAAAAGACTTGATACCGGCTCCCCCCATTTATCTGAAACAGGGATTCACTGCACAGTAAAACTGCCCGACCTGTTCCGGCGTATACCGGTCATTGTTGAACCACCAGCGGACCGTTTCAGCAAAACCGGATACCAGATGGTTCAGCATATAGCCTTCCGGCACCCCTGGGGCGGAACCATCCAGCACATGACTGAAAACGGTGGCAAGGTGTTCCTTGAAACACTTCATGAAAACCTCGCCGCTTTCACAGGATAAGATGCCCTGCAAATACAGACGGCTCTCATGGAGATGGTAGAGGATATGCGTCACTTTCCCGCTTATCCCCGTCTTGTCAGAAGAGAAATCATGTGTTTCCTCTTTCATCAGTTTTTTCGAGAAAACATGCTCGAATATTTCTGTACAGAATGCCTTCAGCAGATCATCCTTTGTCTCAAAATGGGCATAGAAAGTGCTTCTGCCGATATCCGCCTCATCAATGATCCTCTGGACGGTGATGCTGCTGTATGCCTTCTTCCCAAGCAGTCTCTTGAATGCCTCGAAAACGGCTTTCCGGGTTTTCAGCTGCCTTCTATCCATTGCTTTCCTTTCAGACATTTTCAAAAAACTGTTCAGTAACAGACATCCGGGCACTGCCCGTTATTGTTTCTGCCTTTCAATACAGCATAATCATTATCGAACAATATGTCCATTATTAGACGATGTGTTTTTTACTGAAACAAGCTTATATACACCACGATGTTGAAAAAGATCAATGACTTCCTGTCAGGAATGACCATGACGGTGATTGGCGGTGTTTTCCTGCTGGTTTCCCTGATACTTCCTAAAACCGGAAGACCTGAAATGGAATACCTTGCATGGGTGACTGTCATCATTTCAGGCCTTCCCCTCCTGTACCTTGCCGGGCTTCGGTTGATCCAGAACAAGGGTATCAGCAAGATATCCTCTGCCTTGCTGATTTCGATTGCAATGGTGGCTGCCATCCTGATCGGTGACCTTTTTGCCGCAGGGGAAGTCGCCTTCATCATGGCACTCAGTGCGCTGCTGGAGGAAATGACGACAGAACGGGCAAAGAAAGGACTGAAAAACCTGAATGACATGACACCACAGTCAGGACGCCGGCTCAAGGATGGTGTACAGGAAACCATTCCTGTAGACCAGGTCAGGGAAAACGATATCCTGCGCATCCTGCCCGGAGAGGCTATTCCAGCAGACGGCATCATCATTGAAGGCGAGACTTCTGTGGACCAATCCATCATGACAGGCGAAAGCCTGCCCATCGATAAAAAAACCGGTGATAAGGTATTCTGCGGCACCCTCAACTGTTTCGGCACGATGGACATCCGGGTCACGAAAACCGGGCAGGAAAGTTCCCTTCAGAAGCTCATCCATCTGATACAGGATGCAGAGGAAAAGCAGGCACCCACGCAGCGTATCGCTGACAGATGGGCAAGCTGGCTTGTCCCAGTTGCCCTCGCCATCGCCATTGCGACCTACCTTGTCACAGCAGACATTATACGGGCAGTGACCATCCTGGTTGTATTCTGTCCCTGTGCGCTGGTCCTTGCCACACCGACAGCAATCATCGCTGCCATTGGTCAGGCAACCAAGCATGGCGTCATCATCAAATCTGGCGAGGCATTGGAAAAGATGGGGCGTGTCAGAACCATTGCTTTTGACAAGACCGGGACACTGACATACGGGAAACTGACTGTCAGTGAAGTGCTGCCTTTCAATGGCATGGATGAAAAACAGCTGCTTGCCATTGCGGCATCAGCTGAGGCAAAAAGCGAACACCCGCTTGCCAAGGCTGTCACTGACTATGCGCAACAGCAGGGCATCGCCATCCAAGACAGCAGCCATTTCAGGATGCTTGCCGGGAAAGGGGTTTATGCTGTCATCCATGATGTGCCATGGTATCTTGGCAATGAACGGTATATAAGGGAAACGGGCATCCAGGTTTCCAGACATGTCTCTGAAACGCTGGAATCCTTGCAACGGGAAGGGAAAGCAACCATTCTTGTTTCCAATGGAAAGGACATTGCGGGAATCATCACCTTGTCCGATATGGCTAGGGCCAATGCCAGAGAGACCATCATGCGTCTGGAATCCATGCAGGTGACAACGGTTCTGTTGACCGGAGACAATCCCCAGACAGCACGGTATATCGCCTCAATGACCGGAATCACTGACATCAAGGCCAACCTTCTTCCAGAAGACAAGGTTTCGAGTATCGCTGCACTTCAGGAAACCGGCGAAGTCTGCATGATCGGTGATGGTGTCAATGATGCACCTGCCCTGAAAACCGCCGATGTCGGTGTGGCAATGGGCGTAATGGGAAGCGATATTGCAGTCGATGCCGCAGATATCGCCCTGATGACCGATGATATTTCCAGGCTTCCTTACCTGAAATGGCTGTCGGACACCACAATCAAGACCATCAAAACCGCCATCGCCTTATCCATGGGCATCAATTTTGTGGCTGTCATATTGTCTGTCTTGGGATTCCTCAACCCCACGACCGGCGCTTTGGTGCATAATGCCGGCTCTTGTTTCGTGGTACTGCTTGCCGCACTCCTATATGACAGGCAATACCGGTGAAAACCGTCAACAGCAGGCGGCTGGTACACACATCATCTTCTGGATGGCCTGGGCTTGACCATCCTGCAACTGTGCCAAGCAGCACTTCCTTTCAGAGGAAACGCCCGGTTATGCTATCAGGATGTTTCGCGATTGCCTCTGGTGTGCCTGTGGCGACAACCATACCACCGTCACTGCCACCGCCTGGTCCCATGTCAATAATGTAATCGGCATTCCGGATCACATCCCGGTCATGCTCAATGACAATGACGGTTGCCCCATTGTCAATCAGGGTCTCAAAAACCTGCAGCAGTGTGCGGACATCCAGAGGATGAAGACCAATGGTCGGCTCATCGAAGACAAAGACAGCATCTGACTGGGTCCTGCCCATTTCACTTGCCAGTTTCAGGCGCTGTGCCTCTCCACCGGAAAGACTGGGAGTCTCTTCGCCCAGTGTCAGATAGCCGAGCCCCAGTTTTTCCAATGTTTCAAGCCGGTTGTATACGGATTTCATCCCTTTACAGAACCCCAGTGCAGTATGGACGTCCATATCCATCAGTTCAGGTAAGGAACGGGATTCACCAGAGTGGTTGGTATAGCGGATACGGTAGGCTTCTTTCGCATACCTGGAACCCCTGCAGTCAGGACAGGGAATATCGACATCCGGCAGGAACTGTACATCCAGGCTGATGGCACCGGTCCCTTCACAGACGGGACAGCGCAGGTTTCCGGTGTTGTAGGAGAATGCGCCTGCCTTATAGCCACTGTTTTTTGCGTCAGGGGTCTTGGCATAGATTTTACGGAGCTCGTCATGGACATCCGCATAGGTAGCGACTGTCGAACGGATATTGATGCCGATAGGTGTGGCATCAATCAGTTTGATATGCCGGATACCTTCAGCCCTGACTGAGAGCACATGGGATGGCATCGGTTTTCCCTGCGTCACCGCCTCAAGTCCTGGTACGAGGCTTTCCAGAACCATTGTGGTCTTGCCGGAACCAGAAACACCTGTAACAACAGTCAGCCTGCCCTTCGGGATGGCGACATCAAGCGGTTTGACAGTATGGATGCCTGCGGTTGACATCTGTATGGCACCTTCTTCAAACAGCTTTTCTGCAGGAACAGTTTTCCCAACCATGACATCAGCCTTGCCTGATAGAAAAGGACCAATCTTGGACTGCCTGTCTTGGATAATGCCAGCAACCGTCCCTTGGGCAATCACCCTGCCACCGTTTGAACCTGCGCCAGGCCCCATTTCGATAATCCAATCCGCTTCTTTCAATATCTGCGTATCATGGTCAACCAGCAGGACGGAGTTGCCATCTTGGACCAAATCATGCATCACCTGGTTGAGTCCAACGATATTGGCGGGATGCAGGCCGATGGAGGGTTCATCCAACACATACAACACACCCGTTGTCCGGTTCCTGACAGCACGGGCAAGCTGCATCCGCTGGCGCTCGCCAGTTGAGAGCGTAGACGCCGCACGGTCCAATGCCAGATAAGAAAGCCCCAAGTCCATCAACCTCTTGGCGACCGTCTGAAAAGACTCACCGATGCTTTCTGCCATAGGACGCATCGCTTCAGGCAATGCCCGGGGGACTCCTGCCACCCAATCAACCGCCTCTTTGAGTGTCATCTGGCAGGCCTGTGCCAAAGAGATTCCCCTTAGCCTTGGTGCCATGGCACGGTCTGAAAGCCTGCTGCCATGGCAGGCAGGACATGTCCCTGTCCGCAGGAATTTCGCAACCCGCTTCATTCCTTTTTCATCCTTGACCTTGGCCAAGGCATTCTGAACCGTATAAATGGCGTTGAAATAGGTGAAATCCATTTCCCCGGCTGCACCGTTGGTCTGGTTCTGATAGACCATATGCCGCTTGATGGCTGGACCATGAAACACGATGTCCCGTTCCCTAGCAGTCAATTCCGAAAAAGGCACATGGGTGCGCACACCCAAATCCCTGGCGATATCTTTCATCAATGACCACATCAAAGTCTGCCAAGGCAGAACGGCACCTTCGTCAATCGAAAGCGACTCATCAGGGACCAGCGTCGATTCATCAACGATATTGATGACACCAATACCTTCACAGGTTGGACAAGCCCCCTGACTGTTGAACGCCAATTCCTCAGCACCCGGTGCATAAAAACGGGCATTGCACTGTGGGCACACCAGTTCTTTCTCTGCAGCAACCGCCAAGGTGGGCTCAAGATAGTGTCCATTCGGACACCGGTGACTGGCAAGACGGGAATACATCAGGCGCAGGCTGTTAAGCAGTTCTGTTCCTGTGCCAAAAGTAGAGCGTATACCCGGAACACCCGGACGCTGATGCAGGGCAAGGGCCGCCGGAACATGAAGCACTTCGTCCACATCGGCTTTCGCAGCCTGTGTCATCCGTCTGCGGGTATAAGTGGACAATGCCTCCAGATACCTTCTTGAACCTTCCGCATAAAGAACCCCAAGTGCCAGGGAAGACTTGCCGGAACCCGATACCCCTGCAATCCCTACGATACGGTTCAGTGGAACATCGACATCAATATGCTTCAGGTTATGTACCCTTGCACCACGTATCAGGATCCTGTCCGGCGTTTTCTGCTGCTCTTCCATATCCTTTTACCCTTATCCACTGCACTGTCAGCATCCAGATGATGGCTTTGCCGACACCGCTGACCATACTGACGTCAGCTATGACCATCATAACAAGGTTTATGCCATATGGCGTAACCGCTGGTTATCCTGTTATGATTATTGGATTGTTGTCCATTCTGTAAAGGCATTCCATGGCTGTTTCCCGATGGTTTTCCCTGCTTGCTGTTCCTGTGCTCACCCTGTCATTGACGGGCTGCATCAACGATAAGAATGACACGGGGCTGACAAAGACGAAGGCAGCCGCCCTGAAAATGGATGCCTCGGTGAAACCATTGCCTTATGTCGAGGTAGGCAATGGGGTGATTACGGCTGAGGGAAGGCGCTGGGTGACGGTTGACCTCGCCCTGACACCAGAAGTGACAGAAGCCAATCAAGGTTCCCTTGTTGCAACGTGCATGGGTGCAGCTAAATATGAAGCTGCCAAACACCATGCCCCGATTGTCTCTGTATCCCTTTACGATGCAAAAGGGAATGCCAAGGTCCCGGTGACTTCCATGACCATGGTGGCAGTCTGCAGTTATTCACCAGATGGCAAGGGACGCAACGGGCGTGAACGCTGGACCTGGGAACAGGTCAGTGCCGCAGAACAGACCACTTCTGCCACTGCGAAACAGGTGGCTCTGACCTGGCATGAGGTCGCGGAACAGCTGACTGCCAAAGGACGTGTCGGCAAAGAAGTGATTGCTGAAGCTGTAGGGAAACGGTTGAATATGCCTGTTGAAGCAGTCTTGGCAGCAAAACCTGTCCTAAACCTGCTGCCAGTGAATCCTTCGACTGAATTCGAGAATCTGCCAGCAACACCGCCGGCGGAAAATGGTTCTGGGAAATGAGGGGAATAATGATGCGTAAAACCCTTTCCATCCTGGTCTTGGCAGGCTGCTATGCCTGGGGACTGCCAGCCATGGCAGATGAAATGCCGGTTATGGAACCAGCTGCCATTGATGAATCCCTTCTGCTTCCCCCTTCATTGGAAGAACAGGTCAATGCCTCCTCTGCTACCACTACAAGTGTGGCAGCACCTGACAGCGGAACCCAGACTTCCTCTACTGCGGCTGCTATTTCACAGTCAAAGGCAGCGACAGTGAATATCCTGCAGGAACTCGACCGAAGGGCAAAGGCAGGGGATGCTGCCTGCCAGTTCCAGTTGGGCTACCTATATGCGAATGGCAAAGGGGTCCGCCAGGATGACCAAGAAGCCGTCCACTGGTTCCGGCAATCTGCGCTGAAGGGAAATGTCAATGGTCTGATTGCAATGGCAGAGGCCTTTGACCTTGGCCGTGGCGTCAGCCAGAACCCTATAGCCGCCTATGCATTGGCAAAAGCGGCTGTTGCGCTCAAACCAGAAGCCTCTGTCGTGGCTGACCAACTGAAAGCCAAACTGTCTGCCAACGGACTGACAAAAGCAGAAGGTTTATCGGTCCAAGATGCGCTGAAACTGAGATAACCCAAGGATGACGATGAAAAGACTGGTTTTGCTCTCCCTGATGGTATCCATATCTGTAGGGACTGCCATTGCAGAAAATTGGCAGAAGGTCGGCTACAACGACATGATGATGGTTTATGTTGACCTTGACAGTGTCAGGAAACAGGGAATGCTGACTGATGTCCGGACAAAAGTGGTTCCCACTGTCACCAAGGATTTCACGCATGGCATCAACCGCGAAACCTATAACTGCCAATCCCGGCAATCTGCCATCAAGACAATGACGAGCTTCAAGGGCAGAAAGATGGTTGACCATCTGAAAATGAAGAAGCTGGAATGGGAACCGGTTGACCCCAATGGTGTATCAGGTCTGATTTATCAGATGGTCTGTACGGGTTCCCAAGCTTTCTGACAAGAGTGGCATCAGGTTCCAGGCTGTCACCGTTTGACCCGTGATGCCATGATGGCATCGTAGGCTTTCTGGGCAGTCTGCCCTTCTTCAGTCCCGACCTGCTCACCCAGCAGGCTGACAATCTGCTGGACCTGGCTGTCAGTGATGCCAATGGTCATCGCTGCGGTCATATGGGCTTTCAACTGTGGTTCAACTCCCTTCATTGCACCCAAGGCAGCGACTGTGGCAATCTCACGGTCTTTATGCGAAAGGACTCCCCGGGCAAAGATATCGGCAAAAAGGTGTTCCTTCAGGTAGGTGTCAATCCCTGGGGTGAAAATCTGCCATTCACCAAGCGGAATGGGCTCCTTCAGTCCCCAAAGGCCCATCCGGACTTTCTCGCCATAGGCATCCTTATCGGTATCGTCAGGCAACTGCTGTGGTTCAGCACCGACCGGGTCATGGATGCCCTTTGCCTGGCGGTCATGCATGACCTTGATGAAGGTGCTGATGCCGTTCAGGCTCCTGGGGAAGCCTGTATAGGCATACATCTGGATCAGGATTTCCTTGACCTCATTGACGGTGAGCCCGCCATCCAGCCCTTGATGCAAGGCAGTCTCCAGCTTTGCCAAATCGCCATTTGCCGTGTAAGCAGCTATCGGCACAATCCGGACCTCACGTTGGGAAAGTTCCATCGGGTTGATATTGCCTGCAAAGGTCGGGACAGCCGTCAGGCAGACAGTACCGAAAAGGACCGCTGCAATGAGTTTCTTGAGAGTCATGCCTCATCCTTGATGAAAAACCCTTCACCGCCATAGAACGGAAAGGGCTGGTTGATCCATACAGCTGGCTGGGGCTTATTCACCTTCACCGACCCATTTTGCCGAGATGCCGGAATAACGCGCACCGACAATACCTGCTGCCGCCTTGTCCAGCTGAACCAAGTCTTCCGATGTCAGGACAACATCCTGTGCCCCCAGGTTTTCCTTCAGGCGTTCCAGTCGGGTGGTTCCTGGAATCGGGACAATCCATGGTTTCTGCGCCAGCAGCCATGCCAATGCAATCTGGGCTGGGGTGGCATTTTTCGCCCGTGCAATCTCCAGAAGCAGGGAGACCATCGCCGTATTGGTCTTGATGGCTTCCTGGGTGAAACGCGGCATGGTGGCACGGAAGTCATTTGAACCGAATTTTGTCTGGATAGTAATGGCACCAGTCAGGAACCCCCTGCCCAATGGGCTGTATGGCACCAGTCCGATACCGAGTTCTTCCAGCAATGCGAGCATCCCTTGTTCCGGCTTGCGCCACCAGAGCGAATACTCGTTCTGGAGAACGGTGACTGGACAGGTCTTATGCGCCCGGCGGACATAATCCATGCTCGGCTCCGACAGTCCGAAATACCGGACCTTGCCTGCCTTGATGAGGTCAGCAACCGCGCCGGCGACATCCTCAGCAGGCACACTGGGATCCATCCGGTGCTGGTAGAAGATATCGATGGTATCTACGCCCAGCCGTTTCAGGGAAGCTTCAGCTACCGCCTTGATATGCGCTGGACGGCTGTTGAGCTTGAGCCATCTACCATCATTCGCCGGATCCGGCTCAAAACCGAACTTGGTGGCGATGACAACCTTGCCCTTGTAGGGAGCAAGCGCCTTGCCGACCAGCTCTTCATTGGTCAGCGGTCCATAGACCTCAGCGGTATCGAAGAACGTAACCCCCAGGGAAACAGCTTTACGGATAAGCTGAACCATTTCGCTGTCATTGGGGTTATGTCCATAAGCGGGCGTACAGCCCATACAGCCATACCCCAAAGCCGAGACTTCAGGACCATTTTTGCCCAATCTGCGTTTCTGCATCATCCTGTCCTCCTTATTGGTTAAGCCTTCTTCTCTTATGAAGGATTATTCCATTTTAAGGGATGCCATATCGATGACAAAGCGGTATTTGACATCCGATTTCGCCAAACGGGCATATGCGGTGTTGATGTCCTGGATGTTGATCATTTCGCAGTCTGGCAGGACATTCATCTTCGCACAGAAATTGAGCAGTTCCTGGGTTTCTGCAATACCACCAATCGGGGAACCTTAAATACGGCGGCGGCCGAAGACCAGTGGCATGGAATCGAATTCCGGTTCTGGGCCAATCTGTCCAACCAGGCAGATGGTGCCGTCAATATCCAAGAGGGGCAGATAGATATTGATGTCGTGTTTGACCGGCACGGTATCAATGATGAGATCCAGGCTGTCCACTGCCTGCGCCATTGCATCCGCATCACTGGATACAAGCAGACGGTCTGCACCCAGACGTTTGGCTTCCGCTTCACGGGAGGCAGAACGGCTGATGACGGTGACATCGGCACCCATTGCCACAGCAAGCTTGACTGCCATATGCCCCAGACCACCAAGACCGACAACACCGACACGGGAACCTGGACCGATGTTCCAGGTACGCAGTGGCGAATAAGTCGTGATGCCGGCACAGAGCAAGGGGGCGGCTTTCGACAGGTCAAGCCCATCCGGTACACGGAGCGCGAATTCTTCCCGGACAACCAGGTTCTTGGAATAACCGCCCATGGTATTGCTGCCATCAATGCGGTCACAGCCGCAATACGTCCAGGTCGCCATGTTCCGGCAGAACTGTTCTTCGCCTTTCAGGCACTGGTCGCATTCCATGCAGCTGTCCACCATGCAGCCAACAGCGACATGGTCACCGACCTTGTATTTCTTCACATCCGGACCAACCGCAATGACCCTGCCGACGATTTCATGCCCGGGTACAACGGGATAGACTGCCATGCCCCAGTCATCATTGACCATATGCATGTCTGAATGGCAGACACCGCAGTAGAGGACTTCCATGCAGACGTCATTGGGACGGAGTTCCCGGCGTTCAAAGACATGGGGCTTGAGGGGGGATGCCTTGGCGTTGGCAGCATAACCGATGGTTCTCATGATGTTTCTCCTTCTCTATTGGATATCCCGGGTGCAACGGGCTTCAGCGTTCATCCGTCATCATAAAAGTTAAAGCGACCTTTAAGTCAAGTGTAAAATGGCCTTTATTTTCCTTGGAGGATGCCATGCCTTATTCCATCCGCGAAACAGCGGCTTTGATTGGGGTTTCCCCTTCCACCCTGCGTTACTACGACAAAGAAGGGCTGTTGCCAACGGTTGAACGCACCGCTGGGGGAATGCGTATCTTCAAGGATTCAGACATCGAGTGGCTGCGGATCATCGACTGTCTGAAAAAGACGGGCATGTCCTTGAAAGACATCAGGCAATTCATTGAGATGGTCCAAGCAGGTGACCGTACGATTGAAGCACGTCTTGCCATGTTTGAACACCGGCGCGAAAAAGTGAAAGAACAGATTGCCGAACTGCAGAAAACATTGGATATCCTGAATTACAAATGCTGGTTCTACACAGCCGCAAGAAATACGGGGACAACAGCCACACCGAAAGCCATGACCTTGGAAGAGATACCGGAAAAATGGCGGCCGGTACGCCAGTATCTACAGGAAATCCAAAAATCAGATAAAGCGGATTGACGGTCTCTTTCCGTACCGCCGTACCGATGCAGGACAACCTTATCCTTGGATATCCTTTTATAACTGAATTCCTTTCAATTTCCTTGATATGGAACAATAGGGAACGCAACACCATGACAGTCAGGAACAATGCCTGAAAGCATATCTCCATGATATGATGGCGATATTGAAAGGAGAGCCTTATGATTGTTACTGTTGCCCATACCAAAGGGGGAACCGGCAAGACAACGACTGCACTGCAACTGGCACTGTACTGGAAAACGAAGCTGGGCAGGGATGTCTGGCTGGTGGATGGCGATGAACAGCAATCGGCATTGACCGCCGTCGGTATCCGTGCAGATTCAGGCGTTGAGCCTGCATTGCCCTGTTCTGCTTACAGTGACGGACGTTCGATGATTTCGCAGATCCGTACCCAGAAAAAGAAATGGGAAGATATCGTGATTGATGTCGGGGGGCGTGATACATCTGCCCTGCGTGCCGCCTTGATGGTCTGTGACGTCCTGCTCGTGCCCGTAATGCCCCGCAGTTATGATGTATGGGCTTTGTCGGATTTACAGAAAGTCATCCAGGAAGCACAGGACCTGGGGGCTGATTTCCGTGTCCTGGCATTCCTCTGCTGTGCTGACAGCCAAGGCAATGACAACCAGGCTGCGATGGAATCAATGGCGGCTTTTCCGGAATTTGAAATATTGCCAACACCCTTGGTCAGGCGTAAGGCTTTTGCCGCGGCTGGCGGTACTGGGCTTTCAGTATTTGAGATGAAGCCTGCCGACCGGAAAGCCTGCCGGGAACTGGCAGCACTTTCTGATGCTGTACTGGCAAATATTGACAGACTGCTTTGATGGAGTATAGCGATGGCAACAACAATTACGATGCCGAAGAATCTTCCAAACAAGAAAAAAAGCGACAAGAAAACCGTTTCCGACAGCGACATGATGGCTTTCATTGCCGGAGCCGGAAAAGATGCTTCAGAAGCAGAACGGGAAAAATGGTTCAGATTTCCCTGAAACTGTCTGCCGGCCTGTTGGCTGATGTGGATGCCGCCGCCAAGCGGTTGGGGATATCCCGTGCAGCTTACTTCAAGGCAGCTGTTTCCACCGCTGTCACCAACGGCATCACATTGAAATGAAGCAACGCTTCCATGGACTGCTGTCATAGGCCGCCAGCTTCATTGCGTGAAGCGGTCTTCCAATTCGCCCGTGAGCAATATGATACGGAACCGGAATTCCTCTGGCTGGATACACCAGATGCCGGTGTGCTCCGTCATGATGACAACCGGAAATGGTTCGCCGTACTGATGCGGGTGAAACGTTCCCGACTGGGGCTGGACCTGGCCTATGATTCAACGGTCGATGTACTGAATATAAAATGCCCTCCTGAACTGATCGGTTCTTTACGGATGCAGGATGGCATCCTCCCTGCCTACCATATGAACAAACGCCATTGGGTCTCTGTCCTGCTGGATGGCACTGTCCCTCTGGAAGAAGTCTGCGGGCTGCTGGACATCAGTTTTGAGCAGACTGCCAGACATTCGAAATCCCGCAGGCATCATTCCCTGTCGAAACGGGTCATTACTGAATGGCTGGTTCCTGCAAACCCCAAGTACTACGATGTCGAACAGGCTTTCCGGGAACAGGATGAAATCATATGGAAACAGGGACGGGGCATTGAAGTCGGCAACACGGTTTTCCTGTATGTCGGTGCCCCGGTTTCATCCATCCTGTTCCGCTGCAAAGTAACAGCAACAAATATCCCCTATGATTATTCGGATGACTGTGTGAAAATCAGGCAGGTCATGCGCATCAAACGGTTGCAGACCTATCCGCATGGGGAATTCTCCCTGGCCCGGATGCGTTCGTTGGGCGTTTCAACGGTCCGGGGACCACGCAGCCTGTCGTATGGACTGCGCCATGACCTGCTGCAGGTCGAAAAGGACAACTGACCAATGTTTACACTTCAGGTTCAGGATTCAAAAACAATAATGCTGGTTGTGTAAACCTCCCCATTTTAGGCACAACTTAAATTAGAGATTTTCCCGCTGTTTTTCATCAAAAATGCCCGTGGAGGCAGGTTCCCAAGCGATTCATGTGGGCGGATTTCATTGTATTCCGCCATCCATTCCATGGTTATTT
>JAFWUI010000016.1 GCA_017524145.1 Oxalobacter sp. | reverse complement strand
CATTGAAATAGGCTGGTACCGTGATGACGGCTTCAGTGACTTCTTCACCCAGGTAATCTTCAGCCGTTTTCTTCATCTTGCGCAGGACTTCTGCGGAAACCTGAGGTGGAGCCAGTTTCTTGTCACCCTGGACAGAAACCCATGCATCACCATTATCTGCCTGAACGATGGAAAACGGCATGACAGGAATATCACGCTGTACTTCCGCATCGCTGTATTTACGGCCAATCAGACGTTTGACTGCATAAAGGGTATTCTTTGGATTGGTGACTGCCTGACGTTTTGCCGGTGCACCAACCAAGATTTCCCCATCATCCATATAAGCGATGATGGAAGGGGTGGTGCGTGCACCTTCTGTA
Organism: Oxalobacter sp.; assembly: GCA_017524145.1. Classification (GTDB taxonomy): domain Bacteria; phylum Pseudomonadota; class Gammaproteobacteria; order Burkholderiales; family Burkholderiaceae_D; genus Oxalobacter. The sequence goes on along the minus strand of JAFWUI010000016.1, from coordinate 32,956 downwards.
TTTTCGATGACTCGTGGTTGACCACCTTCAATCACGGAAACGCAGGAGTTGGTGGTTCCCAGGTCAATACCGATAATCTTGGACATTTGCTTTTCCTTTCAATCTTTGAATTCTTTTCATTTGGACGCTCTCAGCTGAGCCCTGCAGCGGCGCCCGTTTATCCTGGCTTGTAAATAGGGATACCTTTTCAGATTTCAAGCAGGCTTTCATGCTTTTTTTGCTACCGTGACAATTGCTGGACGCAACAAGCGGTCTGACAGTGTGTAGCCCTTCTGAAGAACAGTGACAATCGTATTGTTTTCCTGATCCGCTTCAACGGTAGAAATTGCCTGGTGCTTGTTGGGATCCAGTTTTTCCCCTTGCGCCGGCACAATCTCAACAATCCGGTTCTGCTCAAACACCTGTGTCAACTGACGCAGGGTGGCTTCCACTCCAACCTTGATGCTTTCGACAGTAGGCGCATCAGTCTTGATTGCCATTTCCATGCTGTCTTTGACTGCCAGCATGGCTTTGGCGAAATTCTCAACGGCAAATTTATGGGCTTTGGCAATGTCTTCCTGTGCATGACGGCGGATATTTTCACCTTCTGCCTTTGCGCGCAGGAAAGCATCCTGCATTTCTGCTGCTTTCTGCTCTGCTGCAGCCAACCTGGATTCCAGTGACTCTTCTTCCTGAACCGGCGTTTCTTCAGCCACCGCATCTGTTTCCACAGGTGTTTCAACGGTTTCTGGATTCAGGTTTTCGTTTTCTGGGTTTGGATTTGACACGGTTTTCTCCCTATGGATTTCTTGCAATTCTGTAGAAATGGGGATGATAAAACCGTTTTCAAGAGATGGATAATGAAAAAACGTTTTTTCAAGTCAGCCTGAACAATGGTTGCCCAAGCATTTCGCGGGCATGGTCAATGGCTGTTTCAGTCAATACTGCTCCACCAAGCATCCTGGCAATCTCGGTGACCCGCCCTTCATCAGACAGGCGTGTAATCCGGGAAACAGGATGGGCAATACCTGCGACAGCCTGTTTACTGACCTGGAAATGCTGTTCCGCCTGGGATGCAACCTGCGGTAAATGGGTGACACACAAGACCTGATGGTCTACCCCCAGCCGCTTCAACAACTGGCCAACCAGCTCAGCAACTCCTCCGCCAACACCAGCGTCCACCTCATCAAAAATCAGTGTCGGTGTTGCGGTTGCATTTGAAGCAATGACTGAAACCGCCAATGAAATCCGGGCAAGTTCCCCACCAGATGCCACTTTCGCAAGTGGCCGAAGGGCAGCCCCCGTATGGCCAGAGACCAGAAACTCAACAGTATCCATACCATGGGAACACGGACTACATTCATGGATCCCAACTGCAAAACGTCCACCAACCATATGCAGTTCCTGCATGATTGCTGTTACCGCTTCACCCAGTTCCTGTCCCGTTTGCCGGCGTTTCTTGGAAACCTGTTCCGCCAAGGTCCTGTAACTGGTTTCTGCCTCTACCGCCTGTGCTTTCAAGGATTCCAGATTGTTGTCCTCTTCATACTGAGCCAACTGGGCTTTGCGTTTTTCCCATTCTTCAGGAAGGCTTTCTGGCGGAACCCTAAACTGGCGGGCAATGGTATGCAGGCTTTCCATGCGCTTCCCTACAGCCTGAAGCTGTTCTGGATCCAAGTCGGTATGGGCAAGATAATCCCGGAGAGTATAGACGGCTTCCTGTAGCTGGATCCTGGATGACTCCAGCAGTTCCACAACGGGTTCAAGCCCCTTGTCAATGCCTGCCAATCCTGTCATGGTCTGAACCATGCTGCTTAAACGGGACACAATAGGATGGTCAGCCTCAGAGAGTTCGTTCACAGCATTGCCAATGCCTTCCAACAGGCTTGCTGCATGGGAAAGCCGGTCATAATCCTGATTGACCTGTTCCCATTCCCCAGCCTGCGGCTGCACTTTCTCCAATTCACCGACCTGCCATGCCAACCGTTCACATTCTTCCTGAACCCGCCCTGCATCGGCTTCAGCTTCTTTTATTTTCTGTTCCAACTGCTGCCATACCCTGAACCGGTTGCCCAGTTCAGCCACTTCCTGCCCAAGTCCGGCATGGCGGTCAAGCAACAGCCGCTGTTCCCCCGCCTTCATCAGCAGTTGGTGGGCATGCTGTCCATGGATATCTACCAGCAATGCGCCCAATGTCCGTACCTGTACGGCAGTAACAGCAACCCCATTTACAAAAAAACGGGAACGCCCCGAGGCAGCATCAATCGTCCGGCGGACCAGTACCGTTCCATCATCATTATCGATATCGTTGAGGGCAAGCCATGCAGCTGCTGGTCCATCCAAGGAAAATTCTGCTGAAATATCCGCCCTCTTTGCACCTTCCCGCACCATGGCAGCATCCCCCCTGCCCCCCAACGCCAGCTGAAGCGCATCAATCAGGATGGATTTACCGGCACCTGTCTCACCGGTCATGACAGAGAACCCAGATGTGAAATCGAGGTCAAGGGCATCGACAATGACAAAATCCCGGATTGACAGGGCTTGCAGCATTTTCCTTCACCTTTCCATAAGGCGTATCTTTCAGTCTGACAGGATCCCTCAATCGAGCTTCCTGGAAACTTCATTCCAATGCAGCTTGTTGCGCAAGGTATCGTAATAACTCCAGCCAACTGGATGCAGGAATGTCACGACATGTGGTGCACGGCGGACTGTGACTTGGTCTCCACTTTGCAGGTTGGCAAAAGACTGGGAATCGAAACTGATGCTTGGCTGGCGGGCATTGACGACATCCACCACGATTTCGCTGGTGTCAGGAATGACAATCGGACGGTTTGACAGGGTATGCGGTGCAATGGAAACCAAGACAATCCCACCAAGATTTGGATGGAGCATAGGACCACCGGCAGACAAGGAATAGGCTGTTGAACCTGTCGGGGTGGAAATAATCATGCCATCAGAATGCTGCTGATACATGAAATGACCGTCCACATGTACACGCAGGTCAATCATCCCGGCACCGGCACCACGGGAAATCACCACTTCATTGAATGCCACAGCCTTGCTGATGACTTCACCCTCACGGGTGATAGTCCCTTCAACCAAGAAACGCTGTTCAGAAACATACCTGCCCTTGATCATCTTATCCAGTACCAAGAGCATCCTGTTCAGTGGAATATCAGTGATGAACCCCAAATGTCCATGGTTGATGCCAATCAACGGGACACTGTAGGGAGCCAACTGACGGGCAATGCCCAGCATTGTCCCATCCCCTCCCAATACAATCGCCGCAGCGGCTTTCGCCCCGATTTCTTCCAGTTTCATTGTCCGGATGTCCTGGAACGGGACATTTGCGCCCGTCTGCGCTTCATAGACGACCTCATGCCCGGCATCTTTCAGAAAATTGGCGACCTTGTCCAAAGACTGGATGATGTTTGGTGCATAGACCCTGGCAACAAGTGCAAAGATTTTCTTGGTCGTCGGCATGGAAAATCCGAAAAATCAATCAATGATTGCAGATTACACTAAAAATGACCTTTTCACACCTCTTATAAGCAGATAAGCCCTGAATCTCCTGATTCTTGTCCGCATCCACCACAAACCATCTGACAACTTTCCCCCAAAAAGACCCTTTTTTCCCAGCCCTATCCACAGTCCCTACCAGAGGCATGAAACCCCCTTGAAAATTGATTACAATACCTTATCGCCGAAATGCAATTTCCTGGAAACATGAAAATCGAACCCCGTGCACAGGTCCTGCTGAAAACACTGATTGAGCGGTATATCGCAGAAGGTCAGCCTGTGGGGTCACGGGCACTTTCCAAACTGTCAAACCTTGACCTGTCTCCTGCCACTATCCGGAACATCATGGCTGACCTCGAAGAAATGGGGTTTGTCGCCAGTCCCCATACTTCCGCCGGACGTATCCCGACGCCTCGCGGATTCCGGATGTTTGCCGATACCCTGCTGACCACAACAGCTGTTGACCGGAAAAAAAAGGTACCCCTTGAACCGGGACTCAAACTGCATCCCCAAATCGGGCAACCCCAGAAAACCATTTCTGATGCTGCACAGATGCTTTCATCACTGACCCAGTTCGCAGGAATTGTCATGGCCCCCCAGCATGAGTCTGCTTTTTCCCAGATTGAATTCCTGCGGCTTTCTGAGAAACGTATCCTGTTGGTCATCGTCACGCCAAACGGTGATGTCCAGAACCGCCTGCTGCTGACCGATGTGGATTATACGGCTTCGCAACTGACAGAGGCCGCCAATTACATCAATGCCAACTATACAGGACTGAGTTTCAATGAAATCCGGGCAAAGCTGCAAAGCGAACTCCGGGAAATCCATTCTGACCTGTCCAAATTGATGAAGACAGCCATTGAGGTAGGCGACGAAACACTATCCAACAACACCTCAGAAGTAGTCATTGCGGGGGAAAACAATCTGCTGAATGTGAAAGACTTCACTTATGACATCGGCTCCCTGCGACGGCTTTTCACATTGTTTGAGCAGAAAACGGAGCTGATGCGGCTTCTGGACATCTCAAGCCGTGCCAGCGGCATCCAGATTTATATCGGAGGAGATTCCCATCTTGTCCCGACCCCAGACATCAGCGTTGTCACCGCCCCCTATCAGGTCAATGGACAGTTTGTCGGCACGCTTGGTGTGATTGGACCGACCCGGATGGCTTACCAGAAAGTCATCCATATCGTGGATGTCACTTCCCGCCTGCTGTCAAACGCACTGAGCCATTCTTCAATCGCCAAGGATTGATGCTCCTTTTTCAAAAACAGACAGCCTAAGCATCGCAATATCATCAATGTCAGGCTGTCTTCCTATCAGGAACACAATCGTCTGGATGTGGCCTGTTCCTCAACGGTATTGGTTGATGGCATCCCGTGTCTTGATTGCGGCTTCACGGGAGAAGGCTGCATAGTTTTCCCCTTCCTTTTCCCCCGCATAGAGGATTGCCCGGGAAGAATTGATCATCATGCCTGTTCCAGCAGTTGTCTTCCCTGCAGTTACAGTTGCCTGGATATCCCCCCCCTGCGCACCGATACCCGGCACCAGCAGGGGCATATCCCCGACAATCTGACGCACAGCGGCAATTTCGGCAGGGTAGGTCGCCCCAACCACCAAGCCGCATTGTCCATGGCTGTTCCACTTCTGCGCAACCAGACGGGCAACATGCTGGTACAGGGGAACAGCCTTGCCATCGACCAAGACATCCAACGCCTGCAGGTCAGAGCCCCCAGGATTGGAAGTCCTGACCAGCAGGATGGTGCCACGGTCAGGGTATTCAAAATAAGGTTCAATGGAATCAAATCCCATATATGGGCTCAATGTCACAGCATCTGCATTGAAACGTTCAAATGCTTCACGGGCATATTGGGTCGCTGTTGCACCGATATCCCCCCGTTTCCCATCCAACAGGACAGGGATACCAGGATACTGTTCATGGATGTAAGCGCAGATTGCTTCCAACTGGTCTTCCGCTTTCTCCGCTGCGAAATAGGCAATCTGCGGTTTGAAAGCACAGACCAAATCAGCCGTTGCATCAACAATGCCTTTACAGAAAGCATAAATGGCATCAGGCTTACCTTGCAGATGGACAGGAAAACGGCCAATTGCCGGGTCAAGCCCTACGCACAGCAGGGAATTGTTTTTCTGCCATGCGGCAGTCAGTTTTTCGATAAAAGTCACTGTCCACTCCCATTGATACACGATAGGGATATTTTACCTGCTGGCAACCTGAAAAACGAGTTGTCAGATTGCCCTTATTTCATTGGTCCCCTTGTGCAGGCATCCTTCTGAAAACCCGTGGCTCCTTTCCCCGATTAGAGCCTGATACCATATCGAAACGGAATAGACGGCATTCAATGGCACCGTTGAACAAAGGTGTCCGTTGGGATTCTTTCAACCGCATCATTTTCGGCACTGACAGGTCGGCTGTAAACAGATAGACAGACCAGCCGGCAAAACGCTGTTTCAGTGTTGTGCTGAACAACTGGTAGAAATGCGGTGCCCTGTCTTCATTCTCCAGACTGCGGTTGCCACGGACATTGATACGTTCCCCATAAGGAGGATTGGTCAGGATGATTCCTGGCCTGTCCACCGGCAGCCTGATTTCCTGTGCTTCAACCTGCTGGAGCGGTATCTCAAAAGGAATCCCGGCATTGGCGATGTTTTTCTTGGCTTTTGCCAGCATCGCTGTGGAAATATCACTGCCGAAGAGCATCGGTGGCTCTTTAATGGCAGTACGCTTTGCCTGCTCTTTCATCGACTGCCACCATTCCCGGTCAAACCCCTGCATCCGCTCAAAGGCAAAATGGCGGTTGATTCCTGGCGGAATGCCTGCCATCATCTGGGCAGCTTCAATCAGGATGGTTCCTGAACCGCACATGGGATCAAACAAGGGCTTACCGGGCTTCCAACCGGTCATCCTGATCAATCCAGCAGCCAGGTTTTCGCGCAATGGCGCTTCCCCGGTTTCTGTACGCCATCCCCGTTTGAACAATGCTTCGCCGGAAGTATCCAGATACAACGTAACATTATGGGCATCGAGAAATGCCGAAACACGGATGTCCGGGTTACGGGTATCGACATCTGGACGTTCATGCAACCGGCTACGGAAACGGTCAACAATGGCATCCTTTACGCGCAATACCGCAAAATTCAAGCTCTTCAGCGGTGACTTGATGGCTGCTACATCAATACGGATGGTATTGCTGACTTCAAACCATTGCTCCCATGGTTGTTTGACAGCCAACCTGTAGATATCATCTTCATTCCGGTAACTTGATTGGGCAAACCGGAGCAGGATACGGGAGGCAATCCGGGTATGCAGGTTCAACAGCCAGCCATCTTCAAGGCTGCCGGAACAATGCACTCCCCCCGGAACAGCCCGATGGATTTTCAATGTTGTACTTTTTGTGGCAATTTCATGCAGTTCCTGGGACAAGACTTCTTCAAGCCCTCTTGGGCAGGGACAGAAAAAAGAATAGGCTGCCGGCATAAACCACTCCTTTTCAAATCAACAATCACCGACGGACTTCGCCATGTCCAAACACGACATATTTCATGGATGTCAACCCTTCCAGACCAACCGGTCCCCTGGCATGCAACTTGTCGTTTGAAATACCGATTTCTGCACCAAGCCCATATTCAAAGCCATCTGCAAAACGGGTGGAAGCATTCACCATGACTGATGAGGAATCGACTTCCCGCAGGAATTTCAAAGATTTGCTGTAATTTTCCGTAATGATGGCTTCTGTATGCTTGGATGAATAACGGTTGATATGGGCAATAGCCGCTTCCACACCATCAACCACCCGGATGGCAAGTACCGGTGCCAAGTATTCAGTTGACCAGTCAGCTTCAACAGCTTTTTTCAGATAAGGGTAACCTTTCAAGATGCCATAAGACCGGTCATCACAACGCAGTTCAACTGTTTCAGTTCCATAACGTTCCGCCAGTTCTGGCAGGATGATGTCTGCCACATCCTCAGCCACCAGCAATGTCTCCATCGTATTGCAGGTCCCATAACGCTGGCATTTTGCATTGAAACAGATATCCAGGGCTTTTTGAGGATCTGCTTCATCATCAATATAAATATGGCAGATACCATCCAGATGCTTGATCATTGGAATCCGTGATTCACGCATCAGACGTTCAATCAACCCTTTCCCACCCCGTGGGACGATGATATCGACATACTCTGTCATGGTGATGAGTTCACCGACTGCAGCACGGTCAACCGTTTCAACAACCTGGACAGCATTTTCCGGCAATCCTGCTTTCCGTAGCCCTTCTTTTACCAGACCAGCAAGAACCTGGTTGCAGGTGATGGCTTCTGACCCTCCCCTCAAGATTGTTGCGTTACCGCTCTTGATACACAATCCTGCCGCATCAACAGTTACATTCGGCCTGGCTTCATAGATAATCCCGATTACACCCAGCGGTACCCGCATCTGCCCTACCTGGATACCCGATGGCTGGAACCGTAGATTGGAAACTGCGCCAATCGGGTCTGCTAAAGCGGCAATCTGCTCCAAACCAACTGCCATGGTTTCAATCGCCTTATCCGACAATGCCAAACGGTCAAGCAATGCTGCCTCCAGCCCTTTTTCACGGGCAAGCGCCAAATCCTTCTGATTGGCTTCACGCAACAGCGGTACTTCACGGCGGATAGCTTCCGCAATAAACAGCAATGCCCTGTTCTTTGTAGCTGTATCAGCCTTTGCCATCACTTCTGCAGCTTCGCGCGCCTGTTTCCCGATACGGGTCATATAATCTTTGATTTCCATGATTTTCCTATCCAATCTACAAGGAGAAGGCTGTTCCTTCCCATGGCATTTTTCAAGGTTGGGAAAATGAAATCCCCAACTGTGTCAGGGCATCCCAAGCATCACCCTGCCCCTGTCTGGAGTCGAGCCCTTTCACCATACGGTCAATATCTGAAACCTGTTGCAACGCTTTTATCAGTTTTCCCTGATCCAGGTGACGCAAGGCACCCATTACCAGACGCTCACGGGATCCCCGAAGCCGGTTGGTACGTGCAACTTCTGATGACGGCATACCTGCATCCAACGCCTGCCGGCAACGGAGCAGCATCCGGATTCCATCAACAAACACCCATAACAGCAATGGTAAAGGCGTCCCTTCCCCCTTCAGGCCATCCATCATACGGATGAATCGGGCAGTATCACGTCCGAGCATTGCTTCATTGACCTGGAAAACATCATAACGGGCAACATCAAGAACAGCCCCCCGTACCTGCTCTTCCGTCAGCATCCCTTCCGGATACAGGAGACCCAGTTTCTGGATTTCCTGCCATGCAGCCAACAGGTTGCCTTCAACCCGTTCAACCAAGAACCGGATGGATGCCTGGTCCACCTGTTGATGCTGTTTCCGGAGACGGGCGGCAATCCATCCTCCCAATTGGGCAATATTGATTGGATTCACTTCAATATAAACTGCCTGCTTCTGCAATGCTGCAACCCACCCGGATTTCCGGGTACTCCAGTCCAATTGGGGAAGGGTAATCAAGGTGACATTATCCGGGGACAACCCTGATATATATTGTTGGAGGGCTTGTGATCCTTCTTTGCCTGGTTTCCCTGAAGGAATCCGTAATTCAATCAGTTTACGGTCACCAAACAAGGATAAGGCATTGCCTGCAAGATACAAGTCTTCCCATTTGAAACCCCGTTCAACCGTAAAAACCTGACGTTCCGTGAAACCCTGTCCATGGGCTGCTGCACGAATCAGGTCTACCGCTTCCTGCACCAACAGGTATTCATCACCAGTCAGCACATACAACGGCGAAAGCCCTCCTTTCAGATGGGTTTCAAGCGCTTCATATCGCAGCTGCATATCTTTACGCCATCAGCGTTGGAATCATTGACTGCCCGTATCAGGCTCAATCTGGAATATACCCCCAGGCATTTCTGCATTCTGATTCTGAGGCATTCCATCATCGGCTTCTGTCACCTCTGGCAAACGGTCTGATCCATCCATCGAAACCTTGCTCAGACGGCGTAGGATCTGATTGGCAATATCCTGCTGCATATCAGCATACAACATCCGTTTTTCACGCTCTTTTGCCAAGTCTTCCGAATCATCATAGGTCATTGTCCGACGCAGGGTAATGGTTGTCGGCGCAACCAATTCCTTCCCCTTCTGGGTCCGCAATGAATATGTCACCCGGTAAAACAGCGCATATTCCCGGGCATCCCCATGATTGTCATAGGATAGGGTTTTCTGTTTCTCCCTTTCCTGGGTAATTGACAGGATGACTTCTGCCTCCTTGGGATTCTGGACAATCTCGGTCATCTGCATTCCCCTGTTCAAGCGTTTAATCAGCCGGAAGAGCGGAGAACCTTGAGGATCGACATACATTGACCGGAAATCGAATTTGAAATCTCCCCGCAAATGGAATCCACACGCAGCCAGCATGAAAACAAGCCCAATGACAGCAAACCAACGGGCGATGAAACGGAAACGGGGACTTTGTATGAATTCCATAAACAGTTCCTGTCAGTCAGACCACTATATTGACCAGCTTGTTCGGCACCACAATCACGCGTTTTGGTGTGCCTGTGACAAATTTGGCAACATTTTCATTGGCCAGTGCAGTGGCTTCAATAACCGTCTTATCTGAACCTTTCGGGATACTGATTTTTCCACGAAGTTTACCGTTGACCTGAACCACCAAGGAAACCTCGCTCTGTTCCAATGCAGCAACATCCACCTGAGGCCACGGCGCATCCAATAGACTGCCAATGCTGGTATCATAACCCAGCTCTTGCCACAATGCATAAGTGATATGAGGGACAACCGGGTAAAGCACCCTCAGGAAAATGGACAGGGTTTCCCTCAGCACAGCATCCGCTTCAGCAGAACCATCCAGTTTGGCTGCTTCCAGGGTATTCAGCATTTTCATGCCAGCAGAGACTACTGTGTTGTACTGCATACGGGCATAATCCTGATTCGCCTGTTGCAGGATCTGGTGGATTTCCCGCCGCAATGCTTTCAATCCATCATTCAAATCGGCAGGGATTTCCCATCCTGCACGACGGACAGCCTCTTGGTTCCTGTAAGCAAATGCCCATACACGGCGCAGGAACCGGCTTGCCCCTTCGACACCTGAACCTGACCATTCCAAAGTCTGTTCTGGCGGTGCTGCAAACATGGTGAACAGGCGGGCAGTATCTGCCCCATATTGATCAATCTGTTCCTGCGGATCAATGCCATTGTTTTTGGATTTCGACATTTTTTCAATGCCACCGATGGTGACAGGTGCGCCATCAGCCTTCAAAGTTGCGGCAACCGGCCGTCCTTTTTCATCCAATTGCAGGTCCACCTCTTCAGGATTGAACCAGACTTTCTTGCCTGCATCATCCTCACGGAAATAGGTTTCATTCAGAACCATCCCCTGTGTCAGCAGGTTCTTCACGGGTTCATCGAATTTGACCAACCCAAAGTCCCGCATCACCTTGGTCCAGAAACGGGCATACAGCAGATGCATGACTGCATGTTCAATCCCTCCTATATACTGATCCATCGGCATCCAGTAGTCGATACGCTCATCCACCATCGCCTTGTCAGCCCCTGGTGAGCAATAACGCATGAAATACCAGCATGAATCCACAAAGGTATCCATCGTATCGGTTTCACGTACAGCAGGCTTACCACAACACGGACAGACGGTATTCAGGAAACCCGGTGACTTACGTAACGGATTACCCGTACCATCTGGAATACAATCTTCAGGCAGGATGACCGGCAGGTCTTTTTCAGGAACAGGAACCGGGCCACAATCTGGACAATGGATGATTGGAATCGGTGTTCCCCAATAACGCTGCCGGGAAATTCCCCAGTCGCGCAGACGGAAAGTCACCTTCTTTTCCCCAAGCCCCTTGGCAATCAATGCGTCTGCAACGGCATCCACGGCATCCTGATGCCCAAGCCCATCCAGTTCACCCGAATTGACGCATTTGCCATGTTCTTTATCGGCATACCAATCCTGCCATTCCCTGTCAGAAAATGTCTTGCCATCAATACCAATCACCTGTTTAATCGGCAATCCAAAACGCAACGCAAAGGCAAAATCACGTTCATCATGGGCAGGAACCCCCATCACAGCGCCATCGCCATAGCTCATCAGTACATAATTGCCAATCCAAACCTCAACCTTTTCACCAGTCAAAGGATGTTTGACAAACAACCCTGTTGGCATCCCTTTCTTTTCCATTGTCGCCATATCGGCTTCAATGACACTGCCCTGGCGGCATTCTTCAATGAAGGATGTCAATTCAGGGCTTTTTTCTGCTGCGAAACGGGCAAGGTCATGTTCTGGTGCCACTGCACAGAAAGTAACCCCCATGATAGTGTCTGCCCGGGTCGTAAACACCCACAATCTGCCATCGCCAATCAGATTGCCATTGCTGTCCCTGATATCATGCTCGAAAGCGAAACGGACCCCTTCAGAACGGCCAATCCAATTGACCTGCATGGTCCGGACCCTTTCGGGCCAACCAGGCATCTTGTTGGCAATGAAATCCAGCAATTCTTCCGCATACTGTGTGATACGGATGTAATACATCGGGATTTCACGCTTTTCAATCAATGCACCTGATCGCCAGCCACGGCCATCAATAACCTGTTCATTTGCCAGCACTGTCTGATCAACAGGATCCCAGTTTACAGTACCGGTTTTCTGATAGATGATGCCTTTTTCAAGCATTTTCAGGAACATCCATTGATTCCAGCGGTAATATTCTGGACGGCACGCCGCCATTTCACGTGACCAGTCAATTGCCAGCCCCATGGATGCCATCTGTTCCTTCATATGGGCAATATTGGAATAAGTCCACTCGGCAGGAGGTATGCCATGTGCCATCGCTGCATTTTCCGCCGGCATACCGAACGCATCCCATCCCATTGGCATCAATACGTTATAGCCGTTCATCCTCATATAACGGTACAGTACATCGTTGATGGTGTAATTACGGACATGCCCCATATGCAGCCGACCTGAAGGATAAGGCAGCATGGAACAGGCATAGAATTTCCCTTTGGGGAAACGGGAATCATTTTCAACCGCTTTGTAAACCTGATTATTTTCCCATTCAGACTGAACGGTTTTCTCAACTTCAGCGTGATTGTATCTATCTTGCATGATTATTTTTCTGATAAAAGAACCACCATCCAAAATCCAGAATGGCGGTCAGCCAGACCTGCCCTATACTGTCAGGTCCATAGCAATTCACTTCAGGTTCAGGACATCCTGCATGTCATAAAGGCCTTCTGTCTTACCTGCAAGGAAACGGCAGGCAATCAGGCTTCCCTGCGCGTAAGATGCGCGGCTTGCTGATTTATGGGAAATCTCAATCCTTTCCCCTGTTCCTGCAAAGAGAACGGTATGGTCTCCCACAATATCGCCACCACGGATTGTAGAAAAACCAATTGAAGAAGGATCACGTTCCCCTGTAATCCCTTCCCTGGCAAAAACACCACATTCTTTCAGATTCCGTCCAACAGCATCTGCAATGACTTCCCCCATCCGGAGAGCAGTACCAGATGGCGCATCCATCTTATGACGGTGGTGGGCTTCAATAATCTCAATGTCATAACCTTTGGCAAAATGCTTGGCGGCAATGGCCAGCAGTTTCATCGTCACATTCACACCCACACTCATATTCGGTGCAAAAACAACTGGAATCTTTTTAGCTGCGTCAGCAATCGCCTGTTTACCAGCATCGTCAAAACCTGTTGTCCCAATAACCATCTTGACACCGTGTTCCACACACCAAGCCAGATGTTCCAAGGTCCCTGCTGGGCGGGTGAAATCAATGACATATCCAGCACCGGTAAATGCCTTGGCCATATCAGATTCAACCTGTATTCCAGTCTGCTGTCCCAGAAACATACCTGCATCCTTTCCAATAGCAGGCGAACCCGGCACATCCAATGCACCTGTAAGATCGGCATCTTCCGCATCAAGGACGGCTTCAATCAACATATGTCCCATCCGGCCATTTGCCCCGGCAATAGCAATTTTCATATTATTCATCTTTATTGGATATTTCCGATGTGTTTAAGGTTTGGTGATTCAGGAACCATCTTATCCGTGCGCCGAGGGATACTGATGGATTCAAACTTCTTGATGCTGTCATACGTCAGGTTCTTGACACCCTCGCCTTCTTCAGTATCGTCATAAGCATGCAACGCCCGCAGCATCGCATCACGGTTAGCCATCCACTCGGAACGTTTTTCTTCAGAAACAGCCCCCTCAATAGGTTCCCTGACCATTGAAGGCCTGAATGCACTGATAGGACGAAGAGCCCCGGGCTGTCCACTGCCATAGGTCCCTGTACGGTAAGACGGCAGACTCTGATAATCCACAACCTGTTCCGGCCCGTCATCCCCTTTGATTTCCGGTACTGCAATCGCAATATCCTTAGGTGTCCATGCCTGGCGGGAAACTGGTTTCACGCCTGGCAATGGACGGGATGGCTTACCGCCCTTTGAAACCCGTCCTGGAATATAATCCGGTTTATGGACATCAGGCTCACCTCCTGTTGTCCGAACAGGCGCAATCGCCGGCAATTGACGTTCAAGCTCTTCTGGCGATGGTGCCCCGGAAGCACCTGCTTCAAGCGGCGAAGGGGAACTGCCTGGCTGGAAATCGCCGGTCATATGTTGGTTTGTTGTCGCCAGACCTTCTTTCTTTGGCTTATCCATTGAGTCTTCATCAGCAGTAATCTGATTCAGATATTCAATTTCGTCTGGCAGACTGTCATGTTTGACGCTTTCAACGACACCATCCTGATTGAAGAAAACTGCTACACGGTATGTAGTCAACGCACCATTCTTCTTCAACAAGCGGAAAGGATAATCCCAACGGTTTGCATGGAACATATCCATCAGCAACGGTGTTCCCAATACAAACCGCACCTGATCTTTCGTCATGCCCGGCTGCAGCCGTCCGAGCATTTCAGCAGAAATGAAATTGCCCTGTTGCCGGTTTACCCGGTAAGGTGTGAAAAACACCATCCATTTTTCGACTGGGCGTGGTGGAGAATTCAGCAGGACCTCCTCTTTTTCACCCCTGTCAACATTACCATAAGCACTGTAAGTGATGGAGCGGCGTTCAGGTGCATGGAATTCAGGGACAATTTCCAGACGTTTCCTTTCTCCAGATGCTGAAGCATCCACTTCTTTCACTTCAGGGATGTCAGTACTGACATGCTCTGGTTCGACAGTCTTCAGGATAGACTCTGTCTGTTCTGGAACAACAGGTACTGGAGATGACTGTCCAACAGCCTTCCCCTCCACATCCTTTGGAAGTTCCGCCACAGGATGACTTTCCAAGACAGGTTTCTGGGACGCCTGGGTCCGCATCCTTTCTTCAGCCCGTTTATTGGCTTCTTCCAAGGCTCGCTCTTTTTCACGGCGTTCTTCCAAAGCCTGTTCTTCACGCAGCTTCCGTTCATCTGCTTCAATAGCAGCTATCACCTTGTCATCATCGACTGAGGAATCTTCATCTATCAGGGGATTCCTTGACGCACACCCAAACAGCACGGTTACTGCTGAAGCCAGCAATAAAAACGCCCGGATGCAACGCCACAGATTATCTCGTTTTTCACGTATGTCGAACATGACCCTTAACAGCAATTTATTGAGCAGATTCTGCAAAAGCTATATGATAAAGCAGAAACTGCAAAGAACCAATTTTGAAACGGAAAGGTCCATCAAAATAATGTCCATCAAACCCAGCGACCTGAAAGCAAGCGGGCTCAAAGCAACTTTGCCCCGATTGAAAATCCTTGACATCTTCCAAAAAAATGCTTCAAGCCATTTCAGTGCGGAGGATGTCTACCGTCGATTACTGGCGGAAAACCAAGACATCGGGCTCGCTACGGTTTACCGTGTCCTTACACAATTTGAACAGGCTGGCATATTATCACGCAATTATTTTGAAACAGGTAAAGCGGTTTACGAACTCAACGAAGGTACCCATCATGACCATATTGTCTGTGTCAGCTGTGGTCGGGTTGAAGAATTCCAAGATGCAGAAATCGAGCGCCATCAACAGGAAGTTGCCAAACGTATGGACTATGAGCTCGTTGACCATAACCTTGCCCTCTACGGCCGGTGCCGTGAGTGCCGGAAAAAATAACTGTATCCCTTTTCCCTAACTCAGGAATCCATAGACATTATGGATTCCTATCCTGCCTGTCTATGGTCTGGCGGTTCCTGGGAAGCAGATGTACCCGTTCCCTTCATATCCAAGCCAGTGCCTCCCTGTTCAGGCTGCGCGCCATCTTCATCCTCCTGCAGGTTTCCTGCATTGGTCTCCCCTGCTTGTCCAGGATTGGCTGTTGTCACTTCGGTATGGGCTTTTTCCTTGTCCCCTTCCCCATCTGTTCCTGCCGGTCCTGCTGTTTTTTCAAACCGCAATGCCAATTTATGATAGAACGATGTCGGACATACTATCTTTGAAACTGCATTTGCAACCAATGAGACAGCAATCATCGGCAACAGCATTTCGTAACTGCCTGTGATTTCCATTGAAATCACAAAAGCAGTCAACGGTGACTGCGTCAGGCCTGAAAGATACGCAACCATAACCAAGATAATCAACGCCCGGTGTGGTGCTATATCCGGCAGCATATGCGAAACCATATCGCCCAAACCACCACCGACTGCCAAGGTTGGCGCAAACAACCCGCCAGGAAGACCACATAATGCTGTCAGCAATGTCCCGATGAATTTTGCCGGTCCATAGAACCAGACATGTGTGGCAGTTTCGCTTTCCAGCGCCATCTTTGTCGGCACATAACCTGTGCCATTGACCAAACCATCCGTTGCCAAACTCAAGCATGCCATCAACAAACCACAGCACGCTGCAAAAGCCATTGGATGATGTGCAAGGAACCGCCGCAGTTTTCCTGGCAATCCATCCGGCGTTTTCTGTGCCAACAGACTGAAAACACCCCCAAAAAGACCACCGACAAAACCACATACCAGAATGGCCGGAACATGCGTGATGAAATCCAAGTCAACATGGTACTTACCGAAATAGGTGTAACTGCCCATAATGACCAGCGACACCAAACCCGACATCAATACGGTAAAGATTGTCTGGTTATGTCCCCGGTACACATATTTCTTTGCCATCTCTTCCATGGCAAACATAATCCCGCCAATCGGTGTATTGAATGTTGCCGCAATCCCCGCAGCACTGCCTGCCAATACCAGCATCTGGCGGTGTTCCGCCCTTTTCAAGGTTCCATAACCGAAAAATATATGCATGATGGAACCGCCAATCTGCACCATCGGCCCTTCATGACCGATTGATGCTCCGATAACCAACCCCCCTATCAGCAACAGTACCCGTCCAATCACTATCCGGACAGACAACAGGTTCGATTTCTTGGTTCCATCATGATCCTCAAGCACCGCAATCGCCTGGGGAATCCCGCTACCCTGCGTTCCCGGGAAAAACCGGCGGCTGACAAAAATCAGCAATGCATAGCCCACCGGCATATAGACCAGTGCCCCCCATCCCAGATGCCCATAAATCCATTGATTGATCCCATAGCAGATACGGCTGATGTTCGCCATACTGACACCAGCAATACCAATCAGCAGTGGAGCCAATACCCAGGTCACCATCTGACGCCAAGTACGTGCGGTCTTCTGAGCCAGAATCCGCTTGTCACGCTTGGATGATGGGTCAAAATGGAAAGACATGACTGAAATGACAGGAGCTATTCGCGAATGTTTATTTTATCGATTCGTATAAAGGTCTATCAAGCACCAGCTTCCTGTACAAAAAAAGACCTGCAGCTTCAACTACAGGTCTTTCTTGATTAGGGGTAAATCCAAGACGGAAATGATTACATCATACCGCCCATACCGGCACCAGCATCAGCAGCCTTTTCCTCTGGGATGTCATAAATCATGCAGTCAGTGGTCAGGATCAATCCTGCAATGGAAGCAGCATTCTGCAAGGCAGAACGGGCTACCTTTGCTGGATCGACAACCCCCATTTCAACCATATCACCATATTCACCGGTTGCTGCGTTGTAACCGAAGTTTCCAGAACCTTCCAGAACCTTGTTGACGACAACAGAAGCTTCCTCGCCAGCGTTGGCGACAATCATGCGCAGTGGTTCTTCCAATGCCCGCATCACAATCTTGATACCGGCTTCCTGATCAGGGTTTTCACCCTTGACATCGGTATTTTCACGGGCACGCAACAGTGCAACACCACCGCCTGCAACAATACCTTCTTCAACAGCAGCACGGGTTGCATGCAATGCATCTTCAACACGGGCTTTCTTTTCCTTCATTTCAACTTCTGTTGCTGCACCAACCTTGATTACTGCAACACCGCCTGACAGTTTTGCAATACGTTCCTGCAGTTTTTCCTTGTCATAGTCAGAAGTCGCTGTTTCAATCTGGGTACGGACTTCCTTGACACGGGTTTCAATCGCAGAAGCATCGCCGACACCATCAATGATAGTGGTGTTTTCCTTATCGATTTCGATGCGTTTTGCCTGGCCAAGCATATCCAATGTCGTTTTTTCCAAAGACAGGCCAACTTCTTCCGCAATCACTGTGCCTCCTGTCAGGATAGCAATATCCTGCAGCATTGCTTTACGGCGGTCACCGAAACCAGGTGCCTTGACCGCACAGGTCTTCAGGACGCCACGCATATTGTTGACAACCAAGGTAGCCAATGCTTCACCTTCAACATCTTCAGCAATAATCAGCAGAGGGCGGCTGGATTTTGCAACCTGTTCCAGAACCGGAAGCAGGTCGCGGATATTGGAGATTTTCTTCTCAAACAGCAAGACATAAGGATTATCCAATGCCACAATCTGTTTTTCAGCATTGTTGATGAAGTATGGAGACAGGTAACCACGGTCAAACTGCATCCCTTCAACGATATCCAGTTCATCATTCAGGGATTTGCCGTCTTCAATAGTGATGACACCTTCCTTGCCGACCTTATCCATTGCTTCAGCAATGCTGTCACCGATGGAACTGTCGCTGTTGGCAGAAATCGAACCAACCTGGGCGATTTCCTTGCTGGTGGTAATCGGTTTGGCAATCTTCTGCAGTTCAGCAATGGTTGCAGCGACCGCCTTGTCGATACCACGTTTCAAATCCATTGGATTCATGCCGGCAGCAACATATTTCATCCCTTCACGGACAATCGCCTGAGCCAGCACAGTTGCGGTAGTGGTACCATCACCGGCGTTGTCATTGGTCTTGGAAGCCACTTCCTTGACCATCTGTGCGCCCATATTCATGAGCTTGTCTTTCAGTTCAACTTCCTTGGCAACAGAAACACCATCTTTGGTGACGGTCGGCGCACCCCAAGTACGTTCCAGAACAACATTACGGCCTTTTGGCCCCAAAGTAACCTTGACAGCGTCTGCCAGGATATTGACGCCTTCTACCAGTTTGCTACGGCCAGCATCGCCGAATACTACTTCTTTAGCGGACATGTATTTCTCCTAAAAACCTTTTAATATACGATGAATATTGACCTGTCGATTACTGCTCGATGATAGCCATGACATCGGATTCACGCATGACGAGCAGCTCTTCGCCATCCACCTTTACAGCCTGGCCGGAATACTTGCCGAACAGGACAAAATCACCGACCTTGACATCAAGTGGCAGTACCTTGCCATCTTCCAGTACCTTGCCATTGCCGACAGCCAGAACCTCACCCTGATCTGGTTTTTCTGCGGCTGCATCCGGAATAATCAGACCAGAAGCCGTAGTGGTTGTCTGTTCAATACGTTTGATGATGATACGGTCTTGCAAAGGACGAAGTTTCATAACAATTCCTTATAAAATCTATGAAATTTATCTAATCAATCCATCCGGTCAAGCCGTATGGATGAACATTTCTTTTCAATCTGGAGAACAGGAACAGAAGCAGCTGTTAGCACTCTCCCTCAACGAGTGCTAAGTATATGGGCGGGGTCTGGGGATTTCAAGGGCAAAGGGAAAATAAATTTTCAAGGAAATCCTTGATTTCAGGCTTTCTGCGGGAAATCCTGAAAAGACAAACACAGCAACTTGACTGTAAGAACTGCCTTTCCATAACCCCCTTACAGAAGCAGGCTACCGTTTGGCATGCCTCTGATGAGGGTCATGGCCACTACAGCAACAGGATGGAGATGATGTTTCTTTTTCCTGCGTTTTTTGATGAGGCTGGCAGAATACCCCGGCACTACAGCTGCAATCACAACTGCTACTGGTGCAGAAAGCGGATTTACCCTGCCGTGCCCTGCGGATCATATTGAAGACAATCAATGCCTCAACAATGAGCAATCCGCCGCCGACAATGATGGTTCCCATAGTCTCTCCTTATCAAGGAACCCGCTTGAAAAAACGGACTGTCTTTTCTTCGCCAACGGTTCTGTTGGATGGCATGCAACCAGCCTGGCAGGCAGCATTTGAACCACAGGCATTGCAATCCACACCATCACAGAGAATGGATTTTCCCTGACGATATCTACGGACCATGCTGAGGATGACCAACCCAACAACAATCACCAATCCGCCGCCGACAATGATGGTTCCCATGCTGTTTCCCCTCTACCGTCAAGATACCTGTTGTTCTTCACTGACCACTTTCACCGCTTTCTCAACATACCCCTTACGGAAAAGCATGTAAACGGCAAAGACAACCAATGCACAGGCAACCGCTGTCCAGAACCCGAACACCCCTGTTGTGAACCACATGCCAATCTGATAGAAACAGAGGGCAACACACCATGCGAAAACACATTGATAACCAATGGCAAACAGGAACCATTTCCAGTTGTTCATTTCGCGACGGATTGCTCCCATTGCAGCAAAGCAAGGGGCACACAAC
The DNA here is from genome assembly GCA_017524145.1 of Oxalobacter sp. Classification (GTDB taxonomy): domain Bacteria; phylum Pseudomonadota; class Gammaproteobacteria; order Burkholderiales; family Burkholderiaceae_D; genus Oxalobacter. The sequence continues at coordinate 12,564 of JAFWUI010000016.1, read as the reverse complement.
AGGTTGAAAACCAACAGTGACCAGGCAGAAAGTCCTGTATAGCTGACGGCAAGCTGTGCCCAGATTTCATTACCGGTTTCCTCAACTTCTTCAAATCCATAGAGGATACCAAAGGTGCCAACCAGGTTTTCTTTCGCAATCAGACCCGTAATGGTCGCAACAACCGCTTTCCAGTCTCCCCAGCCAAGTGGGGTAAACAGCCAGTTCATACCATTCCCGACAACTGCCAGGACACTGTCCTCCATTTCCTCAACCATGCCCCATCCATCCTCTGACCAACCATAGGAAGACATGAACCAGATCAGGATAGTGGACAGCAGGATGATGGTACTGGCCTTCTTGATGAAACTGAAACCCCGTTCCCAAGTCGTCCGGGCAAGTGCACCGATACGCGGGAAACGGTATGGCGGCAGCTCCATGACAAATGGAGCAGGATCACCTGCAAAAATCCTGGTTTTCTTCAGGATAATCCCTGAGATGATGATGGCGGCGATACCTGTGAAATAAGCCGCGGGCGCCACCCACCATGCATCATTGAAAATGGCACCAGCAAACATTGCGATAATCGGGAGCTTAGCACTGCATGGGATAAATGTCGTAGTCATCACAGTCATCCGGCGGTCTGCTTCGTTCTCGATAGTCCTTGATGCCATGACACCTGGAATACCGCAGCCGGTACCAATCAAGATAGGAATGAACGATTTACCTGACAGCCCGAACTTGTGGAAAATACGGTCAAGGATAAATGCGACACGTGCCATATAGCCACAGGCTTCGACAATGCCCAGCATGATAAACAACAGCAGGATCTGGGGAACAAACCCCAAGACAGCACCAACACCGGCAACAATCCCGTCAAGGATCAAGCCAGACAGCCATTCCTCGACTTCCATGTTTTCCAGCCAGCTTCCAACCACTTCAGGCACTATTCCGCCAAAAAGGTCATCATTCATCCAATCGGTGATGAAAGCTCCGATGGAATGCATTGCAACATAATAGATACCGGTAATCACCAGACCAAATATCGGCAACGCCAGGAAACGGTTGGTGACAACACGGTCAATCTTATCGGAAGTGGAAACCTGCCTTGGAGCCGCATGCAGGCTGGCGGCAACCAGTTTGCCAACCCAGTCATAGCGTTCCATTGACATGATGCTTTCGCTGTCATTGTCCAGTTCTTCTTCGCAGGCAATGATGTCTTTTTCGATATGTGCAAGCTGTTCAGGCGTCAATCCCAGCTTATCCGCAATCTTACGGTCACGCTCAAACAGACGGATGGCATACCAATGCTGGATATTTTCAGGTAATTCGTGAAGAACCCTTTCTTCGATATGCGCCAATGCATGTTCCAAGGCGCCACTGTAATGGTGCCGGGCAACTTTCGGCATGTTGTCTGCTGCATGCAGTGTCTGGGACACCGCTTCTTCAATCCCCATTTCCTCCAATGCAGAAATGGCAACGACAGGGCACCCCAGTTTTTCAGAAAGTTTTCCAGTATCAAGGACATCGCCATTCTTCTGCAGCAGGTCAAGCATGTTGACTGCAACCACAACCGGCATTCCCAGTTCAATCAGCTGGGTCGTCAGATACAGGTTACGCTCAAGATTGGTTCCATCGACGATATTCAGGATGACTTCAGGTTTTTCCTCAACCAGATAAGTCCTGGCAACAATCTCTTCAGGGGAATAAGGAGAAAGGGAATAAATACCCGGCAGGTCCGTCACGGAGACATCAGGATGCCCTTTCAGACGGCCTTCCTTTTTCTCAACAGTGACGCCCGGCCAGTTGCCGACTGACTGGCGCAGTCCTGTCAGTGCATTGAACAATGTTGTCTTGCCGCAGTTCGGATTTCCGGCAAGCGCAATACGGATTCCCATGTCTTTGCTTTACAGATAAAAAACGACAGGTCTCTTATTCTTCAACCTCAATCATCCCAGCATCCGCTGACCTGAAAGAAAGCTGGTAATTCCTGACAGAAACCTCAATCGGGTCTCCCAATGGTGCAACTTTGACAACATGGATAACGGCACCTTTGATAATCCCCATATCCATCATGCGGCGTCGGGTTGCCCCTTCACCATGGAGCCTTTTCACGGTAACGGTTTCACCAACTGCAACATCTTTCAGGGTTCTCATGCCTGTCATTCCTTTGAAACCAGAATGTGTCCAGTCACATCCTTGCCAAGCGCAATACGGGAATCCTTGACTTTGACAATCAAGCTGCCGTTCATATCACTCACGACCGTAATCACCTCACCAACCGAAAAACCCAGATTTTCCAGAAAACGCCTGGTTTCTTCTTTGCCGGTAATCCGTCCAATCCTTAAGGGGCTTCCTTTTTCTGCAAGCAACAGAGGTAACATCCATCTTCCTCCAATCAAACAGATATTATAAACCAGGCACCATCAAGAAATCCTTATAAGGACTGTTCTGGACAGCGTTTCCCTCATCATCTGGAAAAACCATCCCAATCAGAAGTTGTGCATAATCCCAACCTGGATACCGGTGACGGAATCACTTGCCACGCCATTGTTGTTGTAGATGGAGCCGACATCATCATTGCTGCTGTCGGTGTACGAAACCATCCCATACAGCTGGGTGCGCTTGGACAGGTCATAGGTATAGCCCAACGCATATTTGTTGGCGTTGCCGCCCTTGAGATAATCATTGCCATCCATCAGGGCACGGTTGTACGCAAACTTGACGGTACTTGCCCCAAACCCATAAGCCAGGCCGATTTCCCATTCCTGCTGGTTGATGCCCGTGCTTTCGACAAAGTCATCCTCTTCACCCAGACGCCAGTCACTCAGGTCCTTGACCTGGGACTTCTGATAACCCAGGGAAACCCGGAAATCCCCGATGGAATAGGCACCACCGACATTCCACACCCACGACTTGCAGGAATCCGCAACACGGGTGAAGTTGGCGGTCAGGAACAGGTCGTCATTGTCATAGCGCAGGGAAGCACCGAACCCGTCATTGCGGACACCCCGTTTATGGGAGAATGAGCCATCCTCATTCTCAACACGCTGATGGGTGTCAGTACCCAGGGTATAGGTCGCACCGAAAGAGAAACCGGACCATTCCGGTGAGTCATAACGGAGCGTATTGGAAATCTGTTCGGAACGGGTCAGGTTGTACTTCGACAGGCCAGAACCCGTCGACAGCTGTTCAAACGGGTCGATTTCCTTGAAATACTCAACGGACATCTCATTGACACGTCCGAGGCGGATATGGCCGAAATCCCCTTTGATGCCAGCATTGGCGGCTCCAAGCCAGTCAATATGCTGTTCCCCCTTGAGGCGTGCAGCCAAGGCATCATGGAAAGCCTCGCTGTCCTTATAGCCACCATCGTAGAGTTGGAACTGTTTTTCCAACTGGAAGGTCGCTTTGTACCCACCCCCAAGGTCTTCTGTTCCCTTGAAGCCGATGACATTGTCTTCATTCTCATCCATACGGATGTCCGTACCGGTTTCCTTGACATAACCGGTGTCCACCGTCCCGTAAATCTGGACATTGGTCTGTGCATAAGCCGCTGTGCCGGCGAGGCCAAGCAGGGCGGCAATGAGTGCTTTCTTGTTCATGATATGTTCAAAAGGGGAAATCAAAATGAAAAACCAAGGAGGGAAAATGATAACATAAATAGGAATTATTCTCATTTTGTTTCCTGTTTTTTGTATTTTAACTGCAACAGGCAACCCCATTGAAATGCAGGAAAGCATGATTGATGGCGATGATCCAATTTCACCGGGAGGTTTCTTCCTGCCTTCAAAGAGAAAAGCCCAAGACAGGACAATCCAAGTTGTTGGATAATACCGGCATGGATCCCTTATTGAACAACCTGAACGCCGAGCAACTGGCTGCTGTGACCCTGCCAGCGCAATCGGCATTGATTCTCGCAGGCGCAGGCTCTGGCAAGACCCGGGTATTGACCACCCGCATTGCCTGGCTGCTTAAGACCGGTCAAGTCTCGACAAACAGTATCCTGGCAGTAACTTTCACGAACAAAGCCGCCAAAGAAATGACAGCCCGCCTTGGAACAATGGTACCTGTCAATCTCCGTGGCTTATGGATTGGAACCTTCCATGGATTATGCAACCGGCTGCTCCGCCTGCATTGGCAGGATGCCGCTTTGCCCCAGACGTTCAATATCCTTGATGCACAAGACCAGCTTTCAGCAGTCAAACGTCTGATGAAAACCACCAATGTAGATACTGAACGCTATCCTCCAAAGTCTTTGGTGAACTTCATCAACTCTGCAAAAGAAAAGGGGCTACGGGCTGGTGAAGTCCATGCACATGATGACTATGAAATGCAGATGGCATCCCTCTACCAACTGTATGAAGACCAGTGCCAGCATGAAGGGGTTGTCGATTTTGCTGAACTGCTGTTACGCAGTTGTGAGCTGTTGGAACGCAACCAACCCCTCCGAGAGCATTACCAGAACCGTTTCCAACATATCCTGGTCGATGAATTCCAAGACACCAATGACCTGCAATACCGCTGGCTGAAGTTGCTTGCAGGCAGAAAAACTGCTGTATTCGCGGTCGGCGATGACGACCAGAGCATCTATGCGTTCCGTGGCGCCAATGTTGGGAACATGCAATCTTTCCAACGTGAATTCCAGGTTCAGAACCTCATCCGTCTGGAACAGAATTACCGTTCAAAAGGCAATATCCTGGCAGTAGCAAATACCCTTATTGCCAACAATGAAAAACGGCTGGGCAAAAACCTGCGGACAGATGCTGGCGACGGTGAGCCCGTCCGGGTCTTGGAATTGCCTTCCGATACAGGTGAAGTCGAATGGCTCCAAGAGGAAATCAAGCATCTTCATAGAGAAGGTATCCCTTATCAGGAAATCGCTGTCCTTTACCGCTCCAATGCCCAGTCACGAGTGATTGAACATGGTTTTTTCAGCAGAGGAATCCCTTACCGGGTCTATGGCGGCCTCCGGTTCTTTGAACGTGCGGAAATCAAGCACGCCATTGCCTATCTTCAACTGATTGGCAATCCAGACAACAATGCTGCTTTCCTGCGTGTCGCCAATTTTCCACCCCGCGGTATCGGTGCACGGACAATAGAACAGCTACAGCATCAAGCCGAAGAAAACCACTGTTCCCTGTATGCTGCCATTCCCTTGATGTCTGGCAGGGCAAAAACGTTACTGATGGCTTTCGCCCGTATCATTGAAAGCGGCAGGTCAGAAACCCTCCACTTGAACCTGCCTGACCTTATTGCCGCCATCCTTCAGAAAAGTGGCCTTGAACAGCATTACCAGAAAGAAAAAGAAGGCGCTGACCGTCTGGAGAACCTGGAACAACTGGTTTCTGCCGCATCCTTGTTCCTTTCCGAAGAAGGCTTTGATTACAACCAACCAGCCTTGACTGCCATAGCCTTGCCAAACAGGGATGATACGGCTGACCTGTTGGCCGGAACACCGGATATCCTCAACGCCGATGCTGACTTACCGCTCAGCATGTCTCCTTTGTCAGCTTTCCTGTCCCATGCTTCACTCGAAGCCGGTGATGCACAAGCCAATGAAAATGAAGATGCTGTCCAACTGATGACAGTCCATGCCGCAAAAGGATTGGAATTTGAAGCTGTGTTCATCACTGGACTTGAAGAAGGACTTTTCCCACATGAAAACAGCGCCAGTGAAATAGATGGACTTGAAGAAGAACGGCGTTTGATGTATGTCGCATTGACCCGTGCAAAAAGACGGCTTTACCTAAGCAGCGCACAGACCCGTATGCTGCATGGCCATATACGCTACAACATTGCTTCACGTTTCATTGACGAACTGCCTGAAGAAAACATCAAACGCTTATTGCCGAAGAAAAGCATCAGCATCGATTACGCTGAATGGGGAACTGGTACCTTCCACCGCGGAAGCAACCTGGGCAGTTCCCAGAGCAGGAAACTGCCAGCAATGTCCCCTTCCACAGCATTATCTCCAGCCAGAAACAGTGGTTGGCATATCGGCGAAACTGTCTATCATCCGAAATTCGGTGAAGGGGTCATCGTCGGCTTTGACGGTCCGCAGAGGGCAAACATCAATTTTGGCAGAGCCGGTATGAAACTTCTGGACCTGACCATTGCCAAACTGGAACACCGGTGATTACTGAGGAAAGAGTTCTTCAGCAGTCACTGTTGCGGTCCCCAGTTTACCAACAACAATGCCAGCTGCCCTGTTGGCAATGTCGATTGCCTCAGCAACCGGCTTGCCATAACCCAACATGGTTGCCAATGCCGCAATGACCGTATCCCCTGCACCTGAAACATCGAAGACTTCCCGGGCAACTGTTGGAATATGGATGGTTTCTTTTTCACCAAACAGAGACATCCCTTCTTCAGAACGGGTCAACAAAAGCCACTCGATATCAAGTTGCCTACGCAGGTTACGGGCTTTTTCAGCCAATTCTTCTTCATCCTGCCAACTGCCGACCACCTGCCGGAGTTCTGATTTATTCGGCGTCAAGAATGTTGCCCCCCGGTATCTGGTGAAATCTTCACCTTTCGGATCAACCAATGTGGTTTTACCAGCCGCTTTAGCTGCGGCAATCATCCCTGCAACATTATCCAATGCCCCTTTGCCATAATCAGAAAAAACCACAATATCATGCGAAGCCAGCAATGTCCTGTAATGCCGCATCGCATTGTCAAGGACATCCTGCGGGGGACGTTTTTCAAAATCAAGCCGTAGCAGCTGCTGCTGACGACCGATGACACGGAGCTTTACAATTGTCGAGATTTCTTCAGCAACATGGAGATGGGGGACAATTTCCGCCTCATTCAACAAACTCTCAACAATCATGCCGGCCTCATCATCACCGACAATCCCCATCAGGCTGCAATCTGCCCCCAGTGCAGCAACATTACGGGCAACATTGGCAGCACCACCCAAACGTTCTTCATTGCGGTTGATCAAGACAACCGGAACCGGCGCCTCTGGCGAAATACGGTTTACATCGCCAAACCAGTAACGGTCAAGCATGACATCACCGACAATCAGGATATAAGGTCCTGCTGATTTGCTGCTCATGATATGACTTGTTGAAATCGAAAATAAAGGTTCAATTGCCAATCAGGAAAAATTTTCTTCTTCCACCCGCTTGGGTGAATAGGATTCCCATTCATGGCATCCAGGACATTGCCAGTAAAACTGCCTCGCCTCAAACCCACACTGATGACATTTGTAATGGGACAGCTTATGGGCATAACGCTGGATCAGCGTCCGGATATTGGAAATTTCCTGACGGACTTCTGGCGGAACAACCAACAGCTGTGCCTCGAGCAACCGGTCCAACCCCAACAATGTCGGCGTCTTACGCAACTCTTCCCGCACCAATGCATTTGCATTCTCTGCGCCTTGCAGTTTCACCATCGCCTTGACCAGCACATCAAGTATATCAATGGAAGAGATTTCCGTCAGATACGATTTCAGAAGATTGATCCCCTCTTCTGGACGTCCGACTTCTTCATAACCGTCCATCAGGCGGCGGGCAATCAAGATGGTATGTTGGATATTCTGTTTCTCAACCCTACGCCAGGTATCCAATGCCTTCTCGATATCCCCCATTGCCTTGCAGGCATCACCGGTCAGTATGGTCGCACGGGTACACATCCTGTCTATGGTCAATGCCTGCTCAAGCAAAGGCAATGCTTTTTCAGGATGTGTCCGGACCAGTTGGTTTTCCGCCAGTTCACAATAGAACTGTGCAACCTGACGGTTCCGGTTCCCTGCCCCCATGTTCTGAAGCGCTTCTGCCGCATTGATTGCCTGACGCCATTCTTTTTCACGCTGGAAAATCTCCAGCAATGCACGGCGTGCCCGCATGGAATAAGGGGTTTCCGTCAATTCCTGGAAAACATCCTCTGCACGGTCAAGCAACCCCGCTTTCAGGTAATCCTGCCCCAGTTCAAAACGTGCCTGCATCTGCTGCTCCTGCGGCAGGTCTGGCCGCAGGAGCAGATTCTGGTGCATACGGATAGCACGCTCCGTTTCCCCCCGGCGGCGGAAAAGATTACCCAATGCAAAATGCAGCTCAGCTGTTTCAGGATCAAGCTTGACGATTTCAATGAATGCATCAATCGCCTTGTCAGGCTGTTCATTCAGCAGGAAATTCAGCCCTTTGAAATACCCTTTTGGCAAATTGCGGGATTCAGACAGCAACTGTTTGATATCAATACGTGCAGCAACCCATCCAAGACCAAAGAAAATGGGAATGCCAACCAACCACCAGACTTCAAATTCCATAAGATGATGTCATCAACAAACCTTGACTTTCAGTCAGACCCCTGCCTGACCTTCCAGAAAAATTCCCAAGGAACAGATATTTTAAAGGAAAAACGTTTTCACGATATAAAAAAGGGCGTCCAAAAGACACCCTTTTCTGCTGAATCTGAAGAAATCAGATTATTTTGACTTGACGCCCATATCCACACGGTACCGCAGTTCCTTGCCAGGTTTGAAATGAGGTACGCGTTTTTCAGCGACCATCACTTTTTCCCCAGAACGCGGATTGCGCCCAACCCGTGGTGGACGGACACTCAGTGCAAAACTGCCAAAACCCCGAATTTCAATGCGTTTACCATCCGCCAAAGCCTGAGCCATGGCTTCCAAGATGGTTTTTACCGTCAGTTCAGCATCTTTTGCCAACAGCTGTGGATAGCTGTTGGCGAGGGAGATGATCAATTCGGATTTTGTCATCTTCTTTCCTGATTACTGCTTGTTGTCGAATTTTGCTTTCAACAGAGCCCCCAGGCTGGTCATGCCAGAAGCTGCGGAAGAATCGTCCTGAATCTTCTTGATGGCGGCCTGGGTTTCCTGCTGGTCCTTGGCTTTGATAGACAGCTACAGGGTACGGGACTTACGGTCAATATTGATGATCATCACATCGACAGACTGTCCTTCTTTCAGCTGGGATCCCGCATCTTCAACACGGTCACTGGAGATTTCAGAAGCACGCAGGTAACCTTCGACATCGTCTGTCAACTGGATGACAGCCCCTTTGGGTTCAACAGATTTGACAGTACCGGTCACAATGGAACCACGTTCATTCATTGCAATGTAATTGCTGAATGGATCGCCTTCCAACTGCTTGACGCCCAAGGAAACGCGTTCACGGTCAACATCAATGGCCAGAACGACAGCTTCCAGTTCATCGCCTTTCTTGAAATTGTGGACAGCTGTTTCACCTGGTTCAGTCCAAGACAGGTCAGACAGATGGACCAAACCATCGATATTGCCTGGCAGTCCGATGAAAACACCAAAGTCAGTAATGGACTTGATGGCGCCTTTGACCTTGTCCCCCTTCTTATGGGTTTCTGCAAATTCTTCCCATGGATTTGGTTTGCACTGCTTCATGCCCAGGCTGATGCGGCGGCGTTCTTCGTCGATTTCAAGTACCATGACTTCGACTTCATCACCCAGTTTGACAACCTTGCCTGGAGCAACATTCTTGTTGGTCCAATCCATTTCAGAAACATGAACCAACCCTTCGATACCCTGTTCGACTTCAACAAACGCACCATAATCGGTCAGGTTGGTGACCTTTCCAAACAGACGGGTACCTTTAGGATAACGGCGGGACAGTCCAGTCCATGGATCATCGCCCAACTGCTTGACGCCCAGGGAAACACGGTTCTTTTCCTGGTCATATTTCAGGACTTTTGCCTGGATTTCCTGACCAACTGTCAGCATTTCAGATGGATGACGGACACGGCGCCATGCCAGGTCTGTAATGTGCAGCAGACCATCAATACCACCCAAATCAATGAATGCACCATAGTCGGTGATGTTCTTGACGATACCGGTGATGATGGTACCTTCCTTCAGGCTTTCCATCAGTTTTGCACGTTCTTCGCCCATAGATGCTTCAACAACAGCACGGCGGGACAGGACAACATTGTTACGTTTACGGTCGAGTTTGATGACCTTGAATTCAAGGGTCTTGCCTTCATAAGGGGTGGTGTCTTTCACTGGGCGGGTATCGACCAGGGAACCAGGAAGGAAAGCACGGATGCCATTGGTCAGGACGGTCAAGCCTCCCTTGACCTTGCCGTTGACAACGCCGGTAACGATTTCGCCAGATTCCATGGCTTTTTCAAGTGCCAGCCAAGAAGCCAGGCGTTTGGCCTTGTCACGGGACAGGATTGTGTCACCGAAACCGTTTTCAAGGGATTCAATGGCAACAGAAACGAAATCACCGACATTGACTTCGATTTCGCCGATGTCGTTCTTGAATTCATCAATAGGAATGAATGCTTCAGACTTCAAGCCCGCATTGACAACTACAAAATTGTGGTCGATGCGGACAACTTCAGCTGAAATAACTTCACCCGAACGCATGTCATGACGTGCGAGGGATTCTTCAAATAAAGCGGCAAAACTTTCCTTTTCTGGAACAGATGCAGTAGGCATATTCAATATAGTACGAAAAGCCGGTGACCTTGCAGGTCAGCCGGGTCAGGTTAAAAAACCCAAAAGACATTGCGCCTTTTGGGGACCAACAAAGCTCCCAGACGGAGCTGTCAAATCTTTTTCTCTACGCAAGCATCAAGGACCCGCTGTACGGATTCATCGATATCCAAGGATGACGTATCCAACATCACTGCATCAGCGGCAGGCCTCAAAGGTGACGACTTCCTTTCAGAATCACGTTTATCGCGGTCTTCCAAATCTTTGCGAAGAGTATCGATATTAGCAGGAAATCCATTTTCCAACAACTGTTTATACCGTCTTTCAGCACGGATAGCTACATCGGCTGTCAGAAACACCTTCAAATCAGCATCTGGGAAAATCACGGTTCCCATATCCCTGCCATCTGTCACCAATCCTGGGGCTTGACGGAAACTGACCTGCAATGCTTTCAAGGCATCACGTACAGGCTGGTAAGCGGCAATCTTTGAAGCTGTATTGCCTACTTCTTCTGTCCGGATCTTATCTGTCACATCCTCGCCTGCAAGCAGTACCCGTCCGTGCCTGAAAACACAGGGCAGTTCCTGTGCCAAAGCAGCGATGGCAGTCACATCATCAAGCGGCAGGTCGGCCTGTAAAGCAGAAAGTGCTGTCAGACGGTAAAGTGCTCCAGAATCCAGATAATGAAAACCAAGACTTTCTGCCACACGTTGTGCAACAGTACCTTTGCCGGAAGCAGTTGGGCCATCAATGGTGATGACAACTACTTTTTTAGGGGAATTCTCCTGTGAATCCATAACCACTAGACAAAAATGAAAACGACTGGAACCTGCAGACCTGAAAAAAGCCCTGCCTAAAAAAAAATTCAGAATATCCATCAAAGGCAGGGTAAAATCCGATATAGATAGTACACAACACAACCTTGCCATGCAACTATCCCCGCAAGGTACCCGTGGCAACCAATAAGGGAATTTCCGACTATGATTTCAGAACTGGATTTACTCGCCGAAAAAATCAATGGCCTTGTTACACTGACACAGACACTCAAGCAGGAAAACGCTTCCCTGAAAGCTCAGGCTGAGTCCCTCAGACAGGAAAAACAACAACTGCTTGAAAGGATGGAAACCGCCCGTCAGAAAGTTGCTGCCATCATCGAGAGACTGCCTGCTGAGACGGGAGGTGACGCAGCATGAGCCAACTCGATGTTTCCATTATGGGACAAGCTTACCGACTGTCCTGCCGGGACGAAGAAGAAGGCAAGCTGCGCCAAGCTGTCGCCTATGTCGATGGGAAAATGCGCGCAATCCGTGATGCAGGCAGAATCCGCGGAACGGACCGTATTGCTGTCATGGTCTGCCTAAGCATGGCAGCTGAACTGCTGACGCTTAAATCGCCTGATGCACCGCTGTCAGAAGCAGCACTGACTGAACTCCGTCAGAAAGTGGATGCCATGACGCGTATCATCGACTCTGCCTTCCAGTCATAAAAAACGATAGGCATCAACCCAATTCTTTCCTTGAAAGACAACGGATACAGGAAAACCGGAATCTGCAAGGAATTGGTGTTGGTGTTAAGTCGGTCAACTGCCTGCCGTTACCTCCATACCCCGGTCAATGTAGGTTGCAAGAATACTGGTATCAGATAGCAGGAACTATGGTTCCTTGAAACAAAAAACCACAGATTTTCCAGGTCTGTGGTTTTTTGTTTGTCCTGATGCAGTCTGACTATGGCTGACAGAACGTTGACAACTTTCCATCCCACCGCATAATCTGACAGTGACACCAACACCCCTTTCTTCTGCCCTGCTAAAAATACATATGAAAAAATTACTCATAGCAATATTGATGGTTTCAGTAGCAAGCCTATCAACTCAAGCTCTTGGTGCTGGGGAAAAAATAAAAAACAAATCCAGCAGAATAAGCAAGTCAAAGATAATCAAAGATGCAGAGAAAGCAATATCCTTTTATGTAAGTGACCCTGCTTCAGCTAAATTCAAATGCGTATGTAAACCTCCCCATTTTAGGCACAACTTAAATTAGAGATTTTCCCGCTGTTTTTCATCAAAAATGCCCGTGGAGGCAGGTTCCCAAGCGATTCATGTGGGCGGATTTCATTGTATTCCGCCATCCATTCCATGGTTATTT
>JAFWUI010000015.1 GCA_017524145.1 Oxalobacter sp. | reverse complement strand
CGAAATCCTGAAGGAAGTTCTGGGTTACGACGATGCAGGCATTGCAGCCCTGAAGGCAGGCGGTGCATTTGACGTTCCACCTAAGAAGAAGAAATAATTCTTGGACTGTGAATGTCTGATAACCTGGGCAACTGGGTTATATGAACAATGGGTGATGCACGCCATCACCCATTCATGCATTCTTTTTAAAGGACGAATATGAATATTCATGAATATCAGGGTAAGGAAATCCTGCGTAAATATGGAGTCACCACTCCACGTGGTATTCCTTGCTTCAGTGTTGACGAAGCTGTAGAAGCCGCCAAGAAACTGGGTGGCAATGTCTGGGTTGTCAAAGCTCAGATCCATGCGGGTGGCCGCGGTAAAGGCGGTGGCGTCAAGGTTGCGAAATCCTTGGATGAAGTCCGTGAATTGGCAGGCCAGATTCTCGGTATGACGCTGGTTACCCATCAGACCGGCCCCCAAGGCAAGCTGGTTCAGCGCCTGTTGATTGAAGAAGGTGCCGATATCCAGAAAGAATACTATGTTGGTATGGTCATCGACCGCGGCACCCAACGGGTTGCATTGATGGCTTCTTCTGAAGGTGGTATGAACATTGAAGATGTTGCTGCCAAGACTCCAGAACTGATCCATAAGGTCTTCATTGACCCGGCAACCGGTCTGACTGACGCTGAAGGCGAAGACATCGCCCGTAAGATTGGTATGCCAGAAGGGGCTGTCAAGGAATGCTGCAAGTTCATGCAAGGTCTGTACCGTGCATTCGTTGAAACCGATGCTTCCCTGGCTGAAATCAACCCATTGATCCGTACCGGTGACAACCGTGTCATTGCATTGGATGCGAAGTTCAACTTTGACTCCAATGCACTGTACCGTCATCCAGAAATCATGGAACTGCGTGACCTGTCTGAAGAAGACCCAGATGAAATCAAGGCTTCTGAATTCGGGCTGACTTATATTTCCCTGGACGGCAACATCGCTTGCTTGGTCAATGGTGCTGGTCTGGCTATGGCGACCATGGACATCATCAAGCTCTATGGCGGCTCTCCGGCCAACTTCCTGGATGTTGGCGGTGGTGCAACCACAGAACGTGTTACCGAAGCCTTCAAGATTATGCTGGCTAACCCAAATGTCAAGGCTATCCTGGTCAATATCTTCGGTGGCATCATGCGTTGTGATGTGATTGCGAACGGTGTTGTCGCCGCCGCAAAACAGGTTCAACTGAAAGTACCATTGATTGTCCGTCTGGAAGGTACCAATGTTGACTTGGGTAAGAAAATCTTGGCCGAATCCGGTCTGCCAATCATTTCCGCGAACGGTATGGCCGATGCAGCACAGAAAGCCGTTAACGCAGCAAAGGGTAACTAATTATGTCTATTCTGATTAATAAAAATAGCCGTGTCATCGTACAGGGATTGACCGGTAAGACCGGTGCATTCCATACCGAAATGTCCATGAACTACGCTTTCGGTAAAGAATGCTATGTCGGTGGTGTCAATCCAAAGAAAGCTGGCACTCAGTTCCTGGGGCTGCCTGTCTTTGCAACGGCGAAGGAAGCCAAGGAACAGACCGGTGCAAATGTCTCCGTCATTTATGTTCCACCTCCATTTGCCGCAGCAGCAATTGATGAAGCTGTAGAAGCTGAAATGGATCTGGTCATCTGCATCACTGAAGGGATTCCAGTTGAAGATATGCTGCGTACCCGTTACAAGATGCAGGGCAAGAAGACCATCCTAGTTGGTCCAAACTGCCCAGGTGTGATTACCCCTGATGAACTGAAGATTGGTATTATGCCTGGTCATATCCACCGTAAGGGTTCTATCGGTGTTGTTTCTAAATCTGGTACCTTGACCTATGAAGCTGCTGGTCAGTTGGCTGAATTTGGTCTGGGGCAGTCTACCGTTGTTGGTGTTGGTGGTGACCCCATTAATGGTCTGAAACACATTGATGTCCTGAAGATGTTCAATGACGATCCAGAAACCGAAGCAGTCATCATGGTTGGCGAAATTGGTGGTAGCGACGAAGAAAACGCTGCCCGTTGGGTCAAGGACAATATGAAGAAACCGGTTGTCGGCTTCATCGCCGGTGTTACTGCGCCTCCAGGAAAACGTATGGGCCATGCTGGCGCCATCATTTCAGGTGGTAAGGGCACTGCGCAGGAAAAACTGGCAGTCATGGAAGAATGCGGTATTAAAGTGACCCGCAATCCAGCAGAAATGGGTAAGACACTGAAGTCTGTCCTGTAATCTTGCCTTTTTCCAAGACGAAAGCCCGGTAGTGGAAGCTGCCGGGCTTTTCTGTCTGATGGTGGGATGGTGTCAGAAATGCCCGGTTTCCAGATAGTGGCAGAGGCATTTCAGGCAGTGTTGGATGCTTTGGTTGCGGACAGCATCACGGTCACCGCTGAAGTGCTGTTTATCAGTGCTGAAGATGCCATCTTTGGTGGCAAAGCCAAAGCAGACAGTGCCGACCGGTTTCTCGGGGGTTCCGCCATCGGGACCAGCAATACCGGTGGTGGAAATGGCAATATCCCCATCGGTGACAGACAGAGCGCCTTTTGCCATGGCAAGGGCGACTTTCTGGCTGACAGCGCCTTGCTGGGCAATCAGTTCGGCTGGTACATTGACCTGCTGTGTCTTGGAAGCGTTGGAATAGGTGGTGAACCCGCATTCAAACCATGCTGAAGCACCGGGAATGTCAGTGACCAGTTTGGCAAGGCTGCCGCCGGTACAGGATTCAACAGTGACCAGTTTCAGGTTTTTCTGTAGAAGCAGTGTCCCTGCCTGTTGGGACAGAGCTAGATTGTTGTCTGTCATGGTATCTCCCTGAATGACTAAGAAAGCATCAGCATCATTCTCTCATAAAGCATGAAAAAGAGGATGGCGAAAACAGCGGCAATGATGTCATCCAGCATTACCCCGAAACCGCCATGGATATGGCGGTCAAACCACCGGATTGGGGGCGGTTTGGTCATGTCGAAAATGCGGAAGAGGACAAAGGCGATGATTTCTTGGGTAATGGTGGTTGGCATGATGAATGCCAGGATCAGCCACATGGCAATGATTTCATCCCAGACCATATGACCACTGTCTGGACTGTTGAGGGCATCTCCGGTGAACTGGCAGGCTTTGATGCCGATTAGGAAACCGGCAGTGCAGATGATATACCAGGCGGGCGGGGTGAACAGGTCAGGGAATTGTTGGGTCAGCAAATGGAAGCTGACGGCAGCGAAAACGGTTCCCATGGTGCCAGGGATGACTGGCGAAAGCCCACTGCCGAATCCCAAAGAGATGAGATGCCAGGGATGGGACAGCATGAAGGCAATGCTTGGTCGGGTACTCGGTTTCCTGTTCATTTTTTCAACGAGGCAAAATGGTCAAACGAGCTGATGCCGGTATGTTCCAGTGGTCCCGCTGCATTGGACAGCCGGATGCCGGGCTGTTGTTCAATTTTGCCGATACAGGTGACAGGGACGCCTGCCTGTCTGGCAGCATCAAGGACCTGTTCCCGTTTTTCCGGCGGAGCGGTGAAGCAGAGTTCATAATCATCTCCACCACCCAAAGTGCATTGCAGGCGCCAGACTTGGTCTTGTTGCTGAAGGATGTTGCTGATAGGGATGGCATCGGTATTGAGGGAGGCGCCGGCATGGGACGCATCCAGGATATGGGTGAGGTCGCCTAGAAGCCCGTCAGACAGGTCGAGTGCGGCATGGGCAATGTTCCGCAGGGCAATCCCCAGTTCAACACGTGGAGTCGGTTTCTGCATCCGTGGCAGGACCTGAAGGAATTGGTTTTCAGGGAGGATAAGCTCTTTGCGCATATGGGCAAGAGCCAGTCTTGCATCACCCAAAGTGCCGGATACCCAGATATCATCCCCAACCTTGGCTGCATCCCTCCGTATCGCTTGTCCTGTAGGAATCTGTCCAAAAACGGTGATGCAGATATTCAGGGGACCACGGGTGGTATCACCGCCAATGAGTTCACACTGGTGTTTGTCTGCTAGGGCAAGGATGCCTTTGGCAAAGGGCGCAATCCAGGCTTCGTTAGAGGTTGGTATGGCAACAGCCAAGGTGAATGCCACAGGAGCGGCTCCCATGGCGGCAAGGTCTGAAAGGTTGACGGCTAGGGATTTATGCCCCAGCTCTTCTGGGTCCGTATCTGGAAAGAAATGGGTGCCAGAAACCAGCATATCGGTGGAAATGGCTGTCTGCAAGCCGGTTGTCTGCCGGAGCAGGGCACAATCGTCTCCTGCCCCTAAATCGGCTTTGGAAACAGGTCTTGCAAAATATTTTGCAATGAGGTCGAATTCAGAAATCATAGGCAAATAGGGCTGGATGGGAGTCCTGAGGGACCAATAGGCACATAATAAATCTTATCGTTGCCGCAGCAAAGCAAGACGGTGTTAAACTGCATTCTTATAACGGTATCCCGATTGGTTTTCTGGGAGCAGTGTCCACTGGATCAGGCAAGGGATGTTGCCTGATGGATCCTCTGGTTGAAATGGTTTGTTTTGTATGAATCAAGTATCTTTGATTGAATATATCGGTGCAGGATTGTTTTTCCTGGCGTTGTTGCATAGCTTTTCGACAAAGTTCTTTGTCCGTCTGGCGAACCGCAGCAGCAACCATTCCGGCCTGTTGATGATGCTGGGTGAGGTTGAAGTTGTTTTTGGTTTCTGGGCATTTGTCCTGTTGGGCTTCATGTCAGCTGTCGATGGTTATCAGAGTGCAGTGGAATATCTGGATACCCGGAATTTCACAGAACCGCTGTTTGTGTTTGTCATTTTGGTGATTGCTGGTACCCGTCCAGTATTGCAGGCAGCACAGCTTCTGATTGATGCGTTGGACCGCCTGCTCCCTTTTCCTGGGACGACAGCTTATTATTTCTTGACTTTATCCATCGTCCCAATTTTGGGATCCTTCATTACAGAACCAGCTGCCATGACATTGGGGGCAATCATCCTGCGTGACCGTTATTTCACGAAACGGATTCCGGAAACCATGCGGTATCTGACTATTGCTATCTTGCTGGTCAATGTCTCGATTGGTGGGGTGTTGACGCCTTATGCTGCTCCACCAGTCTTGATGGTGGCAGGTAAATGGGGATGGGGATTGTCTCATATGCTGATGCATTTCGGGTGGAAGGCAGTGATTGCCATTTTCCTGAATGCGTTGATTGCCTGCTTGGTATTCAGGAAAGTGCTTTTTGCTATGGGCAAACAGCGTGAAGACCACGAAGTCCCGCGGGTTCCCCTCGTTGTCATGCTGATCCATCTACTGGCATTGGTCTTGGTGGTGCTTTTCAGCCATCATCCAGCCGTCTTTATGGGTGTTTTCCTGTTGTTCTTGGGCTTTACCGAGGCATATCACCGGTATCAGAGCCCATTGATGCTACGCGAAGGATTGCTGGTGGCATTTTTCCTGGCAGGTCTGGTTGTTCTTGGTGGCTTGCAGAAATGGTGGTTGGAGCCAATCCTTTCCAGTATGGGCAGTACAATACTTTTCGCCGGGGCTGCAATGCTGACGGCGATTACTGACAATGCAGCGTTGACGTATCTGGGGTCTTTGGTTGAAGATTTGTCAGAGGTCAGTAAATATGCATTGGTTGCTGGGGCAGTGACAGGTGGTGGGTTGACGGTGATTGCCAATGCACCGAACCCAGTCAGTTTTTCCTTGTTGAAGAATACGTTTGAACACCAATCCATCAGCCCATTGTCATTGTTCCTGTATGCCTTGACGCCAACCATCATAGCTGGTTGTTGCTTCATGTTGTTCTGATAGTGTTACGGGAAATAAACAGTATATGCAACGTATGGCTTCCTCCTTCTTTGGTATAATTATAAGAGGAGAGATTGAAAGATGCCCGATACCGATCTGCAGTTAGAAGAACTCCGTACACCGCCTCATTCCATTGAGGCGGAGCAGTCGGTATTGGGGGGATTGCTTCTTGACAATGCAGCATGGGACCGTCTTGGCGGTTTCCTGAAAGAGACGGATTTCTACCGTTTTGACCACCGTTTGATTTTCCAGCATATCGTGCAGCTGATTGCCGCATCAAAACCCGCGGATGTCATCACGGTCTTTGAATCATTGCAGACTGCTGGCAAGGCAGATGAAGTAGGCGGCTTGGAGTACCTGAATTCATTGGCACGGAATACCCCGTCAGCAGCCAATATCCGGCATTATGCCCAGTTGGTCCGTGACCGGAGCATCCTGCGGCAGTTGATTACCGTATCCGATGAGATTTCAGCCAGTGCTTTCCAGACACGGGGTAGGGATGTCAAGCAGATTCTTGATGAGGCGGAAACCAATATCTTTGCCATTGCAGAAGAAAGCAACCGGGAAACCCAGGGATTCCAATCCATCAATCAACTGCTGTCAGGCGTTGCCGAGCGGATTGAGGAGCTGTACAACAGTGACAGCGAAAGCGACATCACGGGTATCCCGACAGGATTCATTGACTTGGACAGGATGACATCTGGTTTGCAGCCAGGAGATCTGGTGATTGTGGCAGGACGTCCTTCAATGGGTAAGACAGCTTTTTCGGTCAACATCGGTGAGTATGTCGCCATCGAACAGCAGTTGCCGGTCTGTATATTCTCGATGGAAATGAGCGGTGCCCAGTTGGCAGGCCGTATGTTGGGCTCTGTTGGACGGCTGGACCAGCACCGCCTCCGTACAGGGCGTCTTCAGGACAGTGATTGGGACAAACTGACCTTTGCGATGGGCAAGATGAACGATGCCCCGCTTTATGTTGATGAGACGCCGGCATTGAACAGTATGGAACTCAGGGCGAGGGCAAGACGTCTGGCAAAGCAATGTGGTCAATTGGGACTGATTATCATCGACTATCTCCAGTTGATGTCGCCAAGCAGTGCTGGCGAGAACAGGGCAACTGAGATTTCTGAGATTTCCCGCGGATTGAAGGCATTGGCGAAAGAGTTGAATTGCCCGGTGATTGCCTTGTCCCAGCTGAACCGTTCTGTGGAACAGCGCCCAAACAAGCGTCCAGTCATGTCTGACCTGCGTGAATCCGGTGCGATTGAACAGGATGCTGATCTGATTCTATTCATTTACCGCGATGAGGTTTATAACCCGGACTCACCGGACAAAGGGATTGCAGAAATCATTGTCGGTAAACAGCGTAATGGTCCAATTGGCAGTGTCCGTCTGACATTCCTTGGACAATATACAAAATTTGACAACTATGCTGGCAGTATGGATTACGGTGGATAAGGGGACAGGCGGAACTCCCCGGTAACAGAGAAAGGAGCAGGAATGTTCGGAAAATTGATGCCTAAGGAAGCCAAGTTCTTTGACTTGTTCAATATGCATGCAGAACTGTGCGTCAATGCGGCGACAGAACTGCTCGAATTGATGAAGGACTCCTCTGACCATTTTGAACGGCGGATGCATACCATCGAAGAGATTGAGAAGCAGGCTGATGATGTTGCCCGTGAAACAGTCCGTGCGCTCCGTAAAACATTCATCACCCCTTTGGACCGTGATGACATCCATCGGCTTATTTCCCGTATGGATGACATCATTGACCTGATTGAGGATTCAGCGCAGGCGGTTTCCCTGTATAACATTGAAGTCATTACGCCAGAGGCTTTCCGTCTTGCAGAGCTGTGCCAGATCAGTTGCGAAAAGCTGAAAGAGGCGATTTCAATGCTGGACAATATGAAGCATGCCCAGAGGATTCTGGTGCTTTGTGGACAGGTGGACCAGCTTGAGACAGAAAATGACCATGTGACTTATGAAGCGATGTCGAATCTTTTCCGTAATGAACCGGATGTCCGTACATTGATCAAGCTGAAAGCATTGTATGAGCTGTTGGAGAATGTCTGCGATATCTGTGAAGAGGTTGGCAATATTGTTGAAGGTATTGTTATTGAGAATGCCTGATGTTATGACCGGCAGGTGAACGGCTTTTTCCAATTGATTGACTAGGGGATAGGGGTTTTATGCAGGCAATAGATGTCAGTCTGACAGTCATCATCATTATTATCGGCATGGCATTGTTGTTCGATTTCATGAACGGGTTCCATGATGCGGCGAATGCCATTGCAACAGTTGTTTCCACAGGGGTTCTGAAACCTCAGGTGGCGGTGGGTGTGGCTGCGTTCATGAATGTGGTTGCGATTTTCATCTTTGACCTGCATGTGGCGACAACTATCGGGAAAGGGATTGTTGATGCAGCCATCGTTGACCACTATATTGTCTTTGGTGCCTTGTTCGGTGCTATCGGCTGGAATGTCATCACTTGGTACTACGGCATCCCTTCGTCTTCTTCCCATGCATTGGTCGGTGGGCTGATTGGTGCGGCTCTGGCAAAAAGTGGCGCAGGTTCGTTGATTGCCAGCGGTATCCTGAAGATTGTCGCTTTTATTGTGATTTCTCCGGTGCTTGGGTTTGTTTTTGGTTCCCTCATGATGCTGCTCATCTCTTGGCTGTTTGTCCGTGCGACTCCAAGGACAGTGGACCGTTGGTTCCGCAGGATTCAGTTGTTCACGTCCTCCCTGTACAGCTTGGGGCATGGCGGTAATGATGCCCAGAAAACCATGGGGTTGATTTGGATGCTGTTGCTGGCATCCGGTTATGCGTCCAGCACGGACCATCTTCCGATGTGGGTTATCGTTTCTTGTTATGGTGCCATCGGTTTCGGGACGTTGTTTGGGGGATGGCGTATCGTGAAGACTATGGGGCAGAAAATCACCAAGGTGAAGCCGGTCGGAGGTGTCTGTGCGGAAACAGGGGGTGCTTTGACGCTGTTCATGGCAACAGCATTGGGTATTCCAGTTTCTACCACCCATACCATCACCGGTGCGATTGTTGGGGTCGGTGCTTCCAAACGGCTTTCTGCCGTCCGCTGGGGGGTGGCAGGCAATATTGTCTGGGCATGGGTCCTGACAATTCCTGCTGCGGCAACCATGTCGGCAATCGGATGGTGGGTCGGCACCCAAATCTTATGAACCGGACGTTGAAGTCTTTAAACCCTTAAACCATTTTTTCCCTTGGAACTATGGTTTTTCCATGAAAGGTGATGGATTCTGGCGGGTTGATGTTGCCAAAGGAATCAGGCAGTTTCCTGCAGCTGGTTTGACAGGGAGATGAACTGTTCCAAGGTCAGCTGTTCAGGCCGTTTTGCCGGGTCAATGCCATACCGTTCCAATGCTGTTTCAGAAAACAGGGGAGCCAGTGTGTTCCGGATGATTTTCCGGCGTTGTGAAAAGGCTTGTGTGACAACCTTGCCCAGGTTTTCCGGATTGCAGGGAGCGGGGGGTTCCTTTGGAATCATCCGTACGATGGCTGAGTCAACTTTTGGTGCTGGGTCAAAAGCTGTTGGGGGGACGGTGAAAAGCATATCGATGTCATACCGCCACTGAAGCATGATGGAGAACCTGCCGTAGGCTTTTGAACCATGTTCTGCTGCCATACGTTCCACGACTTCTTTCTGCAGCATAAAGTGCTGGTCTTGGACAATGTCGGCAAATGTCATCAGATGGAAAAGCAGAGGGGTTGAGATATTGTATGGCAGGTTGCCAGCAATCCTGATTTTCTGCTCAGGATTGGATTGAAGGGATTGGAAGTCAAAGGTCAATGCATCGCCTTGGTGGATTGTAAGTGGTCTGTCCTTGAATTTTTTCTGAAGCAGGGCTACAAGGTCACGGTCTAATTCCACGGCATCCATCCGTTTCAGGTAAGGTAGCAGCCGTTCTGTCATAGCACCCATGCCAGGGCCGATTTCCACCAGGATGTCTTCTGGTTCAGGGGAGATTGCATCAATGATGGCATCAAGGATGGCAGGGTCTTTCAGGAAGTTCTGCCCAAATCTTTTTCGGGGAATATGTTTCATGGCATATGGGATGAATGGGTTGCCATTTCAGCAGCAATCTGCAAGGCAACGGACATACTGCCGGCATTGGCAATGCCAAGTCCTTTTGTGGCGATATCCAATGCAGTTCCATGGTCGACAGATGTCCGGATGATTGGCATCCCTAATGTGATGTTGACGCCGTGCCCGAAGGTAGCATATTTCAAGACGGGTAATCCTTGGTCATGATACATCGCCAGGACACAGTCAGCGTTTTCCAGGAAGTGCGGTTGGAAAAGGGTATCAGCAGGATAGGGACCAGTGATGTCAACGCCTTGCTGCTTCAGGGCATGGATGGCAGGAGAGAGGACTTGGATTTCTTCCATACCTAGGTAGCCGTTTTCACCGGCATGGGGATTGAGCCCTGTCATCAGGATACGGGGGGAAGCCAATCCAAAACGTTTTTTCAGGTCCTTATGGATGATGGATGCTGTTTCTATCAGACCTTCAATGGTAATGGCTTCTGATACGGCTTTCAGGGGAAGGTGGGTGGTTGCAAGCGCAACCCGAAGCATTGTATGGGGCAGGTCGCTGTTCTGCTGGAGTTCTCCTGCCAGCATCATGACAACCCGTTCTGTATGGGTTCTGTCCGCAAAGTATTCAGTATGGCCTGTAAAAGGGATGCTGGCATCGTTGATGATGCTTTTCTGGACAGGAGCCGTGGTTACAGCATCAAAAGTACCATCCAAAGCACCGTCAATGGCGATGTCCATGAATTTCAGGACTGCTGGTGCGTTCCTGGCATCCAGTTGCCCAGCAACAGGAGGTACAGCCAATGGAACATCAACCACAATGAGGTTGCCAGAGAGGGCTGTTATTTTTTCTCTGGACAGATTACTTGATGGCAGTCTGCATATCAATGCCCCATAGCCAAGCTGGTCAGCTAAATCAGCAAGCTGATGGCAGTCACCAATCAGGACTGGTTGGAGATGAACCAAGCAGGAGACAGCGCCACGGATAGCAATTTCAGGACCGATGCCTGCAGGTTCACCGGTTGTAATGGCAATAATGGGTCTTGCCTTCATCAGTCTTGATTATCCAAGCGGTATTCAACATAAACCTGGTCGCGTAACTGACGGAGCCACTCCTCAGTCCCTTCAGCAATCTTGCGTTCACGGATTTTCTGTTTTGCCAATGCCCGTTTGCGTTCATGAGAGACATCATCCATCTTTTTCTCAAGGACCTGGATCAGATGGAAGCCGAACTGGGTTTCAACAGGATCGCTGATTTCACCAATGTTCAATGCCATCATGGCTTTTTCAAATTCAGGAACAGTGTCACCTGGATAAATCCAGCCTAAATCACCACCGCGGCTTGCAGAGGTATCATTGGAATAGGTCTGTGCCAATTCTTCAAATGAGGCAGAGTTATTGATGATACGTTGTTTCAAATCAACCAATTTATGCCTTGCTTCATCAGCAGAAACAAGTTGATTGACTTTAATCAGGATATGGCGGGCATGAATCTGCTGGACGGTATTCCCTGCAGCAACAGGATGCTCATTTACAGGATTGCGCCGTTCCAGGACTTTCAGGATATGGAAACCGTTTGGGCTCCTGATAATGCCTGTCATGCCCCCCACAGGGACATTTGCCAAGGCTTCAGCAAATGATTGGGGAAGGCGGTCAGTGCTCCGCCAACCAATATCACCACCACTGAGTCCTTCATCGGAATCAGAAAAGGAAGCCGCACTCTGTTGGAAGTCTCCGCCAGCCTGAAGCAGTTTGAGTACTTTTTCTGCACGTTCATATTTTTCAGCAATCTGTTCTGGAGATGCATTTTCTGGAATCCGGACCAAAATATGTCCCAAACGTACTTCGCCTGCCGTTTGGGATTCCTCAGGCGAATTGCCGACCAGGTTGTCAACTTCTGCATCATTGATTTGTATTTTGCTGTCTACTTCATGATAACGCAGGCGTTGCATTGCCATTTCTTTTCGGAGGTCTTCCCGGAAATCTTCAAAAGACCGTCCTTTTTTCTCAATCATTTCCTGGAACTGGCTCATGGTCTTACCTTCCTGTGAGGCAATCATGGCGATACTTTTGTCCAGCTGCACATCTGTGACATTGATGCCCATTTCCTTAGCCAGCTGGACCTGTGCACTTTCAATAATCATCCGTTCCAGAATCTGTTTCTTCAAAAGAGCGGGAGGAGGCAGTTCTATGTTCTGTTTTTTCAGCTGCTCTGAGACAATCCTGTAACGGGTGTTCAGTTCAGATGTTGTGATGACATCTTTGTTGACGACAGCGGCAATGGAATCAATGACAACAGACTGGGGTTTTCCAGAAAGCCCTTGTGATTTTGAGATGTCGCCCGTTGATTTACTGTTTTCTGCGGAAACAGGCATTGTCTGCGCCAGACAAGGAACGGTAACAAGAGGGAGTACTGTTAAAACCAACAACCATTTCTTGAGCAGCAGCCAGCCATCAAATCGCTTTTTGAAAAACATGAGAAAATCCTTGTCAGAAGGAATCATCTTTCTGATAACGTTCCGTCAATGCATCATATCCAGTGACTTTTTCCTGGATTTCTTTGACAGGATCGTTGCCTAAACGGGCAAAACCTTTCAATTCAAGCTGTACATAGAAAGAGGTATTGCTGTTGTCATATGAAGTTGCCTCATGCTGTGCAACCAGACGCAGCACCCAGCAGTCAGCGTTGTATTCCAAACCAGCAATGCTTTCAACAACCCTATGGTTGGTGTAGGAGTAGTTATGTTGTCCAACCACATACCATCTGTCTGAAATTGGCCATTGTCCGGAAATGATTGTCTGGTTCAGCTTTTCACCGGTAACTTCATCAGCTTCATCCCGCATATAGCGGTATTCAAAATTAAGGGCCTTCATTGGACCAGGCTTCCAGTGCATCGAAATATTGCCCATATTTACCATATCATGGTTCAGACCATATTGGACATTGGAATCAAAACTGAATTCATCAGTCAGTTGCCCGCTGGCCTGCAATAACAAGTCGGAATAATCAGGGGAATTCTCATCAGATGGACGGTACATATAAACACGTTGTCTCTGGAAATTGAATTTCTGTCCCGCTGTAAAACGCAGGCGTTCCGTCCCATCCTGTTCCAGGAAACGGGTCGTCAATGCAGCAGTCAGACTGTTCTGGTCTGCAATACGGTCATAGCCACTATAGGGGTTGTCCGAAAAAAGCTTTGCATAGCCAAAAGTGAATTGGCTTGAGTCAAATATCGGGAAGTCGCTTTGGTCCCGATAAGGGGTATAGGCATAGAATAGACGGGGCTCCAATGTCTGGATACTGCCATCGCCAAAGACACTGGAATCCCGCTCAAAAACCAAACCACTGTCAAGGGTCAATGTTGGCAATGTCCGGTTAAGGGACGTGTCTGGTACGAGTTTGTTATCTACATCTTCCAGGTTGTATTTGGTGTAGGTGAGTTTTGCTTTTGGAATAACGAACCAGCCCGCATGCATGATTGGATAAGACAGACTTGGTTCAATGACATAACGGTTACCGCGGTTCTGCTTGTAGTTGTCGTATTGATACTTACCTGCTTTACGTGCATCTCTTCTCTGTTTCCATCTGTCGGTACCCCAGTAAAGGTCCATGTCCTTGTTGTCAAGCCAGAAGCGGGTTGCTTCTGCACGGAAACTCCAGTCAAAACCACCCACATCATCATCATGCCCTGAAAGCACGAGTTGTGGCAGTCGGGAATGGCTCCTTTTGATTATTGAGTCCCAGTCCTGCAGGATACGGTAACCAGATGCTGTAACGGATGCTGTCCAAGAACCAAAGTGTTCTGTTGCCAGGGATTTGCTGACCTGTCCATACCGCCGCAGTTTACGTTTATCATCATCATCGTCATAATCTTTGAAGGATTGCAGGGTATTCAGGGCACCTGCATTGCGCCACATCGAGAAATCATCCGGATAGTCGTTGTCTGATGCACCACGGTAATCCCATTTTATTTTCCATCCGTCAGCAAACTGCTGTTCGTGCTGGGTTGCGTACAGATACCGGTGATGTCCTGTCCGGCGGTCATTTGGCATATATTCGAAATAGGTATTTCCAGCATAGTTTTCACCCATATAGCGGTATTCACCGCCAAGATTGATACCGTGTTTGGTCATCAGATGGGGATATAGTGTGAAATCATAATTCGGTGCCAGATTGAAATAATACGGGACGGTAAGCTCGATACCCCGGTCTGTTGAGAAGCCCGCAGTAGGAGGCAATACACCGGATTTCCGTTCTCCATTAACAGGAAAAGTCAGGGCAGGTGCCCCGAGGATAGGAACATCCTTGAAATACAGCACGGGGCTTTGGGCATAACCATCATTGATTCCTGTATCCAGATGCAGTTTATTGGTTTTGAGGTACCAATCAGGATCCAGTCCATCACAGGTTGTAAAGGTGCTGTCAAAAAGGTCAGCAGTCTCTTTGCTGGTCAGGTCGATACGTTGCGCACGTCCCTGTCGGTTTCCAACTTCCAATTTATAATAAGCATCTTTTAAGGTGCCTTCATTGGTATCCAGGTTCAAATTGCCCTGCTTGGCAGCAAATTGGTCTCCAAAACGCTGGATGAAGACATTGCCGACCATTTCGGCTTCATTTTCTTCATTGTGCGGGATACCGTGATCACCAGTAATGATGGTCTGGTCACGTTCAATCTCAACATCATAGTCCATATAAAGGTCACGGGACTGCCGGCCAGCCATCTGTTCTGACCGGAGAATGGTTGGAGCATTCTTGTTTTCAATATGGACAGGTTTTGTTTTTTTGTCTTCTTGCTGATGTGTCAGTGCTGCTGATGCAGGCACAGCAGTATACAGTGCTGTAATCAGCGAAAATAAGACACAGATTTTAAAAGATGCAAAAAAACGGCTCATGAAAAAATTACAGGCGATAACAGCAATCATTTCAGCAGGAATCGCTTATTATATGGGAAGTTTAAACTGATAATGTAAAGAATTGTTTTCCATGTCAACTACAGCATCAAATATTGCATCAGATTCCCGTTTGGTTCAGCTTTTGCCTTGGCTCCAAAGCCTGACGGCATTCAAGCTGGATGTTTCCACTATACGCCCTGCGTCATCTGATGCCAGTTTCCGCCGGTATTTCCGGGTTGATTCCGATAAGGACTCCTATATTGTAATGGATGCACCTCCGGATAAGGAAAAAATCGAACCGTTTATCCATGTTGATGAGCTGTTCAAAGAAAGTGGTGTCGCTGTTCCTGAAATCCTTGCCAAAAATATTGAAGAAGGCTTTCTCCTGCTTTCAGACTTGGGAAGCAGTACTTATCTGGCAAAGTTGACAGAGAACAATGCCGACCAGCTTTACCGTGAAGCCTTGCACGCATTGGTCCGTATTCAGATGGTCAGCCGTCCAGGGATGTTGCCGGAATATGACCGTGACGCCTTGTTGCGGGAATTGAAACTTTTCCCTGAATGGTACATCGCCAAACATCTAGGAAGAAAGATTTCACCAGAAAGGCAGGCAGTGCTTGATAAGGCTTTTGACATCCTGCTGGCAAACAACCTGGCTCAGCCTCAGGTCTTTGTCCATCGTGATTATCATTCCAGGAACCTGATGTATCTGGAACAAGGAAATCCTGGCATCTTGGATTTCCAAGATGCGCTTTATGGTCCAGTCACTTATGATCTGGTGTCTTTGCTGAAAGATGCTTATGTGGAATGGGATGAAGCACGGGTCTTGGATTGGGTAATCCGTTACTGGGAGAGCGCACGTAAGGTTGGTCTGCCCGTCAATCCAGATATTGACCAGTTCTACCGGGATTTCGAGTTCATGGGATTGCAGCGGCATCTGAAGGTTTTAGGCATCTTTGCACGGTTGTATCATCGGGATGGCAAGGAAAATTATCTCAAGGATATTCCGCTTGTCATGAAATATGCCAGTAAGACAGCACACCGTTACAGTGAACTGGCTCCGTTGGCCAGATTGCTGGATGAATTGCAGGATATAAAGGCTGATGCCACTTATTCTTTCTGATTGATAACGGATTAAGGAACGTTATGAAGGCAATGATATTTGCGGCAGGACGTGGCAACAGGATGCGTCCATTGACGGACAGTTGCCCTAAGCCTTTATTGAAAGTCCGGGGGCGTCCATTGATTGTCTGGCATATCCTGAACCTGGTGCGCGCAGGCATTACGGAGATTGTCATCAACCATGCCCATTTGGGGCATATGATTGAAGAAGCGCTGGGGAATGGTTCCCAATATGGAGCCAAGTTGCATTATTCCCGGGAACAGCCAGGATCTGCGCTTGAAACAGCAGGAGGTATTGCCTATGCCAGGACGCTTTTGGGCGAGGATGCTTTTGTTGCGGTTGCCGGCGATGTTTTCTGCCCTTATTTCAATTTCAAGGAAGTGTGGACTGTCTTGGAAGACAATGATGTCTGGGGAAGGCCGCATGATGCTGCAAAGCGGGATGTTGCATGGCTGTATCTCGTCAAGAATCCGGATTTCCATCCACAGGGTGACTTTGCCTTGAATGCCTTTACCGTCAGTAATGAAGGTGAACCGAAATGGACATTTTCTGGAATCGGGGTTTATAGGATGTCGATGTTTGATTCCATCAAGGCGGGAGAAAAGGTCTCTTTAGGTTCAATCCTCCGCGAATATATTGCAAGAGGGCAGGTTGGCGGTGAAATCTATCGGGGGGACTGGCACAATGTCAATACCATCGAAGAACTGGAGGCACTCAACGCCAGATTGATGTTATGACCTTTGGCAGTTGATGGAACAGAAAGGGCAGGAAACCTTCCTGCCCTGCTTTTTGTAGAAATTGTCTGGGTTGTTAGTTCTTGACAGCAGTAATCCGGTTTCTCTCATCAACCAAGACAACTTTAGGCCGGAATGAACGGGCTTCCTCATCATCCATCAGGCCAAACGTCGCAATGATGACAAGATCGCCAAGATGGACACAGCGGGCAGCAGCCCCATTCAGGGAAATGATTCCACTGCCTCTTTTGCCAGGGATGATGTAAGTCGAGAAACGTTCACCGTTATTGACGTTCCAGATGTCAATCTTTTCGTATGCCATCATGCCGGCTGCATCGAGAAGATCCTCGTCAATTGCGCAGGAACCTTCGTAAGCAAGGTCACACTGGGTAACAGTTGCACGATGGATTTTCCCACGTAACATAATCCGTTGCATTGTCAATTTCTCCTGTTTGCAAGACGGGTCGATGCACTGCAGGTGCAATCAACCGCCTCTATTATAAATCAGCAAAAGCGTACAGAAATCCTGAAGATGGAATTTTTTGATAGAAACTGGACTATCGTTAACTATAACAATAACTGAATCCCCCGGCTTGCATTACCAAAAGAAGCCAGTTGAAACCATACTGCATTTTCCATTTGATGGAAAGCGTCCAATGATACACAATTTTTCAGGAAAGAATCTAGAAAAATCAAAATCTTTCAAAATTCATTGGTATTTTGACCACTTATATGCTGTCTGGAACAGCAATGCTGGTGTCCATATGGTTTTCAGGCTGTCTTGAAAGAAAGGCGATGCGATAAAATGCAACATTATCCTTGAGAATTGTTACCCATGTTGAAACCAGAAATTACGGTTGCCTGCATTGTTGAAAAAGATGGCCGTTTCCTGCTGGTAGAAGAATATACCGAGTCCGGCATCCGTCTGAACCAGCCTGCAGGACATTTGGAACCAGGGGAAAGCCTGGAGTCCGGTGCAGTGCGTGAAACGATGGAAGAAACAGGGTGTCAGGTTGTTCCAACTGCATTGGTGGCGGTCAATCTATTGGAATATCTTCAGGATGGTCAAAGAGACCGGTCGTTCCTGCGCTTTACCTTTGAAGCGGCATTCATGAGACAGACGGATGCTTCTTTGGATCCGGATATTATCAGTACCCATTGGATGACTTATGAAGAGGTCCTTGCTAGTAAAGACCGCCATCGCAGCCGTCTGGTATTGGAAACAATCGATGCATACCGGCAGGGAATCCGTGTCCCTGTTTCGCTTTTATCCACACGGATTGAAGGAAAGGAATAATGATGGATCAGAAAACAGTAGTCATTGGGATGTCTGGCGGCGTTGATTCATCTGTGTCTGCCTGGTTGTTGAAGCAGCAGGGGTATAACGTCATTGGACTTTTCATGAAAAACTGGGAAGACGATGATGATGGACAATATTGTTCTGCCAAACAGGATTGGTTGGATGCTGTGACGGTTGCGGATATCATCGGCATTGATATTGAAGTGGTCAATTTTGCAGCAGAATATAAAGACCGGGTTTTTGCGGATTTCCTTCGTGAATATGAAGCAGGCAGGACTCCAAACCCTGATGTACTCTGCAATGCAGAAATCAAATTCAAGGCTTTCCTGGACCATGCCATGCAATTGGGGGCAGAACAGATTGCTACAGGGCATTATGCGAAAGTCAGGGAGAACAATGGCCGTTTTGAACTGTTGAAGGCCGTGGATGAGACAAAAGACCAGAGTTATTTCCTGCATCGATTGAATCAGGAACAACTGTCCAAGGTTATTTTTCCATTGGGAGGGATGCGGAAAACCGATGTCCGTAAGATTGCCTCAGAAATTGGATTGCCCAATGCGAGGAAAAAGGATTCAACGGGTATCTGTTTCATCGGTGAAAGGCCTTTCCGTGAATTCCTGAACCGTTATCTGTCATATAAACCAGGGCCCATCAAAACCCCTGAAGGTAAGCAGATAGGTGAACATGTGGGACTGAGTTTCTATACCATCGGTCAACGGAAAGGCATCGGCATCGGTGGCTTGAAGTCTTTCAGGAAGCCTGATGGAACCAGTGATGCTTGGTATGTTGCCCGGAAAGATATTGCCAGCAATACGTTGTACGTTGTACAGGGACATGACCATCCTTGGTTGCTGTCTTCCTCATTGGAAGCAGGGCAGCCCAGCTGGATTGCGGGAGAGCCTCCAGAGCAGGAAAGCCTTGCCGTCAAGACACGTTACAGACAGAAAGATGTTCCCTGTCAGCTGGTTTTACAGGGTGATTCAGGATTTTCTGCCAGGTTTTTCAAGCCACAATGGGCAGTTACGCCAGGACAGTCTGCAGTGTTCTATGATGGAGATGTCTGTCTGGGCGGAGGCATCATTGACAATCCGACGGCATTGTGCGCTGATAGTTTGGGGGTTTGTAGTTAGGCAGACAGTTTGTTGGGAAATCAAGGGACTGCGTGTCTGATTAACGTCATGGTAAGTAAGTTGATGTAATCCAGGTATCTTAACAGTACCGAAAGATGATAAACTTACAAATTGTATTATTCTGAGGAATTGCCGCTTATGGAATTATCTGCACTTTCAGCCTTATCGCCCCTTGATGGAAGGTATGTCAGGAAAACCGGTGCATTAAGGCCAATTCTTTCGGAATCAGGTTTTATGCGCCATCGGGTCAAAGTCGAAATGGCTTGGCTGTTGGCGCTTTCCCAGGCAGGGCTTTCTGAAATCAGGCCTTTTTCTCCCAAGACAGCCCAGTTCCTGCAGACGTTGGTTGATGGTTTTTCAGTTGATGATGCGGCTAGGATCAAGGAGATTGAAGCCATTACCAACCATGATGTAAAAGCGGTTGAATATTGGATCAAGGAATCTGTCGGTTTGGCGTTGCCACCGGAACTGGCACGTCTGAATCCCAGGCAGGTGGATGTTGACCCAACAGTTACTGAAGAGGTTGGACCTGTCGCAGAATTCATCCATTTTGCCTGTACTTCTGAAGATATCAATAATACATCCCATGGCATGATGATCAAGGCGGCGCGCGATGAAGTAGTGCTGCCTGCTTTACAGGCTGTTATTGAAAAACTGCGCAGTATGGCACATGAAAATGCCTCATTGGCGATGTTGGCCCGTACACATGGCCAGACAGCCAGCCCGACAACATTAGGTAAAGAAATTGCCAATATTGTTTCCCGGTTGAAACGGGCAGCAGATAAGATCCAAGCTGTTGAAATCATGGGCAAGATGAATGGTGCTGTCGGTAATTACAATGCCCATTTCTCGGCTTATCCAGAGGTTGACTGGGAAAGTTTCTCCAAGGATGTTGTTGAAAACCGTCTAGGGTTGACTTACAACGAATATACCATCCAGATTGAACCGCATGATTACATTGCGGAACTGTTTGATGCCATTGCCAGGGTAAACACCATCCTGATTGATATGGACAGGGATATCTGGAACTATATTTCACTCGGATATTTCAAGCAGGTCACCAAGGCAGGGGAAGTCGGGTCGAGTACCATGCCACATAAGGTCAACCCTATTGATTTTGAGAATTCTGAAGGGAATCTTGGGGTAGCCAATGCCCTGCTGAAACATATGGCTGAGAAGCTGCCGATTTCGCGTATGCAGCGGGATTTGACGGATTCAACAGTCTTGCGCAATATCGGTATTGCATTGGGCTATACGGTTCTGGCGTATGACAGCTGTCTGAGGGGATTGAATAAACTGGAAGTCAATGCGGAAAAGATTTCCCATGACCTTGACAATGCATGGGAAGTCTTGGCAGAACCTGTCCAGACAGTGATGCGCCGTTATGGCATCAAGAATCCTTATGAACAGCTCAAGGCATTGACCCGTGGCAAAGGGATTGATAAACAGGCTCTGCATGCATTCATCCAGGGTTTGGCGCTTCCGCAGGAAGCAAAGGAAGGATTATTGAAGCTGACTCCTGCTGCTTATACAGGAATCGCTTCAAAACTTGCAACAAGGATTTGAATATCCAAGCATAAATAGGACAGAAAAGTTTTTTTAGAAAGGAAGGGGTTTATGGGTCTTATGAAGAAATGTCTGGGGGCTGCATTGGTTTCCTTGGCAGCTGTTTCCCTGGCAGCACAGGCAGATGAAACAAAAAGCAGTTTTGCGCCAGACAGTGTTTCTTTTGAAGTCGGTGCAAGCGAACATGTCCAGCTTGCCCGTGTCGGTTTTCAGTGGGACTGGAACAAAGACTGGTTCAGGACTGAAAGCGGTTACCATCTGAACGGTTACTGGGACTTGAACCTGGGGTGGTGGCATGGTGACCGTCATCGTGATAAGAATGAAGACCAGGATTTGGGGGTCATTGGTTTGACACCGGTATTCCGTTGGGAAAACGCCAGCAAGAAGGGCTTTTATGTTGAAGGCGGTATCGGTGCCAGCTTCTTCTCCGAGGTCTACAACAACAACGACAACAAGATGTCAACCTCTTTCCAATTCGCAGACCATATCGGGGTTGGCTATGTCTTCAATAACAACTTTGACTTGGGTTTGAGGCTCCAGCATTATTCCAATGCGGGTATCAAGAAGCCGAATGACGGTGAAAATTTCGTCGTTCTGCGGGGCGCATACCGTTTCTGATAATTGCTGTTGAGCGGAACGGGCGGAAAATACGTGAGCGATATAGCAAAGAAACCTGAGATAGCCTTCATCGGCATCGGGTTGATGGGGTTCCCTATGGCCACCCGCCTGCTTCAGGCGGGTTATCCGTTGCGGGCATGGAACCGGACCCATGAGAAGGCATTGCCCTTGGCTGAAGCCGGTGCACAGGTGGAGAAAACACTTGGAAAGGCAGTCAAAGGGGCAGATATTGTTATTACCATGCTTGAGGCAGGTCCCGTTGTAAAAGACGTTGTGAAGGCCATGCTGCCTTTCCTTTCAGCAGGTATGCTGGTCATTGACATGAGCTCCACAAAACAGTCTGAGGCGGTTGAGGTCAGTCAGATGCTGTCAGAAAAACAGGTGGTATTCATGGATGCACCTGTCTCGGGGGGTGTTGTCGGCGCTTCAGCAGGAACATTGGCAATTATGGCAGGTGGTTCACAAGAGGCGTTTAAACGGGCAGAACCATTGTTCAAGGCTATGGGGCGTCCTACCTTGGTTGGACCGGTTGGAAGTGGTCAGATTGCAAAGCTCTGCAACCAGCTTATTGTTGGTGGAACAGTTGCCATTGTAGCTGAAGCCATGTTGCTGGCACAGGCTGGGGGAGCAGATCCAGCCGCCATGCGCCAGGCTATCCGAGGGGGATTTGCTGAAAGCCGTATCCTTGAACTTCATGGACAACGTATGTTGGACCGTGATTTCAAACCTGGGGGGCAGATCAAGAGCCAGGCCAAGGATCATGCCAATATCATGGCAGCCGCCGCTGATGCAGGACTCCAGATTCCACTGACTGCAATGGTGGCTGAGCTGTTCAACAGCCTGCTGGAAGACTATGCTACAGCAGACCAGGCTGCAGCGTTGCTGGCGGTTGAAAAAATCAACAAAGATAAAGGCATCCGTTTAGGAACAGCAGAAGACAGGTTCTAGGTAGATATTTCCTGTTGAGGAAAAAAAGAAATATTTGAAATGGAAATGCGGTCCTTGAGACCGCATTTTTCATGGAAACCATGTTGTTTCCTCATTTTGAGGAGACTATGGCATGAATAAAAAACAGACGCCCGGTAAGGGGGCGTCTGTCCGGGAAAGGTTATGACAGCAGTCCCTGTCAGGCAAGCGCCTTCTCGGCCGCTGCTGCATGCTGCGCCGCATACCGTTTGTGTGCGGCGGCAACCGCTACGCCTTCCTTGACCGGGTATCCCAAGGCCGGCAGGATCTTTTCCATCGACGCCAGGCAGGTCAGCACGTAGTCCGGACGGGAGGTCTGGCCCATCAGGCCGAAACGCCATACCTTACCCGCCAACGGCCCAAGGCCGGCTCCAATCTCAAGGCTGCTCATCTTCAGCAGTTCCGCACGCAGCTGTGGCTCACTGACGCCTTCAGGCACCTTGACGGTGCTGATCTGCGGCAGGCGGCTTTCTTCCTTGACAAGGAATTCCAGACCCATCGCCTCAAGACCGTCACGCAGCGCCTCGTAGTTGCTGCGGTGGCGTGCCCAGACGTTCTCCAGCCCTTCTTCCTTCAGCATGAGCAGGGCTTCATGCAGTGCATACAGCCCGTTGATCGGGGCGGTATGGTGGTAGGTGCGCACGGTCTTGCCCCAGTATTCGAGGATCATCGTCATGTCCATGAACCAGCTCTGGATCTTGTCCTTGCGCCCGGTGATGTAGTCGATGGCACGCTGGTTGAACGTGGACGGCGCAAGGCCAGGGGTGCAGGACAGGCATTTCTGTCCGGCGGAATAGACGGCATCCAGTTCCCATTCCTTCGCCAGGACCGGCACCCCGGCCAGCGAAGTGACTGCATCGACGATGGTCAGGCAGTCATGCTTGTGGGCGATTGCGGCAAGTGTCTTCGCATCGGAGACGACACCGGTGGAGGTTTCGCCATGGACGAATGCGACGACCCGGGCTTCAGGGGTCTTCTTCAGCAGGTCTTCCAGTGCGTTGGGGTCAACGGGTTCGCCCCAGACGCCTTCAAGGACGACGGGGGTGGCGCCGCAGCGCAGGACATTCTCGACCATGCGGCCCCCGAAGACGCCGTTGCGGCAGACAATGACCTTGTCACCAGGCTGGACCAGGTTGACGAAACAGTTCTCCATGCCGACGGAACCGGGACCGGAAACCGGGTAGGAAAGCATGTTGTCCGTCTGGTAGATGTAACGGATCAGGTCCTTGAGCTCAGCCATCATCTGGACGAAGATCGGGTCCATGTAGCCGATGACGGGTTCGCTCATCGCCTTGAGCACCCGTGGATGGATGTTGGAAGGACCCGGCCCCATCAGGATACGCTGAGGCGGTATGAAGGTTTTAATAGTGTCTGCTGCCATAATTCAATACTCACTTTGGAAAATGGATTCGCTGCCAGGGGTTGTCTGGCGTGAAAGCCCCAAATTT
>JAFWUI010000014.1 GCA_017524145.1 Oxalobacter sp. | reverse complement strand
TGGATGTTGGAAGGACCCGGCCCCATCAGGATACGCTGAGGCGGTATGAAGGTTTTAATAGTGTCTGCTGCCATAATTCAATACTCACTTTGGAAAATGGATTCGCTGCCAGGGGTTGTCTGGCGTGAAAGCCCCAAATTTCTATTCTGTACTATTTCTGTCTCTTTTGGAACTCTTTTTTATGACTGAACGCCATCGGATAAATGGCGTTCAGTCTAAAAGGGAAAAGCAACAGCGGTTAAACGGATTCCATCTTAACCTTGCCGTGTTCTTCTTCCATGGTTTTCGCCAACAGTTTAACCAAGGCAAAGACTGCATTGATATAGGGAGTATCAGTATTGGTGATACGGCCCAATTCAACAACAGAACCAACCAATGCATCAATTTCAGGTGCACGTCCTGCTTCAACGTCCTGCAGCATGGAAGTCTTGTGTTTGCCGACTTTTTCCGCACCACGGATACGTTTTTCAAGCGGGACACGGAAAGTGATGTTCAGCTTGTTTGCAATGGTCTGGGCTTCAGTCATCATGTTGGCAGCCAGGTCCCTGGTAAGCGGATACTGGCAAATGTCAACCAAGGTAGCGTGAGAGAGGGAACTGATTGGGTTGAAACTCAGGTTACCCCACAGCTTCAGCCAGATTTCAGCACGGACATTCTCAAGGATTGGGGATTTGAAACCTGCCTTGATAAAAGTTTCGGAAACTTTCTTCGCACGTTCAGTAGTGCTGCCATCCAGTTCACCGATTGGGAAACGGTCGCCTTCAATGTGTTTGACGACACCAGGGGCAATCAGTGCAGAAGCTGGATAAACCACACAGCCCAAAATACGCTCTGCTGGAATCTTTTCAGCACACAGGCCAGTTGGGTCAACGGTTTCAACCCGTTTGCCTTCGTATGGGCCACCGTGTTTATGGAAGTACCAGAATGGAATGCCGTTCTGCATGGTGACAACAACAGTGTCTGGTCCAAAGAGTTTAGGGACGTCATTGGCGACAGCATCGACCTGATGGGCTTTCAATGCAATGATGACCATATCCTGAGGACCGACTTCATCGTAGTTGTTGGTTGCCTTGACATCTTTTGCAACCAGCTCTGTCCCATCATTCATGATGAGTTTCATGCCGTTTTTCTTGATGGCTTCAAGATTCTTGCCGCGTACGATGAAAGTCACATCTTCTCCAGCAAGAGCCAGCTTGACACCGACATAACCACCGATCGCACCAGCGCCGATAATCGTAATTTTCATGTTATTTCCCTTTCCCCTTTTGATTTCCACTTTGCCAGACAGCCGGAACGGCTTTCGGCATATCCATTATTCCTTCTCTATATGTCATCCCCATACATAAGGGAAATCATGTCCATCATTAAAAGGTCCTGCCGATAGCAAAACCGGAAAACGCTGTCTGGTAAACAACGGTCAGATGGCAATAAAGCCAATGGCAAAAGAAACGCACATCGACATTTTTATCTGAAAACTTAAATATAACCGAGTCAAGTGCTGTTTGCAAAAAAACTCGCTAAAAATACCTGAATCCAGCCTTTTTAGATACTGGATTCAAGAGAAAATCAGAATAAGCCAGTAATCCGGCCGTCTGCATCGATATCGATATTATTCGATGATGGGACTTTAGGCAGGCCAGGCATGGTCATCACGTCACCACAGTAAACGACAATGAATTCTGCGCCGGCGGCAATCCGGACTTCACGGATATTGACCAGATGGTCTGTTGGAGCACCGCGTAATGCACGGTCAGTGGAAAAGGAATACTGGGTTTTCGCTACACAGAGAGGATATTTGCCATATCCATCTTCTTCCAGTTTCCTGACCTGCTCCTTGACCTTGCTGTCTGCAACAATGTCCTTCGCGCCATACAATTTGGTGGCCAAGGTTTTCATCTTGTCCCAGATTGACATCCCTTCGTCATAGACAAATTTGAAATTGCTTGGGGTGGTGTCAATCATGTCGATGACAGCCTGCGCCAGTTCTTCAGCACCTTTGCCTCCTTGACTCCAATGTTTGGAGACGACGATCGGTGTTCCTTTTTCAGCCATCCTGTCTTTCAATAGCTGGATTTCTGCATCAGTGTCAAGGGTAAAGTGATTGACACAGATAACACATGGCAGACCGTAATGTTCACGGATATTGTTGAGATGGCGTTCCAGATGCGGAATGCCTTTTTCAAGTGCAGCCAGGTTTTCCTTGCCAAGGTCAGGCAGATTGACACCGCCATGGTATTTCAATGCACGGATGGTGACGACCAGAACAGCACAATCCGGGCGTAGACCAGACTTGCGGCAGACAATGTCTACGAATTTTTCAGCACCGAGGTCTGCACCGAAGCCACTTTCCGTCACGACATAATCAGCCAGTTTCAGTGCAGACTTGGTGGCAATGACCGAATTGCAGCCTGTAGCTATATTCGCAAAAGGACCTCCATGGATGAAGGCAAGGTTGTTTTCCAGCGTTTGGACCATGTTTGGCTTGATGGCATCTTTCAGTAAGGCAGCCATTGCACCATGTGCTTTCAGGTCGCTTGCCAGGACTGGCTTACGGTCACGGGTATAGGCAACAACGATATTCCCCAACCGTTCTTTCAGGTCTTGCAGGTTGTTTGCCAGACAGAAAATCGCCATGACTTCAGAAGCGACGGCAATATCAAAACCATCTGAACGGGGATAGCCATTTCCAGGTCCACCCAAACCGACAGTGATGTTGCGCAGGGAACGGTCATTCATATCAACGACCCGTTTCCAGACAATGCGGCGTGCATCAATACCCAAAGCATTGCCCTGGTGGATATGGTTGTCTATCAAGGCGGACAACAGGTTGTTTGCCAGCGAAACTGCACTGATGTCACCCGTAAAGTGAAGGTTGATGTCTTCCATTGGGACAACCTGTGAGTAGCCACCGCCTGCAGCACCGCCTTTCATGCCAAAAACAGGACCCATCGAAGGTTCGCGCAGACAGATGATGGTCTTTTTGCCTAAACGGTTGAGGGCATCACCCAATCCGATGGAAGTCGTGGTTTTCCCTTCACCAGCCGGCGTCGGGCTGATGGCTGTGACCATAATCAGTTTGCCATCTGGTTTGTCCTTCAGGGTTTCGAGGAAATCGAGGTTGATTTTCGCCTTATAGTGACCATAAGGTTCAGTGGATTCTTCATTGATGTTGTAACGCTGTGCAACTTCAGTAATGCGGAGCATTTTCGCACTTTGGGCAATGGCAATATCAGATGTCATAAGAGAGGTTCGCTTTCGCTTCAGAAAAAATGTGCACTAAAATATTGCACAGGTTCAGAGTAAAAAAACATTGTAGAATAGAAGAAGACACATCTGCAACTCTATCAATCCATTACGGAAACAGACCTATGCTTGACAACCTGACACAACGGCTTGCTAAAGTTGTTAAAACCCTGAAAGGGGAAGCCCGTCTTACTGAATCCAATACCGCAGAAATGCTGCGTGAAATCCGGCTTGCCTTGATAGAAGCCGATGTGGCATTACCGGTTGTGCGGACATTCATCAAGAATGTCCGGGAAAAAGCAATGGGCAAAGAAGTCATTGAATCCCTGACGCCAGGTCAGGCATTGGTTGGTGTTGTCCAGGAAGAACTGGCTTCCGTCATGGGGGCGGATCTGGGGATGAAAGCCGCTGAACTGAATTTTGCTACCCAGCCGCCAGCCGTCATCCTGATGGCAGGCTTACAGGGTGTCGGCAAGACCACCACTGTCGGTAAGTTGGCATTGTACCTGCAGAAGCAGTTGAAAAAGAAAGTCCTGACAGTTTCTGCTGATGTTTACCGGCCTGCTGCTATCAAGCAGCTTGAAACGGTGACGGCACAATGTGGTGCCGATTTCTTTGGGACGGATATCAGCCAGACGCCTGTTGAAATAGTCCGTGCAGCAGTTGACTATGCAAAACGCCATTTCCATGATGTCCTGATTGTTGATACAGCGGGGCGTTTGGGTATAGATGAACAGATGATGCAGGAAATTTCGGAACTGCATCAGGCATTGGATCCTATTGAAACCCTGTTTGTTGTCGATGCGATGTCTGGTCAGGATGCCATCAATGTTGCCAAAACCTTTAATGATACGCTGCCCCTGACAGGGATTGTCCTGACCAAACTGGATGGTGATGCCAGGGGAGGCGCAGCATTGTCTGTCCGTCAGGTTACCGGTAAACCAATCAAGTTTGTGGGGGTTTCTGAGAAACTGGAAGGGCTTGAGCCTTTCAACCCACGCCGCATGGCAGACCGGGTACTGGGGATGGGCGATATCGTTGCCTTGGTGGAGGAAGCACGTAAGGCAGTGGATATCAAAGCGGCACAGGTCCTTGAGAAGAAACTCAAGTCAGGGGCGCGTTTTGACCTCAATGATTTCCAGGCACAGTTGGTCCAGATGAAAAACATGGGCGGGATGGCGAATATGGTCGACAAGTTGCCTGCCCATCTCCGGATGGCAGCGCAGGGAGCCAATTTTGAAAAGGCGAACCAAGGGGTTGCCCGGATGACCGGCATCATCAATTCCATGACCCCACAGGAAAGGGCGAAGCCAGAATTGATCAAAGCCTCCCGGAAGCGTCGCATTGCAGCGGGGGCTGGTGTGCAGGTTCAGGAAGTCAACCGCCTGCTGAACCAGTTTGAACAGGTTCAGTCCATGATGAAGAAGATGAAAAGTGGGGGCATGATGAAAATGCTCAGGGGACTGAAAGGCATGATGCCTGGCATGCATTGATTGCCCGGTAGTCCAGAGGGCTTCTTCTGCTGTTTTGCTGGGAAAATCCTGTAAAAGTGTGGCATAGGGAACACGTAAGCCA
The DNA here is from genome assembly GCA_017524145.1 of Oxalobacter sp. Taxonomy (GTDB): domain Bacteria; phylum Pseudomonadota; class Gammaproteobacteria; order Burkholderiales; family Burkholderiaceae_D; genus Oxalobacter. The sequence goes on along the minus strand of JAFWUI010000014.1, from coordinate 77,891 downwards.
GACTTTACTGTGAGTTTGCAGAAAAAACTTGCATTCTGCAATAAATCACATATATTTATCCTTGCAGTAAATGGCTAACCTCTCTTACCTAAAGGCTTCATTATGGCAACAAGAAAAACAGCAGCTCCTGCTAAACCAGTCAATGCATTTATGAAACCCCTGACGCCAAGTAAAGAACTGGCGGCAGTTGTTGGTAAAAAAGCATTGCCGAGGACACAGGTCACCAAGAAACTCTGGGAATACATCAAGAAAAACAACCTGCAGGATTCCGCAAACCGCAGGATGATCAATGCTGACAAGAAACTGTTGCCTGTTTTTGGTGGTAAGGAACAGGTTTCCATGTTTGAAATGACCAAATTGGTCTCACAGCATCTTAAATAAACCCACTGATAGTTGTTGTCAGTGATGTGGAAAAAGCTGTAGCGGTTTTCTGCTACAGCAGGGAGTGTTTTATTATCAGCACTATTTTCCGATAAAGGTAAAACGCCAGTACCTGAGAAATCGAGGTACTGGCGTTTTTTTTTGGATTGATGGAAGGGGGTTACCGTTCAGCCTTGATTTTTGCAATGATGAAATCGGCCATTTCAGCAACAGGGACAGCGGTTGCTTTGTCATCGCGCCGTCCTTGATATTCCAATTGACCGTTTCTCAGTCCACGGTCGCCAACCACAATACGGTGCGGGATGCCAATCAGTTCCCAATCAGCAAACATCACTCCGGGCCGTTCACCCCGGTCATCCAGGATGGCATCAATACCAGCGGATTTCAATGTTTCATACAGGCTGTCAATGGTGTTTTTCACCGTTTCACTCCGGTCATATCCCATTGGACAGAGGACAACCTCAAATGGGGCGATAGCTGTTGGCCAAATCATTCCCCTGTCATCATTGTTCTGTTCAATAGCGGCAGCGGCAACACGGGTCACACCGATACCATAACACCCCATCTGCATCAATTGGGGTTTGCCGGTTTCATCCAGATAGACTGCATTCATATCTTGGGAATAGCGGGTGCCCAGCTGGAAGACATGACCGACTTCAATGCCCCGTTGGATTGCCAGAAGACCTTTACCATCAGGTGAAGGGTCGCCAGCAACCACATTGCGGAAGTCAGCAGTATTGCTGGGCAAAGGGACATCCCGTTCCCAGTTTGTTCCCATATAGTGCATATCTTTTTCATTGGCACCACAGATGAAATCACTCATCACGGTGACGGCATAATCGGCATAAAGGGCAATATCTTGGCGGTCCTCAAGACCAACGGGTCCCAGATAACCAGGTTCGCACCCCAGGTAATGGACAATTTCGCTGTCACTGGCAAAACGGAATTCCCCAATGATTTTCTCGGTTTTCACTTCATTGAGTTCATGGTCACCCCGCATCAGGATGACCACAAAATGACCAGCTTCTCCCTCGGGGACATTGGTCCTGATGACAGCAATCACTTTCAGGGATTGTGTGACAGGCAGTTTCAGGAAAGCACTGACAGCTTCACAGGCAGTCTGTCCTGGCGTTGGGACTTTCTGCATTGGCATGGCCGGCGCTGGGCGCTGCTGGGTTGGCGGCAATGCTTCAGCTGCTTCCATATTGGCGGCATAATCGGAATCAGGGCAATAGACCAGAGCATCTTCCCCGGTTTCCGCAATGACATGGAATTCATGGGAACCTGATCCACCGATTGCGCCATTATCAGCAGTCACTGGGCGGAAATCCAACCCGAAACGTTTAAAGATGCGGACATAAGCGTCAAACATAATCTTGTATGACTTTTTCAATCCTTCAATATCGCGGTCAAAGGAATAGGCATCCTTCATTGTAAATTCCCGTCCACGCATCAGCCCAAAACGGGGGCGGCGTTCGTCCCGGAATTTTGTCTGGATATGATAGAAATTGACAGGTAGCTGGCGGTAAGACTTGATGACGCTTCTTGCAATATCCGTGACCATTTCTTCAGAAGTTGGCTGAATGACAAAATCGTGGCCGTGGCGGTCCTTTATCCGCAGCAGTTCAGGGCCGTATTTCTGCCATCTGCCGGTTTCCTGCCAAAGTTCGGCAGGCTGGATGACAGGCATCAGCAGTTCAACAGCACCTGAACGGTTCATTTCTTCTCGGATGATATTTTCAACTTTATAGATGACGCGTAGTCCCATTGGCATATAGGCATAGATTCCTGATCCTAGGCGGCGGATCATGCCTGCACGGACCATCAGTTTATGGCTGATGACTTCAGCATCAGCAGGGGCTTCTTTCAGGGTGGAAATAAAAAATTGGGATGCTCTCATAACAGTGGATACTTTTATTTCTTGACAGGGTTATAATCGATATGATTTTAAAGGATTCGCAGGCAGATGCATCCATAGATTGCCAGGACATCGGCAAGAGATGCCTGTTTTGTTGCAATGGACGCATGAAACAGGCTTTCTGTTTGAGATTGAGGAGCAGGCTGCCAAGAGATTGAGGTGGATGATGCTTGACCGGGAAGGTTACCGTCCCAACGTCGGGATTATTCTGTTGAATACCAACAATGAAGTCTGGTGGGGAAAACGGATAAGGGAGCAGTCATGGCAGTTCCCCCAAGGAGGCATCAAGCATGGGGAAACACCTGAGCAGGCCATGTACCGTGAGCTGCGAGAGGAAACCGGATTGAAACGGGAACACGTAGAAATCATCGGCCGTACGCAGAATTGGCTGCGTTATGATGTTCCACCTCATTTCATCCGGCGTGAGATAAGAGGGCACTATCGGGGGCAAAAACAGATCTGGTTCCTTCTGCGAATGCTGGGAAGGGATACTGATGTCGATTTGAGCGGTATCTCTGAAACGCCTGAATTTGACGCTTGGCGTTGGCATCATTATTGGGTGCCGTTGGATGTTGTCATCGAATTCAAACGTAATGTTTATATGAAGGCTTTGCAAGAACTGTCCCGTTTTTTGGAACCTGTACCTGAAATAGGCAATGCGCAGGGATATTGCCTTGAAACAGTACAGCCTGACAAGGCGGGGCAGAAAAATGTTGCATCAAGGCAGAACCGGCAGAATAGACAGCAGGTGAAGTATGGAAGTAAAAAGAAAGTCAGGTAACCGTTTTCAGTTCGGTTTGAAAGGACTGTTGCTTTTGTTGTTGATGTCATTCAGTCTTCAGGCAGCAGCAGATATCACCATCATTGGAGATACTGGCTGGCCAGATGATGAAGTGGAAGAAGACAAGCCGAGGGAGTTCAAGGTCCTGCCGGTTGTCCTGCCAGCCTATCCGCAGGAAGAAGACCTGCTTCCATTCGAGATTGGACCTACACAGACGCAGCTTTTTTTCTTGGATGCGAAGTCTGTCTCTATCAGTGGTGAAGATGAAGTCCGGTACACGCTGGTCGCAAAAAGCATGTCAGGAGCTATGAACATCAGTTATGAGGGATTACGGTGTGCCAGCAAAGAATACCGCCGTTTTGCCTATGCTGATAAAAAAGGGGAATGGACAATGTCCAAGAGTGAATCCTGGCGCCCCATCAACTGGTATTCTGCCAATCGCCCAAGGGCGGTACTATGGTTGGATTATTTCTGTGATGCTGCCCATATTGAAGGGCCGGCTGAGGCGATTGTAGACCGTCTTCGGAACAACAGGCCCCTTCAGAACGAAAACAAATACAATGCTGGTTAAGCTTGGAGGACAATCATATTGTCCCGATGGATCAGTTCCTGGTCACCTTCATAACCTAATATCTTGACGATTTCTGAAGATTTATGCCGGGCAATCAAGGCAGCTTCACTATAGGAATAGTTGGACAGCCCTCGGGCGACTTCGTGGCCATTGCCATCAATGCATGAAATGATTTCGCCACGGGCAAATTCACCTTCAACGCGGATGACACCGATCGGGAGCAATGATTTGCCTTCCTTCACGATTTTCTGGATAGCGCCATCATCCAGGAAAACCTTGCCGGCTGTCTGAAGGTGGTCCACCATCCACTGTTTCCTGGCCTGAAGATGGCTGGCAGGCGCCATCAATTGTGTCCCAATCATTTCTCCCCTGGCCAGTCGGGTCAATACATTGGGTTCGCGTCCCCATGCAATCACAGTATGGGCGCCGGAACGGGCTGCCCGTTTTGCTGCCAGGATTTTTGTCAGCATTCCGCCGCTACCGATACCGGAACCTGCACCTCCAGCCATCTTCTCCAGTTCAGTGTCTCCTGCACGGGCAGTCTGGACCAATACCGCTTCAGGATCTTTTCGAGGATCTGCAGTGAACAGCCCTTTCTGGTCTGTCAGGATGATCAAGGCATCAGCTTCAATGAGATTGGCAACAAGGGACCCTAACGTATCATTGTCACCGAATTTGATTTCATCAGTGACCACCGTATCGTTTTCGTTGATGATTGGAATCACATTCAGATGGAACAATGTCATCAGGGTTGCCCGTGCATTCAGGTAACGAGTCCTGTCTGCGAGGTCAGCATGGGTCAGCAGGACTTGGGCAGTGTTCAGGCCATAACGGTCAAAACTGGTTTGATAAATCTGGGCAAGCCCCATCTGTCCAACAGCAGCACAGGCCTGTAATTCATTGACTTCAACAGGGCGGCGTTTGAAGCCAAGCTTCAGCATGCCTTCTGCAATGGCACCGGAACTGACCAGTACAATTTCTTTCCCCTGCGCATGCAGTTCGGCAATCTGTTTTGCCCAGGTAGCCACTGCAGCAAGGTCAAGCCCATGGCCATCATTGGTGACCAAGGAAGAGCCGACTTTGATGATGATCCGTTTTGCTTTCTGGATGACTGAAGCCATTTGTTCCTCTCTAACTTCTACAGATGCTGACAGCCGTTATTCTACCGGTTTGAACCGGGGGTCATCAGGATCTATGGAATCAATATTGCGTGCTTCTTCTAAGATTCCAGTTTTCCTGTCACGTTTTTCCTGAAGGCTCAGTTCTTCAAAATAACGGTAGATTGCCTCCATCAATTCAGGACATCCTGCTTTTGTATAAGCGGAAATCTCAAAAACCGGTCCTTTCCATTGCAGGCGGGAAACAATATCATCAATCCGCTGTTGACGTGCTTCTTCAGGAACCAGGTCCAGTTTGTTCAAGACAAGCCAACGGGGTTTCAAAGCCAGTTCAGCATCATATTTTGCCAGTTCTTCTGCCAGGGCCTTGGCATCAGCAACAGGATCGGTGGTTTCTTCAAAAGGGGAAACATCAATGACATGCAGCAACAGACGGGTACGCTGCAGGTGACGGAGGAACTGATGTCCCAGTCCAGCACCTTCAGCAGCACCTTCAATCAGTCCGGGAATATCTGCAATCACAAAGCTTTTTTCATGTCCAATCCTGACAACCCCAAGATTGGGTTGTAGGGTTGTAAACGGATAGTCCGCAATCTTCGGACGGGCGTTTGAAACAGCGGAAATCAAGGTTGATTTCCCAGCATTTGGCATTCCCAGCAGACCGACATCTGCCAGTACTTTCAATTCAAGGTGCAGCTCAAAGCGTTCTCCTGGCTTGCCATCGGTTTTCTGGCGGGGAGCACGGTTGGTTGAACTTTTGAAATGGATGTTGCCCCAACCGCCTTCACCGCCTTTTGCCAATAGGTACCGTTGGCCATGTTCCACCAGGTCAGCGATAACGGTTCCGGTATTCCGGTCAGAAATGACGGTACCGACTGGCATCCGGAGCGTGATGTCATCTGCTCCTTTCCCATAACAATCGGATCCCCGTCCATTTTCCCCGTTTTTTGCGCGGTACAGTTTCACATAGTGGAAATCAATGAGCGTATTTACATTATTGTCAGCCTCAGCCCAGATACTGCCTCCCCTGCCGCCATCACCGCCATCAGGACCACCCATTGGCCTGAACTTTTCACGGTTGAAGGAAGCAACACCGTTTCCACCATTGCCGGCGATAACTTCAATTTTGGCTTCGTCGATGAATTTCATAAAAGCATCCCGCAGATAATGAAAAGGCTCTGCCATTGCCGGCAGAGCCATTATGCCCAGATGCAGATTCCAGAAAGGATCTGTCAGGAAACATCAAGCTTGGTCGTATACCCTTGCTTCCCAACCGGTTGCTTTCTTTTTAGCAACTTCACCAGGGACAACGGTTGCATAATGTTTCTTGTCTGCGCCCTTGACAGCAAATTTCACTGTGCCGTCGACCAAAGCATACAGGGTGTGGTCCTTGCCCATGCCGACATTTTCACCAGGATGGATTTTCGTGCCGCGCTGGCGCATGATGATGCCGCCAGCATTGATGGCCTGACCGCCGTAAACCTTGACGCCAAGACGTTTGGATTCGGATTCACGTCCATTGCGGGTAGTGCCGCCCCCTTTTTTATGTGCCATTTTAAGACTCCAGAATTAAGTTTTTCAAACCGGTGCAGTCCTTGACTGCATCATCCGGCCATGATCAAGCATTGATGGAAACGATTTCAAGTTCAGTATAGTTCTGACGATGTCCCTGACGTTTCTGGTAATGCTTACGTCTGCGCATCTTGAAAATCTTGACCTTCTTATGACGACCTTCAGAAACAACTTTCGCCAGAACCGTTGCGCCTTCAACCAAGGGGGTGCCGATGCGGATAGATTCGCCTTCGCCGACAGCCAAGACCTGGTCAAGGGTGATTTCGGATCCAACTTCCGCAGGTATCTGTTCTACTTTGTATTTTTCGCCAGCGGTAACTTTGTACTGTTTGCCACCGGTTTTTATGACCGCGTACATGGAAACTCCATCAATAAAAACAATGTTGAAAAACCTGAAAAATCAGGACGGAAAAAAGTAAACAACAAATTATAGAGGAATCTGCAAGAAAGTCAAAGCATTAGGCGGATAATGTTGTACGGTTCCAAGCACTAAAAAGTGGCAGATGATGTGAAAAATCCAACGGTAGGGGGATATAATGCCCTCCCATGAACTTCCTGAAGACGTTTTTCTCGGTTTCCGCATTTACCCTGCTGTCCCGTATCACTGGTCTGATACGGGAACTGCTCGTGGCAAAGGCATTTGGCGCATCGGGGCTGACTGATGCGTTTTTTGTTGCGTTCCGGATTCCAAACCTGTTGAGAAGGCTCTTTGCGGAAGGCGCTTTCTCGCAGGCATTTGTCCCTATCCTGGCGGAATATACCAACAAGAAAGACAAGGCTGAAACCAAGCAGCTGGTAGACAAGGTTGCTACAGCATTGGCTTGGACGCTGGTCCTTGTCTGTATCCTTGGCATAGCCTTTGCAAACTATGTGGTCTATGCCATTGCAACTGGGCTTGACGGCAATGCTGAAATCTTCAGTGTTTCCGTCTTGATGACCCAGATTATGTTCCCTTATATCCTGTTCATGTCATTGGTTGCCTTGGCTGGCGGGATTCTCAATACAAACCGTGAATTCAAGATACCGGCATTCACCCCGGTCCTGCTGAACATTTCCTTCATCATCGCCTCGCTCTTTGTCGCACCATTGCTGGAAAAGCCGATATTGGCATTGGCAGGAGCTGTTTTTGTGGGAGGGCTGCTTCAGCTGGCAATCCAGGTTCCTTGGTTGAAGAAGATTGGTATGCTGCCCCGTATTTCCTTCAATATCCTGGGCGCTTTCCGAAACCCCGGAGTCCGTCGGATTATCGGGCAGATGATTCCTGCCATCTTTGCGTCATCTGTTGCCCAGGTCAGCCTGATGATCAACACCAATATTGCCTCTTGGTTGGCACATGGCAGTGTTTCCTGGATTTCGTACGCAGACCGGCTGATGGAGTTCCCAAACGCCCTGCTTGGCGTGGCATTGGGGACCATCCTGCTGCCAAGCCTGTCCAAAGCCCATGCCAGCAATGATATGGAAGAATATTCCACTCTACTGGATTGGGGGCTCCGTATGACGCTCATGCTGGCAATGCCTGCTGCCATCATGCTGATGACATTGCCGGTTCCCTGTACGACAACCTTGTTCCATTACGGGCGTTTCAGTGATTTGGATGTTGCAATGACGGCTAAATCCCTTGTTGCATATGGTGTTGGATTGACGGGCCTGGTCATGATCCGTGTGCTGGCACCAGCATTCTATGCCCGTCAAGACATCAAGACCCCCGTCAAGATCGGCATCTTTACCCTGATTGTCACCCAGGTACTCAATTTCCTGTTTGTTCCGTTTTTTGCCCATGCAGGACTGTCGCTCTCCATTGGCTTGGCAGGCTGTGCCAATGCATTGATCCTTTATATCATGCTGCGTAAACGGGGTGTCTATCAACCCAGGAAAGGATGGGGGTTCTTTTTTATCCGTGTTGTGGCTGCATTGATCCTGTTGGCTGGGGCTTCGTTGTGGATTGCTGACCAGTTTGACTGGATAGGCATGAAATCCCAGCCATTCATGCGGATTGGTGCCATGGCGCTTGTCATGGTCTTCTGCGGCATTGTCTATTTCGGGGCACTTTTTGCAATGGGGTTCCGGGTCAGGGATTTCCTGCGCAGGACCAAGTGATTGCTGGTACGGGTCATCCGGTGGTTTTTGCTTCCAGTTCTTCCCACCGCATCATACAGTCCATCAGCTCTTCTTCAATCTCTACGAAACGCTGGTTCAGCCGGATGCCTTCAGTGCCATCCCCTCTGTAAATGGTAGGGTCATTAAGCCGTTGGGAAACCTGTACCTGTTCACTTTCCAAAGCTGCGATTCTGGCGGGCAGGGCATCCAGTTCACGTTGGTCTTTGTAACTGAGTTTCCTGCGTTGCTTGGAGGGCGTTTTTTTCGGTGATGCCGTTTTCGGGGGGGCTGTCACAGTACTTTGGCGCTTTGTCCTGCCGTTAGCAGGCGGCGGTGCAGTGCGGGTGCGTTCCCAGTCGCTGTAGCCTCCGGCATATTCACGCCAGATGCCATTTCCTTCCGCGGCAATGACCTGGGTCACAACATTGTCTAGGAAAGCACGGTCATGGCTGACCAGGAAAACCGTCCCGTCATAATCCAGAAGTAACGCTTCAAGCAGTTCCAACGTATCGATATCCAGGTCATTGGTCGGTTCATCCAAGACAAGGACATTGGCAGGGCGGGCAAACAGGCGGGCAAGCAACAGCCGGTTCTTTTCGCCTCCGGAGCAGGAAGAAACAGGTGAGCGGGCACGGTCAGGTGTGAAAAGGAAATCTGAAAGGTAACTCATCACATGTTTCCGCTGGCCTCCCACCTCGACATATTCACTGCCCGGTGAAATTGTATCAATCAAGGTGTCATTGTCATTGAGCTGGGAGCGCATCTGGTCAAAATAGGCAATCTGCAACCGGGTTCCTAAATGCACAGTGCCAGAGTCAGGAGGGATTTCTCCAAGGATTATTTTCAGCAATGTGGTCTTTCCGATGCCATTTGGACCAATCACCCCCACTTTATCCCCCCGCAGGATGATGTCGGAAAAATCCTTGATGATAGGGTGTGGGCCAAACGATTTGCAGACATCCATCAGTTCAGCAACCAGCCGTCCAGAGCGTTCACCGGACGACAGGGATAACCGTACCTGTCCTTGGCGTTCCCGCCGTGCAGCCCGTTCAAGCCTGAGTGCTTCAAGGCGCCTTACGCGTCCCTCATTCCGCGTCCGGCGGGCTTCGATGCCTTTCCGGATCCAGGCCTCTTCTTGGGCAAGGAATTTATCGAACTTTGCCTGTTCAACCGTTTCCGCTTCCAGCTGCTGTACCTTTGTTTTCTTGTACGCACTGAAATTGCCAGGGTAGGAAAGCAGCTTTCCCCGGTCCAGTTCCACGATACGGGTGGCGATGTTGTCCAGGAAACGGCGGTCATGTGTAATGAAGACCAGGCTGCCGTGGAAGTCTTTCAGGATATTCTCAAGCCAAAGGATGGATTCAAAATCCAGATGGTTTGTCGGTTCATCCAGCATCAGCAGGTCAGGTGAGCTGACCAATCCCCTGGCAAGGGCAACCCGTTTATACTGCCCCCCGGAAAGGTTGCCGATCAAGTCATTCCGGTTCAGTGACAGACGGTCAAGGATATTCTCGACACGGTGGTTCAGGTTCCAGGCATCAGTGGCATCCAGCTGGTTCTGCAATGCCATGAAACGTGCCAGTGCCTGGTTGTCACTGCCTTTTTCCAGTTTATCTGCAAGCATCCTGTATTCAGCCAGCAGACCGTGGACTTCGTCCAGCGCAGCGGAAACAATCTCAAAAACCGTCTTGTCCTCCGGATAGCAGGGAGATTGTTCAACATAGGCCGTTGAAAGGTCCTGCTGGATGTTCAGGAAACCGTCATCCAGTTCCATTTGTCCAGCGAGCACCTGCAGCAGTGATGATTTGCCCGTGCCATTGCGGCCGATGAGCCCGATTTTCTCGCCGGCTTCCATCGAGAATTCTGCATGGTCCAGCATTGGATAATGCCCAAAAGCAAGCTGTGCGTCCCAAAGTGTGATGATGGCCATAATGAACTGTTGAAAGCGGGTGGAAAAAGATATTGTACAGAGTATCAGGGAAAAAGACGCTTCCTGCACTCGTATTGTTGACAGGCTTGAGGTAGAATACCCTTTCTCCAAGAGAGGATGTCTCGCCATAGTACAATGGATAGTACCCATGCCTCCTAAGCGTGTAATGCAGGTTCGATTCCTGCTGGCGGGACCATCCAGATAACAAGCCGTCTGATGACGGCTTTTTTATTCTAAAGGGAATACCTTGAAAGCGGATTGTTCTAGCTGAAAATTGACTTAGGTCAACAGTGTTTTCAGCCTTATCAGGCATACTCTTAGCTGACGTTTCTTGACGTTTACATCAAAACTAACCAATAGAAAGGTATTGCTCATGAGTAACGAAGAAAATGTAGAATTGACTGATGGTTTCCATCTGTTGATTGATGTCCTGAAAGACAACGGTATCGACACCATGTATGGTGTTGTCGGTATTCCTATCACCAACCTGGCACGTCTGTGGCAGGAAGATGGCCAGAAGTTCTACAGCTTCCGTGCAGAACAGCATGCTGGTTATGCAGCATCTATCGCTGGTTACATCCAGGGTAAACCTGGCGTAGCTCTGACCGTTTCCGCACCAGGCTTCCTGAATGGTGTTACCGCTCTGGCACACGCAACCACCAACTGCTTCCCAATGTTGTTGCTGTCTGGTTCTTCCGAACGTGACATCGTCGACCTGCAGCAGGGCGACTATGAAGAAATGGATCAGTTCCAGATTGCAAAACCACATTGTAAAGCTTCTTACCGTATCAACAGCATCCGCGATATTCCTATCGGTATCGCCCGTGCAATGCGTACCGCACTGACCGGTCGTCCAGGTGGTGTCTATGTTGACCTTCCTGCACGTCTGTTCGGTCAGACCATGCCTCTGGCAGAAGCAAACGCACTGCGTTTCACCCCAGCTCCTATCGGTGGTGCAGCAGCAGCAGCAGCAGATGTTGCACGTGCTGCAGAAGTCATCAAGGCTGCTAAGAAACCAGTTGCTGTTATCGGTAAAGGCTGTGCTTATGCACGTGCTGAAGCTGAAGTCAAGGCTTTCATCGAAGAAACCGGTATCCCATTCCTGCCAATGGGTATGGGCAAAGGTACCATTCCTGACACCCATCCTCTGTCCGCTGCTGCAAACCGTGCACGTGCACTGGCAGGCTGCGACGTATGTATCCTGATTGCTGCACGTCTGAACTGGCTGATGCAGCATGGTAAAGGCAAGACCTGGGGCAATGAACTGAAGAAATATGTCCAGTTCGACGTACTGGCTCAGGAAATCGACTCCAACCAGCCAATCGCTGCTCCAGTTGTTGGTGACGTTAAGGTTACCCTGCCACAGGTTACCGCTGCTGTTAAAGGCTACAAGGCTCCAGCAGACTGGTGCAAGGAAATCTTCGACAAGGTTGCAGCCAACAAGGAAAAACTGAAAGCAAAACTGACCACCTACAATGGCGGTGAAATGAACTATCAGAACTCCTTGAATGTTGTTAAGGAATACATCGCTGCTAATCCAAATGTCAACCTGGTCAACGAAGGTGCAAATGCTCTGGACAACACCCGTATGGTTGTTGACATCCTGCAGCCACGCCGTCGTCTGGACACCGGTACCTGGGGTGTTATGGGTATTGGTATGGGTTACTGCGTTGCAGCAGCAACTGTCACCTCTGATCCAGTCATCGCTGTTGAAGGTGACTCCGCATTCGGCTTCTCCGGTATGGAAATCGAAACCATCACCCGTTATCAGCTGCCAGTTACCATCATCGTTATGAACAACGGTGGTATCTACAAGGGTAACGAAGCAGATACCGGTGGTCAGATTTCTTGTACCCGTCTGGGTCGTGTACGTTACGACCTGATGATGGAAGCTCTCGGTGGTAAAGGCTATCTGGCCAACAACCCAACCGAACTGAAGGCTGCTCTGGAAGAAGCTGTTGCTTCCAAGAAACCTTGCTTGATCAATGCTATGATCGACCCAGATGCTGGTGTTGAATCTGGCCGTATCAAGAGCCTGAACGTTGTTTCCAACATCGGTAAAAAGAAATAATCAACCCTGTTGATTATTGATTGGATCCGTTTCCCAGCCTTCGGGCTGGGTTGGATGCGAGTTCAAAACCCCTTAAGTCCGCTTAAGGGGTTTTTTCATGAGATAACAGGAATTCCGTCCGTATTCACGTATCCATATGGATAGAGGAGACCGGGAAAGATGTTTGAATGGATCAAGTCAATGCTGATTAAACGGAAATCAATTGAAAAAGAAGCTTCGCAACGTCGGGAACCAGTCAAGAACAAGCGTATCCGGCTTGCGCCAGTCACCCTGTCAGAAAGTGCTGGTATCCGTTACCTGCATTTTGGTACAAAATGGATCCAAGGGGCGATGCGGATCCGTAATCCCAACCAGCTTGTCCTGTCTTACAGCCATAAAATGGTTGCCTGGATGCTCTTCAACAAGAAACCGCAGCGGATTGCCAATCTTGGGCTTGGATCGGCATCACTGACAAAATTTGGCTATGCAACCTTTCCAGACAGCATCAGCCATGTTGCAGAAATCAATCCAGAAGTCATCGCTGTCTGCCACAGTATGTTTGGACTGCCACCTGACAATGAGCGGTTGCATGTCCATCTGGTCAATGCATTGGATTTTGTCAAAGCGCCAGAATATGCTGGTGTGTTCGATATCATGCATGTTGACCTGTATGATGCCGAAGCACGGGGTCCGGTGCTGGATACACCGGAATTCTATGCTGATTGCTGCAGATGCCTGAAAGAAGACGGTATCATGGCAGTCAACCTGTTTGGTGATGTGCCAAGCTATGACAAGAATATCCGGGCAATCAAGCAATCTTTCAAGGATGTTGTTGCCATGTCCCCCATTCCTGAAGGCAATGTCATTGTCTTGGCTTTCAAGGAAAAACCTGCCATTGATTGGGAATCCTTGGATGCAGAAGCCAACCGGATCAAGGAAGAAACCCGGCTTCCAACCCGTCAGTGGATAAAAGACCTAAAGAAAGCATGGAAAAAATAGGGAAAGATAGTAGCTGTTGAAAGCATTTAATGGATATTTATCAGAAGTTGTCAGAAAACAAAAAAGCAGCGTTAATGCTGCTTTTTTGTTGGGAAACCTTCTATTGTAGCAGTTCAGAAGCAGTGTTCTTGGGTTGGGAAGGAACCGTCTTTCACTGCGGCGACATAGGCTCTGATGGCTTCTGCAATAGAGGTGCTTCCTGTCATGAAGTTGCGGACAAACCGGGCTTTCCTGCCAGGATAGACATCCAGCATATCATGCATGACAAGCACTTGACCGGAACAGTCCGGTCCTGCACCAATGCCAATCGTTGGGATATTCAACGCTTCGGTGACAGATTTGCCAAGGATTGCGGGAATCGCCTCCAAGACCACCATCGTAGCACCAGCTGCTTCTACGGCTTTGGCATCGGCCATCACCTGTGCTGCGCCATCTTCAGACTTGCCTTGGATACGGTAGCCGCCAAACCGGTTGACTGACTGGGGGGTCAATCCAACATGGCCACAGACAGGGATGCTCCGTTCCACCAGATAGCGGATGGTATCAGCAACCAGGATGCCGCCTTCCAACTTCACCATATGGGCGCCTGCCTTGATCAGTTTGACCGCATTGACATAAGCGGTTTCCTTGTCAGGATAGGTACCGAAAGGCATGTCGGCAACAATCAATGCGGTTTTGTTGCCACGGGCGACGCAGGACGTATGGTAAGCAACTTCATCAATGGAAACCGGCAGTGTAGAATCCAGGCCTTGGCAGACCATACCCAGGGAATCCCCAATCAGCAAAGTCTCGACACCGCATTGGTCCATCAACGCCGCAAAACTGGCATCATAACAGGTCAGCATCGTGATTTTTTCCTGGTTCTGGTACAGTTTTGAGATGGTATTCGTCGTAATGGATTTACGTTCCTGCAGATAGTTAGCCATGTAAACCTCAATAAGGAAAGGGAACAACTGAAGGCGAATAATGCCTGCTTTTTCCAGTTATGTCACGCCATCGGGTCAATTATTACGAACGGAAAATGAAATAGACAGCCCCCACAAGGCAGAGTGCCGCCCAGATATAGTCAGTCTTGAAAGGCTGTTCCATGTAAATCATTGCAAAAGGCACAAAGACGCTGAGCGTGATGACCTCTTGGAGGATCTTGAGCTGTGCAAGGCTGAAAGCCTGGAAACCGATACGGTTGGCCGGTACCTGGAGGAGATATTCACAGAGCGCAATCCCCCAGCTGATGAGGGCCGCAATGTACCAGGGTTTTGAGGAAAGGTTCCTTAAATGGCCATACCATGCGAATGTCATGAAGACATTTGACATGACAAGCAGACCGGCAGTCTGGAGAAAAATAGGGATATTGAACATAAAAACCTCAGGGAGAGAACGGTTGAAGTCGAAGGATCTGTTGACTGGATACCAAATCGAGGAATCCCTTTGCATAGCCTTTGCCGGGAATCACAATATCCGGGGAGATTTCCGTCAGGGGGAACAGGACAAAAGCCCGTTCATGCATACGGGGATGCGGCAATGTCAAACAGTGTGTCGTGCGCTGTTCATCATTGAACAGCAGCAGGTCAAGGTCCAATGTCCGGGGGGCATTGTAGTAAGGCCGTTTACGGCCAAAGTCCCTTTCAACCTGCAACAGGACATCCAGCAACTGGTCTGCGTCCAATGATGTCGATAAACGGGCAACCGCATTGATATAGTCATCACCAGAAGAATCGATGGGAGCAGTCCTGTAAAGCGATGAAACCGAATCGATCTGGATTGGGTCTAGGTGGTCCAAAATGTCCACAGCCGCCCTGACCTGTTGCAAGGCATTGCCCAGATTGGCGCCGAGTCCGATATAAGCGGTATTGTCCAGCATATCAGTTGGAAGGTGCCGTCATTCCGGGAGCAGGTGCTTCCGCGGTCCCCTCTCCTGAAGAGGGGGACCGTTTACGCCTACGCCGTCTTTTCCGGCTACGGCTGTTGTCAGCCGCCCTTTTGGAAAGGGATTCCAATAGGGATTGCCGTTCTTCAGCAGAACCCGCTGCAAATGCTTTCCACCATTCGCCGGTCTCTGCATCCAGGTCACCGGTTTCACAGCGGATCAGCAGGAAATCGTAAGCCGCCCGGAAATGCGGGTTTTCCAGGATGCGGAAAACCGACTTGCCGCTCCGGCGTTCCAAGCGTGGCTGCAGCAGCCAGATATCCTTCATATCAGCAGCGATACGGCGTTGGATGGCGAGCGTTTCAGTCTGTCTGTCCAAAACTGCATTGGCAGCCGCTACCAGTGCCGGAATCGGGTATTCCCCTTTTGCTTGGAAAGCTTCCCATTGGGTTTCAACTTCTTTCCATAACAGGACGGCAAACAGGAATCCTGGAGATACGGTCCTGCCATCATTGATGCGTTGGTCAGTACGGGCAAGGGCAGTTTCAATGAAACAGGCAGCCTTTGGGTTGGAAAGTGCCTCATCCAGCAAAGGCAGCAGCCTGCCATGCAGGTCGTAGGTGCGGAGTTCATTCAGGCATGACATTGCATGGCCGCTCATCAGCAGCTTCAGGGTTTCATCGAAAAGGCGGGCGGGTGGGATATTGTCCAGAAGATGGCATAACTGATGGATTGGGGCACTGGTGGCACTATCCAGGGTGAACCCCAGTTTTGCAGCAAAACGCACCACCCGCAGCATCCGGACAGGGTCTTCACGGTAACGCTGTTCGGCATCACCGATAATACGCAGGGTCTTGGTTCCCAGGTCATGGATACCTTGATGGTAATCCAGCAAAGTCTGGTCAGTCGGGTTGTAATACAGGGCATTGATAGTGAAATCCCGGCGTGCAGCATCTTCAGCCTGGGTACCAAACGTGTTGTCACTCAACAGACGGCCGGAGTCATCCACTTCAGCCGGTTTCTGGGAGTTGCCTCGGAACGTCGTCACTTCAAACAGGTCATCCCGGCCCATACGGACATGGACAATCTGGAAACGCCTTCCAATCAAGAATGCCCGACGGAAAAGACGGCGGACCTGTTCAGGGGTTGCATCTGTCGCAACATCAAAATCCTTCGGTTTTTCACCCAGCATCAGGTCGCGGACAGCGCCACCGACAATAAATGCGGCATAACCTGCCTGTTGCAGGATTGTTACAACACGGACAGCGTTTTTGGAGACAAGGCGGGGATCAATCCGATGCTCATCTGCCTGAAGGATTACTGGCATCTGGCCAGGGCCAGGGGAAACACCGCCTTTTTCCGGCTTGGAAGCCGGTTTTCCAGAAGAAAGGCCAAAAATCTTTCTGAGAAAATCAATCATTGAACAAATACAGTAAATCCCATCCTTTTGCCTGGGCATAGGCTTTCAGGCGGTCATTTGGATTGGCGGCGACAGGATGCTTCACTTTTGACAGCAACGGGATGTCACGGTCCGAGTCACTGTAAAACCAGCTCTCTGCAAAATGGTCAAAGGAAAGTCCCATCGATGCCAGCCATTTTTCAGTGTGTTCAATTTTACCTTTTCCTGATGTCGGCGTGCCAATCAGATTGCCCGTCAAACTGCCATCGGATGCTTCTTCAGGGACAGCGGCAATCAGGTGTTCCACACCAAAAGCTTGTGCAATGGGTTCGGTCACAAACCGGTTGGTTGCAGTCACAATTGCCGTCAGATGGCCCTTGTCAAGATGGCTATTGACCAAGTCACGTGCTGCGGGGCAGATATTCGGCAGGATGACCTCTTCCATATACTGCTGCCGCCAGGCATCCAGCTGATGCCGGGGAATTCCCTTCAGTTCCCCCAATGCGAATGCCAGGTACTCAGCGGGATCCAGTGTCCCAGCGATATACTGGTCGAAGAACATCTGGTTCTTTTTCTCATAAGTGTCCTTATCGACCGCACCGATACGGACGATGAACTGTCCCCATTCATAATCGGAATCGATGGGCAGCAGGGTATTGTCAAGGTCAAACAAAGCAAGCGTGTCAGTCATGTGGCTGTTCCAGTTTCTGTTGCAGCAGATCATGCAGGAGCGGTAAAGTGACCGTGCGTTTCATCTGAAGGGAGTAATGGTCCAGTTCATCCAGAATCTGCACCAGGGAATGCAGGTCCCGACGGTAATGTGCCAGCAACCATGGCAGGACACCTGCCGACAGGTTGATTCCCCGGGACTTTGCTTGGGCGGCAAGGGCCTCGAGTTTCTCTTCATCCGTCAATCCATGGAGCTGATAGGCCAATCCCCAACAGAGACGGCTCCGCAGGTCATCCCGGAGAGGCAGTGCCATAGGGGCACAGTTGCCTGCTGTGACAAGGTAGGCAGACTGGCTGTCACGGATCTGGTTGAACAGATTGAATGCGGCAATCTGTTCACGGGGGGGCAGCCTGTCGCAGTCATCCAACAGGTACAGCGAGATTTCCGGCGAAAAGGAGAAATCACCCAAAGGGGAATATGAAGCGATATAACGTGCTGGTGCATATTGTGCCAATGACTGTAGCAGATGGGTTTTGCCTGTTCCCGCTTCCCCCCATAGATAGGCAAAGTGGTTTGGCGAACGGCGTTCAGCAATGCCATGGAGCAGTTGGAGCACTTCCGCATTGCGTCCAACCACAAAATCCTTCAGGGATGGTGGCAGGGAAGTGCCCAAGTCAAGCAGCAGCTGTTTTTGCATGATGGCCGTCAGCCTTTATAGAAATGGCTGGCGATATAAGCTTTCCGCAGGCGGCGGAAAGCAACAGACAGGATTGCAGAAGAAGGCAATGCAATCAGGATGCCGACAAAACCGAACAGCTGCCCGAAAGCCAGCAGGGCAAAAATCACAATCAATGGATGCAGTTGGATCCGGTTGCCTACCAGTTTCGGCGTCATGAACAGTCCATCAAACGCATAGCCGAACCCATAAATCATCAGCAGGACAATCCACATCGTCATCCCGTCAAACTGCAGCAGGGTTGCTGCGGCAGCCAGTAAAACCCCGACACAGATGCCGACATAAGGGACAAAGGCCATCATGCCTGTGATGATGCCGATTGGCACGCCTACAGTGTAACCAGCCAATGTCAGGGCAACCGAATAGTAGATGGACAGGATGATCATGACAGACAGCTGGCCGCGGAGGTACTGCGCCAGCATGGTGCTGACTTCATTGGTGAAACCGATGATGGTCGGTACCCATCGACGGGGAATCAGTTCACGGAGCTGACGGGTGATGATATGCCAATCCAGCAACAGATAAATGAAGACAACAGGAATCAGGATGATGTTCCAGGCAATGGTGAAGATGGTTGACCAGCCAAGGCTGACCTTCTGTATCAACTGCTGCCAGCCTTCATCAGACTTCGGGATGAACTGATCAAACAGCTGTTTCAGTAAAGAAGCCGTATCCGGTGGCAGGACAATGCCGAATCTTCCAAGGAACCCGCTCAGTTCCGCATGCAGTTTTGTCAGGAAAACAGGCAGCTGCGCAGACAGCAGCGGCCATTCCGTCAGAAGCATCGGAACAATGACCAGGATGATGGCGGTGATGACGGCAATCAGCAGCATCAGGACAATCAGCACACCGACAAAACGCGGGATACGGTGACTGCCGATATGGATTTTGCAGATGCGTTCCACAATCGGGTCAAGTGCATAGGCCAATACGCCACCGGCGATAAATGGTGTCAGGATAGGGCCCAGCAGCCAGAGCACGAGAATGAAGGCAATCCCGATACCGGACCAGAGGGCAGCCTGACGTTGGTAAGGAGTCATTGAGAAAGCCATTCAGTCGTACTCGCGCAAGCAGTTTGTTAAAATAGTCATTATCGTTATTTTACGCCTAGCAGCGCATATATTATGAGTCTTTCAGCCAAACAGTCCCTTTCTTACCGCGATGCCGGTGTCGATATCGATGCCGGTGATGCGCTGGTCAATGCCATCAAACCCTTTGCCAAACGCACGATGCGGGATGGCGTATTGGGTGGCATCGGTGGTTTCGGTGCCCTTTTTGAAATCAGCAAAAAGTACCGGAACCCGGTCTTGGTGTCGGGTACAGATGGTGTCGGTACCAAACTCAAACTGGCATTCCAGCTTAACCGCCATGATACGGTCGGTATCGACCTTGTGGCAATGAGTGTGAACGATATTCTTGTTCAGGGCGCAGAACCGTTGTTTTTTCTCGATTATTTCTCCTGCGGCAAGCTGGATGTCGGAACGGCTTCCCGTGTCATCAAAGGGATTGCGGCAGGCTGCGAGCAGGCGGGATGCGCCCTGATTGGTGGAGAAACGGCCGAAATGCCTGGGATGTATCCAGAAGGGGAATATGACCTTGCAGGTTTTGCGGTCGGGGTAGCAGAGAAAGACCGGCTGATAGATGGAACAAAGATTATCCCGGGGGATGCAGTCATCGGCCTGGCTTCTTCGGGTATCCATTCAAACGGCTATTCACTGGTCAGGCGCATCATAGATGTTGCGAAGCCGGATCTCGAAGCCGATTTTGATGGCAGGTCACTGGCGGATGCCCTGATGCAGCCGACCCGCATCTATGTGAAACCCCTGCTGAAATTGATGGAAACCGTCGGGGTCAAGGGGATGGCGCATATCACCGGTGGAGGTCTGGTTGAAAACATTCCCCGGATACTGCCGGACAATGTCACGGCAGAAATCCAGGCAAAAGCTTGGGAAATGCCGCCTCTGTTCCGTTGGCTGCAGCAGAATGGTAATGTAGCAGAAGATGAGATGCACCGCGTCTTCAACTGTGGTATCGGAATGGCAGTGATTGTTGCCAGGGAAGATGCTGGCAAAACCATTTCCCTGCTCAAGGAAGCAGGAGAAACCGTCTGGCAGATCGGTCAGGTCCGTCAGCGTGCCGATGGTGAACCGCAGACTATCGTCCGGTAACTTGAAGGCATAGTTCCAATAAAAATGGCATCCATGTGGATGCCATTGCTGTATCCTGTTTTTTTGGATGGTCCGGCGTGCGTCTAACTGATTTGATAAACGATTGTTTTTAAAAGAAACTTCTAGTTACAAAAATCAGTTATGTCCTAAATCATGTCCTAATTTGAAAAAGTCATGTCGGAAAAACAGTGTTGTCTTTCCATCAGTTTGTTCATCAATCAACCAAGGAGAAAGACAAATGCCAGAAGCTATCGAAAAGACTTATGACCTCAACGAAATGGGAGCCGCTCTAGAACATGCCCTCTTACAGTTTCAAACCAACGGCATAGACCTACCTGCTTTCATTGAAGCGGTGCAAGATGTCAATGCTGATTTGCGCTGTTTCCTGTCATTCGCCAATGCCCGTAAAGACCATTTGCCAAAATTCAAAACTACAACTTGGTGACGTTCTTCGGTTCAATGGTTGAAAACGTGCGTCTAAAATCTTAGAAATTCCCGTTCAAGAATCTTTTCCAGAGGAAAACGCACCGCTATATTAGTGGACATAGCGGTGCGTTTTCTTTTTTTGCAAGATGAGGATGCCAGGGAGAAAGGTAAATTCCCTAATCATCCGTGATGCGTATTCCATTTTTTGGCGGTTCCTTGTCGTCTTTAGGGTCGAAAAAGGAGATTACAATCTTTGGCGGTTCGGGTGGCTGATTGGTTGTCGTGTCGATTTCCTGACGTGGCTTGCCGTATGCCCGCTCAATGATTGCCAGTGATGCCTTCAAGGCTATGCCTTCGTTCTCGCTGTCCATCAATGCTTCCAGTTTATCCAGAGCCTTTATAGACTTCTGTTTACACGCATAGATCAGGTCAAGTTCATCTGTTGTCTGCTTTGGTCTGCCGGACGGATTGCCAGATTTCCCTTTCTCGAATCTAGCCATGATTCCTGTTTCCTTTCTGTTAGCAGGAAATGGACAAGGCCTTAAAGCCCTGCCCATATTGGTTATCGAATCATAAAGCCGTGGATAAACGCATCTGCGGCTTCTGTGGATGCTCCGCTGTCGATGATGCTAGTCCTGACCTCGGCAATCAGTTCCTTGGCACTCCGCAGCAGTTTCATGGACTTCAAGGCTTCAAGGCAGATTTCCTGACATTCCTGCGGGTCAAACATAGATTTCAGGTTTTCCAGTTTTTCTGCCTGTTCTGGGCTAGGTGGTTCCTTGCTGTTTGAGGTGCAGCCATAGGCAAAAGCCCGCGCAACATCTTCTGGATAGCCATCTGCAACCATCAGCCGTTGGATTTCATTTTCATCAGCACTGGCATAAGCTTCCAAAGTTTCCCTGACTTGTGATGCCAAGTTATATGGCTTGAGGCGGTCATCTAGTCCATATTCGAAGCCAGCAACCAAAGCCCTAGCCGTTTGTTCCTCAATGCCATCAGCAACAGCCGTTGCAACAGCTTTTTCTGTGCCTAAGTCCATGAGAGCACAGAAAGCCCTCGTTATCGTCTCTGTCGTAATGTTCATCTGTTTCCTTTCAGCCTCTAGCCCCGTACAAACAGGGCATATGGTATATATCTATATAGGTCTTCTACGGTAGAAGTAGAAAAACGGTGTTTTTAGTGCGATATGGCTTCTGCGGTAGAAGTAGATAATCCTATTTTCGGGGTATCTGCTTCCAAGGTGGAAGTAAAAAGCCTGTTTCTGCTTCCACGGTAGAAGCCACACATTTTTCCTGTTATAGGATAATCAAGGCGGTTTCATGGCTATGTTGTCCGCGTTTGCAGTCCAGTCAATACCTAGTGACGGTTTCAAGATGGCAAAGCGGTCCGGTTCTTTTGTTCGCTTGTTCCCAATGGCAGTTTGCCTGATGAACCCTTTTTCAGTTAATTCCCGTTTTGCATTGACAATGCGAGTAGGGGACAAAAAGGCCAAGTCTCTCAAAAGCTCAGAATAAACCGCTGTCAGCTTGCCATTGTTATAACCGTTGTATTGGCTGGCAAAGTGAAAATACAGCTTGACCGCCCATGCTGACAGCTCACGGAAATCCGGGGATTTCAGCAGGTTCCTTGGGGATGCGTAAAACCCTTGTTCTTTTCTCTTTTGCTTCTGCCGTCTGCTTCGATCAACGCCCATAGCTTCCAGCCAAATCAAACAACGGGATTTCCTTAAGGATATACAGCGGCAAAGGTTTCTTGATACCGTACCCTGCATCCTGCGGGGTTATATCAGTGTGTATAACCCATTCTCGCTCTCGTAGGTCGCAAATCCTTGCAGATAGGCTTTTTGCAAGTATTCCAGCTCGCCCAGCATCTTCTGTGCTTATCCGCCCGTTTTTTCTGAGTATCCCAGCGATAAGCGCAAGTTGTCCTGTAATCGGTTCCCTGTTTGATGTAGAATGTTCTTCGGTTATTGCTTTCCCCTGTGTAGTTTCTGCTGCATGGGGGTTTTCTTTTATGGGGAAGGCATCACCCAGCAGGTCTTTTATCTGTTCCATGGAAGGCCTCTTATGATGCTTTTGAGGCTTCAATACGATGGTCAAGCCATGCCCTGACTTCAGATTCAAGCCAAGCAACTTTTCTTGCCCCTAAATTGATTTGGCGTGGAAAATCATTTTCCGCCATAAGGCGATAAATTGATTGTTTGGAAAGATTTGTGAAGTCCATCACCCATGACAGCGGACGTGGACGCCTGATGTTTTCTTGAATGTTGTTGACTAGCATAAGTACCTCCAAAACATGATGGTTTCGTAAGGAACTATTCCTTACAGGGAAGTATTAAGCCGTTCTTTGAAGACTTTGTTTAGGTATATGCTTAAGCAGATACGTGAAATTTTTGAGACAAAAACAATCTTAACCAGCCTCTAGCAGCTTCATCAGAAATTCCTAATTGGGTTATCATCGTTTGAACAAAATTTTCTTTATTTCCTCTGTCGCCAGGTGGATTTTTGTTAAAAAAAGAACAGGCCGCTTGGTTGAATTTGAGTTTTTTATCAACAAAGCCCTCATTCTCATTTTTCTTTTTGCCCCCTCTACTTCGATTTATTGTTTTCCTTGCATCATTCCGTACCAATTCTGTCCTGCGTAACGTTTCGAATATTTTTTCCGTTTCCTCGATGCTGCTTATATCTAGTCTTTCAAGCCGTCCTTTTTCTCCATAAATTAAATCGTCTATCTCCTTTCTTATTTCAGGATATTTCTCCAGGACTTGATTGTACTTTTGCAATTTGTCTTCGAGGTCTAGCTTAATCCCAACTATTTTTTGCAATCGAAAAAAATCTATCAGATGGGAAAACTGTTTTTTAAGAAGTGCTTGTTCCCCCTTCTGATAGGTGCTCTCTACAAAATCTCCATAAGATTCGTCTTTCCGATAATACCGCTCAGGTTCTAAGTGATGTTTTGCCATTTTCAATAGCAGGTCTTTCATAAGTCCCCCGTTAATCGAAGTCGTAAGGCATTACGCAGCCTTTACTAGCTTGATGGTGTTTCTTCTGCGGAGTGTGTCGATATAATCCGCCCATGCCTGGAGCATCTCTTTCCGTTCCTCCTGGAAGTCGGCACGGAAATATGATGCCTGCACCTTGTCTTTGGATTTGTGCGCCAGCTGTCGGTCAATGACTTCATGCCGGAAACCCAGTTCCTCAAGCGTACTGGCTGCCAATGCCCTGAAGCCATGCCCGGTCATTTTTCCCTGATAGCCCATTCTCCGCAGAGCCATCAGGATTGCACCATTGCTCATGGGCTTTTTCGGGTCTCTCTGGCTTGGAAAAACGTGCTGTCGGTGTCCTGAATACTGGTACTGTTCTTTCAGCAGGGCGACAGCCTGACGCGGCAGGTCAATCCGGTGGTCGGTCTGGTCTGGGTTTATCTTCCGCTTGCCCATCTTCATCCGCTGCCATGGGACAATCCAGACACCGTTTTCCAAATCAATCTCTGACCATTCCGCCCCGATAAGTTCACTTGTTCTCAGGAATAGCATCAGCATAAGCTGAATGGCTATCCGCGTGGACAGGTACATCCTGATAGCGTTCTGGTCCAGTGCCTTCAGGAAAGCAGGAAGTTCTTCCGGTTTGATTGTGGCGAAGTGTGACTTGTTCGCACGCCTCAGCACGCCCGCAAGATCATCTACAAGGTTCCGGTCGATGATGTTCCGTTGGATGGCGTACCGGTAGATGCGTGCTAAATCGGTCTTTGTCCGCTTGGCAGCGTCAATGGTTCCCCGCTTCTCAATGGTTTTCAGGACATCAATCAACTGCTGGTGGGTAATGTCGGTTATCGGCATATGTCCGATTTTTGGAAAGACATCTCTTTCCAGCCTGGACAATGTTGCCTTGGCAGTATTCTCTTTCCAATCAGGCAGTCCGTCTTTATGCCAGTTCCTGGCTATCTTTTCGAAAGTGTTGTCAGCACGTGCCTTTTCAGCGGCTTCTGCTGCCTTCCTGGCTTCCCGTGGGTCTATTCCTTGGTTGATAAGGGAGCGGGTCTCTTCGCATTTTTTGCGAGCCTGTGCCAATGTCAGTCCAGGGTATTCGCCAAATGTCAGGCGCATGGACTTTCCTTGCATCATCGTCTTCATGCGCCATATCTTTGAACCGGATGGATTGACCTCAAGATAAAGACCGTCCCCATCCTGCAGAAGAACCTGTTTGTCCTGGGCTGCCTTTACTTTCTTGACCTGTGTGTCGGTCAGCCGTCTTTTCAGCCGTGTTGCCATGCCTTCCCCTTAGAATTGGGACATAATCCATGTCCTAAACGGCTTCATGTCCTAGATTATGTCCTAATTTTTTCAAGATTTTATGAGATTCCCTGTTACTATATTTTACCACTTGCATAGGGAAAGTATTGATTTATATAATGAAAAAGGACGTCCTGAGACGTCCTTTTACTGATGTATGGCACATCCGGCGGGGATCGAACCCACAACCCCTGCCTTCGGAGGGCAGTACTCTATCCATTGAGCTACGGATGCTTATCAAAGGAAATAGCATTTTACCGCATGGCAGAAGACCTCTGCAATCCAATCGTATACAAGGCCAGTTTATTTCGCCCGGGGAGGATTTTGGGCGAAATAAGCCTTGATGCCGTTCATGATGGCATTGGCAATGGCTTCTTGATGGGATGCCGAATTGAGTTTGGCTTCTTCCTCTGGATTGGAAATGAAAGCGGTTTCAACCAGGATGCTTGGGATATCCGGGGATTTCAGGACAGCAAAAGCCGCCTGCTCGACATGGGATTTGTGCAGGGAATTGATTTTCTCCATTTCTTTCAGGACACCATTGGCGAGTTTCATGCTCTGCTTGATCTGACCGGATACCGACATATCAACCAGCACACTGGCAACCTGGCTGTCCTGATGCTTGATATTGACGCCCCCAATCAGGTCAGAGGCATTTTCACGGTTGGCAAGGGTACGGGCAGTTGCTGAGGAAGCGCCTTTCTCTGACAGGATAAAGACAGAAGACCCATGGGCGGATGAGGATGTGGCGGCATCAGCATGGATGGAAATGAACAGGTCTGCTTTCGCTGCCCTGGCTTTCTTGGGACGGTTGCCAAGTGGAACGAAGAAATCGGCATTCCGGGTCATCAAGACACGCATGTTTGGCTGGGACTCTACAATCCGTTTCAGCCGTCTGGCAATGGACAGGACCACATCTTTTTCCTTGGAGCCGTTATAGCCAAGGGCACCGGAATCCTCACCACCGTGGCCTGGGTCAATGGCAATCGTGACCCGGCGGTTCAGGCTGACAGGTCCTGATGATACCTTGGTTGAAGACGAAGGCCGGGCAGAATGGGTTGAGGTCCTTTTAGCGGGTCTGGATGATACAGCCGCTGTTTTCCGGGAGTTTTTCGGGTAGACATCCAAGACCAGCCGTCTCTGGTACTGGCCGACAGGATCCAGTAAAAAGACTTGGGGAGAGACCGGCTGCCTCAGGTCAAAGACCAGCCGCACCGTCTCTTTGTCGAACTGCGCGACCCTGGCACTTTTGATGAACGGGTCATTGGGCTGGATGCGTCCTTCAAGGCTTTTCAGCACATCATTCAGGGGCGCTTCCCTGAGGTCCATGACCAGCCTGCTCGGATTGGGCAGGAGGAAATGGCGGTACAGGATGGTGCCATCGTGTTCAATCGTTACCCGGGAATTGTCTTCAGAAGGCCATGAGCGGACAGCAACGATATTTCCCGCCTTTGCAGTTGACAGCAGCATAAAGCACAAGACGAGCAGGGCGGACAGGAAAAAAAGGAAACGGGAACGTTGGGATGGATGGATATTCATAAGCCTGACGATGGGATGAATGCAAGTCTGTCCAGACATTGCTTCCCTTTTTGGGAAACCGGTGAAAGTAGCGCCCGTCTGCCGGTTCCTTGGATAGCAAGGGCAATGACAATATCTGGTGGTTCAAGCAGGGAACCGGCGTTTTCCGCCCATTCGATGATTTGGATGGTGGTGCCATTGAACGATTCCCGGAAACCGGCATCAAGGAATTCCTCAGCACATCCCATCCGGTAAAGGTCAAAGTGCAGCAGCTCAGTCTTTTCACCATCAAGCATGATGGTATAAGGCTCAACAAGCGTATAGGTTGGGCTTTTGACCTTGCCTTGGTAGCCTGTAGCCCGCAGGAGTGCCCGGGTCAGGGTCGTTTTGCCAGCTCCGAGCCCGCCTTTCAGATGGATGCTCAGGCCTTTCTCAAGGACACCGGCCAAGGCGGCACCCAATGCACAGGTATCTGCTTCTTCCTTTAAGTAAAATGTCAATGGTGTCATGTCAAAGGGATAGGGACGATGGTCAACAGGGATTTTCCTTTGAATGCCTTTCACCGTTATAGTATCAAGATTGGCAGTGGAATTGGACGGAAAAACACATCATTGCATGGAATCTGCGGTGGAATTGGCGGGATTGGTTGAAAAAATGCGGGTCTGGGCAGCGGAACTCGGGTTTGCAGAGTTGCGTGTGTCAGATATCCAGATTGCAGGCGCTGAAGAAAGGCTGGTCCATTGGTTATCGAAGGGATACCACGGTGAAATGCATTATATGGCGGCGCATGGACTGAAAAGGTGCCATCCAGAACAGATTGTTCCCGGGACAGTCCGGGTGGTTTCTGTCCGGATGGATTACCTGTCAGGAAACGGTCCGCAGGTAATGGCGCATGAGAGGCAGATGGCATCAAGGCCCTTGATGGCACGGATTTCGCTTTACGCCCGGGGAAGGGATTATCATCGGGTCCTGCGTTCACGGCTTCAGGAACTGGCATCCAGGATTGAGGCGGAACATGGCCCATTTGGTTACCGGGTGTTCACAGATTCAGCACCGGTGATGGAAGTTGCCTTGGCAGCGCAGGCAGGCATCGGCTGGCGGGGGAAGAATGACCTGCTGGTCAGCCGTAGGGCAGGGACGTTTTTCTTCCTCGGTGAAATCCTGGTTGACCTCCCATTGCCGGTCGATGCACCGGAAACTGGCCATTGTGGTGGATGCCGCCGGTGTCTGCAGAACTGTCCAACCGGTGCGATTGTGGCACCGAGGATGGTAGATGCCAGACGGTGCATTTCTTACCTGACGATAGAACTGCGGGGCAGTATCCCCGTGGAACTGCGCCCTTTGGTCGGGAACCGGATTTATGGCTGTGATGACTGCCAGCTCTGCTGCCCATGGAACCGGTTCGCAAAACAGGCAGCTGTTCCCGATTTTGCTGTACGCCATCGGTTGGACGCGGTTTCATTGGTTGAACTGGCAGCATGGGATGAAGGGACGTTCAATGAACGGATGGCTGGCAGTCCGATACGCCGTATCGGTTATGACTGCTGGTGCCGTAACCTGGCGGTTGCAATGGGCAATGCATTGAACAGCCAGGATACGGTCATTGACAGACCGTCCATCCGGAAAGCGTTGATGGCGATGCGTGGGACATCCTCTGATATGGTGAAAGAACATATTGACTGGGCATTGGCGCAAGGGCAATCTTGAATAACCAACAGGAAAGCCCCCGGTTGTTGGGTTTTGGGGAACAGTGAAGATGCAGGCAACAGGAAAAACACAGGAAAACAGGAAAACAGCCCTCTCAGCTGCCAACAGCCTGTTGATTGATACGTTCTGTGATGCCCTTTGGCTGGAAGACGGGCTGTCTGCCAATACCCTTGCTTCATACCGGAATGACCTGAAGGGGTTTGCCCTTTGGCTGCAGGCTGAATCCACAGTGACAGAACTTGACAAGGTGGGGCAGGAACATCTGAACCGGTATTTCCTGGCACGCCATGCCGCCAGCAAGGCAACTTCTGCCAACCGCCGGTTGACGGTATTCAAGCGGTTCTATCAGTATCAGATGCGTTTGGGACGGATTGCCGTCAATCCATGCAGCCGGATGCATGCTGCCAGACAGCCACAGCGTTTTCCCCATGCGTTGTCTGAATCCCAGGTAGAGGCGTTGCTGGAGGCACCGGACTGTGGGACGCCTTTGGGGCTCCGTGACCGGACGATGATTGAACTGATGTACGCCAGCGGCTTGCGGGTTTCAGAACTGACCGCATTGAAACTGGATGCGGTCAGCCTGAATGAAGGCATTGTGCGGATTCTTGGCAAAGGGGACAAGATGAGGCTGGTGCCGTTCGGCCAGCAGGCAGACAGCCTGATTTCCCGCTATATGGTGGAAAGCCGTCCGGTAATCCTGTCCGGGAAACAATCGGATTACCTGTTTGTCACCGCACGGGGAACCTTGATGACCCGTCAGATGTTCTGGACACTGGTCAAGAAATATGCAGTCAAGGCCGGCATCACCGACCCACTGTCACCACATACATTGCGGCATGCCTTTGCCACCCATCTGTTGAACCATGGAGCGGACCTGCGGGTTGTCCAATTGCTGTTGGGGCATTCAGACATCACGACAACCCAGATTTATACCCATATCGCCCACCATCGCCTGAAACAGCTTCATGCGCAGCATCATCCCCGGGGAACCATGGGTTCTTCTACAGCATCGTCATGATAAGGGATAAGCCTGGAAATGATGAAAATCAACATTCTTGCTGAAAAATGGCAGAAATCAGGCATAATATCCAACTTATGGCTGGAAACCGGAAAATCCCTGCCTTGGAGGAATATTGCCATCTTGGCCATACCGGGTTCCCAGTAACTTGAAAAACTATGTACACAGCATTATTCATTGTTATTGCTTATCTGCTGGGCTCCATTTCTTTTGCGTTGGTGACCAGTAAACTGTTTGGTCTTGCAGATCCCAGGACCTATGGTTCCGGCAATCCAGGCGCAACCAATGTCCTGCGTTCTGGCAATAAGGCGGCGGCGGCATTGACCCTGCTGGGTGATGCTGCAAAGGGCTGGCTGGCGGTTTTCCTGGCATCCTGGCTGGCTGATAAGGTCGGGATTGGCAGTTGGGGCGTGGCGGCTGTTGCCGTTGCTGTATTCCTTGGGCACCTGTTTCCGGTCTTTGCCAGGTTCCAGGGAGGTAAAGGAGTGGCAACAGGGCTGGGCGTCTTGTTGGGCATCAGCCCGATGCTGGGTGTTTTTGTCCTGCTGACCTGGCTGGTGGTTGCTTTCCTGACCCGTTATTCTTCCCTTTCTGCATTGGTTTCTGCTTCACTGGCACCAGTCTATTATGGCTTGATGTTCCGGGTCGATGCCTTTTTCTATGCCATCTGCATCATCAGTGCATGTCTGGTTTTCCGCCATCGCCAGAACATCATCAATCTGATATCCGGGACAGAAAGCAAGATCGGCAGCAAGAAAAAGGCTGTCTGACCGTCAGCCGGTTCCCATGGACAGCCATTGCGCTGGGTCAGTGTTTATTAGTTTTCCAGAGTTGCGTACAATGTCGGCAACTTTATTTTCAGGTCATGTTATGAGCGCAGACAATAAAAACAGCAATACACCTCCTACACAACCGTCCAATTTCCTGCGGACCATCATTGATGCAGACCTTGAAAAGGGGACTTACCAACGTTCCGGAATGCCACCGGTCATCACCCGTTTCCCGCCGGAACCGAACGGCTACCTGCATATCGGGCATGCAAAATCCATCTGCCTGAATTTTGGCTTGGCAGAAGATTACAAGGGACGTTGCCATCTGCGTTTTGATGATACCAATCCAACCAAGGAAGACCAGGAATTTGTCGATACCATCAAAGACAGTGTCCAATGGCTTGGGTTTTCCTGGGAACAGGAAGGCATCCCTTACCTGCATTTTGCCAGTGATTATTTCGATACGCTCTATGAAATGGCATGTGGGTTGATTGAGGCAGGGCATGCTTATGTGGACAGCCAGTCCCCTGAAGAAATGGCGGAAAACCGGGGATCCTTCAACCATCCAGGTACGGATTCTCCCTACCGGAACCGGCCTGCTGCGGAATCACTGGACCTGTTCCGCCGCATGAAAGACGGAGAATTCCCGGATGGGGCGCATGTCCTCCGCGCCAAGATCGATATGGCATCACCGAACATGAACATGCGGGACCCGGTCATTTACCGGATCCGCCATGCTTCCCATCACCGGACCGGGGACAAGTGGAACATCTATCCGATGTATGACTATACCCATCCGATTTCGGATGCGTTGGAGAAGATCACCCATTCCATCTGTACCCTGGAATTCCAGGACCACCGCCCGTTTTATGACTGGATCCTGGAAAGGCTGGCTGAGAAGACCACATTGCCAGACGGCAGGGTGGTTGGTGGGTTTCTGGAAAAACCCCTGCCACATCAGTATGAATTTGCCCGCCTGAACCTGACCTATACCATCACCAGCAAGCGCAAGCTGCTCCAGTTGGTTGAGGAAAAACGGGTCGATGGCTGGGATGATCCCCGTATGCCGACCATCGTCGGTATACGGCGCCGGGGATATACCCCTGAATCCATCCGCCTGTTCTGTGAACGGATCGGCGTGGCGAAGGCAGATGGTTGGATTGACATCAGCACATTGGAAGGTAGCCTGCGCGATGACCTGGATCCCAAGGCGCCCCGGGCAGCGGCTGTCCTGCATCCACTCAAGCTCATCATCGACAATTATCCAGAAGGACAGGTTGAAACCTGTACTGCCCCAGTCCATCCCCATTATCCGGAACGCGGAGAACGCCAGTTCAGCTTCTCCCGGGAACTCTGGATTGAACAGGATGACTTCATGGAAACCCCTGTCAAAGGTTACCGCCGTCTTTATCCGGGCAACCGGGTACGTCTGCGTTGTGCTTACATCGTGGAATGCACTGGCTGTGATAAAGATGCTGATGGCAATGTCATTGCGGTCCATGCCAACTACCTGCCGGACAGCCGTAGCGGTACTGAAACCAGCCAGAACTACAAAGTCCGTGGAACCATCCATTGGGTAAGTGCCAGTGATGCAGTACCAGCAGAAGTGCGTCTTTACGACCGCCTGTTTGCAGAGGCGATGCCGGATGCCAATGGCCGGGATTTCTTGGCTGCCCTCAATCCAGATTCTCTGGAAACCGTCGATGCTTATCTGGAACCAGGGCTGGCAAAGGCGAAACCGGGCGATATCTTCCAGTTTGAGCGTCAGGGATATTTTGTGGCGGATCTGGTGGATAGTCAGCCAGGGAAACCGGTATTCAACCGGGCGGTCACGCTTCGCGATTCTTGGGTGAAAGACCAGAAGAAGAAATAATCCAGCCGTTCCCTGTCATGAAAAATGCCAGAGGCATATGTCCCTGGCATTTTTCATGGGTTGGTAGCCTGTCTGGTTATCTGTGGCGGCTCTTGGTACGGGTTGTACCGGTCGGTTTCTTTGATAAAGTCGCTTCATAGAGCGGCATGACTTCAGGCAGATGGGATTGCAGGTTTTCAATCCGGCTGTTGTCTGAAGGATGGGTTGAAAGGATGGCAACAGAATTGCCGCCGCCATTGAGGGCGGCCATTTTCCGCCAGACATTGACAGCCTCTTCAGGGTTGTAACCAGCCCGTGCCATCAGTTCCATACCCATGGTATCAGCTTCGGTCTCCATTGAGCGGGAGAAAGGCAGGGAGAACAGGACCTTGTTCATGCCACTGGCGAGTTCAGAAGAACCGATGAAAGAACCCAAGATAGCGGTCGGGATACTGGTTGCTGCCTGCTGGGAAGCCTGTTCACGGGAATGTTCACGCAACGCATGGCAGATTTCATGACCGATGACTGCCGCCAGTTCACCATCAGTCAGTTTCAGGGAATCAATCAACCCGGTATAAACGGCAATCTTGCCGCCAGGCATACAGAAAGCGTTGACGGTCTTGGAAGACAGGACATTGACCTCCCATTTCCAACGCAGGGCATCTTTCCGGAAAACACCAACCTGGTTGATCAACCGTTTTGAAATGGAGACAACCCGGTTGGTATAAGACCGGTTTGTATTCAGTGCATTGGCCTGTTTTGCTTTGGCCAGCAGCGAACGGTAAGCCTGTGCAGACTGCTGGTTCATCTCTTCCGCAGAGACAATCATCAGCTGGCTGCGGTCGGAGCCGGTAGCGCCTCCCATTGTTGTTGTCTGGCAGCCACAGAGTGCCGCAAGGCAAGCTGCAGCGAGGGCAGATCGGGTAAACCATTTCTTCATCGTTGTTTCCTTTCCATCAATATTCAGCCACGGTTCTGGATGGCTGCTTCATAAAGGGGTTTCACCGTTGGCAATGCCTTTTCAAGGTTGGCGATACGGGTCTGGTCAGAAGGATGCGTTGACATGAACTGGGGCGGTGCCTTTCCGCCTTGGAGTTTCGCCATCTTCCGCCAGACATTCGGTGCTGCCTCAGGGTTGAAGCCAGCCCGTGCCATCAGTTCAAGGCCCATGATGTCAGACTCGGTCTCCATTGTCCTGGAGTAAGGCAGGCTGAACAGATATTGTCCTATCAATGCCGCCATCCCCTGCTGTATCTGGCTGCCGGTTGCAATGCCGACCAGTGTAATGGCACCTTGCTGCAGAAGCTGCTGGGAAACCTTTTCCCGGCTGTGTTCGCGCAAGGCATGGCAGATTTCATGACCGATGACTGCCGCCAGTTCGTCATCAGTCAGGTTCAGTTTCCTGATGATGCCGGAGAACACGGCAATCTTGCCGCCCGGCATACAGAAAGCATTCACTTCATCGCTTTTGATGGTATTGACTTCCCATTTCCAGGTCGTGGCATCTGGCCGGAAGACGCTGACCTGGTTTGCCAGCCGTTGGGCAATGGCAACGACACGTTGGGCATCAGGGCTTGTGGTATCCAGCCTTCTCAAACGTTGTGCCTTGATAAGCGTTGCACGGTACTGCTGGGCAGACTGCTGGTTCACGGCTTCAGCAGGCACCAGCAGCAGCTGTTTACGGGTGGTTTTGGTTGCCCCTGATTCTGTGGAACTCTGGCAGCCGGTAACCAGCATCGTGAGGGCGGCAAGTACCGCGACAAGCATTCTTTTCATGAGGATTCCCCTGAAAAAGCCATTGGACGGGAATTATTTTAACAGATGTACAGTCCAGCAAAGCCCTGTTTCAGGGAATGCCATGGTCCAATCCTGCTTGATGGAATCATGCTTGGATGGCTTGATATCCTGAAGGAAGGGTTTTCTGTTTGGAACGGGATGTCACTCCGGAAGCCTGTCTGCGTTCTTCCCATATTGCCTGGCTGGAAGCAGGGGCGGCATCATTCCTGACAGGGAAACAGAAACCACCCTGCCAGGAAGTGCTGCTGCTTTTTGCTGTCAGGTTGAATGCCGCCTCAGCGTCTGGATACAGTTCCTGACCAGTCCGGGGCCGGTATAGATCATGCCGGTCAAAACCTGGACCAACGAGGCGCCCGCCTCGATTTTCTCCTGTGCATCTTCCCCAGACAGGATGCCGCCGACACCGATGATCGGGATGGCATCACCCAATACCTTTTTCAGCGCACGGATGACATGGGTTGAAGCATCCTTCACCGGTGCGCCGGAAAGCCCGCCGGTCTCCAACCCATGTTTCAGGTGTTTCACCGCATCACGGGAAATGGTGGTGTTGGTGGCGATTACCCCATCAATCTGGTGCCGGAGCAAGGCATCCGCAATATGGACTGTCTGTCCGTCATCGATATCCGGTGCAATCTTCAATGCCAGTGGGACGTACCGGGCATGCTGTTGGGTCAAGCGTTCACGGGCATCCGTCAATTGTTTCAGCAGGTTGTCCAGTTCAGATTCCCCTTGGAGCTGGCGCAGGTTCTTTGTATTCGGAGAAGAAATGTTGATGGCAATGTAATCGGCGACCGGATAGACCTTCTCCAGGCAGGTCAGGTAATCATCCACAGCCTTCTCAATCGGTGTGACGGCATTCTTGCCGATGTTCAGTCCCAGGATCCCCTTCTTCTGCTGATAGAAACGGGAAGCCTTCACGTTTTCAACCAAGACATCCACTCCGTCATTGTTGAATCCCATCCGGTTGATCAGTCCTTCGGCATCTGGCAGGCGGAACATCCGGGGTTTTGGATTGCCCGGTTGTGGACGGGGAGTGACTGTTCCCAGTTCCAGGAAACCGAAACCCAGCGAAGCCAGCCCATCGATACAGGAACCGTTCTTGTCCAAGCCTGCCGCCAGCCCCACCGGATTGGGGAAATCCAACCCCATCACCTTCCGGGGCAACGGGGTGATGGAAGGTGCCAAAGCAGTCAGGCGAAGCTTTGCAGCTGTCCGCATAGAAGACAACGTGAACAGATGGGCATTTTCCGGATCCATCGCAAACAGGAACGGACGGATGATGGGATAGGCAAAATCGGGAATCATCGGATTTCAGTTTTTTATGCCAGCCCCCGGCTGTAGCCGGGCAGCTACTGACGAAACAACATATTCCCTGACAGGGAAAGCATACTGGTATTGTAGCGTAAACTGTCAGGCAGTTTTCCTTTGGATACCGGATAGGTTATTTGATGATCCTGTTTTTCTTGGCAATCTTTTCAATCGCCTCGCCCAGTTCCGTGTCATTCCAGCCGACAATCACATCAGCGGCGCGTTTTTCCTTGTAGGAGGTGAATTTGGGGTCAGCTGCCTGGATCAGCACCAAAGGGACTTTCAGTTTGCGGAAGGCATCGAATTCGATGTTCGTCCAGCGTTTGTATTCCTCATAGACACCTGCCAGCAGGACAGCACAGCAGCATTGGTCCAACTGGGTCTCGATGGCATTGATCAATGCCTTGTTGGAACGCAGGAACTGCACCGGATCATCCTTGGAGACGCTGCGGAATTCATACTGGAAATCGCCGCCTTTCTTTCTGGCATAGTCTGCCATCAGGCTGTTGA
Organism: Oxalobacter sp.; assembly: GCA_017524145.1. Taxonomy (GTDB): domain Bacteria; phylum Pseudomonadota; class Gammaproteobacteria; order Burkholderiales; family Burkholderiaceae_D; genus Oxalobacter. Next base: position 42,437 of record JAFWUI010000014.1, on the reverse strand, counting down.
TGCGTTCCATGCCGTCTTCAACCGACCAGACATGACACAGGAAAATGGGATAGGTCGCCATAACAGAAAACTCCTTAACGGGATAAATCAATGGTATGCACGCTGAAACCGCCTTTTTCAATGAATCCCTTTTTCTGGTCTTCAAAAAAGAACCGGAGGGCATGGGTGATGGTTGAGAAAGCCAGCCTGTCCCAGGGAATCTCTGCTTCAGTGAACAGACGGACTTCCCGGCTTTCCTCACCAGGGGCAAAGCGTGCTTCTTTCATATCTGCCAGATAGAACAGATGCACCTGCTGGTAGCTGGCAAGGTTCATCAGGGCGAACAGCCCTTTGACCATGACATCTGCAGAAGCCTCCTCAAGGGTTTCCCTGACCGCAGCTTCTTCGGTGGTCTCTTCGGTTTCCATGAAGCCGCCGGGCAATGTCCAATAATTGTCACGGGGTTCAATGGCACGCCGGCACAACAGGACCTCGATGCCCCGGGCTGTCCGTAAACAGGGAATCGTACAGACCACAATCTTGGGATTTTCATAATGGATGGTACCGCAGGCAGGGCAGACATCCCGCAGACGGTTGTCCAACGGGGGGATTGCCCGCGTCAGTGGTTTGCCGCAATTGGAGCAGAAATGCATGGCCATATAAAAATCCGTAAAACAGAGGCAGATAGGAAGCCTGACCGCTATTCTATGCCAATGCGGTCAAAATAGGCGGACTTTTCGGATCCAGGACGGAAAAGCAATGGGCAATGCGCCAACAGGACAGCCGTCGGGTTTGGCCTGTCAAGGGAAATGCGCAGCCTGTGGTTGAAATCAGGGGTAAACCATACTATAATGGGCATCTACAGACGCGGGGTGGAGCAGTCTGGCAGCTCGTCGGGCTCATAACCCGAAGGTCGTAGGTTCAAATCCTGCCCCCGCAACCAGTTACTGAAGCCGTTGGTCCTTTCAACGGCTTTTCTGTTTTTTCTGTCAACCCGTTGCCTTATGCAATCAGCCAGTCAATCAGGTTGATGGAGCGGATACCCTCATAAGACTGGATGAAGCTCCGGTCCATTGATAGGATTATCTTCTCATAATTGTCATTGATGGACTGAAGCGGTTTCAGCTCACTGTAGCGGAGCGGTTCCAGATTCATATGGATGATGTTTTCTGGCAATACGCCTTCCTGAAGCAGATGTTCATGATAAAGGTCAAGCAGTGAGGATTTTCCGCATCGCCTGATGCCAGTCACAATCTTGACCAGATCGGTATCACGGTGTTCAAGCAGCTGTTGGAGATATGCCGGTCTGTTGATGAGATTGGTTTTCTTGGTTCTTGCCTGTAAGGAGTTGGGGCTAGCTCAATTGAAAACCTTATCAAGTCAATAATTTGCGGCATAAAAGTCGGAAAGTTGATTGAATAATGAGGTTTCTGTTTTGAAAGATGAAAACTTCTGAGGCCTGTGCTTGGTGTTCCTGCATATCAGGGAAGAGGGGATATGCTTATATATAAATAAGACAGGGCGGTCATATCTATAATAGGGGTAGGGTGGCTGCGGCACTCATTGGGAAAAAGGCGGCAATCTGTGATGGTCTGTAAGGGATATCAAGGCTGGCTGCCCTGTTTTTTGGCAGGTCTGTCAAGGAAAAAACGGACCTGCAGAAGACATTTCTGAAAATCATGAGGCAAATCACAGATTTAGCGGTGTTTTTTGCAGAAAAAGGTTATAAACACAGTTTTCAGGAAAAGGCAATAGAAAAAAAAGGTTTGTTGTAAAACGGTGAATTTGGGATAAAATTCGGTATATTTCAAAAAAAAACACTCTGTTGTGACAAAAACAGTTACATTTTGAATGGGTTTTCAGAAAAGTGTGCGGAATGTACAACAAAAAATCGAAAAAAGCGTGACAGTCAGAGAAAGGGAAAGCTAGAATGAACCTATCCTCGAAAGATATCTCATCTTTAGATGCGCGCAAGATAACTTTCCTGGAAGTAATAATAAGATTTATCTACATGTAGATGTACCTTCTTAAAAGGGAAATAAAATGAAAAAAACTTTAATCGCATTAGCTGTACTGGGCGCCGCTTCTGGTGTCGCCTATGCACAGACCAACGTCACCATCTACGGTGTCGTTGACACTGGCTATGTCAAGAAGACTGGCCAGGACCTGAATATGGAAGAAAACGTCAACAACCGTATCGGCTTCAAGGGCGTTGAAGACTTGGGCGGCGGTCTGAAGGCAACCTTCCAGTTGGAACGCCGTTTTGACCTGGCTGATGGCCGTAACAAATCCAATGGCAAGACCGTCAATGGTAAAGACCATGAATGGGACGGTGGTGCCAACGTCGGTATCAAGAGCGATGACTGGGGCTGGGTCCGTATGGGCCGTATGAACGGTATCGCAACCGAAAACATCCGTAAATTCGACCCATTCTATCAGTATGGTGTCGGTGGCATGATTGACTCCACCCAGCGTGGTGTCCGTCGTGACCGTATGCTGCGTTACGATTCCCCAGAATGGGCTGGTTTCTCCTTCCAGGCTGCTTATGAACTGGGCCGTAACATGAACGACAAGAGCCGTGATGTTGATGGCGTTTATGTCCGCGATGTAGATTGGGATACCCGTAATGGTTATTCCAACGGCTGGGACAACGATGGTTACCAGTTGGGTCTGAACTATAAATACGGCGGCTTTGCAGCAACCGCAAACTACCAGATGCTGGCAGATTCCAACCGTTCTACCCTGTGGAATGTCGGTGCTAGCTACTCTTGGGATACCGTCAAGGTTGAAGCATTGTATCAGTACACCAAAGACAAGATTGGTATGCTCGTAACTGCTGATGAAACTTTGAATCCTAAAAAAGCAGCATCTGCTTTGGCTGACGACGACTATGTTGATTATGACAGCTTCGAACTCCAGCAGGCATTGTTGGGTCTGGAATGGAAACTGGGTCCAGGTCGCCTGAATGCTTCCGTCCAGTGGCTGGGTGTTGAAGGCAATGGTAATGGCAACAAGGATCTGGATGAAGATGTCTGGAAAGCAGCTGTCGGTTACACCTACAACCTGTCCAAACGCACCAGCCTGTATGGTATCGTTGCCTACACCGACTGGGGTTCCGAAGAAGTCGGCGATATGTTTGACGGTATTGCTCAGGACTCCACCACTGCTGTTCAGCTGGGTATCACCCACAAGTTCTAATCTCGGTTAGGACCTGAGACCAAGGAACTTCTTCAGAAGCCCTTGGATGGGTAAAAGATGAAAGGCTCTCTCCGGAGAGCCTTTTTCTATTGCTGGTTTGTAATAGCAGCTGTTGACGGGGAAAAAGCTGAGGTTTTCCTGACACAGGAGTTGTCTGACCGCGATTATCAGCAGTTTGTCCTATGCGGTTTGCACTGAAAGGGAAAGAAGCCTCGCTGGATATCAGAATCCCTTCTCCATTGATGGGTGACAGAACATTACTACCCGTTTTCTCCGGATAGCGCTGGAGTCTGCGTTATTGGCATGAAATCGGTTATTTCCGCTTTTTTAACGCCTGTCGGTCAAGTTCTGTCAGCCAGTCGAGTTTTTCCTGGATTTTCTTTTCCAGTCCATATGGGGTGGGTTGGTAGAAGGGAATCTCATCCATCCCATCGGGGAAGTAGGTTTCACCTGCGGCATAGGCGTTCGGTTCATCATGCGCATAACGGTATTCCCTGCCATAACCGAGTTCTTTCATCAGTTTGGTCGGAGCATTGCGCAGGTGGATGGGGACTTCCCGCGAGCGGTCTTTTTTCACAAAGGCGCGGACAGCATTGTAGGCGATTTCCCCGGCATTGCTCTTGGCGGCGATTGACAGGTAGATGATGGCTTGGGCAATCGCCAGTTCCCCTTCAGGGCTGCCGAGCCGTTCATAGGTTGCTGCAGCCGCATTGGCAATCTGTGCGGCACGGGGGTCTGCCAGACCGATGTCTTCCCATGCCATGCGGATGACCCGCCTGGCGATATAACGGGGATCTGCGCCACCATCCAGCATCCGGGCAAACCAGTAAAGGGCGGCGTTCGGGTGGGATCCCCTGACGGATTTATGCAGGGCGGATATCTGGTCATAGAAGCCGTCCCCTTTGTTGTCGAAACGCCGGAAAGCATCCCCAAGGGTTTCTTTCAGCAGGGAGGCTGAGATGGGCACCTGCTTCCGGATGGCGGCTTGGGCGGCGAGGTCGAGCAGGTTCAGCAGCCGGCGGGCATCGCCGTCTGCGCTGTTGACCAGCATGTCCCGGCCATCCTGCGTGAGGGAGATGCCGGTCAGTTCCCGTTCCAGCGCCCGGTCAATCAGTTGGCTGAGCTGTTCATTGTCCAGTGATTTCAGGACATAGACGGCGGAGCGGGAAAGCAGGGCGTTGTTGACCTCAAAGGAGGGGTTCTCGGTGGTTGCGCCGATGAAGGTGAAAAGCCCGCTTTCGACATGGGGCAGGAAAGCATCCTGCTGGCTTTTGTTGAAGCGGTGGACCTCATCGACGAAGAGGATGGTGCGCCGTCCGGTATTGGCGCTGACCAGCCGTGCCCGTTCGACGGCGTCACGGATGTCCTTGACACCGGACAGGACGGCAGACAGGGCGATGAATTCCGCATCGAAGGCATCAGCCATCAGCCGGGCAAGTGTGGTTTTCCCGACACCGGGCGGTCCCCAGAGGATCATCGAATGGGGCTCACCGGAGTCGAATGCGAGCCGTAGCGGCTTGCCTTCTCCAAGAAGGTGTTCCTGACCGATGACATCGTCGATGGTCTGGGGGCGTAAACGTTCTGCTAAAGGGGCTTGGGACATGGCAACCGCAATCAATGGTGATATGGCAAGTCTATCTGATGGCGGGATGACAATCAAAAGCTTTGAAGGGATTTTTTGGGATTGGTGTGTAAAATCCGCTGGATTGGGTGTATGGTTGGCAGGTTCCCGCTGAGGTATGGTTTTTGGCGGGTGGCCAGTAAGGAGGAAAGGCAATGGCAGGACAGCTGGATAAGGTTCAACAGGGGTTTGCTGATGCGGACCTGATTGAGGCCCGGATGGATGGACAGACGGTCTATTTCGGGAGTTTTTTCCGTATCGAGAAGGATCAGGTCCGTCTGCCGGATGGGGCTTCTGCTTTCCGGGAGTTCATGCGCCATCCCGGGGCGGCGGCTGTGATTCCCTTGTTCGAGGATGGGACAGTGTTGCTGGAGCGCCAGTTCCGGTACCCAATGAACCGGATTTTCATTGAACTGCCGGCTGGGAAGATTGACAGGGGGGAACATTCATTGGAAACCGCACGGCGGGAGCTGGAGGAGGAGACCGGTTACGTGGCGGATGAATGGTATTTTGTGACGACGATCCATAATGCCATCGGGTATTCGGATGAGCATATCGACCTCTATCTGGCAAAGGGACTGCGGAAAGGAACGGCGCATCTGGATGCAGAGGAGTTCATCCAGTCGTTCAGGATGCCCGCTTCAGAACTTGTTGACGGGGTAAGACAGGGGCGGATAACGGACGTGAAGACGGTTGTCGGCGTTTTTTGGTTGGAAAAAATCATCACCGGTCAATGGAATGCTGAAAAAATGGCTTGATAAAAGGTGTAATCCATTGAATTATGGTTTATTATTCTGGAAATCGTCTTTGAGGCCGGGTAGGTGGTGAGCGGTGCCAAGCTGTCATTTCTTTTCTGCTTCAAACGATTTGGAGTGGGCGTCAGCCTGTAACAATTGAAATAGGAAAAAGCAATGGCAACTGGTACTGTAAAATGGTTCAACGATTCCAAGGGGTTTGGTTTCATTACCCCTGATGAAGGTGGAGAGGATGTATTTGCGCATTTCTCTGCCATCAATGCTGAAGGATTCAAATCCCTGAAAGAAAACCAGCGGGTTTCTTTCGATATCACCACGGGTCCTAAGGGCAAGCAGGCTTCCAAGATTACGGTTATCTGATAACTGCAGGAAGTCCAGGAGAAGCGGAGGCCGGATGGTTCTCCGCTTTTTTGCTGCCTGTTGGTTGGGGTCAGCCATGCATGCGGAACATTTTCCGGTGGCTGGCGATGAGCCAGATGGCAAGGCAGGCCAGCCCGGTTGCAAGGCTGATGAGGCCGACCGCCCATGTCAGGATGGGCCAGTTGAGTGAACAGAGCAGCATCGAGAAACTGCCGAACAGCAAAGCAACGCAGCCGAAGAGGGCACCGACCGTGCCGTTGTCTGTATCAAGCTGGGTCATCACCAGCATGGTGCCGGCAGGGCGTACGGCACTGCCGAAGAAAGTGACCGGGACATAAAGCAGCGCGAACAGGTAGGGGCTGAGGTTGCCGAAAAAGAGGACGGCAGCTCCCGCGCAGGCGACACAGGAAAAGCAGGCTGTAATGAAGAGGCGCCGGGGGATTTTCCGCAGTATCCGCATATAGGCGATGGGGGCAAGCATGGCAAAGCAGCCGTTGAAGGCGAAGAAATAGCTGTACTGCTGTTCCGAGAGCTGGAACAGGTTGATGTAGATGAAGGAAGAGGTGGAGAGGAACGACATGACCGGCATGCACATCAGGGAAAAGACCAGCAGCAGGATACGGTAGCCCCGGTGTCCCAGGACATAGCCGATGCGTCCCAACGACTGGAAGGCATGGCCTTCTGTCGGGTTCTCAAGCGTTTCTTTCAGGCAGAATGCCATGCCTGTGGCCAATCCCCCACAGCCTCCAAGGAAGACGAACAGTCCCTGCCAGGAGGTCAGCCGCAGCAGCTGGGCACCGATGATGGGAGCCAGCATCGGGGCAAGGATGACCAGTGTCTGTATCCAGACCAGGACCCGTTCCATCTGTTCCCCTTGGAAACAGTCTTTCACGATTGCCATTGAGACGGCTTGGATGGCACCGCTGCCGATTGCCTGAAGCACTCGCCCGATGATCAGCATGGTGATGCTGATGGAAAAGATGCAGATGAGGCAGCCGGCGAGATAGAGTGCCAGTCCGGTATAGAGGATGGGTTTCCTGCCGTATTTATCGGTGAAGGGGCCCCAGAGCAGCATGGATACTGCAAAGAACAGCATGAAGAAGCTAAGGGTGAAATTGGCAATCTGCGGGGTCGTGCTGAAGACCTGGACCATCGAAGGCAAGGCCGGCAGATAGAGGTCTGTGGTCAGCGGGACAAAGGCACTCAGGAAGGCAAGGAAAACAATCAGTCCTTTTCTGCCAAGCGGGAAAACATCAGGCGGGAGTGGCTTGGTATCTGGTTCCTGCATGGTCTGGATGACGGATAAGGGGGAGGTCTTGGTCCTGCAAGTGCGGGAACAGTGATTATAAACGCTTTTACTGCTGCTGTTCCCGCTGGAAGGGAAAGGCTGCTGCGGATGGAGGCCGCAACAGCCTCTGGCAATGGATGGCGACGGTTATTTTCCTCCTTCAGATGCTTCAGGTGCCATCAGTTCCAGCATCTTGTTTGGCAGGGGGACAGCCTTGCCGGTCAGGGCATCGGTCCAGACAACGGTCGAGCCGCCTGTGGCGTAAACCGTGTCGGGATCATCCACCCGTCGGATTTCCTGTACAATCCTGAAACTTGAGCGTCCTGGATGTCCGGCATAGGTCCTGATTTCCAGTTCACCGGGATAATACAATGGGCGGTGGTAGGTGCACCAGCAGTGGACAACGGAAGTCTCGACACCAGCTTTGCCGCTCCGTCCCAGATTGCCATACCATTCGATGCGTGCCTGTTCAAGGTAACGGAAGAAGGTGGTGTTGTTGACATGCCCCATGGCATCCATATCGCCCCAGCGGATTGGAATCCTTGAAACAAATACCTGTTTCATATCTATTAATGGATTGTCTTCCATGTGATATGCTCCTTGATGCTTAAATCGTAACGATAAGATGAACATGGTGTCGGTTACGGGAATTTCAAGCCGTATCTGATGCCGTATCCTGCTTAACCTGGATTGGAAGGAAAATGACCCGACAGGAATTGGACAGTCTCGGACCCCGTGAGTCGATGGCATATGATGTCATCGTGGTGGGTGCTGGTCCTGCCGGGCTGGCAGCAGCTATCCGCATCAAGCAGCTGGCAGGGCAGCAGGGACAGGATATCTCGGTCTGTGTGCTTGAAAAGGGAGCAGAACCTGGGGCACATATTGTTTCGGGTGCCATCATGGATCCGGTTGCACTGGAAGAACTTTTCCCTGATTGGCGGGAACGTGGCGCTCCGGTCAGGACGGCTGTGTCGGAAGAACGGTTCCTGTTCCTGAGCAGGCGCAAGGTATCCAAGACACCGGAATGGATGATGCCGAAGGCATTGCAGAATGATGGCTGCTATGTCATTTCCTTGGCGGAACTGGTCCGTTGGCTGGCGGATGAAGCTGGATCATTGGGCGTGGAGATATTCCCGGGATTCGCGGCCACAGAGGTGCTTTATGATGGAAACGGTGCTGTCAGGGGGGTGGCGACCGGGGATATGGGAATCGGCAGGGATGGCAGGCCGACCAGCCGGTTCCAGCGGGGTATGGAACTGCTTGCCCGTTATACGGTGTTCGCAGAAGGGACACGTGGGCAGTTGGGGAAGCAGGTCATCTCCCGATACCGGCTTGATGCCGGGCGGGATCCGCAGGCCTATTCCATCGGGATCAAGGAAATCTGGGAAGTCCGGCCAGAGGTCCACCAGCCTGGGTTGGTCATCCACACGGCAGGCTGGCCATTGGACCGTTATACCTATGGGGGGTCTTTCCTGTACCATATGGAAGGGAACCGGATTGCCATCGGTTTTACCGTCGGGTTGAATTACAGCAATCCATGGCTGTCACCATTCCAGGAATTCCAGCGCTATAAGACCCATCCGGTCATCCGTCCTTTCCTGGAGGGAGGGAGGCGGCTTGCCTATGGTGCACGTGCGATGACAGGTGGTGGTCTGCAGGCTTTGCCTGAACTGGCTTTTCCTGGTGGGGTGTTGGTTGGGTGTGAGGCAGGCTTCCTGAACGGAGGCCGTATCAAGGGTATCCATACCGCCATCAAGTCAGGGATGCTGGCTGCTGAGGCGGTTGTCCCGGCAGTTGTATCAGGACACCGCCAGGATGTGCTGAAGGACTATCCGGCCTTTTTCCGGAAGTCATGGCTTTATGGTGAACTGCATTCAGTCCGTAATTTCAAGCCATGGATGGAAAAGAAACTCAAATGGGCAACCTTGATGTTTGGGATGGACCAGGTGCTTTTCCGGGGAAAGGCGCCGTGGACACTGCACCGCCATGTGCCTGATTATGTCTATCTGCAACCTGCCAATCAGTCCAAACCGGTGGAATATCCGAAGCCGGATGGTCAGTTGACGTTTGATGTGCCGTCTTCAGTCTATCTGTCTGGGACGGTGCATGAGGAAAACCAGCCGGTGCATCTGACCTTGAAGGATCCAGGGAAACCATTAGCTGTCAATCTGCCGAAATATGCAGGACCGGAAGTCCGTTATTGTCCTGCCGGAGTCTTTGAATATGTAACAGATGGGGATGGCAACCCCTGTCTGCAGATCCATGCAGCGAACTGCCTGCATTGCAAGACCTGTGATATCAAGGATCCCACCCAGAACATCATCTGGGTTGCTCCTGAAGGAGGCGGGGGGCCGAATTATCCAGGGATGTAGCGGGTGGAAGGCATCGGTTCTGGTCTGTCTTGGGGGATTCTGCTAGGATGACAGGATTGCTTGCAGAGGAGGAACCATGTCAGTCCAGATTGTCCAGACAGAGCCGTTTGAAGGGCAGAAACCGGGAACATCCGGTCTGCGTAAACGGGTGGCTGTTTTCCGGCAACCCCATTATCTGGAGAATTTCGTCCAGTCTGTTTTTGATACGGTGACAGGTTTCCAGGGCAAGACGCTTGTCTTGGGGGGAGATGGCCGTTTCCATAATACGTCAGCTATCCAGACCATCCTGAAGATGGCAGCAGCAAATGGGGTGGGCAAAGTCATGGTCGGTCAGGATGGCATCCTGTCCACACCGGCTTGCAGCTGCGTCATCCGGAAATATGGCACTTTCGGTGGGATTGTCCTGTCTGCCAGCCATAATCCAGGCGGCCCTGATGGGGATTTTGGCATCAAGTTCAATATCGGCAATGGGGGACCTGCCCCTGAGAAAACCACGGATGCCATCTATGCCCGTTCTTTGGAAATCAAGTCCTACCGTATCATGGATGCACCTGATGTGGACCTGTCTGTATTGGGGACCACGCAGATGGGCGGGATGGTCGTTGAGGTGTTTGATCCAGTCACCGATTATGCAGGGCAGATGGCTTCGCTCTTTGATTTTGAAGCAATCCGCGGGTTGTTCCGTAAAGGGTTCCGGCTGCGTTTCGATGCGATGCATGCTGTCTGCGGTCCTTATGCCCGCCGTATTGTGGAACAGATGCTGGGTGCGCCTGCTGGCACGGTCATCCATGCAGAGCCTTTGCCGGATTTCGGCGGCCATCATCCTGATCCCAATCCTGTCAACGCCAAGGCCCTGATTGCGTTCATGAATGGTCCTGATGCAGCGGATATGGCGGCGGCGACCGATGGGGACGGTGACCGGAATATGATTGTCGGCCAGGGTATTGCGGTGACGCCTTCAGACAGCCTTGCCATCCTGACGGCGAATGCAGCATTGGTGCCGGGCTATGCCAGGGGCATTGCCGGGGTTGCCCGTTCGATGCCGACTTCTGCTGCTGTGGACAGGGTGGCAGATGTCTTGGGTATTCCGCATTACGAAACCCCGACAGGGTGGAAATTTTTTGGCAATCTGCTGGATGATGGACGTATCACGCTTTGCGGGGAAGAGAGTTATGGCACCAGTTCCCATCATATCCGTGAGAAGGATGGTATCTGGGCAATCCTGTTCTGGCTGAACCTGCTTGCCAGGACAGGGGATTCTGTTGCCGGGATGGTGGGGAAGCATTGGGCACGTTTCGGCAGGAACTACTATTCCCGGCATGATTACGAAAACATCGACAGTGCCCGTGCCAATGCATTGATGGAGCATCTGCGGCATCAGCTTGCCAGCCTGCCTGGGCAGGCATTGGGTACGTTGACTGTTGCAGGAGCTGATGAGTTTACCTATACCGATCCTGTAGATGGCTCTGTTTCAGGGCGTCAGGGGATCCGGATTTTCTTCACGGATGGTTCCCGGATCATTTTCCGGCTGTCTGGTACAGGGACGGTAGGGGCGACATTGCGGGTCTATTTCGACCGGTATGATGCTGTCCGGCTGGATATGGAGCCTCAGGTTGCCTTGCAGCACCTTATCAGGATTGCTGATGAAGTGGCGGATATCACCGCATTCACCGGGCTGTCAGAACCGACCGTTGTCACTTGACAGGGAGGGAACCAGAATGGGATTGACGCCTAAAGAAGCCGCAGCTAGGTTCTGGGATGGTGTTTATGAGGATGAGGCATTTGTTTTTGGGACAGCACCGAATGCCTGGTTTGCAGGACAGGGATTCCGGTTGGAAAAGGGGCAGCGGATCCTGATGGTGGCTGATGGGGAAGGGCGGAACAGCGTCTGGTGTGCCCGCAAGGGCATGATGGTTGATGCGTTTGACCTTTCTGGAAAAGCGGTCCGTAAGGCCACACGGCTTGCCCGGGAAAACGGGGTTTCTGTCAATTTTTCGGTGAACGGGGTTGATGACTGGCAGTGGGTTCCAGAAAAGTATGATGCGGTTGCCGTCATCATGTGCCAGTTTGCAACACCTGCGATGCGTGGCCAGATGTTCCGCAATTGCATCAGGACATTGAAAAAAGGGGGGCTCCTGTTTGTCTTGGGGTATTCAACCAGACAGTTGGCTTATGGAACAGGGGGACCTCCTTGGATTGAACGCCTGTATACTGAAGATATGCTCCGCCAATATGCAGATGGCATGGAAATCCTGGAACTTGCCAGCTGGGACGAAGAGGTTACCGCTGGCCGTCATCAGGGAAAGTCAGCTTTGGTGGGGATGGTTGCCCGCAAGAAACCGGTAAGGGAGCGTTCCGTGAACGGTATTTGATTGTATACTCACATCTTTATGGGTAACGGAACAGAAGGTCAGGTTTTATGGCAATTGTAAAGTGCAAGGTCTGCGGTAAGGATGTTGATGAGGATGCCCTGAAGTGTCCTGGTTGTGATTCATTGGGACCGAAACGTGGCAAGAGGATCCGCCGGAACATGTTCATCGCACTTGGAGCGATTGTCGTGCTCTTCGGTTATGGTTGGTACTACAAGTCCCAGGAAGTCGTGAAATCGGTTGAACAGGTTGAACGGGAGGCGCTTGAGGACAGGAGGTCACAGCGTGGCGTTGCGGCATCATTGATGCTCAAGGCGAAGCTTACCCATCCAGAGTCGATGAAAGTGACCAAGGCGTTGTCCAATGAGGATGGTTCCAACCTTTGCTTCGAATTTAAAGAAATTGATGCATCTGGCAGGAAAAGACTCAGCAGGGGCGTTGTCTATGAAGGCGGGGAACCCAGTACAAATCCCGCAGACTGGAAGCTGTTTTGTGAACATAAATCCATGCGTCCTATCGAGTTGATTATCCGCACGGATGATGAATAAGCGGCAGCATCCAGGGATGCAGGGAAGATGGCTGTACCAATCGGTACAGCCATTTTGGTTTTCTGGCGGGTTATTCCGCGGTTTCGATGCAGCCTGGCTGTAGACGGTCCATCATGGATTTCATCCGCTGTTCCATGAGGGCGTTCATCTTGCTTCCCAATATAGGGGTTTTCTGAAGCAGCATCTTTCCTGTCGGTGATTCATAAAAGGCATTCAGTCCCTGCAGTTCTTCTTCTGTGAATGTCTCGCGGTAGATGCGCATGTATTCTGGCTTCAGGGCTTCCCAGTTGAGGGTCTCGTGGATCATCTTCCGGTAATTGACAAGACAGGACTTGACCGCCTGCTGCTGTTCAGCAGGGATGGATGCCTTTTCCGTCATGGGTTGGATGGTTGATTGGATGAATGCATCAGCATCGGTGACAGTGGTGTCTGCTGATTTCTGGGCTCCGGTCAATACAAGTAGTTTTTCAATTGTGGCATCCTTTGCCGGTGAAGCCCATGCAGGTATTGTGCACATGGCGGCAAACAGGACAGCAATCCATCGTTTCATATCAGCTCCTTTAAGCAGGTTCCCAGGTCATCAGGGAAAGGTTGGACAGGATTGATTATTACTTTCTATTTTATCGGATTCATAGTGTTTGGTGGAAATCCAATAGAAATCATCGGATGGGAATCCTTGATGCTATAATATCAGCCGTTCGGGGCGTAGCGCAGCCTGGTAGCGCACTTGCATGGGGTGCAAGGGGTCGGAAGTTCGAATCTTCTCGCCCCGACCAAGAATTGGGAAAGGGAGCTTCACGGCTCCTTTTTTTACAGGGAAGAAAAGTATTGGCGGTGCCTGGAAATCGCCAAGCTGGCTTTTTTGCGGTATCCTTGCCCATTCATCAGCAACAGACAGTATTCATCCATTATGATCACCTGCATTATTTTCGGTTCCCTGGCTGCTATTGTCATTATCGCAATGGCATATATCCGTTTCTCGGAATCTTCCGTTAAGAAGAATGTCGAGAAGTATTTGAAAGAGCCTTTGACTGTCGATGGCGAGACAGTAGCACCAGATTGGAAGGAACAGGACTGGACGGATGTCGACAACAACCTGCTTGCCTTTGACAAGGAACATGGCCTGTTTCTGGGGATTACGGCCGGAAAGCGGAAAAACGACCGGGTTGATGTACGCATCATCCCAGTTGCCAGTATGACCCGTTCTGAGGTTGTTGTGGATGGCAGGACGGTATTGGAGGCCCGTGCCGGGAAGATTACAGGCAGGCATCCAGAAAACAGCTTGGATGGATTCCGCCAGAACAGCCAGAAAATCAAGTCTATTGAGCTTCGGGTCAGGTCTGTCTCAGGTGGGCATACGATTCCCTGTTCGGCGGGCAAGTATGGCGTCAACCTTGCCGAGAAATATCATATCCTTTTGCTGGAAGCGATGATGGCATCTGGTACAAGTCCGGCACCGATGTCCCGGAAACTGAGGAAATCATGAGTGCCCAAGGGCTGGTGAATGCCATTGGAAGACTGTAGGGGACGTGCGGGCATCATGCCCGCATTTCCGTTTATTGGGGAAAAACGATGCAGTTTGGTCTTAAAACCCTCATTTTTGTTGCCCTGCTGCTGTTGGGGGCTTTCCTGATTGCCCGAAGGACTGGCGTGATGAACAGCCAGAAAGGCCGGATTGAACAGGCACTTGTGGAGCCGGTACCGGTTGGCGGCCATTCGATGGTGGATCCGGTCTGGGATGAGAAAGGCTGGACGGGAGACCGTTTCAGTGTCATTGCCATCGACCGGAAAAACCATCTGTTGGCATGGGTCCAGGATGGGACAGGCAAAAAAGACGGGATAACGAAGACGGTGTTGTGTTATCAGGATATCCATCAGGTGGATTTGGTTGTTGATGGAGAGGCAATCGGCAGTTTTTCCCGCCCTGTCCTGGTAGAAGCTGTTTCAGGGAAAGCCATGGCAACAGGAAAGGCAACGGTGGGCAAGGCGCTGGATGACCTCAGGAAGATGCCTGACATACAGCCTGTCGCAGATGAGGAATCTGTCCGGGATATCCATCTGGCAGTCCAGGCCACTGACGGCAGGCGGTTCCTGCTTTCATTTGGATTGCAGGAACTGGACCTTGCCCGGCGGTGGTACCGGTATTTATGGCAGGCTGTGAACGGGTAAGCTCAGGATTTCAATACCTGGTCCAAAACATCCGTCAAAGTCAGTCTGCCTGCTTTGGCAAGCTGCTGTTCATTCATGGTCTGCTGAAGGGCTTTCAGCAGGCGTCTGGCATCTTGGTCGATTCCTGCTGCTTCCCGGACCAGGACATAGGCATTGACGGTACTGGCATTGACGCCGTTCCCTTCTTGGAAGGCATTTGCCAATGAAAGCATGGCAAGTACATTGCCTTGTTGGGCGGCTTTGGCGAACCAGATGGCACCGAGACGGGGATTGCGTTCTGTCCCTTCACCACCCATGCAGGCAAGCCCCAGGAAGAATTGTGCTTTTCCATGCCCTTGCTGGGCAGCTGTATGCCACCAGCCGACAGCTTTCTGGTGGTCTTTTGGAACACCTTTGCCATTGTAATAGGCAAGTCCCAGGTTGAACTGGGCTTGGGCATTTCCCTGAACGGCAGCTTGACGGTAAAGGTCGGCTGCTGCGCTGTTTCCGGTGTCTGGATGGTTGCTCTGTCCGTAAAGGAAAGCCAGGTTGAACTGGGCAGGTGCATCAGATTGCTGTGAGGCTTCTCCATACCAGAAAGCGGCTTTTTCACGGTCTTGGAGGACACCTTCTCCAAAGAAGTAGGCATTGCCGAGTCTGCGCTGTGCTTCCGCATATCCCTGTTCTGCCGCTTTTGTCCACCATTGGATGGCAGCATGGCTGTCTTGGGAAACGCCTTGCCCCTGGCTGTAAGCGATGCCCAACCGGTTCTGGGCACCGCTGTGTCCCTGCTCTGCTGCCCATGTCAGCCATTCAATGGCTTTGGCATTGTTGTGGGGAAGGCCATGGCCGCCTTGGTAGGCCAGGCCGATATGGTATCCTGCATCGATATTGCCTTGTTCCACCGCTTTGCCAAACCAAGTGATGGCTTTGGCATAATCCTTTACAATGCCTTCTCCGTAATAATAAGCGGCGCCGAGATGGTGCTGGGCCCATCCATTGCCTTGTTCTGCTGCTTTAGCCCACCATTCGATGGCGGCTTCAGGATTCCGTTTGACCCCTTCCCCGAAATAAAAGGCATTCCCAAGACGATATTGGGCAGGTGTGTATCCTTGGGCTGCGGATTTCTGCCACCAGCTGACAGCCTGCTTGGCATCTGCTGGAATGCCCTCCCCATTGAACAGGGACTGTCCCAGATAGTACTGTGCGGGTGCATAGGATTGTCTGGCAGATTTCCGGTACCATTGGAGGGATTTTTGAGCGTCTTTTTCAATGCCGTTGCCATCATGGTAAGCGGAACCCAACAGGAACTGGGCAATAGGGTGTCCTTTCCCTGCTGCTTTCTGCCACCACTGTATGGCTTGTCCCATGTCCTGTGGAACATGTTTCCCCTGCCAGTAAGCGGTTCCAATCTGGTATGCTGCATCCCGGTTGCCTTGCTGGGCCTGCTGGGATAACTGTTCAAAAGAGGGTGTTTCAGATTGGACGGCTGGATTGGTGGATGGTCCGGCCAATGTTGGCAGGGATGTGAAGGCAAGGGCGGTCAATGAGACCAGAAGCAGTTTTCTGAACATGGTTTCCATCAGGTTGTTTCTGGTGATTTTACCTGTCTGGCAGATTTTTACCAGCCCGAAACCTCTTAACGGGAACCATATGGGCTGATGGAGGGCGGAGAAGGACCTTAGGGTTATTGCAGCGGGATGTCCGGTGGGCGTTTGTCGTGTTGGGCGAGTGCCTGCACTGCCATGTCCAACAGTTCATTGCAACGCTGTTCATTTTCAGTATGGGCAATGCTGATCATGTTCTCTGCAGAAGAATAGATGACGATTGCCTGAACATCGTCTGGCTGTTTTTCTGCCAGGTCATTACAGATGTTCTCAAACATTTTCTGGATGCCTTCAGGAGTGGACAAGACAGGGAACCTTTCTCAATGGTTGTCTGGAAGAAGCAGGTAAAGGGACAGAGGTTCTTCTGTTTACAAACAGAAAGCGCGGTCCATAAACCACGCTTTCATGCTGACAGGCTGTCAATCAGAGGCTGCCACCCTTGATGGAATCACGGGTATGGCTGCGGTTCTTTTCTTTTGCTTTGACAAGCTGCCTGTCAACCTTGTCCATCAGGGTATCGATGGCAGCATAAATATCCTGACCTGTACTTTCAGCGTGCAGGGTTTTGCCGGAGAGTTTCAGATTGATCTCTGCACGCTGGCGTTTTTCTTTGTCAGAAATATTGTCCACGGCGAGCAGAACCGTTATTTCAATGACACCATCAAAATTCCGTTTCATCCGGTCAAGCTTCGATTCGACATGGCTGCGGATGGCAGGGGTGATTTCAAGATGGTGTCCGCTGATGGTCAGGTTCATAAAATTCTCCTTAATGTCTTACCAATCTTCCCGGATGCCTCTCAGGCATCGGGACTGTTGTTATAGGCTTTTGCGCAGGCTTGCAGGGGGAATCTTGAGGACGTCACGGTATTTCGCAACAGTCCTTCTGGCAATCGCCAGTCCTTCCTTCTCAAGAAGCTGTGCAATCTTACTGTCAGAATAGGGCTTTTTCTTGTCCTCGGTGGCAATCAGCTGGCGGATTTTTTCACGGATTGCCGTTGCAGACGTTTCGCCACCTCCTTCCATCATCAGATGACTTCCGAAAAAATGCTTCAGCTCAAAGATGCCCAATGGGGTCATCATGTATTTTTGCGCTGTAACCCGAGAGACGGTGCTCTCATGTAATCCTAGTGTATCAGCAATTTCGCGTAATACAAGGGGTCTCATGGATGCTGGTCCGGCAGTGAAGAAACTCTGCTGCCTCTCAATGATGGCCTCTGATACTTTCAGGATAGTGTCAAAACGTTGGCTGATGTTCCGGATCAGCCATTTTGCTTCTTGGAAACGGGTGTTCAGTGTAGAACGGTTTGACGCATTTTTCAGGATATCGCCATAGAGCTGGTTGATACGGATTTTTGGCATGGCATCGGTATTGAGTTCTGCATGCCATTTACCATCTTCTTTCCTGCAGGCAATGACTTCCGGTATGACAGTATCTGCAGTATCTGTTGCGTAAGCAGCGCCAGGATGTGGATTGCAGTTCAGGATGACCTGGCGGATTTCAACCAAGTCTTCATCGTCACAGCCGACTGCTTTTTTCAATCTGGAGAAATCATGCTGGGCAAATGCTTTCAGGTGGTGTTCCACGATTTCCAATGCATAACGGCGGATGATGAAGGGGATATCCGGCATTGTCTTGATCTGGAGTGCCAGGCATTCAGTACTGTCCCGTGCACCGACGCCGGCTGGTTCGAAAGACTGCAGGCATGCCAATGCTTCTTCAAGTTCCTGCATGCTGACATGCAGTTCAGCAGGTAGCCAGGACTGCATTTCTTCCAGCGATTCAAGCAGGTAGCCGTGGATATCCAGTGCGTCGATCAGCAGTTCAACCAGCACCCGTTTACGGTGGTCATGGATGCTGACCCGGAGCTGTTCCTGGAGATGGTCCTTGAGGCTTTTTGGAGGCGCTTCCAGCTGGGGGCGGAAGTGTTCGTCATCCTGTTGGCGGTCTGGCATGGTAAGGCCTTCCCATTGCTGACGTTCTTCTGCCATGAAATCAGCATGTTCCAGTGAATCAGAAGAGGCATTTTCCAGAGTGCTTTCCGTCAGTCCATCAGTTGCGGTGTTGCTGTCAGCTGGTTCAGGGGCTTTTTGCCGGATCAGACTGCCGTCTCCTTGGAACCGGGTTGTATTGAGCAGGGAGTCATCGAGGCGTTCCAGCAGGGGATTCTCTTCGAGCAACCGTTCAATTTCTTCATTCAGTTCAGTGCTGGAAAGCTGAAGAAGCCTGATGGACTGCTGGAGCTGGGGAGTCAGGGTAAAGTGCTGGGTAAGACGGGACTGCAGTTTCTGTTTCATGGGCTTGCTGCCGGTTACATCTTGAACTTGTCGCCCAGGTAGACACGTCTGACAGATTCGTTCTGGATGATATCATCAGGATGCCCACTTGCCAGGATCTTGCCTTCATTCACAATATAAGCCCGGTCACAGATACCCAGTGTTTCACGGACGTTATGGTCTGTGATCAGTACACCGATACCGCGTTCTTTCAGGAAACGGACAATACGTTGGATTTCAATCACTGCAATTGGGTCAATGCCGGCAAAAGGTTCATCAAGCAGGATGAAGCGGGGGTTTGTTGCCAAGGCACGGGCAATCTCAACACGACGGCGTTCGCCGCCGGACAAGGACAAGGCAGGGTTTTCCCGCAGGAATGCAATCTGAAGGTCATCCAGCAAATCGTCCAGCCGGCGGTTGATGACGTCTTTGCTGAGGGGTTTCCCATCATCATCGCGCTGAAGTTCAAGAACGGCTTTGATGTTCTCTTCAACAGTCAGTTTCCGGAAGACAGAAGCTTCCTGGGGCAGATAGGAAAGCCCCATCTGTGCCCGTTTATGGATGGGAAGACGGGTCAGGTCTTGCCCGTCAAGTTCAATGGTTCCTTTCTCAGCGGGAACCAGGCCGACAATCATATAGAAGGAAGTGGTCTTGCCGGCACCGTTTGGTCCGAGCAGGCCAACAACTTCCCCACTGGAGACATCGATCGATACATCGGAAACAACTGTGCGCCTGCCATAGGTTTTCTGGAGCCCTTGGACAGTCAGTTTGCTGGGGGTCATTTCTTTTTCCTTGAATTTTTTGTTGTCGTTGTTTTGGGTTGGATGACGGCTGTGACACGTCCTGCACCTGCCCTGGAGAATCCTTCATTGGTATTGAACGCACTGTAGAATTCCGTCTTGGCATCATAAGAGAGGTATTCTCCTGAAATGTCTTCCATAACCTTTGAGCCTTCAAGTTTCTTGCCTCGGGCTTCCGTAAAGAATTGGGCAACCTCATCCTTGTCGTTGTATTCAATCCGTTTGCCGTAACCTTCCATCCATTGATTGGGGCCGCTGTCGAGTTTCTGACGGATGGACGCCAATTGGCCGGGAGCTGCATAAAGCGTGATATAGCGGTATCCCTCCGGATCTTCAACCATCTTGGCTTGCCCTGCTTTGGCAAGGATGGTGCCTTTCTTGATGACAACATTGCCAGTGAAGACGGTCACTTGATTGACATCATCTGAATTCATCTGGTCAGCTTCAATATGGGTCGGTTTCTTGGAGTCCGCTTTTTCTGCAAAGGCACTGCATGAGAGTGCAGCACACAGGCAGAAAGCGGCTGTTTTGATAAGGTGCTTTTTCATGGTCAATTCAACTGGACATTCACTCGGTCGGGCTGCTGCCGGTTATCCGGTGTGGTTGCGGATGTGCCTGCAGGCTGAGGATTGTTTTCCTTGTCTTTGGGTTTTGCTGCCTTGTCACCATCAGGGTAGATTGTTAGATGGACCCGACCCCGCATTTCCAGTTCCTGGGTAGCGCTGTTGGATTTCATGCCGATGCCTTTCAAAGAATTCTTGCCTTGCCGGATGGTGACTTCACGGTCTGTGACGGAGACTTCATCGTCAGGATAGTACAGCAGGTATTCAGTCGTCAGGATTCTTGGAGCTTTGCCTTCCGAGCCTTCCTCCACTAACCGGACATTATTGGTGAGATGGATTTTTGTATTGAAGTCTTCCGCAAAGGCTTCATCCGCCTTGACGGTCTGGAGCTGTCCTTTGCTGTTGCGTAGATGGATAACAGGATTTTCAATCTTGTAGGCATCTTCGGCAGGATAATGGGTCAGCTTCTTGCCGATGGCTTCATACCGGGGGGTTCCATCAGGCAAAAAGCGGAAAAACCTGAAATTCTCAATCATATAGTCAGGATCGGTACGCTCTTCTTCAGGCAGGTCCTTATAGGCGGTTTTCTTCAGCACCATGTTGACCCACATACTGCCCAGTGCCAGGATGATGGCAATAATCAGGACAATCAGTCCTTGTTTTAGCATGGTGGATTTTGTGCCAGGGTTCATTTCAGGTATGACTCCAGTATAGGGGTATAGCTGCCGGTTGCTTTCAGGATGATATCGCAGACTTCGCGGACAGCACCATCCCCACCTGCATTCCTTGTCACAATATCTACCCGGTCAATGACTTCCGGATGGGCATTGTTTACTGCAAAAGAGACGCCAACCCGTGTTATGGCAGGCAAGTCAATCACATCATCGCCGATATAGGCACATTCTTCAGCAGTCAGTCCGGTTTTTTCCAGCAGGATAGCCAAGGCTTCCTGTTTCTGACTGGCGCCTTGGATGATATGGGCAATCTCGATATCTGCTGCACGCCGGTTTGTGATAGGCGTATTCCGGGCACTGATGATGGCTGTGCCGATACCTGCCCGCTTCAGGAAACGGATACCCAGTCCATCACGGACATGGAAACTTTTGAAGGTTTCCCCGTCAGGACCATAATGCATCTTGCCATCGGTAAGGACACCGTCGACATCGAAGATGACCATCCTGATTTTGGCGAGCCTGGCCTGCAATGACTGTTTTTCCATCAAATCACCTTTGCTACAGTCAAATCATGGATATGCAGGGCACCTGTCAGTTCCCCATTGCGGCCAGTCACCAACAGCTGGTTGATGCGGTATTTTTCCATGATGGAGACAGCTTCAACCGCCATTCTTTCAGGACTGATGGTCCGCGGGTTCTTTGTCATGACTTCATCAATCAGCAATGTTGATAAATCCCATTGTTTCTCGATTAGACGGCGCAGGTCTCCATCCGTAAATACACCGACGGCTTTGCCTTCTGCATCCACAACCGCTGTCATTGCCATGCCTTTCTTGGTGATTTCAAACAGGGCATCAAACAGTTTTGTCCCTGTACTTACAACAGGGACATCATCACCTTTGCGCATCACATCGGAAACGTGCGTCAGCAACCGTCTGCCCAATGCCCCACCAGGGTGGGAGCGGGCAAAATCTTCTTCATGGAACCCTTTGGCGTCCAAAGTGGCGACCGCCAAGGCATCTCCCAAGGCAAGGGTGACTGTTGTGCTTGCCGTTGGCGCGAGGTTCAAAGGGCAGGCTTCACGCTCGACATGCAGGTTCAGATGGATATCTGCCACTTTTGCCATGCTTGAGGATGGATTGCCGGTCATAGCGATGAACCGGGTACCCATCCGTTTGATGATTGGGGCGATTGCCAGGATTTCCGCTGCTTCCCCAGAATAGGAAATACCGATGAACAGGTCATCTTTGGTAATCATGCCCAAATCACCATGCATCGCTTCTGCAGGATGGACAAACATTGCAGGGGTGCCTGTAGATGCCATTGTCGCTGCAATCTTGCGGGCAATATGGCCGGATTTACCGATTCCAGAGACGACAACGCGCCCTTTGCAATTCAACAAAAGGGCAACCGATTCAGCAAAATGGGCTGAATCTTCATTTTTCAGACGGTTTCTGAGGGCTTCCAGTTCCTGCGATTCAATACGGAGTGTATCGTCTGCCAGTTTCAGTGCCCGTTCTTTGTCAATTGGCATGGCCTATGAATTTCCTGTGTCCAAGGCGGAAGTATAAACCGAAAAAGACGTCATGAGTATTCAGGCATGAATCCTGCTTATGAAGAAAGTGGCGGACTTTCTGGGAAAAAGCGGTCGATATACCCGGAAAGCGTATTTTTTCAGGACATCTGGTACTGAATCGTCCATAATACTGTCAGCATTCCTTTTGATATCCGTTCAATCACCATCCAGTCATTGCTTATGCATATGCAGTCATCCCTGGAATTCGTCTTGCTCATGCTGGGGACAGCTGTGATTGGTGTTCTGGTGTTCCGTTATTTCAAACTGCCTTCCATCCTGGGGTATCTGGCTGTCGGTGTTGTGGTCGGTCCTTTTGCCATGGGACTGGTCGGTGATGCCGAACCGTTGCAGGGGTTGGCGGAATTCGGTGTGGTTTTCCTGATGTTCACCGTTGGGCTTGAATTTTCATTCAAGCAGTTGATGGCTATGCGGAAGATTGTCTTTGGGTTGGGGTTTACCCAAGTCACGGCTTCGGTCATTGTTGCCATCATCATATCGGGCATTATGGCGGTTTTTATTCCGGAATCAGGACTGTCATGGCAGGCTGCGTTTGCGCTTGGCGGTGCATGGGCACTGTCGTCTACTGCAATTGTCACCAAGATGCTTGCAGACCGGATGGAGCTTGAAACCGAATATGGCCGACGGGTCATCGGTATTCTGCTATTCCAGGACATTGCCATCGTTATCCTCCTGATGATTGTGCCGTCCCTGGCTTCAGATTCAGGCAATATCTGGATGGATGTGGGGCTGACTTTGGCGAAAGTTTTTTTTGCTTTGGGGGTTATGTTCCTTATCGGGAAACAGGTAATGAACCGCTGGCTGGGTATTGTCGCGGGAACCGGTTCCCAAGAACTCTTTATGCTGAACCTGCTGTTGATGACGCTTGGAGCAGCGTGGATTACAGAAACCATCGGGCTTTCCCTTGAATTGGGGGCATTTGTTGCTGGTATGTTGATTGCAGAAACCCGTTACAAGCATGAGGTTGAAACAGATATCAAATCTTTCCGGGATGTGTTGCTGGGGCTTTATTTCATTACCATTGGCATGATGCTGAACCTCTGGCTGGTCAAGGACCGTTGGTGGGTTATCCTGATTATGGTTGCCTGTGCCTTTGTTTTCCAGTTTGGGGTGACTGCCGTTGTAGCCCGGTTTTTCGGTGCTTCCAAAGGGATAAGCATCAAGGTTGCATTGGTGCTTTCTCAGGCCAGTGAATTCAGTTTTGTCTTGGTCAACCAGGCGGCTCATTTCAATATGATTGAACCGTGGTTCTATCAGGCAACTTTGGCTTCCATGGTTGTTTCTATGTTGATGGCACCGTTCATTATCCTGAATGCAGACAAGATTGTTTCGCGTGTTTCTGTGGATGAATGGATGGATCGGTCGGTGGAGCTGACCCGGATTGCCAGCCAGACCATGATGCTGCGTAAACATACCATTATCTGTGGTTTTGGAAAGACAGGGCAGGCGGTGGCCAGGTTGCTGGCAGAACAGGATATCCCTTACCGGGCTTTGGACCTGGATCCGGAGCGTGTCAGGAAAGCAGAGCTTGCAGGCGAAAAAGTTTCCTATGCAGACAGTACCCGGCGAGAGGCGTTGATTGCTGCCGGCATTGACCGGGCTTCAAGCATCATCATCACGCTCGACCGGGTAGATGCTTCAATGCGGGTGCTGCATTATGCCAAAAGCATTGCGCCAGATGTTCCGGTTATTGTCCGTTGCAATGATGAAAGTGATTTTGACCGCTTCAGGGAAGCTGGGGCAGATGAGGTCGTTCCTGAGATCCTTGAATGCTCACTTGTGCTGGCTTCCAATGCCATGCTGGCGTCCGGGGTTCCCATGAAACAGATTTTGCAGCGTGTTACGGCAGCCCGTATGTCCCGGTATGCCAACTTGCGGGAATATTTCCATGGGGAGCATGACCCAGCATTTTGGGAAAGTGCTTCAAAACATCTCCATTCAGTACGTGTGCCGCCTGGCTCACCGGTTATTGGAAAAAGGCTGCAGGAAATGCCATTTCCTGAACCCAAGGCAGATGTCGTAGCGGTTGTCCGTCATATGGCCAGGCTTGAGCCAAACCCAGATATCAAGGTTGAAGAGGAAGATGTCCTTGTGTTGAGGGGCGGACGGGACAGTATTGCTGGTGCTGAAGAGAGTATTTTCAAGGAACCTTGATTCCAGGTTTCCTGGAGGCCTTACGCTGTCTGGTTTTCCCTTGTGGTTTCAGCATAGCACCCAGGTATCTGCCTGTGATGCTGGCAGGGTTTTGGGCAACCGTTTCAGGCGTTCCTGTTGCGATGATTTCCCCTCCCCGTTCTCCGCCTTCAGGTCCTAGGTCGATGATCCAGTCAGCTGTTTTGATGACATCCAGGTTATGCTCGATGACGACGACGGTATTGCCTTGGTCACGTAAGCGGTGGATGACTTTCAGCAGCATGTCGATATCTTGGAAATGCAATCCCGTTGTCGGTTCATCGAGGATATACAAGGTACGGCCGGTATCCCGTTTTGACAGTTCCAATGACAGTTTAACCCGCTGTGCTTCACCTCCTGATAGGGTGGTAGCGCTCTGTCCCAATTGGATATAACCCAACCCGACATCCAATAAGGTTTTCAGACGGCGCGCAATGGATGGGATGGCATTGAAAAAGCCATAGGCTTCTTCTACGGTCATGTTCAGGACATCAGAGATGTTCTTGTTACGGTAAGTGATTTCCAAGGTTTCGCGGTTGTAGCGTTGTCCATGACAGACATCACATGGGACATACATGTCTGGCAGGAAATGCATGGCAACTTTCAGGACACCATCACCCTGGCAGGATTCACATCGGCCGCCTTTTACGTTGAAGGAAAAGCGGCCTGCCGGGTAGCCACGCTCCCGTGATTGGGGAACATCCGCAAACAGTTCACGGATGGGCGTGAACAGGCCAGTGTAAGTGGCAGGGTTTGAACGGGGGGTCCGTCCAATCGGAGCCTGGTTCACGGCAATCACTTTATCGAAATGCTCAACACCCTCAATGGATCCATAAGGTGCCGGATCAGTCTGGGAGCCATTGATTTGGCGTGCCACGGCGGCATACAGCGTATCGTTGACCAATGTCGATTTGCCTGAACCGGATACGCCTGTCACACAGGTCAGCAGGCCGACAGGCAATGTCATGGTCACCTGTTTCAGGTTGTTGCCGCAGGCACCGTTTATCACCAGATTGTGTTCAGGGTCTGGTTTGACCCGTTGGGAAGGAACAGGAATCGTTTTGATGCCGTTCAGGTATTGTGCCGTCAGTGATGTTTCTGATTTCAGGATGGCTTCCGGACTGCCCATTGCAACAACAGCGCCGCCATGTTCTCCGGCACCAGGACCCATGTCGACAATGAAATCAGCAGAACGGATGGCATCTTCGTCGTGCTCGACCACAATCACGGTGTTGCTGATGTCACGAAGATGTTTCAGAGTTGCAATGAGACGGTCGTTGTCACGTTGGTGCAGGCCGATAGAGGGTTCGTCCAGGACATACATGACACCAGTCAGCCCGCTGCCGATCTGGGAAGCAAGGCGGATGCGTTGTGACTCTCCGCCGGACAAGGTCTCGGCACTGCGTTCCAGTGACAGATAGTCCAATCCCACATTGTTGAGGAAACGCAGGCGTGAGCTCACTTCGTTGAGGATCCTGGCTGCAATGGTTTTCTTGGCGCCGGTCAGTGACAGGGTTTCAAAATAATGCAGGGCATCACCCAATGACATACGGGTGACTTCATGGATTGCCCGTTTCTGGCTGTTTTCACCAATACAGACAGATAATGCTTCCCGGCGCAGTCTTGCCCCATTGCAGGTTGGACAAGGGCGTTCCCCGATCAGTTTCGCCAGTTCTTCTTTGACAGCAATGGAATCTGATTCCCTGAAGCGGCGTTCCAGGTTGTGCAGGACACCTTCAAAGGGATGTTCACGTATCCATGGCTTGCCTTGGCGGTTGATGGTGATGAAAGGGATTTTCTCATCACCAGATCCGAAAATCAGGATATGCTGGATATGTTCAGGCAATTCTTGGAAAGGCGTATCCAGGTCAAAGCCATAATGCATGGCGATTGACTGGAGCATCTGGAACAGCATTGGATTGCGTTTATCCCAGCCTTTCAATGCGCCAGATGCCAGTGAGATGCCTGGATGCTGCACAATCCGCTTCGGGTCAAAGAACTCAATATGCCCTATGCCATCACAATCAGGACATGCTCCCATGGGATTGTTGAAAGAAAACAGGCGGGGTTCCAGTTCAGCCAGGGACCAACCGCATTCAGGGCAGGCAAACCGGTTTGAGAAAACCTGTTCTTCACCGGTTTCCATGTTGGCAATGATAGCCTTGCCATCTGCAATACGCAGGGCGGTTTCAAAGCTTTCTGCCAGACGCTGCCGGATATCCGCATTGATACGTACACGGTCAATGACGACATCAATGGAATGTTTTTCATTTTTCTTAAGGACAGGCAGGTCATCAGACAGATGGATTTCAGCCGGTTTTGTCCCGCTTTGGATCCTGAAACGGATGAAACCCTGTGACTGCAGCTGTTCAAACAGCTCACTGTGTTCCCCCTTCCGCGCGGTAATGACGGGTGCCAAAATCATCAGACGGGAGCCTTCGGGGAGTGCCAGGGTTGCATCCACCATCTGGGAAACCGATTGGGCGGCAAGGGCATATCCAGGATGGTCTGGACAGTGTGGTGTTCCGACGCGGGCAAAAAGCAGTCGCAGGTAGTCATAGATTTCAGTGACGGTACCGATGGTGGAGCGGGGGTTGTGTGAGGTTGATTTCTGGTCAATGGCAATGGCAGGGGAGAGTCCTTCGATCAGGTCAACATCCGGCTTTTCCATCAGCTGCAGGAACTGGCGGGCATAAGCAGAAAGGGACTCGACATAGCGGCGTTGCCCTTCAGCATACAGTGTGTCAAAAGCCAGGGATGATTTTCCTGACCCTGACAGGCCGGTAATGACAATCAGCCTGTTCCTCGGCAGGTCAAGGTTGATGTTTTTCAGATTGTGGGTACGTGCGCCACGGATAGTGATTTTTTCTTCTGAGTCCAGCATAGTGAAGTCCATGAAACCGGCCGTTCCTTGCGTCCATTCAATTGGCAGGGAATTTATAATGATAACGTATCCTTCTTTGAGTTGTTCCTACCTTGATGTGGGCAGGTTTTTGGTCAGGGACAACCGTCATTAGGCTGTATTTTATAACAGTTGTATATTTTGAAAATCATTTGTATATATTTTTATAACAATATGATATTATATACAGCATATAGAATGTTCGGTGTCAGTGACTTATAATGCAGGCATCTGTATTCATTCATCATATTTTTATTGATTTTCCAACCAGGAGAATGCCATGGCATCAATCAACAAGGTGATTATTGTCGGTAATCTGGGACGTGACCCAGAAAGCCGTTATTCACCAAACGGTGAACAGGTGACCCGTGTATCGATTGCAACAACCGATGCACGCAAAGACCGTCAGACAGGGGAAAGGATTGAGAACACGGAATGGCACCGTGTCGTTTTCTTTGGCAAATTGGCGGAAATCGCTGGCCAGTATCTGAAGAAAGGCTCTCAGGTTTATGTTGAGGGACGTTTGAGGACCAGTAAATATACGGGTAAGGACGGCATTGAACGTTATTCAACCGATATCATTGCTGAGCAGATGCAGATGCTGGGTTCCCGTCAGGGTAGTGGCGATCCGGTTGGTGGATATGATGGCGGTTTCCAGCAATCGGCTCCCCGTCAGGGTGCTGCGAAGCCACAGCCATCCCAAGGGGGAGGATTGCCACCGAATATCCCGATGGATGACGATATTCCTTTCTGATAGGCAGAAAAGGAAAAATACTGGTTGCCCTTTCTCCAGATATGGGGGAAGGGCTTCTGTTTTTTTGGGAAGGCTGATATACAGCCAGTGTCAGGTATTCAGTCTGGTACCGGCATCGTATTTTCCCTGATCCTGCTGATGATGCGGTTGCCGGCTAGCCAGATTGAGAGGGCGGTGATGCCTGCTGCGATGAGGGCGGCACTGAAGCTGCCAGTATATTCCCGTACGGTACCAAGGATGATGGTGAGCAAGACATTGGCGATGTTTGCAATCATGTTCATGAAACCTGATGCCGTTGCAAGGTACATGGGAGACATGATGTTGCCGGTCATGCTGAAAATGGAACCATAGTTGCATCCACCGAGTATGGCAAGTCCAAATCCAACTGCCAGACCGATATAGACATTACCGATGAGTCCTAAGGCGATGTAAAGGATGCCGATGGCCAGGACGGAAAGGCTGATGATCCAGTTCTTGGAAAACCATTTAAGCAATGAGCTGCCGCAAGCCCTGCTGATGGTGCCGATCAGCAGGACAGCGCCTGTTGCAAGGCTCCAGGCGATAGCGGTACTGCTGCCATGGATGTCAGCAAGGATGGATGGAAGCCATTGCCCGAGGTTGTTGAGGGTACCATATGAGAATCCGTGGAAGATGCCAAGGGTCCATATCGGCAGGGAAGTGGAGACTGTTTTCAGGGCAGAAAGGAGCTGTGCTGCGCCTCCGCCACTGGAAGCGCCGCTCCCCTTGATTTTCGCCGGGAGCAGACGGGAAAGGGCAATGGTCAAGACAGAAAGCACAGCGGGAATGATATAGGAGAAACGCCATGCTTCATTGCCCAGGGGGGGCAGGGTGATGAATGGCAGCATGGTGCCGAGGCAGAAAGCCGCGCCTTGGATGCCTTGGGCTTGGGCGATTTTATCGGGAGGTGCCTGCATACCGATCATCTTGATGCCTATCAAGAACAGGGAGCCGGAACTCAATCCTGCCAGGAACCGCAATCCTGTTGCAAGCATGATGCTGTCAACAGCAAGGAAAGGCAGGACATTGGCTATGAAGGCAATGGTGATGGCGATGAGGAAGCCTTTATAGGCCCCGATTTTGTCCAGGATCAGCCCTGCAGGCAACTGGACGAAGCTGTGTGCCCAAAGCAGGCCACTGAGAAAGAGGGAAAGCCCTGCATAGCCGACCCCAAAAAGGGCCATGAACTGGGTACTGAGTGGCGCAACACTCATGAAAAAATAGCCAGAACATAGGCAGATCAGCGCCGGAAACCAGACAATCGCAAACATAGGGATATTTCATAGATTATAGAAGGCACTATACGTCAGATTGATGGGGAAGGACAGGATACCTGTTGTGTAAAAGACTCTGTAGGTGTTTTTTGCAGGGAATATGGACTTTTCGGGCATCCATCAATGGGTTCACTGGCATAATGGATGGCGGGTTTAGGTGTTTTTTGCTTGGAAGGAGATTCAGATGTTTGCAGCAATCGATCTGGGATCCAACAGTTTCCGTGCGCATATCGGCAGTGTAAAGGATGGGGCGATAAAGGTTTTCAGGAGCACACGGGAGTCAAACCGGATGGCAGCCGGGTTGGACGGGGACAACAGGCTGACACCAGAGTCCATTGAACGGGGGTTGGAGTCAATCCGGAAAATCAAGATGTTCCTTGATTCATATCCCCTGACAGAAGTGCGTGCTGTTGCCACAAACACGTTCCGTGTCGCAAAGAATGCCCAGGATTTTCTGGAACAGGCGGAAAAACTGCTGGGGTATCCGATTGATGTAATCTCAGGAGAGGAAGAAGGGCGCTTGATTTACCTGGGTGTTGCCAATGTCCTCAATGTTGCTGATGAGAAACGTCTTGTAATCGATATTGGGGGTGGTTCGACGGAAGTTGTGGTAGGTGAGGGACACGATATCAGGCGTGTGGAGTCCTTTCCAATTGGCACCGTCCCTCAGAGCCTTGGGTTCTTTAAAGAAGGCGTTATTGATAGACCGTCGTTTGACCGGGCGGTCCTGTTTGCCAAAAGCCGTTTTGAAGATGCAGCTGAATATTACCGGCATGCGGGTTGGACGACAGTGTATGGTTCCTCTGGCACTATCCGGGCCACGGGCGAAATGCTGGCTGTCAATGAAATTGGCAATGGCCTCTTTACGCTTGAGAACCTGTTGAAGCTCAAAGAAAGGATGATTGAGGTCGGGCGGCTCGAGCGTTTGCGGCTTGAAGGTGTCAAGTCAGAGCGTGTCACATCGATCTTGGGGGGATTGACAATCCTCATTGTGTTGATGGAGCTGTTTGGCATTGACAGGATCTTTCCGATTGAGGCGGGGCTCCGCATCGGGGTCATTTGGGATACTTACCTGAAATCGAACCAGACTGACCGCCGTGAACGGACAGTCGACCGGATGGTCAGCCATTTTTTTGTGGACAGGGTACGTGCTCAGCGAGTTTCAGAATATGCCCTTTCTATCTATAGTCTGATGACACCTTCATCGGACGGGTTGCGCAAACTCCTGTACTGGAGTGCGATGCTCCATGAAATCGGTATCTTCATTTCACCGACGGGGTATCACCGCCATGGTGCTTACATCCTCCAGCATGCGGATATGGCTGGGTTTATGAATCGTGAACAGTACCTGATGAGCCGGTTTGTCCTAGGGCAGATGGGTAACTTGAATAAGGTCGCTGATATTTTGGATGAACCGGATGCGGTGAAAGCGCTTTTTGCCATGCGCTTGGCCGTGATGTTCCACCATGCGAAAGTCGACTTTAAGCCAGAGGGAGTGATGGTATTGTTCGATGTGGGTATCAACCTGTCATTACCGGAAGTGTGGCTTTCCAGGTATGAAACATTACGGTTCTGGCTCGACCGGGAGGTTGAATTCTGGCAACGTGTCGACAGGAAACTGGTTGTCAGACTGAGATGAGGTGCCGCATTAAAGTGATATTTTGATATAGTTGTACAGAAGTCGGCAGCCCAGTGTATCTGGTCAGTGTTGGGGCTGCGGTTGATTGATGGGAACGACATGTGAGACAGAGTAGTGGTTAATGAGACACTTTATTTATTCATTGCGGTAAAGCTCATCTGTGCAGTCTGTGCAGGAGGCATCATTGGCCTTGAACGCGCCTTCCATGGGAGGCCGACAGGGGTCAGGACACATAGTATTGTCTGTCTTGCTGGTGCTGCGCTTGTCCAGGTGATTGTCTATCTGCCGGCTTGGATGGGCAATGCACCTACGGATATTGTCAGGACGGATGCGACCCGTGTCATGCAAGGGGTGATGACGGGTATCGGTTTTCTGGGCGCCGGGGTTATTTTCAGGGAAGGCTTGACCATCCGTGGTCTGACGACAGCAGCTTCTATCTGGATTACCGCATCCATTGGTCTGCTTTTTGGCATTGGCTTTTTCTTTGTCGGTGCACTGACGACATTCATTGCAATTGTTGTTCTGACGGTTTTCCGTCGTCTCGAAGGCTTGATCCATACACAGGCCTATGCACATTGCATGGTTTCATTTGCCCGGACAGGGGAAGTCAGTGTCGATGATTTCTTAGCCCTGCTTGCCGGGCATGGGTTGGCGGTCGTTGGCAACGTCAACCATCAGGTTACCCAAAATGGGGAAGATTGTGAACTCAATATGACAATCCGCTCGAACCGGTCTGATGCCTTTGCGAAGCTGTCTGGTACTTTAAGGCATAGACCTGAATACAAGACTTTCAATATCGAGCACATCCGCGATTAGGGGGAGCGATGTTTGAGATGCTCTTGGACATGGGGGGCAGTGAGGTTTCTGGGGCAACAGAGATTCCCTATGCCTTGGTTTCATTAAAGCTCTTTTGCGCACTCTTGGCGGGTTCCTTTATTGGTTTTGAGCGGTCATTCCATGGGCGTCCTGCAGGTATCAGGACGTATTGCCTTGTCTGCCTTTCATCTGCCGCGCTGGTTCAGGCAATCGTCCATATGGCCATCTGGGTGCCACACGTGACGCCGCAGATGTACAGGGCTGATAGCACGCGGCTCATGCAGGCGGTATCTGAGGGGATGGCATTCCTGTGTCTTGGGATTATTTTGCGTCAGGGGGTGGCATTCCGTGGATTGACGTCGGCTGCCGCCATTTGGGTAACAGCCTTTATCGGAATCCTTTTTGGGATTGGTTTTTTTGCGCTTGGATGGGCCACTTTCGGTGTTCTCCTTGCGTTGTTATACCTTTTCCACCGGATTGAAAGACTATGGAGAACAAGGCGGTATGCGCATTGCCATGTTGTCTTTTCACGGGACGGGAATATCACCCGGGAAAGGTTTCTGGAACTTTTGGCAGAACATCACCTGGAGCTTTCTGGACGGATCAATCATGTTGCCATCAATGAAGGGAAGGATTTCGAGTTGGACCTGAAAATCCGGTCACGCTCCCATCAGGAGTTTTCAAGACTTGCAGAAACACTCAGGCAGCAGGTTGAGTTCAAGAGTTACAGCATCCAGTTTATACGCCATTGATGTAATTATGGTCGTTCCGACCTTTAGGTTGTCGGTTTCCTCAGTATATCCACAAAAAGCTGGCTACCGGCATCTATCGGATACCGGTAGCAGCAGTCAAAGCATCAAGTGCTTGAACTGTCAGTAACAGGCAGTATTTCAATGTCTTTGTTGACAACGGGAAGCGCTGTAATGGTTTCTGCTGCAGCAGGAATCTGCTCAGCAGACGGTCTGTCTGCTTGAGTGGACGGCTTGGCAGGAACCGTTTTTGCGGAGTTTTTCCTGATGGTCGCAGGCCGTGTCTTTATAGTGGGTTTCTTCTCCTTGTTTACAGGTTCTTTCTTGGTAGATGGATTTTCCTGGGTTTGGGGAACAACCGTTTCCTGGACATTGGCATCATAGACAGAAGCAAGATATTGCTGGGCACCGAACCGGATCTGTTTCCGGCGGATTTTACGGCGTTTGTATGCGCCATCCGTCTGCAGGATCCAGGTATTGGTGTTGTCCTTGATGTAGTAACGCAATCCTTCTTCAATGACTCGGCGTTTCAGTGTCGGGTCAAGTATCGGGAAAGCGACTTCAATACGGCGGAAAAGGTTCCTTCCCATCCAGTCGGCGCTGGAAAGGTAAAGGTTCTGTTTCAGGTCATTCCGGAAGTAGTAGATACGTTCATGTTCCAGGAAACGGCCAATAATGGAATGGACCCTGATGTTTTCAGACAATCCGGGTACCCCAGGGCGTAGGGAGCAGGCGCCACGGACAATCAAATCGACTTTGACTCCGGCAGACGAAGCGAGGTACAACGCCCGGATAGTGGATTCCTCAATCAGGGAATTCATTTTTGCAATGATATGGGCGGGCCGTCCCTGCCGGGCAATACGGACTTCATTCAGGATGCCCCGGATGATGTTGCGGTGCATGGTGAACGGTGCCAGCCACAGGTATTCCATCTTTTTCGGTTTTGTGATGCTGGTGATATGGACGAATACATCATTGACTTCACGGGCAATCTGTGGATGGGCGGTCAGCAGGCCGAAATCAGTATAGAGCTTCGTGGTGGTGCCGTGATAGTTGCCGGTTCCGAGATGGGCATAATAATGGAAACCACCTTGTTCCCTGCGTATGACAAGGGCAAGTTTTGCATGGGTCTTCAGTCCCATGACACCATAAATGACCTGTGCACCGGCTTTTTCAAGCTGCTGGGCCCAGTCAATGTTCTGCTCTTCGTCAAAGCGCGCCTTGATTTCGACAATGACAATGACTTCTTTTCCCCGGTTTGCCGCATCAATCAGGGCCTTCATGAGCTCTGAGTCTTCACCGACACGGTAGACAGTCTGTTTGATGACGATGACATCCGGGTCATCGGCGGCATCCCGGATGAAGTCAATGACAGTCCTGAATGACTGGTAGGGATGATGCAGCAGGATGTCTTTTTTCTTGAGCGTTTCGAAGAGGGAGACATCTTCACGGGCATTAGGGTGCAGCGAAGCCTCGTAAGGTTCAAAATAGAACTGGGGCTTGGTGACGAATTTGAAAATCTGGTTCAGGCGGACAAGGTTGACAGGACCGTCAACACGATAGACGTAGTCCTTGTCAAGCTTGAATTCGTTCATCAGGAATTCAACCAGATGTTCTGGACTGCTTTTTGAGATTTCCAGCCGGACGGCAGTTCCGAACTGACGGCTCTGCAGACTTGTCTTGAGTGCTTGCCGCAGGTTCTTGACTTCATCTTCATCCACCCAGAGGTCGCTGTCGCGGGTGACGCGGAACTGGGCGTATCCCAGGATTTCGCGTTCTGGGAAAAGTGATGACATATTGGCAAGGATCAATGATGAAAGCAGGCAGAAACCGATGCCGTTTTCCACAAGCTCTTCTGGCATCTTGATGATGCGGGGCAGGATGCGCGGTGCCCTGACAATGGCGATTGCACTGCCCCGTCCAAAAGCATCTTTACCGGCAAGCGAGACAATGAAATTCAGGCTTTTATTGGCCGTTTTCGGGAAAGGATGTGCAGGATCCAGCACAATAGGCGTCAGGGCAGGACAGATCTGTTCATCAAAGTAGCTTTTTGCCCAGGCTTGCTGTTTCTCTGTCCAGTCTTTGTAGAGCAGCAGATGGATGCCGTTCTCAGCCATCTTAGGCAGGATCTGCCGGTTCAGCAGGGCATACTGCATATCCACCAGTTCGTGGCAACGCTTGCTGATCTGATGCAGGATGCTGTTGGAAAGGGACTTTGCTTCATGTGTCCGGTGTGCCAGTTGACTGGAGATGCGGACCTCAAAGAATTCGTCCAGGTTGCTTGCACCGATGCAGAGATAGCGCAGGCGTTCAAGCAGGGGAAGCGTCTCATCTTCAGCCTGGGCAATGACACGACGGTTGAATTCAAGCAGGGACAGCTCCCGGTTCAGGTATAGGTTCGGATCCTGATGGTTGACCGGGAGCCCAAGGCTGTTTTTAGGAAACTGGTTTCTACTGTCTGACATTGAAGCTCCTTTTTGTCCAGTTTAAGACGGCATCTGAAAACCAGGGGAACCTGATTTCAGTGAAAACAGTGATTTACAGCAAAAACATTGCTTAAGAATCAAGCATTGAATTCCCTTTATCTCCTTTTTTCTTTGCAGGGCATACACAATTGGATCTTATTGGCTTCTTATAAAGATTATAACAAGAAAGTAAAGCAAAAAATGGATATTTCGGAATACCGTAAGGCAATTGGAAACTTTCGGGAAGGTCTTCTTTGAGGGCTCTTCATGGGCTTTTTCCATTTCTTGCTGATATATTGGCAAGGTTGATGTATATTAGCGCTGTCGGATTTTAATTTTCCAGTAGATTCCATAGCGGTCAATGGAACCCTATTTGAGTGAGGCATATCATGAAGATTGAAGGCAGTATTGTAGCGATGGTTACGCCAATGAACGAGGATGGCAGTGTTGATTTTGATGGTACCCGGAAATTCGTTGACTGGCTGATTGCTGAAGGTACTGATGCATTGTCTGTTGTTGGCACTACAGGTGAATCTCCTACTTTGAATGTGGATGAACATGCGGAAATGATCCGTGTGACCTGTGAACAGGTTGCTAGACGGGTGCCTGTCGTTGCAGGAGCCGGGGCAAATTCCACAGCAGAGGCGATTGAGTTGTCCAAGCATGCCAAACGTTATGGTGCTGATGCCACTTTGCAGGTTGTCCCCTACTACAACAAGCCGACCCAAGAAGGGATGTACCGGCATTTCAAGGCAGTTGCCGAGGCGGTTGATATTCCAATCGTGCTCTACAATGTTCCTGGAAGGACTGTTGCAGACATGTCCAATGAAACCATCCTGCGGTTGGCGGAAATCCCGAACATTATCGGAGTGAAGGACGCAACCGGCAACATTGCCCGTGGTT
Organism: Oxalobacter sp.; assembly: GCA_017524145.1. Classification (GTDB taxonomy): domain Bacteria; phylum Pseudomonadota; class Gammaproteobacteria; order Burkholderiales; family Burkholderiaceae_D; genus Oxalobacter. The sequence continues at coordinate 6,595 of JAFWUI010000014.1, read as the reverse complement.
TGGATCTGCTGAGCCGTGTTCCAGAAGGCTTCCAGGTATTTTCAGGCGATGACCCGACTGCGGTCTCACTGATCCTGGCGGGGGCAAGTGGCAACATCACTGTTGTCGGTAATGTAGCACCCAAGAAGATGCATCTGATGTGTCAGGCAGCGCTGAAGTGCGATGTCGCAACGGCAATACGCCTGAGCCGTGAACTGTTGCCATTGAGCCAGAAACTGTTCATTGAAGCCAATCCAATTCCTGTTAAATGGGCATTGAGCCAGATGGGGGTTGTTCCCGGTGGTATCCGGTTGCCACTTGTTCCCCTTTCAGACGGCTGCAAGGATGCTGTCAGGGAAGCAATGCGTGCCGGGGGGCTTAAGGTTTAATGGAAGCGGTATTTCTTTGCCTGCTGGTTTGAAACAGATAAATCTATGTTGATCAATAAAAAAATCGGTACTGCCTTTATCAGTACCGCCCTTATCCTGTCTTTGACATCCTGCAGCTCCTTTGAAGAGCTGCTTGACTCTGACCGTATCGATTATAAGAGCGATTCAGCTGCACAGAAGCCGGGCAGAAGATTGGAGATTCCTCCAGACCTGACCCAGCTCCAACGGGATAACCGTTTTATGATTCCCGATAATGGTGGGATCATTACAGCCTCGGATTACAATCAGCAGCGCAAGGAACTGGAAGGTGGGCTGTCAGCTTCTGATGATGCTGCGGCACTTGGTTCTGTGGCACCGAACAGGGCAAAGGATATCCATATTGAACGTCTAGGCAACCAGCGGTGGCTGGTGGTCAACCGTCCACCTGAAGCCTTATGGAATCCCATCCGTGATTTCTGGCAGGATAATGGCTTCCTGATCAATATTGATTCTCCAGAAACGGGGATTATGGAAACGGACTGGGCTGAAAACCGGGCAAAGATTCCGCAGGATTTTGTCCGCAGGACCTTGGGCAAACTGTTTGATTCCCTGTATTCCACTGGTGAACGGGATAAGTTCAGGACCCGTCTGGAACGGGGGGCTGATGGTTCGACTGAAATCTACATCAGCCATCGTGGCGCAGAAGAAGAACTGCAGGGCAGTGACAAGGAAAGCACAGTCTGGACTGCCCGGCCGTCTGATCCAGAGCTCGAGGCTGAATTCCTTGCACGTCTGCTGGTTCATCTGAGCGATATGGACCGCAAGGAAGAAAAACGGGCACGGGCAATTGCCGAGAAGAAAACCGTACAGGTTGTTTCCAAGGCGACCATGGTTACAGAAGAAGGGATTTCCAAAGTTGTTGTCGATGAAACATTCGACAGGGCTTGGCGTCGGGTTGGCCTGGCACTTGACCATGTGGGCTTTACAGTTGAAGACCGGGACCGTTCTGCTGGCCTGTATTATGTCCGTTATGTTGACCAGGATGCCGAAGCGCAGGCCACGCCAGAAGACCAGAAAGGCTGGTTCAGTGGATGGTTCTCTTCTTCCAAGAAAGATAAGCATATCGACAAATACCAGGTTTCTGTCCGGGAAATTGCCGGCAGGTCAGAGATTACGGTGCTGGATGATAAAGGGCAATTGGAAACTTCTTCCATTGCCAAGAAGATTGTTACCCTACTGTATGGTCAGCTGAAATAAGTGGCATTGAAACTGATAAGCTTGGGCAGTGGCAGTAAGGGGAATTCACTGCTCGTTTCAGCTGTTGACGGGAACCATAAAACCACAGTCATGTTTGACTGTGGTTTTGGTATCCGCGAACTCCATCGGCGTCTTCAACGTGCCGGCTGTCATCCTGACGAGCTGAGTGCTGTTCTTGTGACCCATGAACATGGTGACCATGCCAATGGCCTTCTGCCATTGGCAAAGCGTTATGGGATTCCTGTCTGGATGAGCAACGGGACTTTCTTGGGGATGGGGAAGGATTTTGAAGATGTTGACCTGAATTTCTGCCGTGATGGGGACTGTATTGAGATTGACTGTCTGAAAATCACGGCTTTCACGGTTTCGCATGATGCCCGGGAACCATTGCAGTTCCATCTGACGGATGGTGTCTCCAAGATTGGTATGCTGACTGATACCGGGCAAGTAACGCCGCATATCCAACGTGAACTGTCAGCCTGCCATCTGCTGTTTTTGGAATGCAATTATGATGAAGCAATGTTGGAGGCGTCTATTTATCCAGAACACCTCAAGCGGCGGATCAGAAGCATCTATGGGCATCTTTCCAATGCTGCTGCTGCTGGTTTGTTGGCGGGAATTGACCGTTCATGCCTTCGGACAGTGATTGCTTCCCATCTAAGCCAGAACAACAATCTGGCAGAATATGCCAGGAAAGCTGTTGAAGAAGTGGTCTCGGCAGACGGGGTGCAGGTTATGGTTGCAGACCAGGAAAACGGAACGGATTGGATTGATATCTGAGAGAGTCTGTTCTTCTACTTCTTCCCGGCGGTCATTGGTGCGCCGGTTTTCGGGTCAACAGGCGGTGTCCGTTCATCTGTAGCGATTGGGGCGGCGGCTTTTGGGTCGATTGGAAAGGCTTTCCCTTGGTCTTGGGTGGCAGGTGCATCCGGTTTCTTACCCGCAGGAGAAGGGGGTTCTTTGTTGCATGCCGTCAGAACCGATACCAACAGACTGGCAAGGAACAGCGTCTTTTTCATCATATTGCTTTTGTGATGATTTTGTTTTTTTGCCTGATTTACCGGATGTCATAAAAAAGCCAACCACAGGGGTTGGCTTTTTTCCCGATGGAAACCGGATTATTTGGAACCAGCAGGAGCAGAAGCTGCAGGAGCAGAAGCGGCAGCGGAGCCAGCAGGAGCAGAAGCAGCAGGCTGGGAGCCAGAAGCAGCAGGCTGGGAGCCTTTAGGAGCTTCACCGATTTTACATGCAGTCAGAGCAAGAGCCATCAGGCCAGCGATGAACAGAGATTTTTTCATTTTGTCATCCTTAATAAAAAGATCAAATCAATAAATGTATCTATGAAAATTACTGGGTTTTTAGAAAACTGCCAATCCCACGTCCAGAGGACAACGGCCTTGACGGCTCTCTAGTAAAGATGATTATAGCGAGTTTTTCTCGATTATCTTTGAAGTTTTTGTTGGGATTTTCATAAATTTTGCAATATTGCGACAATTAAGAGCTTTTTATTTGCATAATAAAACTGTATTGGCAAATAAATGCTTTGGGTATGCCATAACATTTGTAAAAAGTCTGGCTTCGGATAAAAGTCTGTTGTTTTTTTCGAAAAGGGAACTGTCTCTGCTTGGGAATTTGTCCCAAAGGGGTAAGGGGAAAAACGGTATAGGGATGGCTGGCACAAAAAAAAGCCGACCCTAAGGCCAGCTTTTTTGGGTAAGCAATAAGATTATTTCTTAGGAGCTTCTGGAGCAGGAGCAGCAGGAGCAGAAGCGGCTGCAGAGCCAGCAGGAGCAGAAGCAGCAGCAGAGGCAGCAGGAGCAGAAGCAGCTGCGGAGCCAGCAGGAGCAGAAGCTGCAGGAGCAGAAGCGGCTGCAGAACCAGAAGCAGCTGCAGAACCAGAAGCGGCAGGTTTCTTACCACCACAAGCGGTCAGGGCCAGAGCCAACAGACCAGCAATCAACAAAGTCTTTTTCATATGTTGTCCTTTTTCTAAATCAAACAAGTTGGTTCCAAAACCATCAATACTCATAGAAACCGTTCCACCAGCCCATCAGGGGCAGTTTGGAACGAATTCCTACTGAGGATGATTATAACGATTTTTATTGGATTGTCTGTGGAACGGGTAAGAATGGCAAAGGGAGATTTGCAAAACAGCAACATCTGCAAGGCAGTCTCAAAGCAGTTGCGGTGCAGGAAAAGTGTTGGAATCACTTTTATGGACAATAAGCTGATGCAGGTCAGGAAGCGGTAGGCTGGATAGGAAAAGGACGATAAAAAAGCCAACCCATGAGGATTGGCTTTCTGTTATCAGGAAATAATGGATTATTTCTTGACAGCGTCTTTAACGTCTTTGACTGCGTCTTTGGCAGCAGCAGCAGCGGAACCAGCAGCAGCAGCAGCGTCCTTAGCAGCGGAGCCAGCAGCCTGAACAGCGGAACCAGCAGCCTGAGCAGCGGAACCAACAGCAGAGCCAGCAGCCTGAGCAGCGGAACCAGCAGCAGCAGCAGCGGAGCCAGCAGCAGAAGCAGCAGCGGAAGCAGCGGAAGCAGCAGGTTTCTTACCACCACAAGCGGTCAGAGCCAGAGCCAGCAGACCAGCGATCAATAAAGATTTTTTCATTTTGTAATCCTTAATTTAAGAGAATCAGGTTAATTACCGGTAATAATTACTGTCTTGTAGAAAACCACCAATACCAGCCATCAGAAGCTGACACCGGCAGCATCTAGGTAACAGATTATAACGGTTTTTTTAGGATGGTTTACTGCTGTTTCATGATGAATCTTTGTTGGTTTTGCAAGATAGCAACAGATTTTGTTGATTCTAAAGAAAGCTTGTTTGAAGTAAGCAAATAATAGCGTTTTGCTGATTGGTATGTCGATTGAAAGTCAGTTGTTTTGATAATAGGGGCAGAAATCTGCCCGAGACAGATGCATCTGATTGACGGGAAGGGGGATGGGAAAACAGCAGGATGGCGTATTGCCATCTTCAGTGCATGGGTATAATTCGACCTATCCCATCAATGGAAAGGAAAGGTGTTGGAATGAAGATTGCCAAGAACAGTGTGGTGACTGTGGAATACAGCCTGACAGATGCTGAGAACAATCTGATTGATGAAGGGCTTGAGCCGATTGTCTATCTGCATGGTGGTTACGATGATATCCTGCCCGCTTTGGAAAAGGCTTTGGACGGCCAGGATGTTGGTTTCAAGACACGGGTCCAGGTTGAACCGGAAGATGCATTTGGGGAATATGATGCCATGCTGGTCCGTGTTGAGGACCGGGGGTTGTTTCCCGATCCGTTGGAGATAGGGATGCAGTTCGAAGGGATTCCAGAAGATGGTGCTTCAGATGGAGAAGCAGTGATTTACCGGGTGGAATCGATTGCGGAGGGTAAGGTTGTCTTAGACGGCAACCATCCATTGGCAGGCATCGCGTTGCGTTTTGAGCTGTCTGTGACAGATGTCCGTCCTGCGACTGACCGTGAAATCCAGCAGGGAGGGCTCAACAATCCGGATGCTCCCGCTGTTGAAGGGGATGATGAGTTGGGGGAAGGAGGGCAGTACCGCAGCCTCATCCTCCAGTAAAGGATTGATTGACTGGGTTAAATAAAGCAAAGTATAATTAAAGATTACATGATTTCAGGTAAAAGCGCCATGCGGAAACTGATTGTCGGAAACTGGAAAATGAATGGCAGCCTTGCGATGAATGTAGAGCTGTTAGGCGGTGTCCGTTCAGGGCTTTCAGGCATCAGTTGTGATTTGGCTGTCTGTGTCCCTTTCCCGTATCTGGGACAATGCCAGTCATTGCTTGACAAGACCAAGGTTGTCCTTGGTGCACAGGACGTTTCTTCGCATGCGGTCGGTGCCTATACTGGACAGGTATCTACACGTATGCTGCTGGATTTTGGTTGCCGTTATGCCATTGTCGGTCATTCTGAACGCAGGGAATTCTGTGGTGAGACCGATGAAGTGGTTGCCGATAAGGTCCAGCGTGCATTGGCGGGCGGGTTGACGCCGATTCTCTGTGTTGGTGAATCGCTGGAAGAAAAGGAAGATGGCAGGACGCAGGAAATCGTTGAGCGGCAGATCAATGCTGTCCTGAAAGTGCTTGAAGATAAAGAAGTCAGCGGTATTGTCGTGGCTTACGAACCGATTTGGGCGATTGGGACGGGAAAGACGCCAACGCCGGAAATGGTGGAAGAAGTCCATGCTTTGATCCGTCGGCTGTTGGTCAGCCGGAATCAGGAAGCAGGCAGCCTTGTCAGGATTCTGTATGGCGGCAGTATGAAGCCATCCAATGCTGAAGGATTTCTGAAAATGCCTGATATTGATGGTGGTTTGATTGGAGGGGCGGCTTTGAAGGCAGAAGATTTTCTGGCAATTGCAAAGTTGGCTTCTGTCTAGGATAGTGCCGTTTTTTGAAGATTGTTTGGAATAACGCAGGAAAAACATGCTGTATAGACTCATTCTTATTGTGCAGGTCATCTCTGCTCTGGCGATTATTGTCCTGGTCCTGTTGCAGCAGGGCAAGGGAGCTGATGCTGGAGCGGCTTTTGGTTCAGGGAGTGCCGGTGCTTCTTCGGGGGTGTTTGGGGCATCTGGTTCAGGTAACTTCCTGGCGAAAATCACAGCTGGTGTTGCTGCGGTTTTTTTCTTGGCAACCTTGGCGATGGCATATTTCGGTCCATACCGTGCACCATCACAGAACAGTGTGATAGAAAGACTGCAGTCTTCCAAGACGCCGGCAAATGAACCGAAGCCAGAAGTGCCGGCACAGAAAGACATGACAGGAACCGGCGCTGTTCCTGGTGCGGCAGCTGTTCCAGGAGCTGTTCCTGGTGTGTCCCAAACTGATGGTAAAGGGACCTTAGGGACTGTCCCAGCGAAGAAGTGAGGACTTCTTGCTGATAGAGGTTGCTGAAAAGGACAGTTGTTGCGATAATCTCATCCTTAATGCGAACGTGGTGGAATTGGTAGACACGCTATCTTGAGG
>JAFWUI010000013.1 GCA_017524145.1 Oxalobacter sp. | reverse complement strand
GTCAGGCACCATACCCTGGAGCCCCGCATCGATAGGATGCGGGGCTTCTGCTTTTTGCAATGCCTGGCATACACACAGCCCAACCCACCCCTGCCTTTTTATGCCGCCTGCCTTTGCAGCCCTTCCCTGATTCTCTTTGATATCAGGATTTTCAATATATCTGACGCGTTGCAGGAAAAGACAGCCTTGCTTATCATTGCCATTATGTAAACTGGTGTTTTTCAATTTTATTGTTATGAAGGAATGGCATATGAAAAAACTGATGATTGCCGGAGCATTGGCGGCATTTGCGCTGACACAACCTGTTTTTGCTTGTGGTGATGGTCCTTTGACGGGAGATTTTACGAACGGCAAAGTCAATGTCCGTATTACTTCATTGGGACAATGCGGTTCTCCTTTCCTTTATCAGGCTTGGAATACGCCGAGAGGGATTGGCCAAGGGAAGGCAGATTGGGTGATGCAGGGGGAAGATGTTTACCGCAATGATATTTACCGTATTGATTTCAAGCGCGGTAATACGACTTTCCGTGTAACACCAGTTGGCGGTTGTGATAGCCTTGACTGTGATGCCAATCTGGATATCTACATCAATGGCAGGAAAAAGCAGCATCTCTATCTCCGCAGGATTTATAACTGATAGACTGCCGTTATCGGTGATTGGTTTTTCAGGAGTTTGACAGGTATGACTGGATCAATGAATACAGCAGATTGGTATTGCCAGAAAATCCAGGAAAGCGGTGAAAGCCGTCAGGAAAGCACCTATCGGGAAATCCGGAAAGTCGCTTCTGACCTGCAGGTCATGGGGGACATGATGAAAGCTGTGTTTGAAGACGGGTCACAGATGATTTTTCCCGCATCCCTCCTGCGCTGAAGCCCGTCTGCCGGTTGGCGTATCAGGTTTTTAATAAAAAAAGCCATGCAATCTGAATTGCATGGCTTTCGCTGTTTCAGGACAGCAGGTTATGCCGCAGGCTGCAGGACATTGTCGTTTGCTTCTGCCAGACGGCTCTTGAGTTTCTGGTATTCTTCAGCCAGGTACTTCTCTGCCCATTGTTGGTCATCGATTTTCTCAATGCGGACAGCACTGTATTTGTATTCCGGTGTCTTTGCGTACGGATCAAGATGCTCAACAGTCAGTTCGTTGCAGGCACCGATCCACCATTGATAAGTCATATAAATTGCGCCGCGGTTTGTCCGTTCAGTGACATATGCACGGGTGATGACTTTGCCATGGCGCCCTTCAACCCAGATCAGTTCCTGGTCCTTGATGCCATATGTTTCTGCATCGATTGGATTGATCTGTGCAAACCCAGGTTCATCTGCCAGGGTCGCCAGTGCTGAACAGTTGCCTGTCATGGAGCGGCAGGAGTAATGCCCGACTTCACGGACAGTGCTCAGGATCAGTGGGAACTGTTCATCAACCAGGTCAAATGGTGGACGCCATTCTGCCGGGATCATCTGTGCCCTGCCATTGGGCGTCAGGAATTTGCCGCCACGGTACATCCAGAGGTTGCCTGGGTCATCCAGTGTGCGGCAGGGGAATGAGACATAACCCAACCCTTCCATTTTTTCATAAGTTGCACCATAGAACAGTGGGCAGAGTTCCCGCATTTCATCCCAGATTTCTTTGGTATTGTTGTAGTGCATCGGATAACCCATAGCCGTTGCCATCAGGCTATGGATTTCCCAGTCATGTTTTGTGCCTTCAGGGGCTTTGATAGCCGTGTACATCCGTTGGAATCCCCTGTCAGCAGCTGTATAGACACCATCATGTTCTCCCCAGGAGGTTGCAGGGAAGACCACATCCGCTTCAGCAACGGACTTGGTCATGAAGATATCCTGGGCAATGAACAGTTCAAGCTGGCTGTAGGCATGACGGACAGCATTGAGGTCGGGTTCCGTCTGGAACGGGTCTTCGCCAAACAGGTAAACTGCCTTGATCTTGCCTGCTTCAATGTTATGGCAGACTTCTGTAATCGGAATGCCTTTCTCAGCGGGCAGCTTTTCAACGCCCCATGCTTTTTCAAACTTGGCGCGGGCTTCAGGATCTGTGACAGACTGGTAACCAGGGAAGCGCCCAGGAAGGACACCCATATCACAGGAACCCTGGACATTGTTCTGCCCACGGACTGGGCCTACACCAACATTCGGTTTTGCAAGGTTGCCTGTCATGGCGGCAATATTGGACAGCTGGATGCAGGTCTCAACGCCCTGTCCCCATTGGGTGACACCCATGCCCCAAAGGATGGTTGCCGTCTCAGCAGAGGCATACATCCGGACTGCTTCACGGACCAGTTCAGGATCAAGACCAGTGATTTCAGCAGTGTTTTCTGGCGTATATTTCTGGACGGTCTCCCAGACTTTTTCAAAACCATCACAATGGTCTTCGATGAATTTCCGGTCAATCAGGTTTTCTGTGATCAGCACATGCTGCATTGCATTGCAGAGTGCGACATTGGAACCGTTCTTGAGCTGCAGATGGATGTCTGCAATCCGGGCAGATTCGATGACCCTGGGGTCGACGACGATGATCTTTGCCCCTTTCTGTTTCGCCTTGATGATACGGCGGGCGACAATGGGATGGGAATCCGCAGGGTTATAGCCAAAGATCAGGACGCACTTGGTGTTTTCAATCTCGGAGATTGAATTGCTCATCGAACCATTGCCGAGAGTCTGGTCCAACGCTTCAACGGAAGGGCCATGGCAGACACGCGCACAGTGGTCGGTATTGTTGGTGCCGATGACGGCACGGGCAAATTTCTGCGCGATATAGTTGGCTTCATTGCCAGGGCCACGGGCGCAGCCACTGATGAAGATGGAATCCGGACCGTATTTTTCCTTGATGGCCATCAGTTTGGAGCTTGCAAAGCGGATGGCTTCATCCCAAGAGACTTCTGTAAAAGGTTCTCCCCGTTTATAACGGACAAGCGGACGGGTCAGGCGCGGCGTCAGGATCCGGGTGTCATTCAGGAATTCCCAGCCATAATATCCTTTCAGGCAGAGTTCCCCCTGATTGGTGAAACCATTGGCACCTTCTGCCTTGATGATCTTGTTCTTCTCGACATCAACGGTGAATTCAATCTTGCAGCCAGATGCGCAGTAAGGACAGACGACCAAAGTCTTTTTTATTGTCATGATTCCTCCGGAAACACTTTGAGGCGGTTTCGGTTCCAGCAGTCTGCGGATACCGGTCTATCACAATGCCTCAGGCGGCATGCTGAATGCCGATTTCTCCTGTTTTTCCTTGGTTTTTGCTTCCAGGATAGAGGTGTCAATGACCTGCAATGCCTTGGTAGGGCAGACCTTCACACACTGGGGGCCATCTGGTACATCGATGCAGAGGTCGCATTTATGGGCAACACGGACAGTCCCTTTGACCGTCAATGGTCCCAAATCAGCCTGTTTGACAGGTTTTGTCACAACTGACATGGCACCAAATGGACATGCCAAGACGCAGGACTGGCAGCCGATACAGCGTTCTTCGATAATCTGGACAGTTCCGTCTTTGTAAATCAATGCATTGGTCGGACAGACGCGGACACAAGGGGCATTTTCACAGTGATGGCACTGCACAGGGGCAGACATTTCCAATCCCTTGATGACTTTAAGGCGTGGATGGAAATTTTCAGGGGTCAGGTCATTTTCTGCGCCGGTAGGGTGTCCAAGTACACATGCAACTTCACAAGTGCGGCAACCGATGCATTTATCTGGATTTGCAATAACAAACCGGTTCATTCTTCTGTCTCCTGCATATAGAGGCTTTTGGGGAAATTCATTACAACGGTCATGTACCATTCCTTTTTCATCAAATGAGGCCAGTCAATCCTGCAGAAAAGGAAACATGCCGTTATTTATACTATGCCAACTCATATTATATGCCATGCTGTGAAATTCTGTATGGCTTATATATTGGCTATGTCGCACTCATGCCAGTTTTTTGCGGTGATTTGGTGTTAATATTGCTATCTGAAAAAATGCCCATGTTGTATCCATTCAATAATAAAGAAAGTCATGGGCGGAAAAGACTGATAACTTCCTTTCTGGCAGACTGACATAACTATGGCAAACGAAAAAGAAGCACCGAAACCAACCTGTCCAGTTACGGACATATTGGAAGTCCTGCGTGTCCAGCTGCATCCGGATGATGTCCTTCCTGCAAAGGTCCGTCCTGCTGTGGCCCGTGTCACCCGTATGATTACGGAAATCACTTTAGGCCGCAGCAATATCAAAGCCCTTACGGAACTGGATAAGGCGGCAGAGGAACTCAGGGGCATATCGCCTGAATTGGGAAATGCCCTGATAACTTCCCTTCAGGAAAAACGGGAGGAATGGGAAGCCCATCTGGCAGGCAGCTGTACAGTGGGGACCTGTTTCAAACCACGTTCTGCACCTTGTCAGGTTGCTTGCCCAGCCCATATCGATATCCCAAGTATGATGGCGCACATTGGACATGGCAATTTTTCGGAATCTTTGAAGGTCTTGTCCGAGGATACGCCGTTGCCTGATTCCTGTGGTCTGGTCTGTCCAGCACCATGCGAATATGATTGTGTCCAGAATGAAGTCAGCGGGAAGCCAGTGTTCATCCGTCCGATGAAGCATGTCGCTGCCCGTTGTGCCGAAGTCCGCCCTGACCTGAAAAAAGCCAAGCCTACTGGCAAGAAGGTTGCGGTTGTCGGCTGTGGTCCTTCAGGCATCACTGCTGCGTATTATCTGGCGCAGAAAGGACATACGGTTGAGATTTTCGATGAACGCGAACATCCAGGGGGTGTCATGCGTTACGGGATTCCAAATTACCGTCTGCCCGATTACAAGCTCTATGCAGAAATTGATGTGGTCAGGGACCTCGGAGTAGAAATCCATCTTGGCTATCATGTCGGCAATGCAAAAGAATTCCAAGAGAAAGGTTATGATGCAACCCTGTTGGCAACCGGTATGCAGAATTCCAAACGTCTTGGTGTTCCAGGCGATGACCAGGATTTTGTCATTGGGGGAATGGATTTCCTGACAGCTGTCCGTTCTGGCAAGAATCCACGTGTCGGTCCGCATGTCATTGTCATCGGTGGCGGTAATGCGGCGATTGATGTAGCAATGACAGCTTTCCGTCAGGGGGCGGAAAAAGTCCAGATGTGGTATCGCCGTAACCGTAAGCAGATGCCGGCAAATCCACATGAAGTGGAACTTGCATTGGCTGAAGGCGTCGAACTGGTGGAATTCTGGGCACCAACCCGAGTCATGGAAGGTGGCATGATTGAGTTCGAACGTTCACGTTATGCGCCAGATGCCGGCAAGGTTGCTCCGGTCACTGTCCATGCTGACCAGATTTTTGCCGGCATCGGTCAGGAAGCTGATTTGAGCTGGTTGGAAGGTTCCAAGATTGAAACCAAATGGGGGGCTATCGTCAATGATCCTGAAACCCTGATGACAGCGGAAGAAGGGATTTTTGCCAGTGGCGATATTGCACATGGTGCCAGCACGGTGGTTGCTGCAATCGGCTCCGGTAAACGGGCGGCATTGTCCATCCATGAATACCTGACAGGCGAAAAGGCGGACTATGCTTCCTTGGAACCACAGCGTCGTGACGAAGTGCCTTTCATCAAAGCGGACCCTGCTCAGCGTATGTCTGCTGACCGAGCTCATATCGAAGAGCATGACCCCAACACCCGTAAATATTCCCATGAATTCATGCAGGAGGACTGGGATGAAAAGGTCGCCGCAGTTGAAGCCCAGCGTTGCCTGCGTTGTGATACCTGTATTGGTTGTGGCTTGTGTGAACTGGCATGTATCGAAGTCGGTGCTGAAGCATTGAGGATGGTTGAAACCAAAGGCGGACGGATGGTCTTCCAAGATTTATTACGGCCCGCTGACAAGTGTATTGGCTGTGGTGCCTGTGCATCAGTCTGTCCAACAGGCGCCATCAAGGTTGAGGACCGTGATGGTTACCGGGTGACTGAAATCACGGGTTCTGTTGTCCGTAAGCAGCCATTGGAAGTCTGTGCTGTCTGTGGAGAAACGTTCTCGGCATCGGTTGTCCAAGTCAACCAGACATCAGATATCTTGAATGGTGCTGCACAGCAGCCTAAATTGTGTCCAGCCTGTTCCCGAATCCAGTCTGCCAAAGCGATGAAGAATATGCAGTGGTTGGCAAAGGTTCTGCGGTAAGATTGTTTTTTGTTTCCAATAAAACAGGCGTGGATGGAAATGCCATTGCCTGTTTTTTTATGGTCAAAAGGGAAATTCAGGAAGCAGGTTATAAGGCTGGAAGTATCTTTCACCGGCACAATAGCCAGTCAACAATCTGGTTCAGGTTGTTGAGGTCAAGCCACTCCACTCCTTGTCTGAGGTTCTCTGGTTGTGGTGCATCAGATGCCACTGCCTCGATATAGGGGGTGACAGGATACATTGGTGCTTTGCCGGAAGCTGGTCGGTAGATTTCCAGTTTTGGGATGGGTTCATCTTGGAATCCCTCGACTAATGTGAGGTCAACTGCCTGCATACGGGACAGCAGTTCAGCGAGTGGGGGTTCTTTTCCCCCGCGTAGCTCATGGGTGATGGCAAAACGGTAAGGTGATGTCAGCAGGACTTCTGTAGCTCCTGACCGTCTCATACGGGCACTGTCTTTCTGGGGAGGCTCCAGTTCCACATCATGGTGGCTGCTTTTGACCAAATTGACCTTGAGTCCTTCTGCAACCAGCAGGGGGACAGTTTTTTCAATCAAAGTGGTCTTGCCATTGCCCGACCAGCCTATGATGCCGATGAGGGGATGTCTTGGTTTGATGGGAGTCATGGCTGTTCCAGTAGACGGGGTGGTTATTTTGCGTTGGTGTCAATGTCCAGGTACTGCCAATCTGACAGCAGGATTGGGTGCTTCTTGAATCCCTGTACATGGGAACGGACCAACCAATTACGGGTACGTGATACATGCAGGATCCAAGGGGTATCTGCTTCCATCTGGCGGTTCATCTGGACATAAAGGGCATTACGTTCTTCACCTTGTGGTAATGCTGTTGCCTGACGGTACAGGCTGTCATAGGCTTCCGAGCGGTAACAGCCATAATTGCCTTTGCCAGCATTGGGGCCATACAGCAGCTGCAGGAAGTTTTCACCTTCAGGGTAATCAGCATGCCATGCCCCGCCCCACATCATCAGACGGCATCCAGCGGCATCTTTCAGGTTGTCAGCGAAATTGCCGACTTCAAAGGCGACTTTCACACCTATCAGGTCAAGTCCCCGTTTCCAGATTTCAGAGATGGTACGTGCAGAAGCACTGGCATCGGTACGGATTTTCAACAGGAGCGGTTTGCCATCAGGCATTGTCCGGTAGCCATCAGCCTGTTTCTTATAACCAAAATAGTCCAGCAGGCGGGATGCCAGTTCTGGGTCATAGGTGATACTGCTGATGTATCCAGGGTCGTGTCCTTCCACGCCAGGGGGAATCATCATCTGTGCAATGGATGCTTGGCCATTACGGAGCAGGGCTATTTCTGATTCCGTGTCATAAGACATTGCAATGGCACGCCGCAGGGCGATTTTTTCAGGAGTATATCCCCCTGTTGTTGGGTCCTGCATATTGAATAGGGTATAGGTGACTTCCGGCTCCACCATCGTATATTGGCGGATGCCCTGTTCAGTGAACTCCGGTTTCAGGAGACCGTCTTCCAATGCAACCGGGGCAGCGAGCTGGGGTAGTTTGTCAAAGTCGATTCCCCCTTCCTGGAAGGTCAGCCAGCGGGATTGTTCTTCCTCAATGATTGAAATCTCAACCCGTCCAATCTGAGGCATCTGTTTGCCCTGCATTTCCTGTACCAAGCGGTCATCCCATGCATCCCCGGTTGACTGGAAATCCCAAGTGAATCCCCGGTAATAGGGATTTGCTTCTAAGATGATACGGCTGCGTGGAACATAGGTTGCCAGACGGTAAGGACCTGTTCCGACAGGGTGGAAAGCTGCTTGATTGCCGTAACCTTCTATGGCTTCACGGGCAACCGCCCCAAACGCACCATATGCCAGGATATAGAGGAAATTGGCATCTGGTGCAGTCAGCTGGATCCTCAAGGTATAGCGGTCAGGTGTCTGTAATCCCGGGATAGGGGCATCGTAATTGAAATGACCTGATTTCTCTGCTTTTTTGGCAAAAGCATCCAATCCTGTGATTTTGCCGCGCAGGAATCCTGCAGAAGGCGAACGGTTTGCCGGATCCATCATCCGTTTGATGGTATAGCTGTAGTCCTGTGCTGTCAGTTCACGTTTCCTGCCTTTGAAAACCGGGTCAGGGGCAAACCAGATATGTTTCTTGAGATGGAAGGTATAAGTCCTGCCGTCAGGACTGATATCCGGCATTGCCGTGAGGGTATTGGGAACCAGTTTGGCAGGACGGGCAAGATAGTCATAAGTCAGCATGGTTTCAAAGATGGCTTCTGCTACCCAGCCGGAATAGTAGTTCTGGGTTTTGACCATATCAAAGCCGTCATCTGCTGCTTCAAACACATTATGGATGACCTTGTTGGGGGCTGCCACTGCATGGACAGGGCGTTCAACCAGCATTCCCATTATGGCGAACAGGTATACCACCATCCATTGGGTCAATTTCAGGAAAGTTTTTTGATGAGGCAGTAAGAAACGCATGGATGAGCGGAAAGGTTTTACAAAGTGTTTCTAACGGATTGCTGGATGAAAGCATTATAATCTTACATTTTAGGTGATTTTTAAAACATCGATGAAAGTCCTCCGCAGTTTATCTTCCGATGCAGCAAGGTCTCCCTGTGCATTGGCCATCGGCAATTTCGATGGTGTGCATAAGGGACATCAAGCGTTGCTCCATCAGCTGAAAACAGCGGCATACCGTCTTGGACTGTCTCCTACGGTATTGACATTCAGCCCCCACCCCCGCCAGTTTTTTGCGCAGCAGTCAGGCATGCTGTCTGATGTTCCCATCACCATTACACCATTCCGTGACAAGATGCAGGCATTGGCTGACGCTGGGGTCGAACAGGTCTATGCTGTCCGGTTTGATGCAGCGATGGCATCATTGACTGCCCAGGCGTTCATTGAAAAAGTGCTTGTTGGAGCCCTCAATGTCCGCTGGATGACGGTTGGGGAAAATTTCCGTTTTGGCAAAGACCGTGCAGGGACAACAGAACTGCTGGTTGAGATGGGTAGGCTGCATCGTTTTGAAGTGGTGGTCATGCCAGCTGTCATGGATGGAGATATCCGTATTTCCTCTTCTGAAGTCAGGCAGGCTTTGACATCATGCCAGTTTGACAGGGTAGCAAGCCTGCTGGGACGGCCATACCAGCTTTCTGGGCATGTTGTGCAGGGTAACCGGTTAGGACGGGAGATGGGATTCCCGACTGCCAATCTGTCTGTGAAACAGGATACTTCTGTCCTGTCAGGGGTATTCATCAGCCGTGTGCATGGCTTGTCAGGGAAGCCGTTGCCAGCCGTATCGGTAGTCGGCAACCGCCCAACAGTCATAGAAAATGGGCATACTGTCCTAGAGACCCATCTGCTGGGTTTTTCAGGTGATATCTACGGTATGCTGATTAAAGTGGAATTTTTGAAAAAACTGCGGGATAACCGGAAATTTCCGGATTTGGCGGCGTTGAAAAAGGCCATCAGGCAGGATATCAATACAGCAGAATCGTATTTCAGCATACGGGAAGCCGCTGCCAATGGTAACAGGATTAACAGCAGGTGCTGAAGAACGGGTAAAATTCAACGTTTAACATTCAATCAGAGCGTAATAGAAACAAAATGGCGAACAAACCAGAGGATCAGACAGGTAAGAAGAAAAAACAGGATAAGGTGAAACTCCCGCCTGAATATGCGGTCAATATGCCTGATACACCGTTCCCGATGCGGGGAAACCTGGCAAAACGGGAACCCGAATGGGTCAAGGAATGGCAAGAGAAGAAAATCTATCATCGTATCCGAAAGGCAGCCAAAGGACGTCCGCAGTTCATCCTGCATGATGGTCCCCCTTATGCCAATGGGGATATCCATATCGGTCATGCCGTCAATAAGATCCTGAAAGATATTGTGCTCAAGTCAAAGGGGCTTGCAGGGTTTGATGCACCTTATATCCCTGGTTGGGACTGCCATGGTATGCCGATTGAGATTCAGATTGAGAAACAGTTTGGTAAAGGTTTGCCAGCACTTGACGTGCAGGCAAAAGCACGTGCTTATGCCCGTGAACAGGTTGAGCGCCAGAAAAAGGATTTCGTCCGCCTTGGCGTATTGGCAGATTGGGATAATCCTTATCTGACGATGAATCATCAGAACGAGGCAGCGGAAATCCGTGCGCTTGCCAAACTGCTTGAAAAAGGTTATGTCTTCCGGGGGTTGAAGCCTGTCAATTGGTGTTTTGACTGCCGTTCAGCGTTGGCTGAAGCAGAAGTTGAATACCAGGACCGCCGTGATCCAGAAATTGATGTCGGTTTCCCGTTTGCTGAACCTGAAAAGGTTGCAAAGGCTTTCGGTCTGGAATCACTGCCATCCGGAAAAGGCTATATCATCATCTGGACTACAACGCCATGGACCATCCCGGCAAACCAGGCATTGAACCTGCATCCAGAATTCACCTATGCCTTGGTTGAAACGGAAAAAGGGTTGCTTATTGTTGCAGAAGAACGTGCGGAACTGCCATCCAAGGAAGCAGGGAAAACATGCTGCAATCACGTTATGGTTTGGAAAACTGGAAGATTATTGCAACCACAGTTGGCAAGAAACTGGAAAACATCAGGTTCTGGCATCCGTTGTCTGAAGCAGATGATGGATTCAAACGGACTTCGCCTGCTTATATGGCGGAATATGTCACACTGGATACCGGTACCGGCATAGTCCATTCTGCTCCGGCATATGGGGTTGATGACTTCCTGACCTGCAAGGCATATGGGATGCCTGATGGTGATATCCTGAATCCAGTCATGGGTGATGGTCATTATGCTTCGACCTTGCCGTTGTTTGGTGGCAAGACAATCTGGGATGCCAACCGGGACATCTGCGAAGCCATGAAGCAGGTGGGGACATTGTTCAACCTCAATATGATGACACATAGCTATATGCATTGCTGGCGTCATAAGACTCCGATTGTTTACCGTGCCACTTCCCAATGGTTTGCAGGTATGGATGTCAAGCCAAGGGCAGGAGGCATTACCTTGCGTGAAGCTGCCCTGAAAGGCGTTGCCCAGACCCGTTTCTTCCCGGATTGGGGACGTGCCCGCCTGAATGCGATGATTGCCAACCGTCCTGACTGGACGCTTTCGCGTCAGCGTCAGTGGGGGGTTCCAATGGCATTCTTTGTCCATAAGGAAACTGGTGAATTGCATCCACGTACATCTGAACTGCTTGAAGAAATCGCCAAACGAGTTGAAAAAGAGGGGATTGAAGCATGGCAGCGCCTTGACCCTGCAGAACTGTTGGGAGATGAAGCCGCTATGTACGAAAAGAACCGTGACACTTTGGATGTCTGGTTTGATTCCGGTGCAACACATCTTACAGTCCTGCGTACATCCCATGCCGATATCCTGAATTGGCCGGCAGACCTGTATCTGGAAGGGTCTGACCAGCATCGTGGTTGGTTCCATTCTTCCCTGCTGACAGGCTGTATGCTGGATGGCCAGCCACCATACCGGATGCTGCTGACCCATGGCTTTGTCGTGGATGGTGAAGGCAAGAAGATGTCCAAGTCATTGGGGAACGTCATTGCCCCCCAGAAAGTCTTTGATTCTTTGGGGGCGGATATCCTGCGTCTTTGGGTGGCTGCAACCGATTTTCCGGGGAACTCTGTATTTCTGATGAAATCCTGAAACGTGTCACTGAATCCTATCGGCGTATCCGGAATACCTTGCGGTTCCTGTTGTCCAATACGGCAGACTTCGATATTGCCAAAGACGGTGTCGCATTGGATGGATTGCTTGAAATCGACCGTTATGCCATTGCTGCCATGAAAGTCCTTCAGGAAGAAATCATGGCTCATTATGAAAAATTTGAGTTCCATCCAGTTGTAGCCAAACTCCAGACATACTGTTCTGAAGAATTGGGCAGCCTGTATCTCGATATCCTGAAAGACCGCCTGTACACTTCAGGCGTAACTTCCAAGGCACGCCGTTCCGCACAGACAGCGTTGTGGCATATCACCCATGCATTGCTGCGTTTGATGGCTCCCATCCTCTCATTCACAGCAGAAGAAGCCTGGAAGGCTTTTGCTTCTAACAAGGAATTCATTGACAGCGATGAGACCATTTTCACGTTGACGGCTTATCAGTTGCCGGATATCGCAGACGGTGATGCTTTGCTTGCAAAATATGCTTCCCTTAAGGCAGTCCGTGCTGAAGTCATGAAACAGCTTGAAGAAGTCCGTATCGCAGGTCAGATAGGCTCTTCCCTTCAGGCGGAAATTGAAATCCGGGCCTCTGGCGATAAATACAGATTGCTCAACAGTCTTGGTGAAGACCTCAGGTTCCTGATGATCACTTCCCGCGCAGATGTGGTTGAAGTGGCGGATGAAGCAGCGGAATCCATTGAAGTCAAGCCGTCAGCAAACCGTAAATGTGAACGTTGTTGGCATTATCGGAGTGATGTTGGTAATGATTCAAACCATCCGCTGATCTGCTCCCGTTGTGCTGCCAATTTGTTTGGTACTGGTGAAAAACGGGAATTTGTTTGATGGAAGATTGATGTCAGGGAACATTTCCTTTTCCCATCACCGGACATAGATTATGGCAAGAATGGTTTTTTCGCAGAAAAGGAACATCAGCATCATCTGGTGGCTGGTTGTGGCAGCGCTGGTTGTTGTCTTTGACCAGCTTTCAAAACGCTGGGCACTGGGGTTGATGCAGTTGGGAGACACCATCCAGGTGACTTCCTTTTTCAACCTGCATCTGCTTTACAATGAAGGGTCTGCATTCAGTTTCCTGGCATCCCAGTCAGGCTGGCAGCGGACACTTTTTATTGCGATTGGCATCGTTGCTGCACTTTTCATCCTTTATGAAATCCGTAAGCACCGTGACAACAACATCTTCTGTTTTGCACTTGCCTTGATTCTTGGTGGGGATATCGGCAATGTGATTGACCGACTGGCATATGGTCATGTTGTGGATTTCTTGGATTTCCATCTTGGGACATCGCACTACCCTACATTCAATATTGCAGACTGTGGGGTCTGTATCGGAGCGGCGATATTTGTCATTCTGGAATTCCGTAAGAAAAAAAGTTGATTGGAATAGGGCAGGATAACAATACACATAACAGGGAGACAACATGGAACTGTCAGGAAAAACCGTTTTGCTGGGGCTCACAGGAGGCATCGCCTGTTACAAGGCTGCTGAATTTGCCCGTGCCATGATACGCGAAGGCGCGGTTGTACATGTTGCTATGACTGAAAATTCACAGCAGTTCATAACACCTTTGACTATGCAGGCACTGACAGGCAATCCAGTCTTCACCAGTTCTTGGGATAGCCGTCAGCCGAACAATATGCCGCATATTGACCTGCCCAGGAAAGTGGATGTCATTGCTGTCGCACCCTGTACAGCCAATTTCATTGCCAAACTGGCAAATGGTATCTGTGATGACCTCCTGTCAACCTTATGTCAGGCACGTCCTGTTACGACGCCATTATTGGTTGCGCCAGCGATGAATGTTGAGATGTGGGAAAAACCGGTTACCCAACGCAATATCTGTCAGCTTCAGCAGGATGGTATCGGTATCATGGGACCGGCTTCCGGTTTCCAGGCATGTGGGGAAGTCGGGAAGGGGCGTATGCTGGAGCCTGCTGAATTGGTCGAAGAAGTCATTGCTGCCCTACAGCCGAAGACCATGGCAGGGCGCCATTTCCTGATTACAGCAGGTCCAACTTTTGAACCGATTGACCCGGTCAGAGGCATCACCAACCATTCTTCAGGCAAAATGGGCTATGCCATTGCCCGTGCAGCTTGGCTTGCCGGTGCAGAAGTCACCTTGGTTTCTGGGCCGACCGCATTGCCAACCCCTTATGGTGTGAAACGGATTGATGTCATGAGTGCCCGTGATATGCTGGAAGCTGTTACCGGAAACCTTGAAGGCATAGATGTGTTCATCTCGGTTGCTGCAGTTGCTGATTGGCGTGTAAAGCACGTCAGTACCCAGAAAATCAAGAAAGTGGCTGGGCAGGCTGTGCCGGATCTGGTGTTCGTTGAAAATCCCGATATCCTGGCAACAGTTGCGAAGATGCCGGATGCCCCTTATTGTGTCGGCTTTGCCGCAGAATCCGAGAACCTGCGGGAATATGCAGAAGCCAAGCGCCGCAAGAAAGGCGTTCCGTTGTTGGTCGGTAATATCGGTCATGAGACATTTGGTAAAGACGACAATACGCTCATCCTTTTCGATGACAACGGGGCATTGGAACTGCCGCATGATTCCAAACAGAATCTGGCACGCAGGCTGATAGACCAGTTGGCTTCCCGGTTGTAAGGAACACCATGAAAACTATTGACATCAAGATCCTTGACCCGAAAATACGGGAACATCTGCCTGCTTATGCAACAGAAGGCAGTGCTGGACTTGACCTGCGTGCGTGCATTGGCCAGCCGGTTGAATTGATGCCAGGGCAGGCAGAACTGATACCGACAGGACTTGCAATCCATATCAAAGACCCGGGCTATGCCGCTATGGTCCTCCCACGGAGCGGATTGGGGCACCGCCATGGTATCGTATTGGGCAATCTGGTTGGTTTGATTGATTCTGACTACCAAGGACAGCTCATGGTATCTGTCTGGAACCGTGGGAAGGCCCCATTCACCCTGAACCCAATGGAACGTATGGCGCAGCTTGTCGTTGTGCCTATTGTGCAGGTCGGGTTCAATATTGTTGACGGATTCACCGGAACTGGACGAGGTACCGGTGGTTTCGGCAGTACAGGAAACCAATAATCCAGGAAAGAGACATGCTTAACCGTCTTAAGAAATTGACAGAAAACATCCGTTCAATCCTTCGGCCGGCAGTTGTCTGTGCCGCCGCTGCAGTATTGCTGTGCTCTTGTGCGACAGAAAGAGCATGGAATGACAGTGATATTGCCCTTGAAACGTCAGGGCCAGCCAAACTCAGGCAGCTTGTAGAAATGCAGGACCGTCTTGAAGATGTCAGTGGACGTCTGCTCATCAGGAATACAGACCTCTGCCAGCGGCATCTGCGCAATATCCTTGGTTTCAGTGTTGCCAATAAATATTCATTCTCGGCGTCCAATGCTTCTTTGGCAGAAAGCACATTGGGATTGGACAACCGTTTGAAGGTGATGAATGTCATCCCTGGTACCGGTGCTGAAAGGGCGGGACTTAAACGGGGTGATGTCCTTGTCAATATTGATGGGCGGGCGGCACCACAGGGAAGCAATGCTGAACATGCCGCAGTGCAGCTTCTGTCTCCTGCTGTTGCAGAAGGCCGGAATATCAAAATCACCGTTTCCCGAGGAGGAGCCAACCGCACCCTGACAGTTCCGTTGACACTTTCTTGTGGGTTCCATGTTGAATTGGGGCAGTCCCCCAGTGTGACCGCTTTTTCTGATGGCAGCCGCATTATGGTGACCCAAGGGATGCTGTTTTATGCAAAATCTGATGAGTCCCTGGCTTATGTCATTGCCAAAGAAATGGCGCACAGTGTCTTGGACCATCCAAGGCTGGTCAATAATACCAGCAGGGCAAAGCTGCTTATCGACAACCTGATCCAGACACCGCCAAAATCCACAGATACGACGGGGCTGAAAGCAATGTCCAAGAAATTTGATATCGATGCCGATTCTGTCAGCCTTGCGATGCTTGCCCGTGGCGGATACAACCTTGATGGCACAACCCGTTTCTGGCGGAACATGGCGTATCATTTCCCGGCAACCCGGAAGAAACACTATACTTCACTGCATCCTGAAACATCTGCGCGGATCAGTATGATGCCGCAGTCCATCAGCCGTATCAAGGCGATTGAGAGGCGCCGTAAGGCATTGCCGTCTACACGGTGAGCCTTATCAAAAACGGTGCCTATGGGCACCGTTTCCTTGCTGACAGCATAGACAAGTGATATGGATTCTGCGCTTCTTTTTTCATTGATTGGTGTCTTCTGCATAGGGGCCATCAGTATCCCGTTGGCAGCGTTGCTTTCGTTTTCAATCCTGTCGAAAATGATTGAGCTGATGATCAGCCTGTCGGTTGGCATGATGCTGTCTACGTCACTGCTGCATGCATTGCCAGAAGCAGCAGAGATGCTGGAGGATGCTGACCAGCTGTTCATGACGCTGCTGATTGGTCTATTGGGTTTTTTCCTGTTGGAAAAACTCGCCATCATGCGGCATTCACATCATTATGAACACGATGGGCATCATCATGAACATGGCCATGACCGGGAAGAGGCTGGTGCTTCGGGGTGGATGATCCTTGTCGGGCATGGATTCCATAGTTTCACTGATGGTATCCTGATTGCTGCAGCATTCCTGACAAACATATACTTGGGATTCATCACCTGCCTTGCCATCCTTGCCCATGAGATTCCGAACCAGATCGGTGATTTCATTGTAATGCTCAACGCTGGATTTTCAAGAAAGCGGGCTCTGGCATACAGCCTGTGCAATACCATCAGTGCAGCAGTGGCTGCTGTCATCGGATACCATGCACTTGAGAAATCGCATACACTGATTCCTTATGTGCTGATCTTGGCTTCAGCAGGATTCATCTATATTGCCTTGAGTGACCTGATGCCACAGATGCAGCAGCGGACCAGGTTGCGGGATACCATTCCCCAGGTCATCTTGGTGGCAATTGGTATCGGAATAATCTTTTGCCTGACCCATTTGCTGCACCATCACCATTGATGCAGAAAAAACGTGGAAAAACAGGCACATTTTGAGATTCCTTGATTGCAAGGATAAATGTCAGGGGCTATAATTCCACTTTTTCCGTGCGTTCAGGAAAACAATAGAAGGCTGTGTCCACCGTTAAGTCAGTGGAACCACCCATTTGGACGCTTGTTTCAATTTTAGGAATCACTATGAAAACCTTTTCCGCTAAGGCCAGCGAAGTCCAGCGTAACTGGTTTGTGATTGACGCCACCGATAAGGTGCTGGGACGTGTTGCTACCGAAATAGCACACCGTCTGCGTGGTAAGCACAAACCTGAATATACCCCTCATGTCGACACTGGCGATTACATCATCGTCATCAATGCAGCCAAGCTGCGTGTCACCGGTGCAAAGAACACTGACAAGAAATATTACCGTCACAGCGGTTATCCTGGTGGCATTTATGAAACCACCTTTGAAAAGATGCAGCAGCGTTTCCCTGGCCGTGCCTTGGAAAAAGCCGTCAAAGGCATGTTGCCAAAAGGCCCATTGGGTTATGCCATGATCAAGAAGCTGAAAGTCTATGCTGATGCAACCCATCCACATAGCGCTCAGCAGCCACAGCCACTGGAAATCTAAGGAACGAACATGATTGGTAACTACAATTACGGAACCGGCCGCCGCAAAAGCGCTGTAGCACGAGTTTTCATCAAAGCAGGTTCTGGCAACATTGTTGTCAACGGTAAACCAGCAAACGAATATTTCTCCCGTGAAACCGGTATGATGGTCATCCGTCAGCCACTGGAAGTCACTGACAATGTTGAACGTTTTGACATCATGGTCAATGTCAAGGGTGGTGGTGAATCCGGTCAGGCAGGTGCAGTCCGTCATGGTATCGCCCGTGCGCTGATTGATTATGATGCAGCCCTGAAACCGGCATTGTCCAAAGCAGGTCTGGTCACCCGTGATGCCCGTGAAGTTGAACGTAAGAAAGTCGGTCTGCGTAAAGCACGCCGTGCAAAACAGTTCTCCAAACGTTGATATACAAGCAGGTCTTGGACCTGTGTCATCGCAAAAGCATGCAAAGCTGCCTGGCTTCGGTCAGGTGGCTTTTTTTCCTTTTGGCTGTATGGAAAAGGCTTTTGGCATTATCATTCCACTGTTTATCCATTGTTTCTGCTTTTCTGAGGTCATAGATGATTAAAGTCGGTATCGTTGGTGGTTCCGGTTACACCGGAGTTGAATTGCTGCGTCTCCTTTCCCGTCATCCAGAAGTCCAGCTGACTGCCATCACTTCCCGTGGTGATGCAGGAACCCGTGTTGATGAGATGTTCCCATCGTTGCGGGGTGTTGTTGACTTGGCTTTTACAGCACCAGACCAGTCCAACCTGAATGGATGTGATGTCGTTTTCTTTGCTACACCACATGGCGTTGCAATGTCTCATGCCGCATCATTGCTGGCATCAGGCGTCCGCATCATTGACCTTGCTGCTGATTTCAGGCTCAAGGACACAGCAGAATTTGAGAAATGGTATAAGATGCCGCACAGCTGTCCAGAAATCCTGGCTGAAGCAGTTTATGGACTGGCAGAGATCAACCGAGAAGCCATCAAGAAAGCACGGGTCATCGGATTGCCTGGTTGTTATCCGACATCCGTCCAGCTGGGCTTTGCCCCGTTGCTGAAACAGGGGAAACCACTGGTCAACGAAGCAGGGCTCATCGCAGACTGTAAATCAGGGGTGTCTGGCGCTGGCAGAAGAGCCTCCGTTGGTTCGCTGTTCGCTGAATCTTCAGATAATTTCCATGCTTATGGGGTCAAAGGGCACCGCCATCTGCCAGAGATAGTACAAGGGCTGAAAGCCATCACAGGCAATACCCGTGAGATTGGATTGACGTTTGTCCCACATTTGACGCCAATGATCCGGGGCATCCACTCCACACTTTATGCAACGATTGTTCCTGGTTGTGAAAGCATTGATTACCAGAAGCTTTATGAAGACTTCTATCAAGATGATCCGTTTGTCGATGTTATGCCAGCAGGGGCGCATCCAGAAACCCGCAGTGTCCGTTCTTCCAATTATCTGCGTATTGCTGTACACCGTCCAATGGATGGCAATATCCTTGTCATCCTCGTTGTGGAAGACAACCTGGTCAAAGGGGCCGCAGGGCAGGGTGTCCAGTGTATGAACCTGATGTTTGGTTTTGAAGAAACCATGGGACTCAAGGTTGTTCCTGTCCTGCCATAAGCAGGAAAACAATAGTGTCAGAGAGGAGTCAGTGCGATGAGTGAAGAAAAAATGCATGAACCGGCAGAGGAACTGGATTATAGAAATCCCATCAGGATGAGTGACAATGCTGTCACCAAAATCAAGGAGTTGCTGGCAGAAGAAGGCAACCCCAACCTCAAGCTGCGGGTTTTCGTGCAGGGTGGTGGCTGTGCTGGTTTCCAATATGGTTTCAGCTTTGATGAAAACATTGCTGAAGATGATACTGTTGTGGAGAAAGACGGCATCAAGATACTGATTGATGCCATCAGCTACCAGTACCTGATTGGTGCCCAGGTCGATTATAAGGATGACCTTGAGGGTGCTCAGTTCACCATCAAGAACCCCAATGCAACAACAACCTGCGGTTGTGGTTCTTCATTTTCAGTCTGACGTATCCTTTCTTCTTTGGATGGAAAAGCAGAAGTGGGTTGGCTTCTGCTTTTTTGTTGATTTGGAGAAGTTTCCTCCATCAACCATATGGTCCTGAATGTAGTTATGTTGTTATTTAGGGAATCCCTACTGTCCTTCTATGGTTTTTATGTTGAATAGTTGATTGAAAAAGTCGGGTATTCTATACTCAAAGCCCATTCAATGTCTTTCATTCAGGAACCGATACGATGCGTCTGACGACAAAAGGGCGTTTTGCTGTGACAGCGATGATTGATTTGGCCAGGAACCAGCATGATGGTCCAGTGTCTTTGCTGGGCATCAGCGAAAGACAGGATATTTCAGTTGCCTATTTGGAACAGCTGTTTTCAAAACTGCGTCGTGGCGCATTGGTCCGGTCGGTACGAGGTCCCGGTGGTGGATACCTGCTGGCACGTGATGCAGCAGAAGTTTCGGTTGCAGATATTGTATTTGCAGTGGATGAACCCTTGGATGTGACACGGTGCGGCGGTCATGGCAACTGTGCGAAAGGCAGCATCACCTGTATCACCCATGATTTATGGGCAAGCCTGAATGAGAAGATTGTGGATTATCTTGCATCGGTTTCATTGGCGTCCTTGTCGGATATGGCGTTGGCGGAAAATGCCACTGGACAGGCAGGCGCTATCATTTTTGTAAAACAAGACAACAGGCATAACACGAAAACGGAAGAAGTATGAGCGACCCTATCATTCAACCAACCCAATGCAGCATCCTGAAAGATGCAGTTGGGGATGAAGCATATCCGATTTACCTGGACAATTCTGCAACAACACCGGTTGATCCCCGTGTGGCGGATAAGATGATTCCCTATCTGTGCATACATTTTGGCAATGCAGCATCGAATACACATGCTTATGGCTGGCATGCAGAAAAAGCGGTTGAGGAGGCTCGCAGCCATGTTGCTGCACTGGTCAATGCCGACCCGCGCGAGATTGTCTGGACATCTGGAGCCACGGAAGCAAACAACCTGGCGTTGAAAGGGGCTGCCCACTTCTACCAGAGAAAGGGCAAGCATCTGATTACTGTCGCAACCGAACATAAATGTGTGCTGGATTCCTGCCGGGAACTGGAACGCCAAGGGTTTGAGGTCACTTATCTTGAACCCCAGGAAACCGGGTTGATCACCATTGAACAGCTTGCCGCAGCAATCCGTCCTGATACCATCATGGTATCAGTGATGCTGGTGAACAATGAGATTGGGGTCATCCAGCCACTGAAGGATATCGCAAAACTGTGTCGGAGCAAGGGAATCCTGGTCCATACTGATGCAGCGCAGGCCTGCGGCAAGATGACGGTGGATGTCCAGGACCTGGATGTTGACCTGATGACCATGACCGCACATAAAATCAATGGTCCCAAAGGGATTGGTGCACTGTATGTCCGCCGTCGTCCCCGTGTCCGTCTGGAAGCGCAGATGCATGGTGGCGGTCACGAACGGGGAATGCGTTCAGGGACATTGGCAACCCATCAGATTGTTGGTATGGGCGAAGCCTACCGGATTGCAAAAATCGAGATGGAATCAGAAATTGCACGTATACGGACGATGCGTGACCGGATGGCACGTGAGCTGGGTAAGATTGAAGCCTCCTATATCAACGGGGATATGGAACACCGTATTGCCCATAACCTGAACATCAGTTTCAATTATGTGGAAGGCGAGGCAATGATGATGGCGATGAAAGGGATTGCCGTATCATCGGGGTCTGCCTGTACATCTGCCAGTTTGGAACCTTCTTACGTGCTGCGGGCAATTGGCAGGAGCGATGAATTGGCGCATAGTTCGCTGCGGATTACATTGGGGCGTTTCACAACCGATGAAGAAGTGGATTTTGCCATCAGGTTGATTACAGAAAAAGTGGCGAAGCTGCGGGAACTTTCACCATTATGGGAAATGTATAAAGAGGGTGTTGATATGGACAGCATCCAATGGGCGGCACATTGATGGGAGGATGGAACGATGGCTTATTCTGACAAAGTGATTGACCACTATGAAAATCCCCGTAATGTGGGCACTTTCGATAAAAATGATGATTCTGTCGGGACAGGCATGGTTGGTGCACCGGCATGTGGGGATGTGATGCGGCTCCAGATCAAGGTCAATGAGGAAGGTGTGATTGAAGATGCAAAATTCAAGACCTACGGCTGTGGATCCGCCATTGCCTCAAGCTCCCTGGTGACAGAATGGGTCAAAGGCAAGACGTTGGATGAAGCGCTCCAGATAAAGAATGCTGATATTGCTGATGAATTGGCATTGCCACCTGTCAAGATCCACTGCTCAATCCTGGCAGAAGATGCCATCAAAGCAGCGGTGAACGATTACCAGGCTCGGCAGGAAAAAAAGAAAGCAAAGGTTGGGTAATGGCGATTACGATGACTGAAAAAGCGGCAGCGCATGTCATGAAATATCTGAAACGCCGTGGTAAGGGCATTGGCCTGCGTTTTGGGGTACAGACTGCCTCACACTGCGCCGGTATGGCATATAAACTGGAATATGTCGATGAACCGGGTGCAGATGACAGCGTATTTGACTGTCAGGGTGTGAAAGTGTTCGTTGATAGCCGGAGTCTGCCTTATCTCGATGGCACAGAACTGGATTTTGTCCGGGAAGGGCTGAATGAAGGGTTCCGGTTCAACAATCCCAATGTCACCGATACCTGTGGTTGTGGCAAGAGCTTCAAGGTATAACTGGGATTGTCATGCAGAATTTCTTTGAGCTGTTCAACCTCCCGATGCAGTTTGACCTGGATATCGTGGCATTGGAAGCAGCTTACCGGAATGTCCAGCGTCTGGTGCATCCTGACCGGTTTGTCACGGCTTCTGATGCAGAAAAGAGGGCAGCGGTACAGTATGCTTCTTTGGCGAATGATGCATACCAGACTTTGCGGAACCCGCTGAAACGGGCAATGCACCTGTGTACCTTGAATGGTATTGCAGCAGGCACTGAAGCCCATATTCAAATGGATCCTGCTTTCCTGATGGAACAGATGGATTGGCGTGAAAAGCTGGAGACAGCACAGGATACAGGTGATAGTGCGGGTTTGTTGGCATTGGCAGAAGAACAGGCATCATTGCGCGAAACATTCTTGAAAGCTGTGAAAGCAGACTTGGATGCACACCGTTTCAATGAAGCTGTAGTTGGAATCAATAAACTGATGTTCCTTGAACGTTTCGATAAGGAACTCCATCGGGCATTGGATGGGCTTGAAGCCAGGCATTGATGATTCTCTGATTTTTCCACAGGATTATGGCACTTCTTCAAATTGCAGAGCCGGGTATGTCCACGGCACCCCATGATATCCGTCTGGCAGTAGGCATTGACCTCGGGACGACCAATTCACTGGTTGCAACCGTCCGTCATGGTACGCCAGAGGTCCTGTTGGATGCACAGGGACAGGCATTGCTGCCATCAGTCGTCCGTTATTTTGCAGATGGGCATATTGATGTAGGAGCTGCGGCGAAAGCGGCACAGGATAGCGATCCGGCGAATACCGTGTCC
Source organism: Oxalobacter sp. (assembly GCA_017524145.1). Taxonomy (GTDB): domain Bacteria; phylum Pseudomonadota; class Gammaproteobacteria; order Burkholderiales; family Burkholderiaceae_D; genus Oxalobacter. Next base: position 21,335 of record JAFWUI010000013.1, on the reverse strand, counting down.
TCCATCAAACGGATGATGGGCAGGGGATTGGCTGACCTGCCCAACCGTAAAAGCCTGCCTTACCATTTTGTGGATGTCCCAGGTATGGTGAAACTGGAGACTGCAGGTGGAGTGAAAAGTCCGGTTGAAGTATCTGCAGATATCCTGTCAGTGCTGCGGGCAAGGGCTGAGATGGCTTTTGATGAAGACTTGGCAGGGGCTGTGATTACCGTTCCCGCCTATTTCGATGATGCACAGCGTCAGGCAACAAAAGATGCAGCAAAGCTGGCAGGCATCCATGTATTGCGTCTGTTGAATGAACCGACTGCTGCGGCGGTGGCATATGGTCTGGACAATGCCCCTGAAGGGATATTTGCTGCCTATGACTTGGGAGGCGGCACGTTTGACATTTCAGTCCTGCGCTTGAACCGGGGGATATTTGAAGTGCTGGCGACTGGTGGGGATTCCCATCTGGGTGGGGATGATTTTGACCATTGTGTGTTCAGTTGGGTGCTGGAGCAGGCCAGCTTGAAAGATTTGTCTGCTGAAGAGGCACAATTGTTGATGACGGCATCCCGACAAGCCAAGGAAGCCTTGTCAGAAGCAGCAGAAACAAAGATTGAGGTCAAGCTCCCGTCAGGGAAACAGGTTTCACTGACCCTGTCTGTGGATCAATTTGAAACCATGACAATGCCATTGGTTGAAAGGACATTGCACCTGATTGCTCAGACAGTACAGGATGCAGGGCTTGCAGCCAGCGATGTTGATGGCGTGATGCTGATTGGCGGTGCAACCCGTATGCCGCATATACGCCGCCAGGTTGCTGGACTGTTCGGCAAGGAACCATTGGCATCGATTGACCCAGACAAAGTAGTTGCCTTGGGGGCCGCCATCCAGGCGAACATGCTGGTCGGTAACCGTGCACCTGGGGACGACTGGCTGCTGCTGGATGTCATCCCTTTGTCATTGGGAGTGGAAACCATGGGTGGGTTGGTTGAGAAAATCATTCCCCGGAATTCAACCATTCCTTGTGCATTTGCACAGGATTTTACGACATTCAGGGATGGTCAGACCGCCATGGCAGTACACGTCCTCCAAGGCGAGCGTGAACTGGTCTCAGACTGCCGTTCATTGGCGCGTTTTGAACTGAGGGGCATCCCACCGATGGTGGCAGGCAGTGCACGTATCCGTATCACCTATCAGGTCGATGCAGATGGACTCTTATCAGTGTCAGCGCGTGAACTGTCTTCAGGCGTAGAAGCTTCGGTTGTAGTGAAACCTTCTTATGGACTGACTGATGAGGAAGTTGTCCAGATGCTGATGGATTCCAGCAGGCATGTGGAAGATGATATGAAAAGCCGGGCCTTGATGGAAGAAAAGGTCGAAGCAGAACGGACATTGCTGGCAACACAGTCCGCGCTGGATGCTGACGGAGACCTGTTAGAAGAAAAAGAACGGACAGACATCATTGACCTGATTGCTGCTGTGAAGGCTGTCTTGGGAAGTGGTAAGATTGAAGACATCCGTTCCGCTGTCAATGCATTGTCTGAAGGAACAGAGCATTTTGCTGCTTTGAGGATGGACCGCAGCATCAAGGAAGCACTGTCAGGAAGGAAGGTTGATGATATGGAAGGAATCCTTTAATCAAGATGGGAGACTATGCCTAAGGTAACGGTATTGCCGCATCCGGTACTGTGTCCGGAAGGCGCAGAATTTGAAACAGAAGCAGGGAAATCATTGTGTGATGTCTTGCTGGCGCATGATATCGGGATTGAGCATGCCTGTGGGCAGTGTGGTGCATGCAGTACCTGCCATGCAGTTATCCGGCAGGGATTTGATTCCCTTTCGGAAATGGAGGACCGTGAAGCAGATATGCTGGACCGGGCGTGGGGATTGGAACCTGAATCCCGCCTGACCTGCCAGGCAAAGGTCGGGACAGAAGACCTGACGGTCGAGATTCCCCGTTATACCCGCAATCTGGTCAGTGAACGGGGTTGATGGCAGGGAGGATGGGATGAAATGGTTTGATACACAGAGGATAGCCGAAGAACTGTATGACCGCTATCCAGAAATAGATCCACTGACATTGCGTTTTACAGAATTGCATGAAAAGGTCTGCCAATTGGAAGGGTTTGATGACAATCCAGACCGTTCCAATGAGCGGATTCTTGAGGCAATCCTGATGGCATGGCTGAAAGAGGCGGAATGATTCGTTTTATGAAGGAAGGGACATCCTGTACGTCCCTTTCATTTTATCTGGCGGTATCCTATAATGGAAAAAGCTGCAGACTGAAGAATGCTGAAACTGGGAGGGAATATGAGTGACCCGAAAAACATGACGGAAAGCGAACTCGTTGAGAAACTGCTGGAACTGTGCGGTGAACGTGATGTCCTTGCCGAAAAGCTGGCGTTGTTGAACAAGGAAGAAGAGTGCCTGCGCAGGGAATACAATGCTGACTGGAATATGTGGTACCACACGAAAGAAGGTCTGAAACTGTTCCACAAGAAATGGGAGAAGGGATCCCGTGCGTACCATGCGAAAGAAGGTGATTTGCTGAAGCGTATCCGTGAAATGTCAGGGGCTGTTGCCAAGGTCGACCGTGCAATGTGCAATGCCATCCGTGAATACCGTAATGCCAAATACCCGTCAATGGCTGTCATCCAGCCAGCCAAGGCTGTTGATGGGGTGCCGACTCCTGAAGAAAAAGCATTGAAAAAAGACTCCAAGGAGTCCAAGAAAGACGTAAAAAAAGACGCCAAAGAGTCCAAGAAAGAGTCGAAGAAAGCCTGAGGGTATAGCAGGAAAGGAAACGCCGGTAGCGCTGTCTATCGGCGTTTTTTGTTTGGGAAGGGAATGTTACCGCCGGTTCTGTTTCAAGAGCTGGTTCTGTTCACGTTGCCAGTCGCGTTTTTTTTCAGCATCACGTTTGTCATACTGTTTCTTGCCCTTGGCAAGTCCAATCTCACATTTGATCCTTCCCTTGGAATAATGCAGGTTGAGTGGAACAAGGGTATAGCCGGCACGCTCGACTTTGCCGATCAACTTGCTGATTTCATCAGCATGAAGCAGCAGTTTGCGGTCACGCACCGGATCAGGCTTGATATGGGTAGAGGCAGTGGCCAATGGACTGATATGGGCACCAAATAGGTAGATTTCCCCTCCCCGGATGATGACATAGGCCTCCTTGAGCTGGACACGCCCTGCACGGATGGATTTGACCTCCCATCCTTCCAGGACCATACCAGCTTCATAGCGTTCTTCGATAAAATAATCGTGGAAAGCTTTTTTATTGTCGGCGATTGACATCTCTTTTCCCATCCTTGTCTAAAATAGCATCTTTATCTATTCTGTCCAGTCATTATGACGGTGGTTCATAAAACAATCCAGCTTGGTTACAGTGCAGCACAGATGTATGCGCTGGTGGAAGATATCGAGTCATATCCTGCTTTCCTGCCGTGGTGTGACAGTGTCAGGGTTCAGCGCGATGCTGTCAACCATACTGTACTTGCCGAGATGCATATGAATGTTATGGGTATCCGCCAGACATTCACAACACGCAACCGGAACACGCCCTCTTCGTCCATCCAGATACAGCTGGAGAGGGGACCATTCCATGAACTGGAAGGAGAATGGACGTTTACCCCGATAGATGCATCGCACTGCACAGTTGCACTGTCGATGCATTATGTTTTCTCAAACCGGCTGCTTGGGAGAATGCTGGGGCCGTTTTTCAGTGCCATGACGGTTGACTTGGTCGCAGCATTCCAACGCCGCGCAAAGGAAATTTATGGCTGATACGGTTTTAATCCCAATTCAGGTATGTTATGCCTCACCGGAAGAAACCTGGGTATTGGACATAGAGGTTCCTCTGGGGATATCGGTTGTCCAGGCATTGGGAAAGGCAGGTCTGGTGGAGCGTTTTGCAGGAGAAATTGAACAGGGCCATATCGGGATTTATGGCAGGAAAGTACCAGTGGATACCATACTGGCACCCTATGACCGCATCGAGGTCTACCGTCCTCTGGCAGACCTGCCACAGAATATCCGCCGTCGCCGTGTCGAGCAGAAGCGGGCACAGAAAGGCAGCAGGCGTTGACTCATTTCCCTTTTTCCTGCTTGGATAGGACACCTTTCAGGTGTTGTGGCGCGTTTACCACTGTATATTGCTGGTTTTGGGAGGGCATTTTAGGAGGCTGTTGGCGTTTTAAGGCGATAAGCCTGACGGTAGGATGAGAGTGGTGTAGAATAAACACCTTATATACAATTCTTGGAATTGTAAGTTTTTTTAATTGAGCAGTGCCCGTTCAAAATGATGCAGGCATTCAATGCATCCGCCCGACACCCTGAGGTGGAAAGTGCGCTCACAATGGTGACCTATAGCCGCCGCACGTGAAGACTGCTGTTGCTGTTTTGAAAGCTGTTTGCCCTGACCCGTGCCACAAGCGCGAGAGACAGATACCGGATTCCTGTCCACTGGACAGGATTTTTGTGTTCTGTTTCGCTAGGAAAGAGCATCCGATCAATTTCCAATGGACCTTGAAAGGAAAGAAGTATGAGTTTAGAAATGACAGGCTCCGAGATTCTCGTCCGGTGTCTGGCTGAAGAAGGCGTTGAACACGTTTTTGGCTATCCAGGCGGTTCTGTCCTCTATATTTACGATGCCATCTACAAGCAGGATAAGTTCAAGCATATTCTGGTCCGTCATGAACAGGCTGCTGTGCATGCCGCAGATGCTTATGCCAGGAGTTCCGGCAAGGTGGGTGTTGCCTTGGTCACATCCGGTCCTGGTGTCACCAATGCCATTACCGGTCTGGCAACCGCTTATTCCGATTCTGTTCCGGTTGTCCTTATCAGTGGCCAGGTTCCGACAGCAGCCATCGGATCCGACGCTTTCCAGGAATGTGATGCAGTCGGTATTTCCCGTCCCTGCGTCAAGCACAATTTCCTGGTGAAAGATGTCAAGGACCTTGCCCTGACCATCAAGAAAGCTTTCTATATAGCATCCACTGGCCGCCCAGGACCAGTCCTGATTGATATTCCCAAGGATGTCAGCATGCTGGCATGTCCGTTTGCATATCCGAAAGAAATCGAAATGCGTTCCTACAGCCCGATTAATAAAGGGCATACCGGACAGATCCGCAAGGCGGTCCAGATGCTGCTGCAGGCAAAACGGCCGTTGGTGATTTGTGGTGGTGGGGTGACACTTTCTGATTCTGCACCGGAAATGAATGCCTTGGTTGACCGTTTGGGATTGCCTTGTGTCACCACATTGCAGGGGCTGGGCGGTTACCGTGCTTCCAGTGACCGTTGGGTCGGTATGCCGGGTATGCATGGTCTGTATGAAGCCAATATGGCGATGCAGCACAGTGATGTCGTACTGTCTGTCGGTGCCCGTTTTGATGACCGTGTAGTTGGCAATCCTGCTAATTTTGCAGATTCAAGCCGCAAGATCATCCATATTGACATCGATCCTTCTTCCATTTCCAAACGGGTCAAGGTTGATGTGCCGATTGTCGGCAATGTGAAGGATGTCCTTCAGGAAATGCTGTCCCAGCTGGACGCAACGCCTGCCAATGCCATCAATCCTGCTGGCCTTGATGGCTGGTGGCGGCAGATCAATGAATGGCGCAGCACCAAATGCCTGAAATATGAACAGGGTGATACCATCATCAAACCTCAGTTTGTGGTTGAAAAACTGTGGGAAGTCACCAAAGGGGATGCTTATGTCGCATCCGATGTCGGTCAGCACCAGATGTGGGCTGCCCAGTATTATCCATTTGACAAGCCACGCCGCTGGCTGAATTCAGGTGGTTTGGGAACCATGGGTGTCGGCCTGCCTTATGCAATGGGCATCCAGATGGCGAATCCAGATGCAACCGTCGCCTGCATCACCGGTGAAGGTTCCATCCAGATGAACATCCAGGAACTGGCAACCTGCAAACAGTATGGATTGACTCCTAAGATCATCATGCTGAACAATGGGGTGTTGGGTATGGTCCGCCAGTGGCAGCGCTTGGATTATGAATCCCGTTATTCAGAAACGTATGTGGCTTCCCTGCCGGATTTTACCAAGCTCGTTGAAGCCTATGGTCATGTCGGTCTGAAGGTTGAGAAACCTTCAGATGTGGAAGGCGCCCTGAAGGAAGCCTTCTCGATGAAAGACAAACTGGTGTTCGTCAATGTTCTGGTCGATTCCACGGAAAATGTCTGGCCGATGGTCAAGCCAGGTAAGGGACTGACTGAAATGCTGATGGGTTTGGAGGACAGATAATATGCGTCACATTATTTCAGTGCTGTTGGAAAACGAAGCCGGTGCCTTGGCACGGGTTGTTGGTCTGTTCGCTGCCCGTGGCTATAACATCGAGACCCTCAATGTTGCACCGACAGAAGACCCGACCCTTTCCCGTATGACGATTGTCACCATCGGTTCTGATTCGGTCATTGAACAGATTACCAAGCACCTGAACCGCCTCATTGAGGTCGTCAAGGTGGTTGACCTGACGGATGGCTATTTCGTTGAACGTGAAATGATGCTCATCAAGATCAGGGCTGTTGGCAAGGAACGTGAAGAAATCAAACGGACATCGGATATCTTCCGTGGACGGATCATTGATGTGAGTGACCGTGCCTATACGATTGAACTGACGGGGGATAAAGCCAAGCTGGATGCCTTCATTGAAGCGATTGACCGTTCAGCCATATTGGAGACCGTCCGTACCGGCGGTTCTGGCATCGGTCGCGGTGAACGTATCCTGAAAGTCTGATTCATTGCTTTTTTATTGTTGGATTGTTTTATTTAACTAGGATTCATAAGAATGAACGTTTATTACGATAAAGACTGTGATCTGTCTTTGATCAAAGGTAAGAAAGTTGCCATTATCGGTTATGGTTCCCAGGGACATGCCCATGCTCTGAACCTGCATGACTCCGGTGTTGATGTCACCGTTGGCCTGCGCAAGAACGGTGCTTCCTGGAACAAGGCTGTCAATGCTGGCCTGAAGGTTGCAGAAGTCAAGGATGCCGCAGCTCAGGCTGATGTCATCATGATCCTCCTGCCGGATGAAAACATCCCGGCTGTTTACCGTGAAAGCATTGCTCCGGTTGCCAAACAGGGAGCAGTCATTGCTTTCGCACATGGCTTTGGTATCCACTATGGCCAGGTCATCCCACGTGACGACTTTGACGTCATCATGATTGCACCTAAGGCACCAGGCCATACAGTCCGTTCCACCTATACCCAGGGTGGTGGTGTCCCTCAGTTGATTGCGGTTTATCAGGACAAGTCCGGTAAAGCCCGTGACATCGCACTGTCCTACGCAATGGCAAACGGCGGTGGCCGTGCCGGCATCATCGAAACCACCTTCCGCGAAGAAACCGAAACCGACCTCTTCGGTGAACAGGCTGTCCTGTGCGGTGGTTGCGTTGAACTGATCAAAGCAGGTTTTGAAACCTTGGTTGAAGCAGGGTATGCCCCAGAAATGGCATATTTCGAATGCTGCCATGAACTGAAACTCATTGTTGACCTGATCCAGGAAGGTGGTGTGGCGAACATGAACTACTCCATTTCCAACAATGCAGAATATGGTGAATATGTTTCCGGTCCTAAGGTTGTCACTGCCCAGAGCAAAGAAGCCATGCGCGGTATCCTGAAAGACATCCAGTCTGGTGACTATGCAAAGAGCTTCCTGCTCGAAAACACTGTTGGTGCCCCAACATTGCTGTCCAAGCGCCGTCTGCTGGCATCCCACCAGCTGGAACAGGTTGGTGGCCGTCTACGTGCCATCATGCCTTGGCTTGCCAAGAACAAACTGGTTGACCAGTCCAAGAACTGATCGGCGTTTTACTTGATAAGCGGAAAGGACGTCTTCGGACGTCCTTTTTGTTTTTATTGCGGATTTTTCCGAGTCAGGCATTCTCGGTTAAAATGACAGACTGTTTTTTTACCGGCATATCTGAACAGGCCGTTTTTTTGAAGAAGCGCCATGGCTACCTCCCCTGAATCAGCACAGAATGCTGGGGACAATCCTGTCCCCCGCATGACCCCAGCGATGCAGCAGTATCACCGTATCAAGGCGGAAAATCCCGACATGCTGCTGCTCTACCGGATGGGGGATTTCTACGAACTGTTTTACGATGATGCGGTGAAAGCTTCCCGGATTCTGGGGATTACACTGACAAAACGGAGCAACAGCATTGCCTTGGCGGGTATCCCTTTCCATGCACTGGACCAATACCTGCCGAAACTGATTGCAGTCGGGGAATCTGTCGCCATCTGTGAACAGATTGGGGATCCGGCAAAAAGTCGGGGACCAGTGGAACGCAAGGTTGTCCGTATTGTTACGCCGGGGACATTGACTGATTCCAGCCTGCTGCCGGAAAAGGAAGACCGCCCATTGGTGGCTGTTGCCTGTAAACAGGTCCGGAAGCAGGTGGTACTGGGTATTGCATGGTTGTCGTTGTCCAGTGGTGTCCTGCGGCTTCAGGAAACCACTATCCCGATTCAGCAGGTTGCTGAGCAGATCCAGCAGGCATTGGAACGGACAGGCGGTGCAGAAATCCTGGTCTCTGAAGCATTTGACATGGCACTGCTCGCTACCTGGTCTGCACGGGTTGTCCATCTACCGGAATGGCATTTCGATGATAAGAATGGCAGGAAAGCATTGCAGGAACAACTGCAGGTCATTTCATTGGATGGATTCGGGGCAGGGCATTTCAGTACTGCATTGGGTGCAGCAGGTGCCGTTCTGCAATATGCCCGCAATACCCAGTCGCAGACCCTTCAGCATATCCGGACATTGGTTACAGAATCCGAACAGGATTTCATTACCATGGATGCGATGACCTGCCGGAACCTGGAACTGACTGAACCAATCCGGACAGATGGGATGCACCAACAATCCCCGACCCTGTTTTCAGAACTGGACCATTGCTGTACCGGTATGGGGGCACGGCTGCTCCGGCATTGGCTGCACCATGCACCACGGCAGCAGCAGACCGCCCGCCAGCGCCATGGTGCCATTACAGAACTGATGCTGATGGAAGTAGTGGATAATCTGCGAGGCATCCTGATGGAAATCCCGGATATCGAACGCATCGTCTCCCGCATTGCCTTGCTGTCAGCCCGCCCGCGTGACCTGACTGCCTTGCGGTCTGGACTCGAACAGTTGCCCCGGTTACAGGCGGCGCTGTCTGAATCCACATCGCAGACTGGATTGTTGGCACAGATCCGTCAGAATCTGGACGCTCCTGAATCCTGCCTGACACTGTTGCAGCAGGCTGTGATGGCAGAGCCTGCTGCCATGATCCGTGATGGCGGCGTGATTGCACAAGGATACAGCGCAGAGCTGGATGAACTGCGGATGCTGGCAGAAAATGCCGGACAGTATCTGGTGGACCTTGAAGTCCGGGAACGGGAACGTACCGGTATTGCCAACCTGCGGGTTGAATTCAACCGGGTGCATGGTTTCTATATCGAAGTGACAAACGGTCAGGTCGATAAAGTGCCAGATGATTACCGCCGCCGCCAGACACTCAAGAATGTCGAACGCTTCATCACCCCGGAACTGAAAGCCTTTGAAGACAAGGTACTGTCCGCAAAAGAACGGGCACTGTCGTTGGAAAAGAGTCTTTACGAAGAACTGTTGCAGAAGCTGGCATCCTATATCGCAGACCTTCAGACCATTGCAAGGCATATTGCGGTGACCGATGTCCTGTCTGCGCTGGCGGAACATGCCCGTCTGCATGAATGGACAGTACCCGAAATGGTTGATGAGCCAATCATCCATATCGTCCAGGGACGCCATGCTGTCATCGAACCCCGTATCGAACAGTTCATCGCCAATGACTGCGACCTGTCAGGTGAAAAGAAATTCCTGTTGATTACAGGTCCGAACATGGGGGGAAAATCCACCTATATGCGCCAGACGGCTTTGATTGTCCTGTTGGCATATATCGGCAGTTTTGTCCCTGCCCAGAAAGCGGTGATTGGGCCGGTTGACCGTATCTTTACCCGTATCGGTGCTGCCGATGACCTGGCTGGCGGGCGTTCAACCTTTATGGTGGAAATGACCGAAGCTGCTGCCATCCTGAACGGTGCAACCGGGCAGTCTTTGGTTTTGATGGATGAAATCGGCCGAGGGACTTCAACCTTTGATGGTCTCGCATTGGCTTGGGCGATTGCCCAAGCGTTGATTGAGCGCAACCATTGCTATACCCTGTTTGCCACCCATTACTTTGAATTGACCCAACTGCCTGGAATGTATCCTTCTGCAGAGAATGTCCATCTGTCAGCTGTAGAACATAAAGACCGCATCGTATTCCTGCATGCCGTGGAACCCGGACCGGCTTCCCGCAGTTATGGGCTTCAGGTGGCGAAACTGGCAGGTGTTCCAGAAAACGTCATCCGGGCTGCCCGGAGACGGCTCTCTGAACTGGAAGCCCAGTTCCTGCCATCAGGCGGTGACCAGCTGAGTCTGTTCCAGATGACGCCTGCCTATGGAACCGATAATCAGGAAGAACCGGAAGCAACCTTGCCGGAAACACCGGATTACAGTGCCTTGGCAGCTTCCCTTGAGGCCATTGATCCCGATGCCTTGACACCCCGTGAAGCATTGGAACAGTTATACGCGTTGAAAGAACAGTTGAAAGCGGTGGAATGAATGGGACGGGACCGTTCGTGGTATCGCCTGTGTTGGATGAAGTTTCCGCTTACGGATTGATATATCCTTTAGCCCCAGTCATGTAAAATGTTGCCATTCCCTTTTATTGCATGTCGGGATAATTGATGAAAAAGGTGGTTCCATTCAAACGGAACCACCCTTTCAGATGAGGTATTTCAGTTTATCTGGGTTTGGAAGGCTTAGGCCACTGCCAGTGCCTGGTCAAGGTCTGCCAACAGGTCATCAATGTTTTCGATACCGATGGACAGGCGGATCATATCTTCGCTGACGCCGGCCTTTGCCAGTTCTGCTGGACTGAGCTGACGGTGGGTGGTTGAAGCGGAATGGGTGATCAGTGAACGGGTATCACCGATGTTGACCAGCCGCGTGAAGAGCTTGACGGCATCCAGTACCTTCGCACCTGCTTCACGGGGACCGATTCCAGTGGAAGGCTTGACCCCGAACGACAGGATGCTCGGTGCCTTGCCACCCATATATTTCTGGCACAACGCATAGTCACGGTGACCTTCCAGCGCGGCGCAGTTGACCCAGGAAACCTTTGGATGGTTGCTGAGGAACTTCGCGATAGCCAGTGCATTTTCCGAGGCACGGTCAGCCCGCAGCGGCAATGTTTCAATGCCTTGCAGGATGAGCCAGGAATTCATCGGCGACAGTGCACCACCGGTGTTGCGCAGGGGCACGACGCGGCAGCGGGCGATGTAGGCGCCTTCACCGAACACATCGGTATAGACCACACCATGGTAGGAGACATCAGGTTCCTGTAAGCGGCGGAAACGCTTCGGGTCGCATTTCCAGTCGAATTTACCGCTGTCAACAACGCAGCCGGCCAGGCTGTTCGCATGGCCTGCCATTGATTTCGTCAATGCATGGACAACGATGTCTGCACCGAATTCAATCGGACGGCAGTGGTAAGGGCTTGGCACCGTGTTGTCCACGATGAGCGGGATATTATGTGCATGGGCAATCTTCGCCAGTTTCTCGATATCGGTGATGTTGCCCAGTGGATTGCCGACAGATTCGCAGTAGATGGCTTTGGTCCTTTCGTCAATCCGGGCTGAGAAGTCATCGTCTTTCAACGGGTCGGCAAAACGGACTTCAAGGCCATACTGCGGGAAAGTATGTGCAAACAGATTATAACTGCCTCCATACAGCGTTGAAGAGGCAATGATGTTGTCGCCGGCTTCTGCGATGGTCATGATGGAATACATGACCGCCGTCATGCCGGAAGAAACCGCCAGCGCACCGACACCGCCTTCAAGGGCGGCAACCCGTTTTTCCAACACATCGGTGGTCGGGTTCATGATACGGGTATAAATGTTGCCTGGGACTTTCAGGTCAAACAGGTCAGCACCGTGCTGGGCACTGTCAAATGCATAAGAAACAGTCTGGTAAATCGGGACAGTCACCGATTTGGTGATAGGGTCTGGTGTATAACCAGCATGGACAGCTAAGGTTTCAAATTTCATGATGTTTTTCTCAGAAACGGATGGAAACAATCTGTCCATTATACTGCGGTTTTTCCGCAGTTTTGTGGGATTTAGGCGGAGATAAGACGTCAGCGGATCAGGCGGTGGCTGTTGGCATAAACGGTGTAGTCCTCTCCCCGGACGAAACCAAGTAGCAGCAGGCCGGACTGTTCCGCCATACGGACAGCCAAGGCAGTCGGTGCCGAAACAGCCGCCAGCGTGGGGATACCTGCCATCACGCACTTCTGCACCATTTCATAACTGGCGCGGCTGGTGACAAGTGCAGCACCTTTTGAGCAGTCAGCCTGAAGTCGATGAAGGGCACCGATGAGTTTGTCCAGGGCATTATGCCTGCCGACATCTTCACGGATAAGGGGGACAGTCCCATCTGCAGACAGCCATGCAGCAGCATGGGTTGCGCCGGTCTGCTGTTTGAGGGACTGCTGGAACACCATCTGGTTGAAGCCTGCCAATATCGGGGCGATGGCAGCATCTGGTGTTGCTGACAGCCTTGGCAGGACTTTGACCGCCTGTGCCAGGGAATCCGTACCGCAGAGCCCACAGCCTGTCCGCCCAGTCAGGTTGCGGCGGCGTTCTTTTAAATGGATGAACTGTTCGCTGGCAATAGTGATGTCAACCCGGATACCGTTGAAAGCCTCTTCAACCTCGATGCCGTAGATTTCTTTTGGAGAACTGACAATCCCTTCTGTCAGGGAAAATCCGATGGCGAAATCTTCAAGGTCAGCTGGTGTTGCCAGCATGACAGCATGGGAAATACCGTTGTAGACCAGCGCAACCGGGACTTCTTCAGCCAAGACGTCAGTTACCCTTGTCTGCAGGCCTTTTTGCTGGCGTTGGACAGTCAATGTCGAGGTAACCGGATATTTTTCCATGACAGTTTCCAATCCTGATGCGTATTATGGCAAGGCGACGACGACAGCGGATTCATCCACCGTGGCATAGACGGCATCCCCGATGTCAAGATGTTTTTCAGAAGGGGCAAAACCGACCACCTGCATCCCGGGTTTCAGTTCCAGGGTGACTTCATCACCACTGTCTCCCCGGGAAACACGGGTGACGATGCCCTGCAGATGGTTTGCCAGCGCCATACTGCCGGTAGGCGCCTCATCAGAAACCTTGACAGCCATCGCCTTGAACATGGCGATGACAGAAAGCCCGGCTTCCAGTCCAAGCAGTTCGGCACTCGTCCGTGTGATACGGGAAACGATGCCCGGAATGTCATCGACCACAGCGAGGCAGACACGGACAATCTGCCCGTTCATTTTCAGTCCGGTGACATGGCAGGGCAGGTAGTTGCGCATACTGGTCCGGATGCTGAGGACAGGAACCCTGTGCGGGGCATTGCCCTTGCCATCGTTATGGAAGCGCTGGAGGATGTCATTGCGGTTTTCCTGCAGGACATCTGCCATTTCCAGCAAGCGTGAGCCTTCTTCCGTCAGTTTTGCACCGCCGCCACCGATACCGCCGACGACTTTTTCAACCAGTCTGACGCCAGTCAGGTTGGTCAGGGTATCGATCGCCTGCCAGGCGGCCTTGTAGCTGATGCCGTTTTCACGGGCTGCCTGTGAGATGGAACCGGTTTTGCCGATCTTGCGCAGGACTTCGATACGCTTGTCGGAGAGGGTGTTGCCGAAGGCATTGGCTAAAGAAGCTGAGTCACCCATGATGGATCCTTGACCTATCTATATATAGAACAAAGTCATTTTAAACCATTCCCCTGTGTCAGACTATGGTGCTATAATCGCTATTACCTTAATGAATAGCGAAAGGACTTACCATGCTGAAAACCATCAAATTACCGAAAATCCTCGTTGGCCTGATGCTGATGGCTGCCGCTGCTGTTGCCTCGGCTGAGAACGTCAGTGTTGCGGTTGCCGCCAATTTCAAGGAACCATTACAGGATATTTCCGCCAAGTTCCAGCGTGCAACTGGTCATACGGTTTCCATTTCTGCTGAATCCAGCGGCAAGATTGTTTCCCAGATCCAGAATGGCGCTTCTTATGACATCTTCCTGTCTGCTGACCAGGCGAAACCCATCAAGCTGGAACAGGAAGGCGGTATTGTCCCAGGTTCCCGCTTCACTTATGCCATCGGTAAACTGGCATTATGGTCTGTTACCCCAGGTTATGTGGATAAGAAAGGGCAGATTCTGAAAACAGGGTCTTACAGCCACATCGCCATTGCAGACCCTAAATTGGCACCTTATGGATTGGCGGCGACCCAGACCCTGCAGAAAATGGGACTGACAGCAGCAGTCAATGACAGACTGGTGGTTGGCAAGAATATCGGGACAACATTTGGCTATGTCCAGACAGGCAATGCAGAACTCGGCTTTGTTGCGATGTCCCAGATTTATAAGGATGGTAAGCTGACACATGGTGGTTCTTATTGGCTGGTTCCTAAGAATTATTACAAGCCCATCCGTCAGGATGCTGTCCTGTTGCCAGGTGGCAAGGACAATCCTGCCGCGGTGGCTTTGATGAAATATCTGAAATCACCTGCTGCCCGCAAGGTGATGAAGAGTTACGGTTATTCCAACTGATAGACAGGAAAGATTGGGACAATGCCTGGTGTTGACTGGTCAGCAGTGACATTGACACTCAAGCTGGCGACGCTGACCACCTTGATCCTGTTGGTGGTCTCAACGCCGCTTGCGTGGCATCTTGCGCATACCCGGGGATGGTGGCGGGGGGCCATCAATGCAGTGGTGAACCTGCCGTTTGTCCTGCCGCCGACAGTCTTGGGGTTCTATCTGCTGGTGTTGATGGGGCCAAAAGGGCCTGTTGGAAGCCTGTGTGATGCCATCGGGGTTCCGCGCCTACCGTTCACGTTTTATGGGCTGTTGGTGGCTTCCGTCATCTATTCCCTGCCATTTGTCGTACAGCCGCTCCAGAATGCATTTGAGGCTATTGGCAAGGGACCGGTTGAAGCGGCAGCGACATTGCGGGCATCACCTTTGGATACCTTCTTTTCCGTCATCGTACCGATGGCAAAGTCCAGTTACATCACAGCCATTGTAATGGGGTTTGCCCATACAGTCGGGGAATTTGGTGTTGTCATGATGATTGGGGGCGATATCCCGGATGAGACCCGGGTGCTGTCGGTCACCATTTATGACCATGTCGAATCCTTGGAATTTACCCAGGCCCATTACCTGTCAGCAGGCTTGCTGGCGTTCTCGTTTGTGGTCTTGCTGTTGCTTTACCTTTTCAATCCCAATAAACGCCGCCGATGAACAGCCTGCAATGCCAAGGGACTGTAACGTTCCCGGACTATCAACTGTCTTTTGACCTGACCTTGCCTGGTTCAGGTGTCACAGCCTTTTTCGGGGAATCCGGGGTCGGTAAATCTACATTGCTGAGAGTTTTTGCTGGTCTGGAACGGCCATCCAATGGTCTTGTCCGCATCAAAGAGGATATTTGGCAGGACGATGGGAAGGGACTGTTCATCCCCACGTATCAGCGGCCATTGGGCATGGTATTCCAGGATGCGCGTCTGTTTCCGCACCTGTCTGTTGCCAAGAACCTGCATTTTGGTATGAAGCGGGTGAAACAGGATGACAACAGGATTCCATTGGAAGATATAGTGGAATTGTTGGGTATCGGTCACCTGCTTGAACGGATGCCGGATACCCTTTCTGGCGGTGAGGGTCAGCGTGTTGCCATTGCCCGTGCATTGGCGGCCAGTCCCAAAATCCTGATGATGGATGAACCGATGGCATCATTGGATCAGAAGCGGCGGCAGGAAATCCTGCCTTACCTGCATCGATTGAATGAAGAGCTTAAAATCCCCATCTTATATGTCAGCCATTCATTGGAAGAAGTGGCTGTTTTGTCAGATTACCTGGTCTTGCTGGAACGGGGCAGGATTGCATCATCGGGACCAACGCCTGAAATGTTGACACGGCTTGACCTGCCATTGGTGCATTATGATGGCGCAGCTGCTTCAATTGCAGGGAGGATTTCGGCCATCGATACTGGTTTCCAACTGAGCACTTTCCAGTTCAAGGGCGGGCAGATTTTCCTGCCCGCAGGCAGTTACCGTATCGGTCAGCCTTTGAAACTGCGGGTTCAGGCAAGGGATGTCAGCATTTCCATTGAGAAGCCCGGACAGACCAGCATCCTCAATGTCGTTGAAGCTGTGGTGGTTGGATTGGCAGACAGTGGCAATGGACAGGTGATGGTTGAACTGGATGCAAAGGGTTCGCATCTGTTGTCTAGGATAACCCGCAAGTCAGCAGTCGTGCTGGGGCTTGAGCCTGGGAAAGCGGTCTTTGCCCAAGTCAAGGGGACCGCGGTCATTGGATAACAGGTTACTGCTGACAGCCTTGGTTTTTCCCTTATTGGACGGGTGCCCTGCAGGTTTTTAAGAACACTGTTAAGATTTACATATCTTTTCGAAAAGAAAAGGCAGAAAACAATCTTGGATTAATAAAGGAGGGATTATGGAAAACCAGATTCCAAAATATGACCTGCTGATTGATGGGAAATGGATGCCTGCAGAACAGGGAGAATATTCAACCATCATCAATCCGGCAACCGAAGAACCGATTGCTTATGTCGCTGCTGGCACAGAAAAGGATGTAGATAAGGCGGCCAAGGCTGCGAAAGAAGCACTCAAGGCCTGGAATGGTATTACTGCTGCTGAACGGGGACGCATCCTGAACCGGCTGGCAGACCTGATGGAAGCCCATCAGGAAGAAATCGTCCAGATAGAAAGCCTGAACGGTGGGAAACCGGTTTCTGCCGTCAGGCGGCAGGATATGCCGGCAGCCATTGATACCATGCGCTACTATGCCGGTTGGACCGACAAAATCATGGGGCAGGTGATTCCGGCGAGGACCGATGCCTTGACCTATACCATCCGCGAACCCGTCGGGGTGGTCGGTGCGATTGTGCCTTGGAATTTCCCACTGATGATTGGCATCTGGAAAATCGCCCCGGCACTGGCATGTGGCTGCACCCTGGTGGTCAAACCTGCGGAAATCACGCCGCTTTCCATTATCCGTATCGGTGAACTGGCTTTGGAGGCTGGCGTTCCGCCTGGTGTGTTGAATATTGTAACCGGTAAAGGGCGTGTCGTCGGTGATGCGATGGTTGCCCATCCATTGATTGACAAAATCACCTTCACTGGATCGCCGGGTGTCGGGAAAGGCATCATGGAAGGTGCGGCATCGAACTTCAAGAAAATCACCCTGGAGCTTGGAGGCAAGTCTGCCAACATCATCTTCAATGATGCAGACCTTGACAGTGCAGTCCGTGGTGCGGCTTCGGGTATTTTCTTCAATGCAGGACAGGTCTGTTCAGCGGGTTCGCGTATCCTAGCGCAGCGTTCAGTCTATTATGATGTCGTTGACCGGCTGATTGCCCGTGCGAAGAAAATCCGTATCGGTGACACAGCTTCTGAAGACACCATCATGGGACCTTTGGTCTCCCAGCGGCAGTTCGATGCCGTGATGGAATACATCGAAATCGGTAAGAAAGAAGGAGCTGCACTGGCGTATGGTGGCGAACGGGTTGGCGGAAAGGGCTTCTATGTACAGCCTACCCTGTTTACCCAGGTCAAGAATGAAATGCGTATTTCCCAAGAGGAAATCTTTGGTCCGGTTGCCTGCGTGATTCCTTTTGACACTGAGGAAGAAGCCATCGCGATTGCCAACGGCACCGCCTTCAGCCTGGCAGCCGGTGTCTGGAGCCGGAACGGCACACGTTGCAACCGTGTTGCCCAAGCGCTCAAGGCAGGGACAGTCTGGGTCAACACCTATGGCTATACAGATATCCGTCTGCCATGGGGCGGTACAGGCCAGTCTGGCTTTGGCAGGGAACACGGTGAAGCAGCGATTGAGAATTTCACCGAACCCAAGACCATCTGGGTCAACCTACAGGAACGGTAATCCAGTTGCCAGCCATTGAAGGATGCCACATCCTGCCTGATGCGGGGTGTGGCATTTCTCTTGGCACGATGCTGTTGAGCGGTTAAACGGCAGTTAAATGCTGCTATTTTCAGTTATCTTCTGATAAAACGGCTGTTTCCTGCATCCATGTGTACAGGTCATCAACCCAGTTGACCGCTTTCAGCCTGGTTGTCCGGCGGATGGTTTCCGCCTGCTTGTAGAGCGTTTCGAAATCAATGCTTGGGGCATCTTTGAAAGCAATGGCAACCATGTTGCCGCCATCCACTTCCTTCAGCCAGACAACAGCATCGAAACAGGTCTGCAGGTTGCCGATGGTCTGCTTCCTGTCTGATTGTTCTCCAAAGATATTGATGGTCAGGATGCCGTCAGGCGTCATGGCATCAGCGCATTGCCGGAAAAATTCAGTTGAATCAAAGACTGGAGCCTGTGCTTCTTTGTCATAAAGGTCAATCTGAAGGATATCAATATCGTTTTTATCCTGTTGGGAGGTGATGTAATCTTTGGCATCAGCTTGGATGACGGAAAGACGGTCATCGTCGGGAGGAAGATGGAAGGTCGCCCGGCAGACACTGATGACATTGGGATTCAGTTCGATGGCCGTTATCCGGCTATCAGGAAACGAGTGGTAACAGAATTTGGTCAATGAACCTG
The DNA here is from genome assembly GCA_017524145.1 of Oxalobacter sp. Classification (GTDB taxonomy): domain Bacteria; phylum Pseudomonadota; class Gammaproteobacteria; order Burkholderiales; family Burkholderiaceae_D; genus Oxalobacter. The sequence goes on along the minus strand of JAFWUI010000013.1, from coordinate 2,624 downwards.
CACCGAGTCCTAACTGCACAATATGTTCAGGTTGCTGTTTGAACAGCATCCAAGCCATCATCTGCTGGACATAATCAAAGACGATTTCATTGGGACGGGAAAGCCGCATCCCGCCTTGGATCCAGTCAGTCCCGAGATGCAGGTTCAGAATCCCCTTGAATTCAGTCATAGTTACCTTTGGATAATTTTTATCCTGCTTTAAGGTGAAAATTTCATCTGATAGGCTCATTTATTATTCTTTAAAGATAAAGTCAGGGTTCGGTCAATGATTTTGCTGCCAGTTGCCGGTTGCTGCTGAACTGCCTGTCCTGGCCGGTGACCGGGTCAATGAACGCAATGGAACGGGCAAGCAACTGTAAAGGGTGACGGTATTCTTCAGCCAGCATAGGTTCTGTCACGGCTTCGGGCAGATGTTTTGGGTAGATACGGTCGTTCAGGATAGGAATACCCATTGCCATCATCTGTACCCGCAATTGATGTTTGCGTCCGGTGAACGGTTCAAGCCGGTAATGGGCGTAGTCACTGTTATGCTGAAGGATGCTGACCAGGGTTTCTGTATTGGGCTCACCGTTGCCGGTAGCCATCTGCATGAAGTTGTCATCACGTTGGAAAACCTGATGACGGCAGAGGGTCGGTTCATCCAATGACTGCTTGTAAGGGGCAATGGCTTCATAAATTTTCGAGACTGCGCGTGTCCGGAACAGTTTCTGATAGTCATTCCGTTCATCGGCACGTACAGAAAACAGGACCAGACCTGCGGTTTCCCGGTCAATGCGATGGATAGGGGATAAGGTATCGATTCCCAGCATGCGGCGCAGGCGCACCAGAAGGGTTTCCTGGATATACCTGCCTGATGGGATAACCGGCAGGAAATGCGGTTTGTCAGCAACCACCAGATGGTCGTCCTGGTACAGGACAGCCTCTTCAAAAGGAATATGCCATTCGTGTTCCAGATAACGGTAATAGTAAAGTTTCCTGCCTGCCTGATGACGGGCGTTCAAGGTGATTGGGATACCGTTTTCATCCAGCACTTCACCATTCAGGATGCGTTTTTCCCATTGTTCCCGTGAAACCGCAGGAATCCGTTCGGCCAGGAAATCCAAACAGGACAGCCAATCACCTTGCGCCATCGTGATGCGGCTTGGACTGACTCCGTTCATGCAGGGAATCGGCTTCTTCATTTTTCGGTGTTTCCGTTGGTAGGTGTGGATTTAATACCTATATGAAGGAATCATTTTTAGCATTTGCTGCCAGAGATTTCTTCATCATGGCTGTTTCTCTGCATCAGGTTATGGATGATTGTTCATGGGAGTATCGCAGAAAAACATTCAGAAAGGTTGACTTTCAAGATTAAAGGCAAGTTCATGCTGAAACAGATAAGGATGGTTTCTTGGCAGGAAAGTCTGACTAATGGTTTCACCTTGATACTCAGTTGTATGTACCCAGCTTATCCGTTACCATCATCAGGCAATGTTTGATATATATCCGCCATATAAACTAATAACAGTATCTGTGCAATCCTATTATAGTATTTTTGTAAAAATCTAATCAGGAATCTTTGGATGAGTACACTCAGAATGACTTGTCGTTTTTGTAGTGCTCCTTTGGATATTACTGAAGGCAGCAAATACGCTGATTGTCCATATTGTGGCAAGAAACAGCCGATAGTTGATGACCCCTTTTCTGAATCGAAAAAAGCACCAACACCAACCGCTAAATCTGAAGAACAAAATAACGTTGTCATTATTCAGAAAAACACTCAACACAACTGGGGGATTCTTGGAGGATGTATCGGTATTGCTGTTCTGATTATTGTCATTTTTGCATTGGTGAAATGTAGTGGGAAGTCTGGCGCCAAACGCTTGCCAGAGCCTCAACCGTCCAGAACACAGGCAAGGATAGAACCTATAAAAAATCCATCAAAGAATGTTTACCAGACTCAACCAGTCAATAGTGATTTAGACAGTGGGCGTGCATATTGGCAGACTAAGCAGGAAGCTACTATTGCAAATAAACGCTATGCACAGGCATGGCGCATGATTCCTGCAAATCTCAGAAATTCCTTACAGAGACAGATAAGCGATTTGCCAAAAAAAGTTGATCAGAAATGCAAAAGTTATTCATATGGTTTCTCTGAAGGATATGCACGGAAATGGGCATATCTGAAATGTAGCGTTGACCACGAAAATATCTTAAGCGATGGGATTGAGAGATATGCATCAGAGTTGAATGCAGGGCAGAACCCCAACTTCTTTGATTATGTTGATCCTGTCGGTTTGATTGAAACTCCAATGCAAAGATGACCAGCCTGTTTTGTTGCCCCCTTTGATGGAGACATTGAAAAATCGTTTCTGGCCTTTTCGGAAATATCGAACGAGTAACCCTGTTATTATCTATGGAGATGTCTTATGAAGAAATTGATAACAGTCAGTCTTATCTCTTTGGGGCTGATGTCTGTCAGTTCCTTTGTTTTAGCGGATTCCTTGTAAACCTCCCCATTTTAGGCACAACTTAAATTAGAGATTTTCCCGCTGTTTTTCATCAAAAATGCCCGTGGAGGCAGGTTCCCAAGCGATTCATGTGGGCGGATTTCATTGTATTCCGCCATCCATTCCATGGTTATT
>JAFWUI010000012.1 GCA_017524145.1 Oxalobacter sp. | reverse complement strand
TGGATGTTGGAAGGACCCGGCCCCATCAGGATACGCTGAGGCGGTATGAAGGTTTTAATAGTGTCTGCTGCCATAATTCAATACTCACTTTGGAAAATGGATTCGCTGCCAGGGGTTGTCTGGCGTGAAAGCCCCAAATTTTTATTTTCTATCATTTCTCTCTGTTTTGGAACTCTTTTTTTCAGCATTTACTGTCTATATGCGTTTACCGCTATTCCTCAGGAACAAACGGTAATTCCATCGGTTTGAAAATCGCCTGTAAATCTTCAGCGGTAATCTGGAACTGCTCTGACTGTCCAAGGCTTGAGGACAGCATTGCGTCCGCCAAGTGGTGTTTACGCTGCTGTAACCGTTGTATCTGCTCTTCCAAAGTCCCTCTGGCAATCAGACGGTAAACAAAAACAGGCTTATCCTGACCGATACGCCATGCCCGGTCTGTCGCCTGGTTTTCAACAGCAGGATTCCACCACGGGTCATAATGGATGACCGTATCAGCCGCTGTAAGATTCAAGCCAACCCCTCCCGCTTTCAGACTGATAAGGAAAACCTTGACCTCACCTTCCTGGAAACGCCGGACGGCACCAACCCGGTCAACGGTTTCACCGGTCAACAGTTCATAGGGGATGTTCCTGAGCACCAGTTCATGTTCAATCAATGTCAGCATGCTGGTGAATTGGGAGAACACCAGGATGCGCCGCTCTTCCTGCAACAGTTCATTGAGCATTGACATCAATTCCGTGAGCTTTGCAGAAGCATTGGTTTTCCTGTAACTGCCCTTAAGCAGACGGGGATCACAACAGACCTGGCGCAGTTTCAGAAGCGCTTCCAAGATAATCATCTGGCAATGGGCAATACCCAGCTTGGCGACTTCCTCCCGTACTTTACGGTCCATCAACTCACGCATCGATTCATAAATCTGACGCTGAGTCACACCAAAATCAACATACCGGACCATTTCTGTCTTCATCGGCAGCTCTTTTGCCACCCGGTCTTTTGTCCGTCGCAGCAGGAAAGGATGGATCCGGCGGTTCAGCAACTGTTGTTTGGTTTTATCTCCAGAACGCTCAATCGCATGGCGGAAACTGCTGTTGAATGCCTTTTCGCTCCCTAGCATGCCTGGCAGCAGGAAATGGAACTGTGACCATAATTCGCCCAGATGATTTTCAAGCGGTGTGCCTGTCAGGCAAAGCCGATGGGTCGCACGTAAACGGGAAGCAACCTGTGCCGCTTTCGAACGGTTGTTCTTGATGTACTGGGATTCATCCAAGATGATCAAGTGGAAATCGTGCCGCATCAGCTCTTCCTCATCACGGGGCAGCAACGCATAGGTCGTCAGTACAATATCAGCATCATCTATGGCTTTGAACCGTTGGGCACGGTCTTTCCCATGCACCAACAGGACATTCAGGGACGGCGTGAAACGCTTTGCCTCATCCTGCCAATTCCCCATCAGGCTGGTTGGCGCGACAATCAGGGCTGGCGCGGTCAGGCGTCCGGACTCTTTCTCCAACAGGATATGGGCAAGGGTCTGCAGGGTTTTGCCAAGCCCCATATCGTCAGCCAAGATACCTGCCAGTGAATATTCCCGCAGATACTGCATCCATGAAAGCCCCTCAACCTGGTAATCCCGCAGGGTTGCCTTGAGCGAAGCTGGTGGTTTCACTGCTGCCACACCATTGAATGCCAACAGTTTGCGTCCCATATCAAGCAGTGGTTCTGCATTGATCCACTGCAGTTTGACAGCCTGCTCCAATTCAGCCAGACGGGCTGCATCCAACCGATGCATGACCAACGCTGTCTGCTGGGCATCCAGGTAATACAGTTCCCCCAGGATTTTCAGGATGGGCGCAATAATCTGCCACGGCAATGACACGCGGCTTTTATCCGGCAATGTCGCCAAGACCGCTTCATCTTCACCATGACCATCAAGCTCCCCGTATTCAAAACTTTCAGGAAACTGCTGGAGCAACGGCACCAGCAACGGGAAAAGCGGATAATGCCTGCGGCCGACCACAATCCCCAATTCCAGCGAGAAATGGTCCCGGTCATCCTCACCATGCATCATGACATCGGCATACCACCGTTTGACCGGCTGCAGGTTGTAACGGAAATCCGGTGATTTGGTTACCCGCCAGCCTTCAGAACGCAGGGATGGCAACGTTTCCTGTGTAAAACGGAGCCAATCTGAAGGTTTCTCCAAAGTCAATGCACCTGGCAAAGTCCTCAGGGGATATTCTGATGCCAATGGCATCCGGAACCCTGCCTGGAACAAAGCATCCGCACAGGCTTCCTCGGTCAGTCCATCGCGGACAATCCGTTCAATCCCACCGTCTCCCGTTTCACGGATCACCGGCAGGCTGGAACCGTAATAGACGGTCTTCCCTTCATAATCGAAAGACAGCTGGGCATAATCAAACCAGACCGGTGCCTCTGATTCACTGTAGAAATGCGGCCGGCATCCAAGATGCAGCACCGGTTCTGGGAAAACATCATCATAGACCGTCTCCTGAAGCGGTTCAGGCAATGGAATCACATCTTCAAGCCCTTTCTCAGCCAGCAGACGGGAAACAATCCGGCGGTTCCCGACAGGGATAACCGGCATATGTGTGACAATCTCATGGATGCCCATGACAGTCATGCCTGCCATACGTCCTGGCAATGTCAGCTTACCGGACGATAGGTTGTCGATATACCAAGCAGGCTCTGTTGGCAAGATATAATCGACAGCCCCCGAAGAACGGCGTTTCCCAGTAGCCTGCGCAAACCGCCAACGCAACCGCAGTTTTGTCCCTGCCTCATCCCAGAACAGATCCGCTTCACGTTCAGGCGACATCTCCAAGGGGAAAAACAGTCCCTTTCCGATATCTTCACGGGCATTGGCCCAGTACAGATCCCTGCGCACCATCAGGGTTTCAATCAGACGCCCCCCAAGATGCCCCTGTGGCAAAGCCGTAACCGTACTTGAAGGAGGCATTCCGCAACACAGTGCGGCAAACAGCCTGACTGCATCGGTATTCCCATCATGCAGGCAAGCCGGTTTTTCCATCAACAAAGCATTCAGGTCGGAAACTGCCGTGATAGCGGTAAACTGACCATTCCGTTTTATCCGTACACGGCACAGACTCATGAAAATCCGCCTGTCTCCCGGATCAGGGGACAGGATAAACAGCAGTTTTTCAGGAGAATCATGCTCCGCCGCTTCCGCCGCCAAGGCCTCAGGTGAATCAGGGCGTACTGCCAGATACAGCTTATGCACCCAACCGGCTAAAGGTGAATGCATGGAGGCTTCCCTGCTCTGAAGCTCGTTCTGCCTGACGATCGACAGCAGCACAGAAGCGACATGATGGCAGTTCAGCACTTCTGGGCAGGAACAGGTCCCCTGGAACTGGATACCGGAAGTGGTGGATTTGATGAAGATGTTCTGTTGGTAGGCTGTATTGGCTGTCTCATTCACCTTGGAACGGATGAGATTGCCCATGCGCTGGATCTGGGCAACCCGCTTTTTCTGGGCATAAGCAAGTCCAAGCGTGTAAGACTTCGTATCAAACTGGCGTTTGATGTCTTCCAACGTAAACCGCATTTTGCCCAGATTTGCCATACAGACTGTGTTTTCAGAAAGCCAAAGTAATCCATTATCGCTCAATCCTTCAAAAAAAGTAATGGTTTTTCCCTTGAAACGGCACTAAAACCTGAACTGCTTCAATCAGGGCATAAGCAATCTGATAAGATAAATGTTTTTGTTACTGTCCCAGCAGGAGGCCCTATGGACTTGTTTGAACTTTCTTCCCAGCGCTTCACCACAAAGCACTATGACCCCAGCAGAAAGATTCCCGACAGTGACATCGAAAAGCTGAAAGAAATCCTGCGCCTGACACCTTCCGCAGTGAACAGCCAACCATGGCATTTCATCATCGGTTCCAGCGATAAAGCCAAGCAGCTTATCCGTCCTGCTGTTGTTGACTTCAACTGGCCAAGGACAGACGGCTGCTCGCATTTTGTGGTGCTGTGCGTCAAGGATGGCCTGGACGAAGCACATCTGGATGCCGTGACAGCCCAAGAAGATGCTGACGGACGTTTTCCGAATGAAACCATCAAAAATGAAGGCGATTCAAAACGCAAACGGTATGTCTCGATGAAACGTGACCGTGGACAGCTGCGTTCCTGGGCAACACACCAAGTGTACATCGCGATGGCAGCCCTGTTATACGGTGCTGCCAGCCTGGGTATCCAATCAACAGCGATTGAAGGCTACAACCCAAGCAAGCTGGACGAAATCCTTGGACTGCGTGAAAAGGGATTGCGGAGTGTTGCGATTGTAACGTTGGGATATGGTTCACTGGATGACGGCAATGCAACCCGTAAAAAATCGCGTTTACCTGCTGATGCCATCTTCAGTGAACTGGACTGACAGCTACAGGATATGACGGTTGAGACGATTGAAAAGCGGCTTGCAGCTGAACTGAACACCACTCTCCAGCAGGTTTCCGCTGCGGTTGCCCTATTGGACGGAGGCGCGACCGTGCCATTCATCGCACGCTACCGGAAAGAAGCAACAGGTAGCTTGGATGATGGCCAGCTACGCCTCTTGCAGGAACGGCTTGTGTACCTGCGCGAATTGGAACATCGCCGTCAAACGGTTATCGAAGCAATCACAGCCCAGCAGAAGATGACACCTGCCCTGCTGGCCGCCATCAAGGCGGCACAGGAAAAATCCCAACTGGAAGACCTGTACCTGCCTTACCGTCCAAAACGGCGTACAAAAGCAAAACTGGCCATTGAAGCAGGGCTGACCGGACTGGCTGACAGGCTTCTGGCAGACCCAACCCTGGTTCCAGAAACTGAAGCAGCAGGATACCTGAAGCCACCTTTTTCAACGGCGGATGGAGACAATCCTGGCGTCACGGATGAAAAAGCAGCTTTGGAAGGTGCCCGTCAGGTCCTGATGGAAAGGTTCTCAGAAGATGCTTTCCTGCTGACAGCATTACGCCGGTACCTGGACAGCCATGGTGTCCTTGAATCCAAAGCCATTGACCTTGGAGAAACCCCTCAAAAAGACCTGCGCTTCGTGGATTACTATGATTATGCTGAACCCGTCAGCAGCATAGCTTCCCACCGTATGCTCGCTGTCCTGAGAGGGAGGCGGGAAGAAGTGCTTAGTGTCCGTATCCGTCTTGACTCAGAAACCGAGGCTCCCCGTTGGAGTGATCCGCACAACCCCTGTGAGAAACTCATTGCGGAAAAGGCTGGCATCAAGGACCTTGGCCGTCCTGCTGACAAGTGGTTGATGGATACAGTCCGGTGGGCATGGCGTGTACGTATTTTTCCACACCTTGAGACGGAACTGATGGCAAAGCTGCGGGAAAAGGCAGAAGACGAAGCCATTGCCGTTTTTGCAAAGAACCTGCGTTCCCTGCTGCTGGCTGCTCCCGCTGGCCATAAGGTCACCATGGGACTGGATCCCGGCATCCGGACAGGTGTGAAAACAGCTGTGGTCGATGGGACAGGCAAAGTCCTCGCGACAGGAACGGTCTATCCCCATCAACCCAAGAATGATTGGAAAGGTGCATTGCAGACCCTGTCAGAATTGGTTGAACGGTACAATGTTGAGCTGATTGCCGTCGGCAATGGAACCGCCTCCCGCGAGACGGATAAACTGGCGAAAGAACTGGTCTCCCGCCATAAAGGGCGGAACATCATCAGTGTCGTCGTTTCTGAGGCGGGTGCATCCGTCTATTCCGCCTCTGCATATGCCGCCCAGGAACTGCCTGACATGGATGTTTCCCTGAGAGGGGCTGTTTCCATTGCGCGCCGTCTTCAGGATCCTTTGGCAGAACTGGTGAAAATCGATCCTAAATCCATCGGTGTTGGACAATACCAGCATGACGTGGCACAGGTCCGCCTCAGCCGCTCATTGGATGCCACCATCGAGGATTGCGTGAATGCTGTCGGTGTTGATGTGAACACCGCTTCGGTTCCCCTGCTCACCCGGATTTCAGGACTGACAAAAACGATTGCCGACAGCATCGTGCGTTACCGCAATGAAAATGGCCCTTTCACAGACCGGAAAAACCTGATGGATGTACCCCGTTTCGGCGCAAAGACATTTGAACAGGCTGCCGGTTTCCTGCGGATTCCCCAAGGCACGAACCCTCTGGACGCAACCGCTGTACATCCGGAATCCTATCCGCTGGTCAATACCATCCTTGACGACCTGAAGATGGACATCCATAAAATCATGGGTAATGCCGGATTGCTGAAAAGGATCCATCCAGAACGTTATGCCAACGGCCGGTTCGGCATGCCCACAATAAAAGACATCCTGGAAGAACTGGAAAAACCCGGCAGGGACCCAAGACCGGAATTCACCTATGCCCACTTCGAAGACGGTATTGAGACCCTGGAGGACCTGGAACCCGGGATGGTCCTTGAAGGGGTCGTCACCAACGTCACCGCTTTTGGGGCATTTGTCGATATCGGCGTCCATCAGGATGGGCTTGTCCATATCTCTGCCTTGTCAGACCGTTTCGTCTCAGATCCCCATCAGGTTGTGAAAACAGGGCAGCTGGTCAAGGTCAGCGTACTGGATGTTGACATCAGACGCAGGCGCATCGCCCTCTCCATGAACCTTGGAAAGGAAGCCAAGCCGCCATCAGCCCATCTATCTGGACAACAGCCTGGATTCCGTCAGCCCAACAGGAAAAAAACGTGGGGGTCCCGCCCAAGCAATACGGCTTTTGCAGAGGCTTTCGCCCGCCTGAACCAAGGAAACAGACATCAATGAATACGCAATCTTCCATAAAAAAACGTTTCATTGTTGCCATAACCGGTGCAAGTGGCACCATCTATGGCATAACCCTGCTGAAACTCCTGCGCCAGAGGCCTGACATCGAGACCCATCTGGTCATCTCAGAAGCCGGAAGCCTCAACCTTGCCCATGAAATGGGAATGTCCACAGACCAGGCTGATGGACTGGCAGACCATGTTTACAATGTCCATGACATCGGTGCACCCATCGCCAGTGGTTCCTTCACCTGCGAAGGCATGGTGATTGCCCCCTGTTCCATGCGGACTCTTGCCGCTGTTGCACATGGTTTCTGTGACAACCTCATTACCCGATCGGCAGATGTCACCCTGAAAGAACGCCGGAAACTGGTCCTGCTCACCCGGGAAGCGCCACTGAACCTGGTGCATATCCGGAATATGGCATCAGTCACGGAAATGGGCGGCATCATTTATCCACCAGTCCCTGCTTTCTACAACCATCCACAGTCAATCGATGACATGGTTGGGCAGACATTGCGACGGGTTCTGCAGCTTTTCAACATCACCGATGACAGCCTTTCTGTCTGGAACGGCATCACAGGATAACCAAGATGGATGCAGGGAAAAACAACCAATCAACACGCGGCTCATGGGGCTCAAGGATCGGTTTCATCCTGGCTGCCGCAGGCTCTGCAATCGGCTTGGGTTCCATCTGGAAATTCCCTTATATGGTGGCGAAAAACGGCGGCGGCATCTTCCTGGTCCTCTTCCTGATCATCAGCGCCACCTTGGGCGTTGCACTGATGACCGCTGAAATGACGATTGGTTCCCTCGCACAACGCGGTGCGGTCGGTGCTTATGAACGCCTCGGCGGAAAACGCTGGAAAATCATCGGCTACCTCAGTGTTTTCTGTGCTTTCATCCTCCTGTCGTTCTACAGCGTCGTCGGTGGATGGACCATTGCATACTTCTTCAAGTTCATGCAGGGTTCCCTGGCAACCTCCAACGCCAAGGAACTCACCCATATCTTCGAGACCTTTGTCGCCAATCCTGTTGAACCGCTGTTCTACCATGCGCTGTTCATGGCTGCCACCGCCTGCGTCATCATTGCAGGCATCCAGAAAGGCATCGAGCGGGGATGCAAATACCTGATGACCATGCTGTTCCTGCTGGTCCTTGTCCTGATTGGCCGTGTCATGACTTTGCCTGGCGCCATCAACGGGATTGTCCTTTTCCTCCAACCGGATTTCAGCAAAGTCACTTCCGCAATGCTGATTGATGTGACAGGGCTGGCATTCTTCTCCATGTCCATCGGTATGGCCATCATGATTGCCTATGGTTCTTATGCAGGCAAAGACATCCCCATCCACCGGACAGCCCTCAATGTCGTCTGCCTGACTGTCGGCATCAGCTTCCTTTGTGGGCTGATGATCCTGCCCGCCATCACAGTTTTCGGCATCGACCCGCAGGCGGGACCCGGCCTGACCTTCATTTCCATGCCCGCAATCTTTGAACAGATGGCTGGCGGCACTTTCTTCGGACTGCTGTTCTTTTTCCTGCTGTTCATCGCGGCACTTTCCTCTTCGGTTTCCCTGCTGGAACCCGTCACCGGTTTCTTCGTCGATGAATACAACACCAGCCGCACGAAAACAACCATTATCGTGTCTATCCTGATGTTCATTGTCGGGATTGGCGCTTCCCTTTCCTTCGGTATCTGGAAAGACTATACGCTGTTCGGCAAGAACCTGTTTGACCTGCTTGACTTCTCCAGTTCAAACCTGATGATGCCTGTGAGTGCCATCGCCGCATCCCTGCTGGTGGGGTGGAAAATCTGGCCGGTATTTGCAAAACGCCTGGCTGGCAATGGAAATCCTCTCTGGCTCCGCCTGATGAAACCTTTCTTCCGCTATATCGCCCCTGCTGTCATCGCCATCATCCTTTTCCAAGGGCTACAATAGATGGGCTCTATTGAGATGTTCCTTCAAAGCGGCATCACTGAAGAGCAAGCTTATCTTTATCTTGGTTTTAAAGAAGAACAAAGACTGGACTAACGATAATCTGCCTTTTTTTCTTGCTTGTTGGAAAGAAATGAGAGAGAGCAAACAGAACCATCTTGACAGATTGTCTTTCCGGCCCCTTTCAACACTTGCATAGGATTTATCTCCAACAAAGAGTGTCTATGGCTACAGTCATTAATTGTTGGTACATGTTCCCTATGTTGTTTCTATCTTCATCTCATGCTCCGGTGGGGTGATTTTCTTAATCACTGTCGAGCTTGCGTTTCCTGTACGCTTCGTATCTTGGATTTATGCCAAGTTCCAGCACTATCAGTCTTTTGTGCAGGTCGTTATCCGAATCTCTACTGGCTTCTTCTACATTCAAGATGTCGTCTTTCAGCCCGATGATTTGTTTGCTTAAATATATGTTGTAAACGATAAGCGCAACAAATCCGCATACCAAGATATAGAACCATGACTTTCTGATTGTGATTGTCATATTGTTACCGGACTGAGACTCTTCTTTCTTTTCCTCGGGCTGAAGCTCTTTGTTTTCCTCTTGAATAGGCTTCTTTTTTCTGTCCCGGAATTTGCCTATCAAGAATCCAATCAAACACATTCCGCCTGCTACAACCAACGATTTGATAAGTGTTTCAAGAAGCATCTTCAGCCTTTCTTTTTCTGTTGCAAAGAATCTTGGGATTGAGGATGTTATTGCTCTATCGTATCGATGAAATAAAGTGCTTTTAAGTAATCCAATGCTTTTTTCTGGGTGTCTGTTGCTGGGGATATAATTCCGAGCAATTCTTCTTTCAGGTAGTCCGAAAGAACATCTTGGATTAAGTGCTCTATGTATACTCCCTTTTCTTTTGAGACAAGTTGGAGAGCTTCATATATTTCACGCGGCATCGATACTTCGTATGTGTGTACTATCATTTATTTCTCCTTGTCAGACGATGTTTTTATCGAAAGCACCTTGAGCCCTGCATGTCAGTTGCCCTGTATCCTGAAGTTCATCGGCAAGGCGTGCAGAACTTTGCCAATTATTTCCATTCTTTCCGGACAATTATCCTAAGTTGTTATACCAACAATAAAAACATTATAGGAGAAAAACGGGAAGAATTTTCAAGCAGTACCGTTTAGGCTGACTCAGGACAGGGAGGAGAGTCTGCCTGCACATCTATTCTTCAAATCTTGGGAAGGGCCAGTTTCAGGCAAAAATATCGAAATAGCCGGCAACCAGCAGGACAACAACCACGACAGGCAGGATATAACGGAAATACCAGAGAAGTGACGCCGGCAGTTTCGCCCCAGCCCCTGTATTGACTTCAGCGACAAACTTTTCCCACTGCATCCCATTCCTCGCCGTCACGAAAAGGACGAACAGGACTGAGCCCAGCGGCAGGATGTTGTTGGAAATCAGGAAATCCTGTAAATCCAGGATGGTGCTGTCTCCCCCCATCGGATGGATGAAATCCAGCACATTGAACCCCAGCAATACCGGTATTGAAAGGGCTGTCAGCACGATGAAATTGATGATGACCGACCGTTTCCGGCTGATATTGAAAAGCTCTATCGTCATGGAGATGATGTTCTCATAGACGGCAATCAACGTCGTCATGGCGGCAAACAGCATGAAGAAGAAAAACAGCGACCCCCAGAACATCCCACCGGCAATATTGGAAAAAACCGTATTCAGCGTGATGAAAATCAGCCCTGGGCCCGCCGATGGCTCAACGCCAAATGTGAAACAGGCAGGGAAAATCACAAAACCGGCAAGCACTGCCACCACTGTATCCAGAATGGCAATCCATGCCGCTTCTGAAACCACTGAACTGTCTTTGTTGGCATATGTTCCGAAAATCTCGATGGAGCCGATTCCGATACTCAATGTGAAGAATGCCTGTCCCATGGCACTCCAGACAATCTTCAGCAGACCGATCTTTTCCATCCTTTCACCATCTGGAACCAGGTAATAAGAAATGCCCTCGCCAAATCCCGGCAGGAAAACGGAATGCACCGACATGGCGACAAGCATCACCAACAGCAGGATCATCATCGGTTTGGTGATCCGTTCAACACCCTTGACGACTCCCATACCAATCACCCAGAAGGCCACTGCCGAACAGGCCAGCATACAGATGAACATAATGGCAGGATCCGCCAACAGACCGGTGAACGCCTCTACCGCCTGCGCCTCAGAAATCTTTTCCGGAAATCCACCTGTGGCGAAACGGACGCTGTAATACAGCAGCCACCCTGTTATCAACCCGTAGAAAGACATCAGGATATAGTTGCCGGCAATCATCCAGTACTTATGATGGCGCCATCCAGTCTTTTCACCCGCAAGCTCCTCAAAGGCACCCGACAAGGACTTCCGTGCTGCGCGCCCGACAGCAATTTCAATAATCAGGAAAGGCAATCCGACCGCAAACAGGAACGCCAGGTAAATCAGGACGAAAAGTGCTCCACCGCACTGTCCTGCCATATGGGGAAAACGCCAGACATTGCCAAGGCCGATTGCACAGCCTGCTGCAACCAGCAGGAATCCAAAGCGGGAAGAGAACTTCTCTCGTTTTCCTTCTGTCGCCATGGTTGATCCCCAAAACCTTTAGAAGCGGTGTGTGATACCGAAATTGACCCCTGTCATGGAATCACTTTCAGTACCGTTGGTGTTGTAAAGCCTGCCCATCTTGCTGTTCGAGCTGTCTATATAGGCAACGATTGTATAAAGGGTAGTCCGCTTGGACAACGCATAATCATAGCCAAAGCCGTATTTATTGGAATGGCCGTTATATTCACCATCACTGTCAGCCTGCCCCCAGTTGTAGGAAAACTTGAACGTATGTGGACCGGTCTGGTATTTTGCCGCTGCGGTTACACTGTTCTGTTTCAGCGCATTGTTCTCTTCAAGCAGTTTGTACATGACCGCACGGCTGACCTTATGGGTATGGTAGCCCAGCGTCAGTGTCAGGTCATTGACGGTATAGCCCGCCCCGACGTTCCATCCCCAGGATTTATCGGAATCCTGGATACGTTCATAGTCAGCCAACAGGAAGAAACTGTCATTTTCATAGACGGCACCGAGCACAAAACCATCATTGCCATACGATTTGTTATAGTCATTGATGTGCTTGCTTTTACCGACCGAATAACTGCCGTTGAAACGCAGGCCATGCCATGAAGGACTGTCATAGCGGATGGAATCCGGTGTCTGGCTGGAACTGAGGACAGTCATATTGCCGACAGACAATGCGATGCCATCAAACAGGAAAGGGTCGACCTTGCTGTAATTCTCACCGGAGACATTGCTGACACGCCCCAGAAGCACCCTGCCCCATTCCTTGTTTTGTACACCGACATTGGCGGCACCCTGCCAATCCACACCCGGTGTATCATGCAGGCGGTCAATGGCATTGTTTCCTGAACAACGTGCACCATCGCTGGAATCCCAACGGTGTTCAAGGTTGAAAACCGCCTGGTTGCCATTGCCAAGCTCTTCCGACCCTTTGAACCTCAGCAGATTGTCGTGGTTACGCATCATCCGGGTATCAGACCCTGTTTCCTTCAGGACACCGATATCCAACTGACCATTGATGGTGACATTGGTCTGTGCATGGGCGATGCCCGCCAAAAAGCCAACAGCAATGGCAACAACCGTCTTTTTCATAAACCGAAAAAAATCCTTTTGAAAAAGAGGGATTTTATAAAAAACTGAAATCCTTGAGAAGACGACTATCCATAACAAACTGCCTTTCTTGCAACAAATAACGCTAAATCTACATTATTTATGATGATTTCACATCATCTTCATAAAAAACCTTTGATTTTAAAACAACGGGACAACCTCATAAGAAACTGTAATGGCAAATAAACAAAACAACGGTTTCCTGAAGTTAAAAAAAAGCCTGGTAGACGGAAATCTACCAGGCTTTTCTTCCGATATTGCCGGGCCTTATCGATGTTTCTTCATTGAACCTGTTTCCAGCAGACGCTGATGCCATGAAAGTGCCTCTTCCAGGACATGCGGTGTCTGCCCACCGCGACGGTTGGCTTCTTTGACATAGTCAACCAGCATATCCTTGAATTCACCGGTCACACAGTTGTTGATGATGGTCTGAGCCCGTTCACGGGGAGCGAGGCCACGCAGGTCAGCCAACCCAACTTCCGTCACCAGGATATCGACATCATGTTCGGTATGGTCAACATGCGGCACCATCGGCACGATACTGGAAATGATGCCGTCCTTCGCAACAGACTTGGTGACAAACACTGCTGTATGCGCATTGTGGGTAAAGTCTCCGGATCCACCGATACCGTTCATCATATGGGTCCCCATCACATGGGTGGAATTGATATGGCCATAGATATCCGCTTCCAAAGCGGTATTGATGGTAATCAGTCCCAGACGCTGGACAATCCCTGGATGATTGGAAAAACGCTGCGGACGGATAACCACATTGTTCTTGTAACGCTCAAAATGATCGAAAACCCTATGGCTCATCTCATCTGTCAATGTAATGGCAGTTGCAGATGCAAAATCCATCATACCTGCGTCAATGAGCTCGAAGGTGGAATCCTGCATGACTTCAGAGAACATGGTCAGATGACCAAATGGGCCTGTGCGCAGGCCCGACATGACCGCATTTGCGATGGTGCCGATACCGGACTGAAGCGGACGCAGGCTGCTGGTGAGGCGCCCATGACGGATTTCACGTTTGAAATAATCAATCAGATGGCCAGCAATCTGCTCGGTCTCCGCATCAGGCGGCAGATTGGCAGAAGGCGTATCCATTTCATTGGTGATGACGATTGCAACAATCTTGTCCAGTGGAACCTGGATGCCGATATCACCGATACGGTCAGAAGGTTTCATGATGCCGATAGGTTCAGCGTCAGGATACCGCTTGAAATAGGCAATGTCATGCGCACCTTCCAACGCCAGTGAATAAGCCAGGTTGATTTCTACAATGACCTTATCTGCCATCTGGGCAAAAATTTCATTGTTGCCAACAGAGGTCGTTGGAATGATCTTGCCTTCTTCCGTAATGGAAACAGCTTCCAGGATCGCCACTTCCATATGCTGGCCACGTTTGATGATTGTCTCCGCCGTTTCGGACAGGTGGCTGTCGATGTACATGAGTTCGCCACGGTTGATGGCATTCCGCAAAGTACGGGAAGTCTGGAATGGACCGCGATGGGAAAGGGCATGGGCATTGGACAACGCTTCATCAACATCATTACCCAAGGATGCGCCTGTATATAGTGATATCTTCATCGGGTTTGCCTGTGCTTTACGGGCAATGGCATGGGGAACCCCTTTGCCGCCACCAGCCAGCGTAAAACCACTCATGCCAACCAACATACCATCGGTAATGTATTCTGCCGCGGCATCAGCACTGACGACTTTTGCTCGCAGGGAAGGAACCCTGATACGTTCTTTCAAAACATCACTATTCATAACTTTACCTGTAGATAAGTGCAAAATTAAGCTTTTTCAGTCCAATTTAAATGAAGTTGTTGCACATACTCTCAAGCCGGGATTCATTTGCCAGACTGGGTCCTGCTGACTTTTTATGACTGGAACCGGGTAAACTGTCCAGCCATGCAATGCAGTTGCTTTTTTGCAACTCCCAATCATGAGTTCGAATATTGAAGTATACCAGTGACCTGACTAAAAGCAATACCAACCCGTCAAAAAACCTATGATTTTGTTGGTTTTTTCCGATACGGAAGGCTCTTGGGAGATTCGTCGAAAAATCGGCAAAATAATGTATTTTGCGTTAATTATCGTAAAAGATAGCAACAGAATCAGGGATTTTTATTGCTTTTGCAGAAAATGGTGCCGGCTGCAGGACTTGAACCCGCCACCCCATGATTACAAATCATGTGCTCTACCTGATGAGCTAAGCCGGCACGAAGGGAAGTATTTTATCTTATTTTACCAATTTCAATGCAGGTTTTTTTGCACTTTTTTCAGGTTCTTTCGATCCAGGTTTCCTGACGGGTTCCGACGTTTCAAAAGGCATCATTTCTTCAGGCCCCAATTCCTGGGGATAAATCCCTGCGATGTTTTCAATCGGAAGGTAGACATCCATAGACCTACCATCGAAACGTGCCTTGAAACTGATGGCTTCGTTGTCCATATGGAGACCAGCCGTTGCTTCAGAACTGATGTCCAGGACAATATGTCCATCCTTGACATACTGCTGGGGAACCCGGGCATAGGCTCCAGGTTTTGCAACGATGTAAGGTGTCTGCCCATTATCAACCGTCCATTCATAGAAGGCCCGGATCAGATAGGGTTTGAAAGGAATTTCGATAGCCATGATTTTCCTCCTGTCACCGACGCATGATTTTTTCCTGGGCAGTCAGGGATTCAATGAATGCTGGACGGGCAAAAACCATCTGGGCATACTTTTCAACCGCTGCTGCAGATTTCGGCAATTCAATCCCATAGTGCTGCAGACGCCAGAGCAAAGGTGCCAGGGCAACATCCGGCATTGTCAGTTCATCACCCATCAGGTATTTTGAACGCTGCAGATGACCGGAAAGCATCGTCAGGTTCTCGCGGATTTCCACACAAGCCTTTTCCTGGGCAATGGCCGCATTCTCAGACCGGTCATTTTCCAAAGTATCAACATGCCTGAAAAAAAGCTTTTCAAGATTGAAAAGCATCAAACGGGCCTTTGCACGGGTTTGGGGATCAGCCGGCATCAACTGCGGGTGAGGAAAGCGTTCATCGATATATTCATTGATGATATTGGATTCATAAAGGATCAGATCACGTTCCACCAGAATAGGCACCTGTCCATAGGGGTTCATGGCTGAGATTTCTTCAGGTTTATTGAAAAGGTCAACTTCCTTGACTTCATAATCCATACCGCCTTTCTCACACAGGACAAAACGGCAACGATGCGAAAACGGACAAGTCGCAGAAGAATAAAGTTCCATCATGATACGGTTCCTCTAAGGTAGCCTGAATATATTGAAAGAAGGGTCTGCCTCGTTCCAACAGATAATCCCACAAATGGGCATTATAAATGACTGAAATAGGCTTTTGAAGAGTCTCCCTTCCTTCAAGGGCCCCAGGTTATGCCGGATTATCAATATCGATGAAGGTATGCCTCACACCGAATTTTTCTGCCAGCAGATTGCCCAATGCTTGGATGCCATAGCGTTCAGTGGCATGATGGCCACATGCAAGGTAGACAATGCCATTTTCCCTGGCTTCATGCACGGTCTGCTCAGAAATTTCACCAGAAAGATAAATGGTCGCTCCAGCACTGACAGCATCTGCAATCAAATCCTGTGCAGCCCCGCTACACCAACCAATCGTGCCTAACTGCAGGAAAGGATCTCCCACCAGCAATGGTTTACGGCCCAGCATTTTTCCAACATGGTCTGCAAACTGCCCTGCTGTCTCAATATCAGGATTCTCCAACATTCCCAGCCAACCAAGCTCCTGATTCCCAAAACGGCCTGACGGTGTCAATCCCAATATCTTTCCAAGCTGGGCATTGTTGCCGATCACTGGATGCAGGTCCAACGGCAGATGGTAAACCAACAGATTGATGTCATGTGTCAGCAACTTCTTGATACGGTTCCGTTTCAGTCCAGTAATGGCTGCATTCTCTCCCCGCCAGAAATAGCCATGATGGACCAACAAAGCATCAGCATTGAGTTCAACTGCCCTGTCTATCAAAGCCTGACTGGCTGTCACACCGCTGACGATGGTACTGATATGGGAAGTCCCCTCTACCTGAAGGCCATTCGGGCAATAATCCTGAATCATCGCGGTTTTCAGTTCCTCATCCAGGAACTGGACCAAGGCTTTCCTCTCAATCGAAATGTTTTCTGTTTTCATAGGGGGCAGATGGATGCTGTAACAAAAAAGGCAATGCCATCATGGCATTGCCCAAGGGAAGCAGGGCCATGCCATCAATTGGCCCCTTTCCAGGGGCGGGGACCTCCCATCAGATGGATATGCAGATGATAGACATCCTGATGGCCATCTGGACCTGCATTGACAACAACCCGGAACCCTCCCTTGGCAGCACTACTTTCCAGCCCTTCAACCTGAATTCCTTCCTGTTTTGCCAACTCTGGTATCAAGGCCATCATCTCTCCCAGCAATGAAGCATCGCCACCAGTACAGTGCGATAACGTGGGGATATGTCGTTTAGGAATAATCAAAAGATGGGTTGGAGCTGCTGGATGGATATCACGGAATACCATGATACGTTCATTTTCATAAACCACCGTAGACGGCAGTTCCTTATTGGCAATCTTACAGAAAATACAGTCAGCCATAACAGTCACCTTTCTGGTTATGGATTGTTAGAGATTCATTTCTTCCGGTTTGCCTTTTCCACCAAACCGGAAAGCCCTTCCCTTCTGGCAAGCTCATTCAGGACATCATCTGGAGAAAGTCCGAACCGGGCAAGCATAATCATGGAATGGAACCATAAATCCGCCACTTCATAAGTCAGTTTCTCTGCCGGCATATTGTTGCGGACATCCTTTGCCGCCATGACAGATTCAGTTGCTTCTTCGCCAACCTTCTTCAGGATAGCATCATCACCCTTGGCAAACAGGCTGCTGACATATGACTTTTCAGGATTTCCACCATTTTCCAGTTTCCTGGATTCAATGACTGCAGCAATACGTCTGAGGATCTCACTCATCTATAAATCTCCGAAGGGTTCTTCAGGACTGGCTCAACAGCCTCCCAATATGGTTCACCACCATCTTCCTTAAGCTGTTGGAAAAAGCAGGACCGGCGTCCGGTATGACATGCCAGCCCTGTCTGTTCTACCAGATAAACCAAGGCATCATTGTCACAATCCAAGCGGATATCCACGATTTTCTGGACATGCCCGGATTCCTCGCCTTTCCGCCAGAGTTTCCCCCGGGAACGGCTCCAGTAAACCGCATTGCCACACGCCAATGTTTCCAGAAGCGCCTCCCGGTTGATCCATGCCAGCATCAGGATTTCCCTAGTATGGGCATCCTGTGCGATAGCCGGTATCAGTCCCTTTTCATCCCATTTGATGGCATCAAGCCAGTCTGTGTTCTTCATAAGCGTACAGGGATGTTCCTTTCCGCCATATACTGTTTGGCTTCGGCGATGGTATAAGTGCCATAATGGAAAATGCTGGCAGCCAAGACCGCATCAGCATGCCCTTCAAGCACACCATCTGCCATATGCTGAAGGTTCCCAACGCCGCCTGATGCAATGACAGGGATATTGACAGAATCAGAAATGCGCCTGGTCAATTCAAGGTCGAAACCACTTTTGGTCCCATCACGGTCCATACTGGTCAACAGAATTTCCCCTGCACCGAGCTGCTCCATTTTCTTTGCCCAAGAAACGGCTTCGAGCCCTGTGGCATTGCGCCCACCGTGCGTAAAGACTTCCCAATGGTCCGGCCCAGTCTGCTTCGCATCAATCGCCACAACAATACATTGGGAACCATAACGGCTGGATGCGTCTGCAACCAGCTGTGGATTGGTGACTGCAGACGTGTTGATACTGACCTTGTCTGCTCCCGCATTCAGCAGACGCCGTACATCTTCCACCGTGCGGACCCCTCCCCCGACCGTCAGGGGAATGAATACCTGCGAAGAAACCGCCTCAATGATATGCAGGATAATGTCTCGCTTGTCACTGGAAGCCGTGATGTCCAGGAAAGTTATTTCATCAGCACCTTGGTCGTTATAGCGCCGGGCAATCTCAACAGGATCACCAGCATCCCGCAGTTCAACGAAATTGACACCTTTTACAACCCGTCCTGCCGTGACATCAAGGCATGGGATAATCCTTTTGGTCAGCATAGCCAATCTTTCAATCTTGCCCTATTTCCCTGCACGGAATGTATCTGCCAGCTCCTGCCCTTCTTTCAGGTCCAATGTACCGATATAGATGGCCCGCCCGCAGATTACGCCAGAAACCCCTTGGTCCTCAACCTCGCAGAGACGCTTCACATCATTGAGGTCATGCAATCCGCCTGAAGCAATAATCGGCATACTGACTGCATTCGCCAGCTTGACCGTCGCATCAATGTTGATCCCTGCCCCCATACCATCGCGGCCAATATCCGTATAGATGATACTGTTGACACCATAATCTTCATACCGTTTGGCAAGGTCAATGACATTGATTCCCGTCAGCTTGCTCCAGCCATCAATCGCCACATCACCATCTTTCGCGTCAAGGCTGACCAGAATCTGCCCAGGGAAAAGCTTGCAGGCTTCTTGAAGGAAAGTCGGATTCTTGACTGCCGCTGTCCCGATAATGATGTATGAAATACCATTGAAAAGATAATGCTCAATGGTATGCAAATCACGGATACCGCCTCCCAATTCGATGGGAATCTCAACACCTTTTTCTGCAGAAAACTGCTGTGTTGCCTTGATAATGCTCCTGATTGGCTGCTCATTGACCGGTTTCCCTGCAAAAGCACCGTTCAGGTCCACCAGATGCAGGCGGCGCCCCCCTTGGTTGAGCCAGTGAAGCGCCATCTCAGCGGGATCGTTTGAAAACACTGTTGCCTGCTCCATATCGCCCTGTTTCAAGCGGACACAGGCACCGTCTTTCATATCAACAGCAGGAATAAGAAGCATATCGATAACCCTTGTCAAATCCTGTTAACAACCACTGTCCAATCCAGCCTTCAGGGACTCCAATGCAGGAAATTCCGGTAAAGCTGCAAACCGACTGAAGCACTTTTTTCCGGATGGAACTGCGTGGCAAAAATATTGTCTTTCGCAACTGCACTGCAGAACGGCACACCATATCCGGTTATCCCGGCAACATTGCTGTCATTGGCAGGCACAGCATAGAAACTATGTACAAAATAAAAGAAACTGTTATCTTTGATCCCTTCCCAAAGGGGATGGCTGATATGCTGGGCAACCTGGTTCCATCCCATCTGAGGCACTTTATAACGGGAACCATCTGGCTGGACCTGACCATCCAACCTGAAACGGACAACTTTGCCAGGAATCAACCCAAGGCCTGGGGTATCACCCTCTTCGCTCCAATCAAAGAGCATCTGTTCCCCAACACAGACACCAAAAACCGGCTTCTTTCCTGCCGCACGCATCAACGCCTGTTTCAGACCGGACTTCTCCAAGGAAGCCATGCAGTCAGGAATCGCCCCCTGTCCCGGCAGGACAATACGGTCAGCTTCATCAAGGTCAGCAACCATGCCAGAAACACGGACATCATCTTCCGGCGCCACCGCCCGCAACGCCTGCGCTACCGAGCGGAGGTTCCCCATGCCATAATCGACTACGATGATTTTCTGCATAACGCCAACACCTTAAAACCAGGACAGGTTACAGCATTCCTTTCGTTGATGGGATAACGCCTGCAGCCCGTGGATCCATTTCCACCGCCATGCGCAATGCACGTCCAAAAGCCTTGAAAATGGTTTCACATTGATGATGGGCATTATCACCCCGCAGATTATCGATATGCAGGGAAACAGCTGCATGGTTGACAAACCCTTGAAAGAATTCACGGACAAGGTCCAAATCGAACTGACCAGTCATCTGACGGGCAAACTCTGCATGGAACTCGAGGTATGGGCGACCGGAAAAATCAATGACAACCCGGGAGAGCGCTTCATCCAACGGCACATAGGCATGCCCATAACGGCGGATGCCTTTCTTATCACCAACCGCCTTGGCAAGAGCTTGCCCCAAGGAAATACCGATATCCTCAACGGTATGATGGCCATCAATCTCCAAGTCACCTTCTGCCTGAATCAGAAGATCAAGCAGGCCATGACGGGCAATCTGGTCAAGCATATGATCCAAAAAGGGGATTCCTGTGGACAGATTGCTCTTTCCAGTGCCATCAAGGTCGATGGCAATCCGGATTTTAGTCTCATTGGTATTCCGGACAATTTCAGCAGTTCGGTTCATAAGCGTCATCCGTTCAGCAATTTGCCAGACAATCCTTGAATGCCTCCAAGAACAGGTTGTTCTCTTCAGGTGTACTGACAGTGATACGCAGGCAATCCTTCAACAATGGATGCTGCCTGCTGACATTTTTAATCAATATTCTCCGCGCGACAAGCCCATCAAAGACCACATCAGCATTTTTCACCCGGATCAGCTGGATATTGGCCTGCGAAGGGAAAACTTCAACACCCGGCAACGACGCCAGTTCATCTGCCAATCTTGCCCGTTCTGCACGGATAGCCGCAGCCTGCGCGTTGAAAACCTCAATATTGTCCATTGCCAGTCCGGCTGCTGCTTCAGTCAATACATTGACATTATATGGAGGCCGGACCTTATCGAACTCAACCAGCAGTTCCTTGGCTGCTGTCATATACCCCAAACGGATTCCTGCCAACCCCAGTTTGGATACGGTACGCATAACCACCAGGTTCGGATATGACTTGATATGCGGCAGCATGGTGAAATCAGTGAACGGCTGATAAGCCTCATCACTGACAACAATACCTTTCCCTTCCATGGCATCCAGGATACGCAGGATATCCGCTTCCTCAAACAGCCTGCCGGTCGGGTTATGCGGCATTGCCAGGAAAACCAATGTCGGTTGATGCTCTTCAATAGCTGCCAGCATGGCATCGACATCAAGGGTCAGGTCTTCCTTGAGGTCAACGCCAATGAAATCCATCCCTGTCAGCTGGGCATTGAATGCGTACATCACAAAACTCGGCACCGGCACCAGCATCTTTGCGCGCTTTTCCTTGGAAGCACAAGCCATAGTGACAATTGCAATCAGCTCATCAGAGCCATTGCCCAGCATGACATCAAACCCAGCTGGAATGCCCATCTTCTGACAGATTTTCGCCTTGAGAGCTGTATAAAGCGGAACAGGATAGCGGTTCAGGGCAACCTGTGAAAGACGCTTTGCCAATTCCTCCTTAAGGCTGTCTGGCAATGTATAAGGATTCTCCATGGCATCAAGCTTGATGAATCCTTCCGCCTGCTGCACGGCATAAGCAGACATTGCCCGGACATCTGAACGGATGACTTTCTCAATCAGTTCTTTCATAACCGGAACCACATGCTCATTTCTTCAGACGGAATGCCGCACTGCCAGCATGGGCCTCCAGACCTTCACCCGTCGCCAATTCAACAGCAATCTTGCCAAGCGTCTGGGAACCTTCCGCACTTGCCCAGATCAATGCAGAACGTTTCTGGAAGTCATAGACACCCAACGGGGAAGAAAAACGGGCAGTCCGGGATGTTGGCAGGACATGGTTTGCACCGGCACAGTAATCGCCCAGCGATTCACAGGTATAACGTCCGAGGAAAATGGAACCGACGTGGCGGCACAATTCCCCCCATTTTTCAGGATTTTCCGCTGAAATCTCCAAATGTTCCGGAGCAATCTGATTTGCAATCTCGCAGGCCTCTTCCATATCCTTGACCAATATCATGGCACCACGGGAAGCAAGCGACTTGGTGATGATGTCTTTACGCAAACGGTCTGGCAACAGCCTGTTGATGCTTGCCTCAACCTTATCCATATAAGCCGCATCCGGTGTAATGAGGATGGATTGCGCCAGCTCATCATGTTCAGCCTGGGAAAAAAGGTCCATGGCAATCCAGTCCGGGTCCGTAGTGCCATCACAAATCACCAGGATTTCAGATGGACCGGCAATCATATCGATACCGACTGTACCGAATACCCGGCGCTTTGCCTCTGCGACAAAGGCATTGCCAGGACCGACAATCTTGTCAACGCTTGGAATTGTCTCCGTACCGTATGCCAGCGCAGCAACCGCCTGTGCGCCACCAACCGTAAAGACACGGGTCACACCGGAAATCGCAGCAGCTGCCAATACCAGTTCATTACGGACACCATCCGGTGTCGGTACAGCCATGACGATTTCCTTGACACCCGCAACCTGTGCAGGAATCGCATTCATCAGGACAGAAGAAGGATAGGCTGCCTTGCCACCTGGCACATAAATGCCGACACTGTCCAAAGGCGTGACTTTCTGCCCCAGCTGGTTGCCCATCTCATCGGTGAAAGAAAACCCTTCAGTGCCACAGGAGGCTTTCTGGTATTCATGGTACTTACGGATGCGGTCTGCTGCCGTCTGCAATGCAGAGCGCCGTTCAGGTGTCAAGGATGCCAAAGCCGCCTGGCATTCTTCCAAAGAAATCTCAAGGGCTTTGGCATCATGGATATCCAACCGGTCAAAACGGTTGGAATATCCGAGCACAGCCTTATCGCCATTGAGCCGCACATCTTCCAAGATGGCAGCAACAATTGCATTGATGGATTCATCGGTCTTTTTCTCAAAAGCCAGCACATTGACAAGGCTGGCTTTGAAATCGGGCTGAGATGTACTCAGTCTACGGAGTGTTATGGACATACTCCCCCCTTTCACTTCTTTTCTTCTTCTGGTTTTCAGTTCTTGCCCTGTTCCTGCGCAACAGACGCCTGTTTGAAAGCATCCAGGATTGGCTGCATTTCTTTACGCTTCAATTTCAGGGATGCCTGGTTGACAACAAGGCGTGATGTGATTTCCTGGATACGCTCGACCTCAACAAGATTATTGGCCTTCAACGTATTGCCTGTACTGACCAAGTCAACGATGACATCCGACAGGCCAACAAGCGGAGCCAGTTCCATAGAACCATACAATTTGATGATATCAACATGCAGCCCTTTTTTCGCAAAATGCTCACGGGCAGCATGGACATATTTGCTGGCAACACGCAACCGGGCACCTCGACGGACAGCGGCTTCATAATCAAACCCCTTCCTGACAGCCACCGCCAGATGGCAACGGGCAATCTGGAGGTCGATTGGTTGATAGAGGCCTGTTGCCCCGCTTTCCTGAAGGACATCCTTGCCTGCAACACCAAAATCTGCAGCACCATACTGTACATAGGTCGGCACATCCGTCGCACGGACAATAATGACCCGGACCTGTGGCTTATTGGTTGGCAGGATCAGTTTCCTGGAAGTCTCAGGATCTTCCAGCACCTCAATGCCTGCAGCCTTCAACAAAGGGATTGTCTCATCGAATATACGTCCTTTTGAGAGGGCGAGAACCAGCTCCTGCTGATTGTTTCCTGCCTTTGCTTCCTGCTCACTCATTCTTCACTGACTCTCTTGATATCGGCACCAACTGCTGCCAATTTCACTTCCATCTGGTCATAACCGCGGTCAAGATGATAGATACGGTTGACATGCGTTTCCCCTTGGGCAGCAAGCCCAGCAATGACCAAAGATGCCGATGCCCGGAGGTCTGTCGCCATAACAGGCGCTCCGACAAGCTTATCTACCCCGGTGACAAAGGCTGTATTGCCTTCTGTCCTGATTTTCGCACCCAGACGGTTCAGTTCCTGCACATGCATGAAACGGTTTTCAAATATGGTCTCAACCACATGGGTCGTCTCAGCTGCCAGACAGTTGACTGCCATGAACTGCGCCTGCATGTCTGTCGGGAAACCGGGATATTCCATTGTCCGGAAACTGACCCCCTTGGGACGTTGATCCATCTGGATACGGATGGAATCACCGCAACATGTCAACACAGCGCCCATTTCACGGATTTTATGCAATGCAACATCCAGGATATTGTCACAGGTGTTGGTCAGGAGGACATCACCGCCTGTGGCAGCAACTGCACAAAGGAACGTGCCGGTCTCAATACGGTCAGGAATGACATGATGGAACGCACCATGCAGACTCTCTACACCATGGATGACCAGCTGGTCAGTACCAATCCCTTCAATCTTTGCGCCCATCTTGACCAACAGATGTGCCAAATCAGTGACCTCTGGTTCCCGGGCGGCATTCTTGATGACGGTTTCCCCTTCCGCCAGTACTGCTGCCATCAGCAGGTTTTCGGTGCCCGTCACAGTGATCATATCGGTGACGATACGGGTTCCTTTCAAGCGCTTTGCCTTTGCATAGATATAACCGCCCTTGATTTCAACCTCGGCACCCATCGCCCGCAACCCTTTGATATGCTGTTCGACTGGACGGGAACCGATAGCGCAACCTCCTGGCAGGGAAACCCGTGCTTCACCAAACCGGGCAACCAAAGGACAAAGGACCAAAATAGCGGCACGCATGGTCTTGACCAATTCATAAGGTGCATCAAACCGATTGACGTTCCTGCCATTCAGAACCATCCTATTGCCATCCTGCTTGATGGAAACACCCATCTGTTGAAGCAGGTCCAGCATCGTCTGGACATCTTTCAGATGGGGGACATTGGTCAAAACAATATCATCGGCGGTCAATAAACCTGTACACAGGATGGGCAGTGCGGCATTTTTCGCACCAGAAATCGGAATCTCGCCATTCAGACGTCTTCCACCATGAATAATCAATTTGTCCATTTATGAATTTCGATTAATGAATGCACCGAAAAAGGCTAAAAGCGCAATTTATAACCTTTCCGCAGTAAATGTAAGGAGATTACCGCAAAAAAGCAAAAAAATATGCTGACTAAGGTCAAACTTGTCCATGAAAACTTCTGAACAGCCCCAAAAGCCTTATTGGAAGCAGTGCATACGCAAAATAAACCTGTGTGCACGATGCAGGGGAAAGCAACATATCAGGCAGCAATCAGGAAACAGCAGTATATCCGGTCAGACCCAGCAACTCCGTAACCCCATAGAGATCCGCAAGACTGACCAGACTGGCAGGAACATTCAGGAAACGGAGGCGTCTGCCTGATTGGATGGCAGCCCGTTGCCATGCCAGCATGACAGCAACACTGGCAGAATCCACTTGAGCCAATGCGCCAAAATCATAGTCTTCCTCACCACGGGAAACAGCAGCAAGCCCTTCTTGGAGAAGGGCTTTAGCGTTCGAAAAATCCAGTACTGTGACAGCAAACGTCATGCAGTCCCCATTCCTGTCAATGACCGTTCTTCTTTGCCAGATTGGCAATCAGGCCATCAATACCGGATTTCCGGATAATGCCCGTGAACTGGGTTTTGAATGAAGAAGAAATCAGCCAGATATTGGCAACATTCGCATCAAAAATCTTCCAACTGCCAGAATTTGCCGTCAGGCCAAAGTGCAGCGGCGTACTGGTCCCATTATTGTTGATGCGTGCAGTAACCGTCGCTGTATTATTGCTGTTGTATTGGGCAGGATAAACATCCATTTTCGTCCTGCTGTTGACCTTGCCCAAAGCCTTGGAATAAGAACGGATCAGCAGCTCTTTGAATTCAGCCGTGATACGCCTCTTCTGACTGTCGGAAGCCTGATACCAATACTGGCCGCAAGCGACCGAAGCAGCTGCTTCAAAATCAACATACGGCGCAATGCTGTTACGGACAAGACTGTTGATCTGTCCAGCCGACAACCCCCTGGGAGAACCGCTCGCAGCAGAAAGCACGCTCTGTTTGATTGCATTGATGACACCATCTGGTGTCTGAGCCTGCGCTATGGAAGTGAAAGCGAACAGCACCAAAGCTGTCAACGCCAAAAACCATTGTTTGATACTTTTCATTTTCTATCCTCTAAATACAATGCAATCATTTCGTCTGTTCTGCAGGTGCAGGAGCAGGCACTTGGGCAGGAGCCGTTGTCTCAACCGCTTTCGCAGGCGCAGCAGCAGGCGGTTCTGCCTGTGGTGGCGCTGATGGTCCAGGCATTCCTGCCGGAGCCGGAGCTGGAGCCACTGTCTCTGGCGCCTTCACCCCTTTCATATCAGCCGCCGGATTGATGAATGGGTCAGAAGCCTGTGTTTCCCATGCCGCCGTAGATTTCCCTTCAATCATCGCCTGCCGGCGCTGCAGGTAAGCATCCCTTCTGAATTCGTACTTGTCCAGAGCCACTTCATCGACAAAATCGGAAGCATCCAGCATATTCGCACGGTAATTGACTGCACGTAGGACAATACCGACATTGCGGACGCGGATCTTGCGTACATAAGACCACGGATCGCCATACCATTCAGCCGGCAACGCAACCGTATCCCTGACTGTAGAATCCCCCAAGATCGGCAAGACAACATATGGACCGGACCCGACTCCCCAGATACCCAGCGTCTGACCGAAATCGGCTTTTTCTTTCTCAATACCCATTGTGGTCGCCACATCCATCAGCCCGGCAATACCAAAAATCGTATTTGCAGTCACACGGGCAAGATCCTTGACCCCCCGTTCAGCATTGCCTTGCATAAAATGGTTGGCGGCATACCAGACATCACGGATATTGCCAAAGAAATTGGTCACGCCGTTACGGGCAGGTTCCGGAACCACTTTCGTATAACCTTTTGCAACGGGTCTGAAGATATAGTCATCAAACGCTTCGTTGAAAGCGAACATAGCACGGTTGTAACCTTCAAAGGTATCCGGTGTTCCAGACACAGCTTGTTCAGCAGTCTGTTCAGTTTTAGCAACCTGCCCTTCGCCAGAGGGCTCTGCCATAGCTTGACCCGCCATCAGGGGCAACACTGCTGCAATGGCAATCAATGGCTTGACAAGGTGTTTCATTGGGACTCCCTTCATTCACTGGCTTTTGATGCGATAAGGGCATCAATCAGTTTCTCCAGCACCATGGCGTCTTCAGACCTGACAATCTCATCTCCGGCAACCAGGTTTGGATGTTCAACGGATGGGTCGCCAGGCTCAATCTCAAGACCGATATACTGTTCTCCAAGCAGACCGGCAGTCAGGATCTTGGCGCTGGTACCATCTTTGGGAAAAGCATATTTCTGCTGCAATTCAAGCGTAACAACAGCGCGGTAATCCTTATTGTCGAAAGAGATGTCAGCAACACGGCCAACAACCACGCCTGCGCTCTTGACCGGTGCACGGGGTTTCAGACCACCGATATTGCTGAACTTGGCCTTGACGGAATAGGTGTTCTCAAACGAAAAGGAACTCATGTTGCCTGCCTTCAGGGCAAGGAACAGGAGCGCAACGGCACCCAAGAGGACGAAAAGCCCAACCCAGATGTCAAAGGACTTACGTTGCATAGTTACCTCTAATCTCTACTTAAGCATCAGATAAATCCAGTCCCCATTATAAAGACTTAAAGATTCAAGAGCAAAACCAAGCTTATCTGAAAAAAATCAATTAAACATCAAGGCTGTCATAATGAAATCCAGCCATAGAATCAATAATGATGAAAGCACCACTGTCCGGGTAGTCGCTCCAGAAACCCCTTCAGGGGTCGCCCTGGACTCATACCCTTGGAACAGTGCCATGAAGGTTACGGCAAAACCAAATACAATACTCTTGACAATGCCATTGCCGATATCATCCCAGATATCGACACCTTCCTGCATCTGCGACCAGAAAGCCCCTTCATCCACACCAATCAGCGTTACGCCGACAATATAGCCGCCGATGATACCGGCAGCATTGAAAAGGATTGCGAGCAACGGCATGGAAAAGACGCCCGCCCAGAAGCGGGGTGCCAAGATACGTTTGACTGGATTGACTGCCATCATTTCCATGGCAGTCAGCTGTTCTCCAGCCTTCATCAACCCAATCTCAGCAGTCAGGGAAGTCCCGGCACGTCCAGCAAACAACAGAGCCGTCACAACCGGTCCCAGCTCACGGACCAGTGCCAGTGCAACCAGAATGCCCAAGGCCTGTTCCGAGCCATAGCGCACCAATACATAATATCCCTGGAGCCCTAAGACAAAACCGACAAACAGCCCTGAAACAGTAATGATGATGAGCGACCTGTTGCCGATATAGAAAATCTGGTCGATAACCAGGCGTGGCCTTGCAAGCACCTGGAAGAAAGCCTGCACCACCGACAGGAAGAGTCTTGTTGCATAACCGATGCTCGAGACTGTCTGCCGGGCTTTATACCCCAGTTCTGCCAGCATATTCATGATGCCTTCTCCATACCAAGGTCAACCGCCATCGGCTGACCGGGATAGTGGAATGCCACCGGTCCATCCATTTCTGCATGGACAAACTGATGGACAAAAGGATCCGAAGACTGCTCCATTTCCGCAGGGGTTCCATGCGCAAGGATTTTGCCGCCAGACAGGAAATAAACATAATCAGCAATCGAGAAAGTCTCGGGGACATCATGCGAGACCAAAACCGTTGTAGACTGGAGGACATCGTTCAGCCGCCTGATCAGGTTCGAAGTCACGCCCATGGAAATCGGATCCAAGCCAGTGAAAGGTTCATCATACAGGATCAACTGTGGATCAAGTGCAATGGCACGGGCAAGGGCGACACGCCTTGCCATCCCCCCTGAAACCTCTGATGGCATCAGCCATGCGGCACTGCGCAGACCGACTGCATCAAGCTTCATCAGGACAAGGTCATGAATCAGTTCTTCCGGCAGATCCGTCTGTTCACGCAAAGGGAAAGCCACATTGTCAAAAACGGAAAGGTCTGTAAACAGCGCCCCATGCTGGAAAAGCATGCCCATCTGGCGGCGCTGACGGTAAAGCTTCGCCGTATCATGGGTTTCCAGACGCTCCCCGTTAATGAACACTTCTCCCTTCTGAGGAGTAACCAGTCCACCCAGCAACCGGAGAATGGTTGTCTTGCCTGATCCAGAAATGCCCATAACAGCAATGACTTTCCCCTTCGGGAAAACCATATCCAGGTCAGAAAGAATCATCCGCTCGCCATAGCCAAAGGCAAGGTCATGTATTTCAGCGATATTGGACACAGTACCATCCATTTTTGCCATACCAGCCTTTTATTCTAAGCCCGCACCCGCAGAAAACTGAAACTTTTTGCAACTTTACCAGCTTTACTCAGCGGGAAATCGGTTTATAACGCAAGCGTTTCGGTGCAGCGGCTGCTTCACCCAGACGTTTACGTTTATCCGCCTCATACTCCTGATAATTGCCTTCAAAGAACGTAACCTGTGAATCCCCCTCGAATGCCAGGATATGGGTCGCTATCCTGTCCAGGAACCAACGGTCATGGGAAACAACAATCACCGTACCGGCAAATTCAAGCAGGGCATCCTCCAACGCACGGAGGGTCTCAACATCCAGGTCATTGGATGGTTCATCAAGCAACAGGACATTGCCACCCTGCATCAATGTCTTTGCAAGATGCAGACGTCCCCGTTCACCGCCAGAAAGGGTTCCCACTTTCTTCTGCTGGTCACTGCCCTTGAAATTGAAACGTCCCAGATAGGCCCTTGCATGCATCTCAAACTTGCCGACAGTAATCAAGTCATTGCCACCGCTGATTTCCTCGAAGACAGACTTGTCGTCTGAAAGGAATCCACGTGACTGGTCAACCATTGCCATACGGACGGTCTTGCCAATGACGATTTCCCCGGAATCCGGCTGCTCTTTTCCAGCAATCATCTTGAACATTGTGGATTTACCGGCACCGTTCGGACCGATGACCCCGACAATCGCACCAGCAGGAATAATGAAACTCAGGTCATCGATCAACAGACGGTCACCAAAGCCCTTGCTGACATGCCTGAACTCAATCACATCATTACCCAGACGTTCTGCCACAGGAATGAAGATTTCCTGTGTTTCATTCCGTTTCTGGTATTCATATTCAGACAGTTCATTGAAACGTGCCAGACGGGCTTTGCTCTTTGCCTGCCGTCCCTTTGGATTCTGACGCACCCATTCCAGTTCTTTTGCAATGGTTTTCTGACGGGCGGATTCTTTCTGTTCCTCCTGCTTCAGGCGCTGGCTCTTCTGGTCAAGCCAAGAGCTGTAATTGCCTTTCCAAGGAATCCCATAACCACGGTCCAGTTCCAGGATCCATTCAGCCGCATTGTCCAGGAAATAACGGTCATGGGTAATCGCAACAACCGTGCCCGAGAAACGGTGAAGGAACTGTTCCAGCCATTCCACCGATTCCGCATCCAGATGGTTCGTTGGTTCGTCCAACAACAGCATATCCGGTTTGGACAACAGCAGACGGCATAATGCGACACGGCGTTTCTCGCCACCTGAAAGCACACCAATCTTGGCATCCCAAGGAGGCAGGCGCAAGGCATCAGCCGCAACCTCCATCTGCTGCTCGATATTATTGCCATCACCTGCTGCGACAATCGCTTCAAGGCGGGCCTGTTCCGCTGCCAGTTTGTCAAAATCCGCATCAGGTTCTGCATAAGCTGCATAGACGGCATCCAACTGCTTCTGGGCATCCAGCACTTCTCCAAGCCCGGACTCAACCGCTTCACGGACAGTCTGTTCAGGGTCAAGCTGCGGCTCCTGCGGCATATAGCCAATCTTCAGGCCTGGCATTGGACGGGCTTCGCCTAAGATATCGGTATCCACACCCGCCATGATTTTCAGCAGGGTGGACTTGCCTGCACCATTAAGTCCCAATACCCCTATCTTTGCCCCAGGGAAAAAGGACAATGAAATATCTTTCAGAATCTGACGTTTCGGCGGCACAACCTTGCCGACCCGGTTCATAGTAAAAACATATTGAGCCATGGAATCCGTTCCTGTTGTTTGAGAAAGCAAATACCCTGCTTCTCTAGAAATCTTAAAAAGATGAAAATATCATGTGCAACCAAGTTCTGCAAATACTGTCTTTGAAGCAGCGGCAGGCAGAGCAAAAGCCTTCAGCCTTTCATAAGAAAATCCCTAGAAAATTCCTTTTTTGCATTTTTAGCCATTTTTTCGGAAAAATATGAGAACAGGATAAGATAGGCTGTTCTAATGGCATCAATTAGCACAAATTAAGCATCATTTAGTTGCAATTCAATGCAGATTGTCCTATTGTGGTCGTTTTCCAGAAAGAGGAAGGTATTTCATTGTCCCTTAAAACCGCAAAACACAGCATGGCTGCCATGACGGTTGCAGCAGTCGGTGTTGTCTATGGAGATATCGGCACAAGCCCGCTTTACACCATGAAAGCGGTCTTTGGTGAAGGGAATGGTCTTGCCTTGATTCCAGAAAACATCCTTGGAATCGTCTCGCTCATCATCTGGGGACTGATCCTGGTTGTCGGGCTTAAATATGTCTATCTGATGCTCAAGGCAGACAACCGCGGCGAAGGCGGCATCCTTGCACTGTTGGCGCTTGTCCATACTTCGCTTCCAAAAGGACGCCCGCTTTGGTACCGCATCCTGCTGTTGATGGGGGTTTTCGGTGCCTCCCTGTTCTATGGGGACAGTGTCATCACCCCTGCCATTTCTGTCTTGTCAGCCATGGAAGGTTTTGAAGTCGCCACGCCATTCTTCAAGCCTTATGTGGTGCCCCTTGCCATTGTCATCTTGGTCATCCTTTATTCTGTCCAGTCCAAAGGGACCGAAGGCATCGCCAAATGGGTGGGGCCGTTGATGCTGCTCTGGTTTACATCCCTGGCAGTCATGGGCATCATCAATATCATCCGTGCGCCCGTCATCCTCCAAGCCATCAACCCTTGGTTTGCCGTCAAATTCATCAAGGCCAGCCCCGGTATCGCCTTTATCGCACTGGGTGCCATTGTCTTGGCATTGACAGGGGCTGAGGCCCTCTATGCCGATATGGGGCATTTTGGTCCAATGCCAATCCGCTATGCATGGTTCTTTATTGTCTTCCCAGCACTGGCAATCAACTATATGGGACAGGGAGGGCTTCTCATTGCCAATCCGGCAGCTATTGTGAACCCTTTCTTCCAGCAGCTTGGCGCGTGGAGCATCTATCCATTGATTGCCTTATCCACCATTGCAGTTGTCGTGGCATCGCAGGCAACCATATCAGGGGCTTTTTCTGTGACCCGTCAGGCAATCGGCTTAGGGTTGCTGCCACGTATGAAAGTCGTACATACCTCGGAATCTGAAATCGGGCAGGTCTACATGCCCACTGTCAACTGGCTCCAGATGACGGTCGTGCTGATTGCTGTCCTGCTCTTCGGCTCATCGGAAAACCTCTCCGGTGCCTATGGTATTGCAGTAACCGGCACCATGACCATCACAACGCTCCTGCTGTTCTTTGTGATGCATAACTACTGGAAACGCAACGTTGTCATTTCCCTGCTGCTGGTTGTCTGCTTCTTCATCGGTGACATCTTTCTGTTCAGTTCCAATGTCATCAAAATCGCCAATGGCGGTTGGTTCCCCTTAGCACTGGCAACAGTCCTGTTCATCCTGATGCTGACCTGGCGGCGTGGACGGCGGATTATTGAACGGAACCTGAGGATGCAGGCTGTTCCCCTCAAGGATTTCTTAGAAACCCTGTTTATCTCACCACCACAACGCGTACCTGGCACGGCAGTCATCCTTAAACGGGACAATGATGGGGTACCCTTGGCATTGCTGCACAACCTTTCCCATAACAAGGTGATTCATGAACGTGTCTATTTCCTGACTATCCATACCCATGATGTACCATGGGTTCCGCCGTGGGAGCGGATCAAGATTTCCGATTTTGGAAACAACTGCTGGATGATTGACGTGCACTATGGTTTCAAGAATGATCCGGACATTCCCCAGATTCTTGAAGAATGCGGACAGCAAGGACACCATTCTGACCTATGCAGACCTCGTTCTTCGTCTCCCGCCTGTCATTGATGCCTTCCAAGAAATCCCTGATGATGCGCTGGCGTGAACATCTGTTTATCTGGATTACCCGGAATGCCCGTAGTGCTGCCGACTACTATCAGATTCCAACCAACCGGGTTGTCGAGATGGGCACCCGCCTTGAAATCTGACAGAGTGCGATCAAAACCGTTGGCCAATAGAAAAGCAGGAACCGCCAAAAAACGGTCCTGCTTTTCCTTTATAAGAATCGATCAGAGATACGTTTCGTTTTCTTTCCGTGCACCAAAACGGGCGGTGAACTTGCCTTTGAATTTCTCATAATCTGCCCCCCGGTACTGCCTGGTTTCAATCGGACAGACGGTAATGCAGGCGCCACATGAAATACATTGGTCTGGATCAGTGATGATTTCATCCTCTGTAATCGCAATCGCCTTGGTTGGGCAGATTTTTTCACAGATTCCACAGAAATCGCAGTCATCACCTGAAGAAGGTTTCATCGGAACCGTCTTCAACGGCATGAATGGGATATTGCCCTTGACAGCAGGAGCAGCATAACCATCAGGAGACACCATACCAGCCAGTTTCTCCACACACTTCTGCGTAAATGCACTGACTTGGGCAAGGTCATCAGCATCAGGACGTTCATTGGCAACATTCGGGAAAATGGAATGGCGGGCGATGAAAGCGCCACAGCCCAAGACAAAGAACCCCTGTTCCTCCAGCATGGTCTTCACTTCCAGCAACGCATCGTCGTATTCGCGGTTGCCATAGACCACAATCGCAATGGCAGGTGTACCTTGCCCTTTCATTCGCTTCAGGCTTTCCGAAGCCAAAGCTGGAATACGGCCATTGTAAACAGGCATCGCAGCAACCAACAGATTGTCCGAGGCAATCTGGATATCCTGTTCAACAGGTTTACGCAACAGGTTGTAATCGGTTTTGCTGACCGGTAGTGCATTCTTGACAGCCCTGACAATCTTTCGGGTTGTCCCGGTGGCACTGAAATAGATGAAACTCGCTTTGCTGAACTGCATAATGCCTCCTTTTATAGGTATTGTCATGCAGCCAGTATAAGCACTCCCATCCAGACATTTCCATCATTTCCCATAGGATGTCGCGGAAAAACCACCCTGTTTACAGGGAATTGAAAATGATTATCAATACACTGACAAATCAATGACTTATTGACCTGACGCCTTCATCTGCAACGCCAGATTATAGAGATGGTTCTTTTTCTGTCCGGTTATCCTGACAGCCACCGCGACGGCTGAGCTGACCGGCAAAGACTCCAACAGGATGCCCAGGATCCGTTTAACTTCTTCATCATTTCCCAAGACTTCATCCACTCCGGCACCTTCAACCAGCACCACAAATTCACCCCGCATCCGGTTGCTGTCTCCAGCAAGCCAATCCCCTGCTTCTGACAGTGTCCCCCGCCAGGTTTCCTCAAACAGTTTTGTCAGTTCCCGTGCAATCATGACCCTACGTGCAGGACCAAACATACCTGTCAAGGCATCAAGCATAGCTTTGATACGGTGCGGTGCTTCATAGAAAACCAATGTTGCAGACTGGTCCTTCAGACTGTTCAGGACTTCCAGCCGCTGGCTGTTTTTTGTCGGCAGGAATCCAACAAACCTGAAACCGTCATCTGGGAAGCCTGAAGCCGACAAGGCCGTCACCACAGCAGACGGTCCAGGAACCGGCACCACATGACATCCTGCCTCACGGACTGAATCCACAATCCGTGCACCGGGGTCAGAAACCCCTGGTGTCCCTGCATCCGAAACCAGTGCAATCCGCTCCCCCTTCTGGAGACGGACAATCAACTGCTGCGCCACTTCCCGCTCATTATGCTGATGGGCGGCAACCAATGGCTTTGCCAGCCCATAGGTTCCCAACAATGCCCGGGTATTACGGGTATCCTCACACGCCACCACATCTGCGGCATCAAGCACAGCCAACGCCCGCAGGCTGATATCGCAGATATTCCCGATTGGCGTACCAATCACATATAATGTCGCTTCAGGGATCTGCTGGCGGGACATGGCATCCATCAATGGCTGTAACAGCATGGCTGGTTCTCCGGGTAATGCTTGGACGGTTATTGATTTTGCCCAGACAATCCGTAAATTTCAAGCAGACTGCCGTTGGCTGGTTCCATGCTTTGGAGAGAATGACGGATGGCCACTTTTCCGGGTACCTCAACAGAAAGGCAACAGACCGGGACAAAGGCTGAAGATGACACGCTGGCGTTCCTGCAAGGAAAGGGGCTTTTGCCAGTCACTCGGAATTTCAGATGCCGCTTTGGTGAAATCGACCTGATTATGCGTGAAGGGAATACCATCGTCTTCATCGAAGTCCGTAAACGGAAAAACCGGCTATATGGTGGTGCTGCCGCAAGCATCACTGCAGCGAAACAGCAGAAAATCATCAAAACCGCCCGTTTTTACCTGCAACGTTACAAAACATTACCCGCTTGCCGTTTTGATGTTGTAGCATGGGACGGAAATGAATGCCAATGGCTGCAAAATGCCATTGAAGTGACTTAACCATCAGGTAGGAAACAACCGATGAAAAACCGTATCCTTGGACACTTCAATGAGAGTGCCGAGCTGAAGAAAAAAGCCGCATCGGAACTGGCAGAACCCATTTCACATGCTGCTGGGCTGATGTACAACGCACTGATGCAAGGCAATAAAATCCTTGCATGCGGGAATGGCGGTTCTGCTGCAGACTGCCAGCATTTTGCCGCTGAGCTTGTCGGACGCTTTGAACGCGAACGGATGCCCCTGCCCGCTATGGCACTCACAACAGATTCTTCCATCATGACTGCTGTCGGCAACGATTACAGCTATCAGGATATTTTCACCAAGCAGGTGCAGGCATTCGGTCAGCCTGGCGATATCCTGCTTGCCATCTCCACCTCGGGCAATTCAGGCAACGTCATTGCCGCCATTGAAGCGGCCCACGAACGAGAAATGCATATTGTCGCCCTGACCGGTAAAGGTGGCGGGAAAATCAAGTCATTATTGAATGAAGACGATGTGGAAATCTGTGTTCCCCACGACAGGACTGCCCGCATCCAAGAAGTCCATCTGCTGACAATCCACTGCATCTGCGACGGTATCGATGCAGCCTTTTTTGGAGAAGACCCCCATGAATAAAGCAACCTTCCGTTGGAAAAACACCTTGGCAAAAATCATGCTTGCCGGTGCATTGAGCTGTTCCCTGACTGCCTGCGTGCCTGTCATGCTGGTGAGTGGTGCTGTCGGGGGCGGGATGGCGGCAAGTGACCGCCGTACAGTCGGCATGCAGACAGAAGACAAAATCATCACCCTCAAAGGGGAGAACATCGCTGGCAAAACCTCTGGTGAAAACGGTCATGTCAATGTTGCCTGTTTCAACCGCAAGGTCCTGCTGACCGGTGAAGTTGACAGCGAAGCCACCAAACAGGCAATCGCCAATGAGATTTCCAGCATCGAGAACGTCCAGGCGGTTGTCAATGAGATTGCTGTCATGGCACCATCCACCATCGGCTCACGCTCAAACGATTCCTTGATCACCAGCAAGGTCAGTGCCAGCTTCCTCGCAGAAAAAGACCTTTACTCCCATGCCTTCAAGACCGTCACCGAACGCGGGATTGTTTACCTGATGGGACGGGTAACCGAAAGGGAAGGAAACCATGCCGCACAGGTCGCCTCAAGCGTCAGTGGTGTCCAGCAGGTCGTCAAGGTCTTTGAATACATCACTGAAGAAGAACTGCAGAAAATGACGGTAGTCCAGCAGACCGAGAGCAACACCACGTGGGATGCTCCACCTGACGAACTCCAGTGACAACAGCAAGTCTGGCTGGTTCAATCCAGCCAGACCATCAACTGACGGACAGCATTTTCCACCGCTTCAAGGGTAGGCACTTCATTTTCCCCACCTAAGCTGATGACCTTTGGCGACCAGTCACAGCAGGTCCGCCAGCGGGGAATATTGCAGTAAATCTGCACCGTCGGCTTGTCATAGGCTGCTGCCAGATGCGACAGGCCAGTATCCACCCCAACAACAAAAGACGCCCTGCCTGTCACGGTGGACATATCGGTGATAGACAGCCGTGGCAACACCACAGCATCCTCCAGGTCCACCGCCAGCCTTTCCGCTTCTGCTTTCTCTGCAGGATTCCCCCAGGGCAACAGGATCTTCAACCCCTTTTCATGGAGCATTGCCCCAATCCGAAGCCAGTTCGGATGCGCCCATTTCTTTGATTCCCGCGAAGTCCCATGGAAAAACAG
Source organism: Oxalobacter sp. (assembly GCA_017524145.1). GTDB lineage: Bacteria > Pseudomonadota > Gammaproteobacteria > Burkholderiales > Burkholderiaceae_D > Oxalobacter. The sequence goes on along the minus strand of JAFWUI010000012.1, from coordinate 107,019 downwards.
CGCATACGGCTGTTCTGGAATCCAGTCATAATGTTCTTCAGAGACCGTCAAGCCAAAATCCGGTGGCGTATCGATGGTATAGCCCAAAGCCTTCGCAATCATCTCCCGGCTGCGCTGCACCACATGGATATGCTTTTCCAACTTGATGCTCTGGTCGTGGAATAGACGGGAAACCGGTTCATAGCTGGAACCATCCGTCTTGTTGCCCAACCCGACCTTCTTGCCGCCGGGGGCTGTCTGGGAAAAGCCCATGATGATGCCCGTCTTCAGCAATCCCTGCGTATCAAACACCCAGTCATATGCCTCTGCCTTCAACCGCTTGCGGAAAGCGGCAAAATCCGCACGGGTTGATGATGAGAAAGGATGCTTGCGCCACCGGCGCAAAGCAAAGGGAATCACTTCATTGACATGGCGGTTCTGCTTGACCAGCCCGGCAAACCCTTCCTCAACCACCCAGTCAATGATGGCGTCCGGGTAATGGCGATGGATATCCGCCAGCACTGGCAGATTATGGACAACATCACCCAATGAAGAGACTCGGACAATCAGGATTCGCATTTCGCTGAAAAGAAATTGACTGAAAACGGTATTAGAACATAAGCGGCATGAAAAAGGAAAAAACGCCCTGACTATCCTACTTCTTGTCAGCCATAGCCCTAGAAACCCCTTCACTGTTGAAATAATCGCACCATGTCTGAATCTGGTCGTAAAGGAACAGCCTCCGATTTTCAGGGAGTTTATCCAATAGACAGGCAATACTGTCTGCCATGGCATGGGGTGCAGTTGATGTTCCGGTAAACAGATGGGGAAGCGGCATATCAATTGCATTCGCAATCTTGCTCAATGTCGCAAGGCTAGGTGCAACAACCCCCCGTTCAATACGTGAAATGGAAAGTGTATCGACATCAATCTGTTCAGCAAGCTGTGCCTGCGTCTTCCCAACGGACTTCCTTGCCTTGGCGATGTTCCTACCCAACTGGACAGAGACATCTGCACTGCCTTTGTTCATAACATTACCCGTCTAAATTCCCAGTCTCAGCATGCGATGTTGTACGGATTCCGTTTCTTATGTAATATCGTTATTTGTCTATGGTATTCAAGTTAGGTATATAGCCTAAAGGATGCATTTTCAATCTTTGAAGGAATTAAATGATGATAGGCAACATTTTCCCCTCCTTCCAAAAGGATTTTTCCAATGAAAATCCCAGTGAAACCAGCAACATTGACTTGGACGATTCCAGAAATCCTGGCAATCCTTCTGAAACAGCCCCGTTGACTGCTTCAGGAACAGAAAACCCGCTTCTTGAAACCGAATCTCCAGCTGCTGAAGAAACAGTTTCAACGCCAGAAAATCCAGCTCCTGCTCCAGCAACTGAAGGAACCACGGAGCCAATTCCAGAAACAGGGGCAACAGACACCGAAGCCCTGAAACAGGAACTGGCAGACATCAAGGCAGGTCTCGCCACGTTGCAGGAAAGCTTTGACCAGAAAATCAAGGCCGATACCTATAAAGATTCCCTGTTCAAGAAACTGCATGACGAACTGCAGGATTACCGCAATGGCACCTTCGAGAAAAACAGTGATGCCATCGCCCTGGAAATCATCCGGCTGATTGATGAACTCGGAAAAGACTTGGAGGTGTTTGGTCAGACTGCTGAAACGGATGATGTCAGCAAAGCACTGTATGGCAAAACCGATGAACTGCGCCAGGAACTGCTTGACATCCTGTACCGCCAGAGCATCGAACCCTATCAGGAAAAATCAGAAGAACTGGACAGCCACCGGCAAACCAATGTCCAGACTGTCAATACGGAAGAACCTGAAAAACACCGGAAGATTGCTGAACGTGTTGCAGACGGCTATGAGAAAAACGGGCGGGTCATCCGCAAGGAACGTGTCAAGGTCTATCGGGCAGTTCCACCAAAAACCGAATCAAATAATCAACCAGACTAGGATTGGAAAGCATCATGAGTAAAGTATTTGGCATTGACTTGGGAACCACTTATTCCTGTATCGCCTATATCGACCCGACAGACCAAGCGGTTGTCCTGAAAAACACTGAGGGTGACCTGACAACCCCTTCCGCTGTCTGGTTTGACACAGCGGAAGATGTCCAGGTCGGCATCAGTGCAAAAGAGGCCGCCAAGACCGACCCCGAAAAAGTCGTGACATTCATCAAACGTTATATTGGGCAGCCTGGCTATGTCAGGAATATCGATGGCGTTGACCTGAAACCTGAAGAAATCTCTTCCTATATCCTCCGGAAGGTGGTCAATGACGCGGAAGAAACCCTGCGGATGGAAGGCAAGCTTGACGACAATGAACATATCAATGATGTCGTCATCACCTGCCCAGCCTACTTTGGCTTGGCAGAACGTACCGCAACAGAAACGGCTGGCAAACTTGCCGGCCTGAATGTCCTCGCAATCATAAACGAACCGACAGCTGCCGCCATCTCATATGGCCTGTCGAATGACCGGGCAAAAACCGTGCTGGTCTATGACCTTGGCGGCGGCACCTTTGACGTCACTATTGTGAAAGTCGATGGCAAGCAAATCAGGGTCGTCGCCACAGGCGGTGACAAGGAACTGGGCGGCAAAGACTGGGATGACCGCATCCTGACCTATCTGGCAGATGAATACAAACACCAGAGCGGTACCAATGATGAGATTCTGGACGATGAATATGCCACCCAAGAACTGCTGCTGGATGTCGAGAAAAACAAGAAACTGCTGACCAGCAAGGAAAAAACACCGATTTCCATCAACTTCAAGGGCAACCGCCAGCGTATTGAACTGACCCGTGAGAAATTCGATGAACTGACCAGTGACCTGGTCAACCGCACCATCAGCCTGACCCGCCAGATGTTTGAGGAAGCCGCCCAGAAAGGTTTCAGGGAATCCGATATCGATGAAATCCTGCTGGTTGGAGGTTCTTCCCGGATGCCGCAGATTATGAAAGCAGTGAAAGAAGCCTTCGGCAAGGATGTCCGGATGTTCGACCCCGATGAAGCCGTTGCGAAAGGTGCAGCCATCTATGCTGCCCACCTGAACGAGTTCAATCTGGCTGTCGAGGAAATCGCCGCCAAGGAACATAAATCCGTTGAAGAAGTCAAAGAAGAAATTGATGCAGGGAAACTGAAGATTGATACCCAGTCTGGCCTTTCCACTGCACCGCTGTCCATCGTCAATGTTTCCAGCCGTACCTATGGTGTCCGCTGCATCTGGGATGGCAAAGAATCCCTGCTCAACCTGATTTTCAAGAACCAAGACCTGCCAGCCCATGGCGAGAACACACTTTACCCCGTTGAAAACAACCAACGGAATGCCCGCTTTGAAATCCTGGAATCTTTTGCTTCTGATGAACATTGCGATCCATCCGTTGGAACAGAAATCGGCCATGCCGACTTGGAACTCCCTCCTGGAATCACCCAACGTACCCCAATCGAAGTGACCTTCACCTTGGATGAATCCGGTCTGCTGAAACTCAAAGGCGTTGAGAAACTCAAAGGCAGGACAGTGGAAGCTTCATTTGAAACCGCCAACGCGATGAGTGATATCGAGATGAAAGAAGCGGTCAACCGTATCCAGTCTTCGAACATTAATTAAAAAAGAGGCTGTCCCAGATATTCTTGTCTGGGACAGTCCGCCAAACACGGTCATGGGAAACAAGTGGAACTATTTCTTCATCCTGGGATTACCCATTGATCCTTTGCCGAAGACAGCTGACATCCGGCAAGCGATTGAACGGAAAACGCAGGAGTGGACAGCAGACCTGCAGGATCCCCTGAAAAGGGAAACGGCTGAAAAATGGCTGGCGGAAATACCTGCTATGCGGACAGCCCTGCTGCTCCCTGCCAACCGTATGGAACTGGCAAAAGAAGTCAATCGGATCATCAATGAAAAACCTGCTGAACTGAAACAGGACCTTTCCCAAGATTGGCTTGACAGGGAAATCGCTGCACTCAATGTGAGGAATCCTGCTTCTGCCATTCAGGAAGCTTGGGAGACGGCATCCCAACAGTCTATTCCAGAAGAAATCAAATCTGCTGGTGATTCAATCCATTTATCAGCCTCTCCTCAAGAACAGCCTTCCGAAAAGCATGTTCCTGCCAATGTCACAACAGGTTTCCCTATCACTGCCAAGAACCCCGGTCCTGCTAGCATAGAAGAACAGGTCGAGTCACTGAAAGCAACCCTAAGAAGAGATTATAAATTTGCCGGTCAATTGCCTCCTAGATCCATTCAAGACCTGCTTGAGAAATATCCTGCTTTGACAAGCAACATTGTCCTGTACCAATTTCAGGCGATGAAACAGGAACAGGAACCCGGGCGTTTCCAAAGAAGGCAAACAGACAATGATTCGCAATCATCCGATTCAACATCAGCCACTTCGGACAAACAAGGAGGAATGTCTCCTTGGTTGGCTGGTCTGATAGCAATTGGAATTATCGCTGTCATCTTTTTCATTCTTCTTAAATTCCTGCCTTGGTGGGGAGCCGCTCTAGGTACCGGCGGCATCATTGCCCTTATTGTCAAACTTTGCAGTGGCGGAGGCTCTGGCGGCTCCATTGGCGGGTCAGGTTTTAGCGGTCCCCGTATCGGAGGGTAGTCATGGCTGAAGAAACAGGCAATGCCTTCCTGGTTCTAGGCATCCCCTTTGATCCACCACCTGATACGGCAACCATCCAGAAAGCCATCTCAGAGAAGCAGAATGAATGGTCTCGACAGCTGAACAACCCCCGTAAGAAAGATGCTGCCAAAAAAGGGCTTGCCCAGATTAATGAAATGAAACAGCTGCTGCTGGATCCCCGCAGCAGGAACCAGCTGGCAGAACAGGCAAAACGCATCCGAAACCAGAAACAGCAGGAACTGGAACAGCTGCTGGCATTGAACTACAGTTCCCCTTGGTTGACGGATGATGATATCCAGTACCTGCTCGCCAAATATCCTTACGGCTTCACCGAGACTGCCATCCGTGGGATGTACCGTGCCGTTCTTGCCAAACGGGGCAAAACCGCCAAACCAACAGGCAGCTATCCGAACAAGTATTACCCGACTGTCAACACATCCTCATGGAACCAGATCGAGCTGATTGACAAGACAAAAGAAGCGAACATCCAGCAATCCCTGGACGTTGTGGGAGCCAGAGACCTCTATGCGTTCCTGGGCTGTTCCCAACGCGAGGGAACCTATAGGATGATGCAGACAATCGATGCGAAAGAGCGTCAGTTACGGGCAGCTGCCATCTCCAATCAGAATGAAGCGGAAAAACGGCTCTGTGGTCATGCCAGGGATGTCTTTTCCAGCGAAACCGAACGCAGGAAATATGACAACTTCATCACCTATTGCCGTTGGCAGGACATCAACCAGAAAATCGATACCAACGCTGAGACCAATACCAAAGACAGCCTTCAGACATCATTCCTGAAAAAGCTGTTCCCTGAATTTCCTGCTGGAACCGATTATGCCGATGCGGCAAAAGCCATCTCGCTTTACTGCCGTTTCAAGGACTATGCGATAGAAGACAGGACCGTTTCCTGTGACAACTGTGGCACCGCCAACAGGCAAAGCTTTTTCTGCGGAAAATGCCATGCGCCCCTTTTCCCAACCCCACAACGTCAAAGCAGACCTGTTCCGCAACGCACACCTAAACCGGTTCCGTCATCGGCTTCATATCCGAATCCGGGCAAGAGGTCTGGTGAAAACGATTATTCAGGGAAAAACGCCTCTCAAAATCAGCGCAATAGTGCAAATGATTCAAGCAGTCCTTCTGGAAATAACGGAAACGAACAGGCAAATAAGCCCTCAATAAGAAGTTGTCTGATTGCATTCGTTATTATCTGCCTGATTGTCTGGGGACTTTTCAAGTTACTGCCTTCCATTGGAAGTGCCTTAGGCAGTATTGGCGGTTTTCTTTTTAATTGGGTCATTATGCCAATTATTGTTCTTATGATTTTTAGCTATATATTCAAGAAAAAATAAATAACTGAAAATGGAGTTTAAAATGACGATGCCAGAAACAAAAGAATGCCCTTTCTGCGCAGAAACCATAAAATACAATGCCATCATCTGCAGATATTGCCAACAGAAATTACCTGTTGCAAATAAAGAAGGAACTTTTCCTGACCAACAGCCTCTGGAACCTAATGAAAATAAACAACCAGCAACAAAACTTGATATTTCATTACCCTCGATACAATCTACATTTCAAAAATTTTTACAAGAAGAAATCCGAAAAGACAACCATACCCTTATGAAAGCAGGCATTCTTTTGCCGGTTTGAGAAAGAAGGAGCCGACAAGGAAAGTTTTTCAAAAACACAGCTATTTTTCCCACAAGAACAATTTAGGAAATTCACATTCAACCTTGATGGCGAAGATGTGACATTGGAAAACCTGATGAAACCTGAAAACAAGTTATGGGGAAAATTTGAATATAAGGGAAACACCATCACAATTACTGAACAGAAAGAAATCGTTCCTGCCTGTAATTTCAGCAATGAATGGACTCTTTAATGGAAGTAACTGCAAGTAAACATGTACAGAATTTTAAGATTCATGGAATATGTAATGGCGGATGCGAAAAGGAACAAACAATAAAATAAAGCTATTCATTATAGATTTAAGTCTAGAAAGGAGAAAAAAATGTATAACAAAGTAAAAAATGCAGGCAATTACATTTATGGATGGGCAGGAAATACTGCAAACGACATCTGGCAGATAGCATCTAAAGCTAGCTCTAACGCAGTTCTTTATGCAGGTCAGACAACAAGTTATGCCTCCGAAATAACCAACAAGATATGGCAGAAAACTGCTGAAGCAGGTCCTGTTCTACAACAAGTAATTGCTAAAGCCTACCAAATGACAACATCTTCCGAGGCCAAACAACTTCTGAATGAATGCCAAAAGATTTCAGCAACTGTCAGCAGGATTCTAATCAGGGTTTATGCTGTCAATGCATTAGATATTATTAAAAATCGAGCTAAACAAGGAGCAGAAATAGGTCTTCGCATTTCTTCTTCTCCTGAATGTGTTCTCATTGGCACAGCACTGGGAGCAGCATTCGGATTATGTGAAGTCATTTATAAGCTTTACAACGATGATTTGCTGAGAGCAGAAGCCAAGGATTTATTTACACGTTGTCAAACTATCGTATTCTTAGTCAAAAAAGCTTACAACGCCGATATGTCTCCATTAGCAGCTAGCATCCCACCTGTCCCCGCACCTGTATCTACACACCCCTTTGTCAAAAACCCGAGACCAATAACCTTTGGAAAAATCCCTGGATACGACGACACTAACAACTACTGAGGGAACCCCATAGGTAATGGACACCGATAATTTCTTCTTCATCCTAGAACTTCCTTTCTCACCGCTGCCGGATACGGCAACGGTCAAGAAAGCCATTGCCAAGAAACAGAGTGAATGGTCACGCCAGCTGAATAATCCTTACAAAAAGGATAAGGCGAAGAAATATCTGGCAGACATTGAACGGATGCGGAAGAGTCTTTTCGACCGCAATACCAGGAATCGCTTAGCTATTCAGGCTCAGGAAATCCAAGAAGAGAAACTGGCAGAAATCGAGAAGAACTTGGAATTAAGTTATTCAGGGGAAAGTCTCTCAAATCAGGATGTAAGCTATCTCTTGAGCCAATATGGTGTTTACCAGATTACCGAACAGGATATCCAGAACCTGTACAAAGACATCCTGCAAAACCGGAATAGGAACCCAAATACGCAAAGTCCACAGGAAAAGGCTTGGGAAAACATCGAACTGCCAAGCAGATTCCAGATAGACAATGTTGAGAACCAGTTGAAAATCCTTGGCAAGGACTCGCTGTATGGATTCCTGAATATGCCGAAGCATACGGCTACCCACAGATTGATTGACATACTGGATGATAAGGAAAAAGCACTTCGGGAATCCGCCATCACCGACCAGAATGAAGCCGGCAAGAAACTCTGTGGCTTTGCCCGTGATATTTTCTCTTCAGAAACCGAGCGGCAGAAATATGACAATTACCTTGACATCAAAACATGGAAGGACCTTCATCAGCCAATCGACTTCAATGCAAAAACCAATGAAAAAGACGTTGTCCAAGTCGATTTCCTGAACAGGCTCTTCCAACAGCTGCCTCCCGGGACTGATTACGAAGCCGTTGCCAAAGCCATCTCCCTTTACTGCCGTTTCAGGAAATACCGCCTCGCAGATAAAGAAATACGATGCCCACAATGTGGTGCTGGCAATAGCCAGGCTTTCTTCTGCAAAGAATGCCATACACCGCTGTTCTTCATTCCAGGGAATAAAGTTGATCAGCCATCAAAGCCGACTCGTGGCCCCGTTCCTTCCCCAAAACCTTATTACCCTCCAGAATGGGACGATGCAACGACTCCTCAAGGAGCGTTGGCAAAAGCCAAAAGACTGCTGTCCAATGTTGATTCCAGCGGAACCCCGTCTGATAGGGCTGCCCAAGCTGCAGCCTGCCTGCTGTTTGCCGCCGAACACGGTTTGACCGAAGCGAAATTCGAATTGGGAAGGTTGTACTTCCAAGGGAAAGGCGTTCCCCAAAATGCACAAAAAGCATTCGAGCTGTACAGTGACGCAGCCTGGAAAGGGTCTGCGCCTGCTCAATATTACCTTGGACTGATGTATGAAAAGGGACAATGGATTCCATCAAGCTACTCAAAAGCATTTGAATGGTACGACAAAGCAGCAAAACAAGGATATGCCGCTGCGCAATGCAATTTAGGTTGCCTGTACAGGAATGGACAGGGCGTATTGCAGGATTATCAAAAGGCGGTTGACTGGATTTCAAAATCAGCAGAGCAGGGATATGCCGAAGCGCAATACCAACTTGGCAATATTGCATTGACTGGATTGATTTCAGAAGAAATCAGATATGTCTGGGACTATAAGGAAGCCTGCGAATGGTACCGTAAAGCTGCCGAACAAGGTCACGCAGCAGCCCAATACAATCTTGGCTATCGGTACAAGACTGGTCAAGGGATTTCTAAGGATAAACAGCAAGCCTTTGAATGGTTTTTCAAATCTGCGGCAAATGGATTTGCCACCGCCCAAAGCGATCTTGGAGAGATGTGTTTCCAAGACTCCCGGATTGCAAGATACGCTCATTCCGCTTTTGAACAGAATTCCAGATTAGCAGAAATGGGCAATGCTGATGCGCAATACAACCTTGGCTGGATGTACCGTTACGGCGTAGGTATTGCCTCAAACAGAACGCTAGCCATGCTATGGCTGAACCGTGCAGCAGCTCAAGGAAACGGACTTGCTGAGGAAATGCTCAAAGAACTTCGTTCTGATAAAAAATGGTCAGCAGAACCGGAAAAAATAAATGATTCAGGAACTGCCGTAAACATCTTTATGGGAGCTCTCCGAATCATTTTCTACATCCTGCTTGGAGTTCTAGCAATAGGAGCAGTGCGTTACTGCTTCTTTCAACCGAAGAAAATACCGCAAAAGTCCGCTACTTCCACTGGTTCTGTTCCTACTGCATCTATTAGAACCAATGTCCCTGTTGTTTCTGTAAAGGCTTGGCCCGTTGATAAGACAGAAGAGACAGTACACAGCAACTTTCTGGAGATGATTTCCTGATGGATTCTGACAATTTCTTTTTCATCCTGGGTCTTCCTTTCTCACCGGTGCCGGATACGGCAACGGTTGAGAAAGCCATTGCCAAGAAACAGAGCGAATGGTCACGCCAGCTGAATAATCCCCGCAGGAAAGACAATGCCAAGAAATGGCTGGCAAATATCGGGCTGATGCAGTTAATGCTTGCTGACCCGGATGCCAGGAATACACTGGCGAAACAGGCAGAGAACATCCAGCAGGAGAAACTGTCAGAACTCGAAAAACTCCTGGAACTGAATTACGTTGATGAAAAACTTTCTAAAAAGGATATCGGTTATCTACTGAACCGGTATGGCTTTTACCAGATTACCGGACAGCATATCCAGAACCTGTACAAGAAAGTCCAGCAATCCCGTCAGGCAGGCCAGGACAACCGGAATCCACTGGAAGAAGAGTGGGACAGTATTGAACTGCCCGACAGGTTCCAGATGGACAACATCGAAAACCTGCTCAAGATTGTCGGCAAAAACTCCCTCTATCAGTTCCTGGAACGGTCGGAGCATACCCCCTCATGGCGGCTGCTCAGTACCTTGGATGATACTGAGAAAGCACTTCGTGAATCTGCCACCAATGACCAGAATGAAGCCGGCAAGAAACTCTGTGGTTTTGCCCGCAATATTTTCTCTTCAGAAACCGAACGGCAGAAATACGACTGCTATCTGGAAATCAAGGCATGGCAGCACCTTTACCAATGGATTGACATCAATGCAGACACCAATGATAAAAATGTTGTCCAAGTCGATTTCCTGAACAGGCTCTTTCAGCAGCTTCCATCAGGAACCGACTACGAAAAGGTTGCCAAAGCCATCTCCCTGTACTGCCGTTTCAGGAAATACCAGATTGCCGATACTGAAATCCGCTGCCCGCAGTGCAGTACGGACAACAGGCAGGCTTTCTTCTGTAGCAGATGCCAAGCCCCGCTCTTTTTCATTCCCGGGAACCAGCATAAAAAACAGCAGGATCCTGCAACAGGAGCTTATGAAACGGATGATGGTTTCGATACGATATATGGTAATGACCGTCTTGATCCTTCCGCTGCGAAGACTGATTCTTGGCAAAGACCACGGAATCCTGTCCCTCAGCCGACACCAGCAAGACCGCCTGCCCCGCAGCGGGAAAATCCTGTTCCGCCTGCCCAGCAGCAGGAAAAAACCGATAGCATATCCCAAAAAGGTTGCCTGATTTTCGCGCTCATTTTCATGGCGGTTGTACTGGTGATTTTCCTGGTGATTGCCATCTCATCCCGCAACAGTTCCCGCTATATTTCCCGGTCAGAGTTTGAGAACTTCTCAAAAAGTGCCATTGAAGCCTCGATGGATGCAACCTATGGGAAACCGGATTCAACCGGTTGCCGCAACCTGCCGCACAGCGATGGCAACCGTTATTGCATGAAGGTCGATGCGGTGGAATATATGGACGCCCCATCTGGCAATGGCGCCGTAAAACGCGCTTATGTCACGGTACGCGGCACATCAGACAGCTATTCTTCAAAAACAGACTTGCTCGGTCTGATGGTGTTTGAATGGAATCCATCAGAAAAACGGGTTCAGATGGTTTCAGGGGTGAAAGACCTTGTCATCGGTCATGACAGCCAGTTTGAGAAATCCTCTTTGCCAGAATCCTATAACAACATTTCATCCTCAAGACTGATCCATTTTGGGAAAGGTCTGTATGGATGGGTATTGCATGACGTTTCTGGCAAAGACGCTTGGGGAGCCTTGAAAGTCTATTCACCGCTCAACGGCAACACCATTAAAGAAGTCCTGAATATCCGTGAAGGTTCTGTACCGCCGGCTCCTGCGATGGGAGAAAATGGCTCAACAGGAACAACGGCCTGTACATCTGCCCCTTGCTACCCGGCTCCACAGATTACAGGGCTGAAAGCAGAAATCCGGACAATCGAATCCCCGAAAGAAGATTTCTACCCGATTGAACTGACTTATACCATACAGTCTTCTGGCGGCCCTCCTCCTGCCCCGCCTGCCACCAAAAAGACGGTCATGCTCAGCTTTGACAAGAGTCTTGGCAGCTATGCCGTCCCTGAAGAAATCAAATCCATTGGTATAACCCGCTCTGACTATGAAGAAGATGCCCCAGCAGCGTCTGCGCCTGCTGCATCATCACCAGACCCATCGGCATCGGCTGCTCCCGCTGCTTATTACAACTATGGCGGTGAGTTTGAAGGGGAATTCCATACCTCCAGACATTCCATCCGGATCACCAAGCGGAACGGCAGGTATCTCTACCAGGCATGGAAACAGCCGAAAACCATGGATGAAGGACCGCCTGACCTGATGCTGACCAATGGGGAAGATTCCACTGATGGCATCACCTTCAAGAAAGGGAATCTGGTCATCGATATCAACAGGAGCAATACCGCTGATAAAGAGCTTTATATCTTCATCAACAACGTTTACCGCGACCACTACTACATGTACAGGAACTGATGATGAAAAAGAAATTTTCCAGTCTTTTACGGTGAGAAATCATGTCTGAATCAATCAAGAACCTTCTGAAAAGAGCTGAACAGGGAGATGCCCAGTCCCAATTCCTGGCAGGAATGCTGTATGAAAACGGACTGGGAATTGCAAAAGATGAAATCCTTGCCCAAACGTGGTATCGGAAAGCGGCGGCACAGGGGCATCGTGAAGCGAAGCAGAAACTGGGGGAAACCATAAAACCTTCCGAACAGGTAACGGCTGAAACCCAAAACAGTCAGACGCAGACAGAAAACCAATACGGCTCTGCAATGTTATGGGATATCGACTGGCGTTATGACTATTCCAGTTTTACCTATGAAAGGGTTATTGGGGATGCAAAAGCAGGAAACGCCGCAGCTCAGTATATATGTGGGATTATCGCCTATGATGCAGACGACTACTACGGTAACCGTGAGCCTTCCATGGGCTATGGCAATTATGATAGAGAGAATATCTCCTTTGAATGGAATAGCAAAGCCGCAAAACAGGGACATTCAGGAGCACAGAACAATCTGGGATGGTGGTATAAAAATGGACATGGATTTCTTCGATCTAATAAGGACTATCAGAAAGCACTTGATTGGTTCCACAAAGCAACAAGACAAGGAAATCCATATGCTCAATACAACCTTGGGCTGATGTATATCAACGGTCAAGGTGTCCTTAAAGACTATCAACAAGCATTCACCCTCTTCCAAGACTCAGCAACACAAGGAAACCAATACGCCCAATACATTCTTGGCCTGATGTGCGCAAATGGTCATGGAACTCCTCAAGACCTTCAACTGGCACTTGACTGGTTCCACAGGGCAGCAGAAAACAACCGCAAGAATCAGAGCGAATCAAGGGATAAAGCTTTAAAAGAAGCAGCAGAGAAAAAACGCAGTGAGGTTAAAAAACAGCTTGAAGAAGAGCAGCGTAAAGAACGGTCTGCCCCAACATGGGAATCCTTTTCCCGCAAATCTGAGCAGAAAAAAACCATCAAAGAACTTTTGGAAGGTTCGGGAACCCATCATTCAGCAGAAGAACGTCTGCGGATGGCGCAAAGCGCGTACATGATGGCGAGGATGTCCTTGCAGGGGACAGGGACTGAAAATGCCCGCGCCGCTTTTGAATATATGGAGTATGCCGCAGAGAATGGTCTCGCAGAAGCGCAATGTGACCTTGCCATCCTCTATTCTCAGGGCATAGGAACCATGAAAGATGATGCTATGGCATTTGTATGGTTCCAGAAAGCAGCAGACAAAGGCCATCCACTTGCCATGCACAACGTCGCAGCCCACTACCTCAATGCCTACCGTAATGAACAGGCTGCCTTCCAATGGTACCGCAAGGCCGCAGAAGCAGGACATACCAAATCCCAGGTTGTCGTTGCCCTGATGTATATCAAGGGAACAGGCGTTCCACAGGATATGACTCAAGCCATCGGATGGCTGCAGAAAGCAGCATCCCAAGGCAGTGAGGAAGCATTGCAGTTGCTTGCACGTCTTGTCTTATAGAAAAACCTTACTGTGCGATAACAGGCATGGATGACCGCAATATTAAAACCATAACCGAATCTGCTTCACAACTCATACCGTAATACAGGAAGTGGAACAGATACTGAAAACAGTCTTTTAGAACAGGAAAAGCATATGTCTGACTCAACAGAAAAACTGAAAGAAGCCTTGGATAAATCTGGCATCCGCCTTACAGAAGCACAGAAAGACCTGTTGGTGCAGTATGCCACCGCAATGGCAACCATTGATACGTTAGGGGAATATCCTGAAGGGAACCCTGCTGGAAAGGATCCCATCACCGCTTTTGATGCAATGTCATCTGCCGCTGGCTATGGCATTGCCGATGCCCAATACCTGCTTGGGCTGATGTACGAAAAAGGACATGGCACTCCGGTGGATTATCAGGAAGCGTTCGGATGGTATCAGCAAGCCGCCGAACAGGGACATCCAAGTGCCCAGAACAACCTTGGACTGATGTATGTCATGGGAAAGGGTGTTCCACAGGACAATGAAAAAGCTTTCAGCTGATGGACCAAGGCTGCTGAGCAAGGATATGCGAGGGCAGAACATAACCTAGGTGTCATGTATAGAGATGGAGCAGATGTTGAGCAGAACTTTGAAAAAGCCATCAAATGGTTTACCAAGGCTGCTGAGCATGGGTATGTCAGTGCTCAAATCAACCTTGGATTCATGTTTGAAAATGGTCAAGGCGTTGAACAGAGCGACGAAAAGGCTGCCTATTGGTATGGAAAAGCTGCCGAACAAGGAGTTGTTGAGTCTCTACGTAAAGTCTTCGCGTTGACCACTAAAGCTGCTGAACAAGGGAATGTTGAAGCCCAATTCAACCTAGGACTGATATATGCATATGGTCGGGACGTTCCTCAAGACTTTCAAAAAGCTGTCGAATGGTTTGCCAAGGCAGCCGAACAAGGATATCCACCAGCACAACTCTCTCTCGGTTCGATGTATCTGATGGGTGATGGTGTTGAACAGAACGATGGGAAAGCTGTTGATTGGTACAGAAAGGCTGCTGAACAGGGATATGCAGAGGCGCAAAGCAACCTTGGATTCATGTATTCAATGGGAAAAGGTGTCGAACAGGACTACAGGAAAGCTGTCGAGTGGTACAAGAAGGCTGCTGAACAAGGGCTTGTTGATGCTCAGTTCTTACTTGGTCTGATGTATGTACGCGGTCATGGCGTACCTCAAGACGACCAGAAAGCCATGGAATGGTTCGAAAAAGCCGCTGAGCAGGGACATCCTGAAGCCCAGTATGTCCTTGGACAGATATATTCCGAAGGCAAAGGTATTCCCCAAGATTTAGAAAAAGCTTTTACTTGGTGGACCCGGTCCGCTGAACAAGGTCATGCAAACGCCCAGGCAAACCTTGGACTCATGTATGCAAGGGGAAATGGCATCCCAAAAGATTCCACTAAGGCAACAGAATGGTTCAAGAAAGCTGCCGAACAAGGGCTTGTTGATGCTCAGTTCTTACTTGGTCTGATGTATGTACGCGGTCATGGCGTACCTCAAGACGACCAGAAAGCCATGGAATGGTTCGAAAAAGCCGCTGAGCAGGGACATTCTGAAGCCCAATACAACCTTGGCACAATGTACGCCTATGTTCCAGAAGAAAAACGGGACTATAAAAAAGCACTCGATTGGTTGAGGAAAGCGGCAGATCAAGGGGTTGAAAAAGCCAAAACGGAGATTGAACGGTTGATGATGGCGTTTACTCTGGTGCTGGCAAAACAGGGGGATGCAGAAGCCCAGTGGTATCTTGGACGCATGTATACCAATGGTCGCGGCATTCCCCAAGATTATCAGAAAGCCTTTGAATGGTTCAGCAAGGCTGCTGAACAGGGATATGTTGCTGCCCAGGCCAGCCTTGCGTGTATGTATCAACTTGGTCAAGGTGTAGCGCAAAACAAAAAATTGGCTGCTGTCTGGATCCGCAAAGCTGCAGAGCAGGGGTCTGTTGAAGCTCAAGCTCTTCTTGGAAAGATATACTCAAAAGGAGAAGGTGTTCCTCAAGACAATCAGCAAGCACTTGAATGGTTCACTAAAGCTGCTGAGCAAGGAAATGCAAAAGCACAGTACGAAATTGGAAAGATGTACGCAATCGAATCCGGTATTCCCCAAGATTATCGGAAAGCACTTGAATGGCTCAGGAAAGCAGCCGACCAGAACCTTGCTGAAGCCCAAGACGTTCTTGGGCAGATGTATCGGGACGGACGTGGTGTTCCTCAAGACCATCAAAAAGCACTTGAATGGTTGGAAAAAGCGGCTGGGCAAGGTATTGTGCATTCTCAATACATCATTGGACAGATATACGAAGAAGGCAAAGGCATTCCTCAGGACTATCAGAAAGCATTTGAATGGTACGGGAAAGCAGCAGAACAGGGATATGCGGATGCACAATTCCGTCTTGGTCTTATGTTTGAACTGGGTTATGGTGTCCCCCAAGACCGGCAGAAAGCATTTGAGTGGATCCGCAAAGCTGCCGGACAGGGACATACGAATGCACAAGGTTTTCTTGGTTGCCTATACAAAGAAGGCCAGTCTGTTCCCCAAGACTTCCAGAAATCTTTTGAGTTGCTCCGCAACGCTGCTGAACAAGGCGATGGGAGGGCCCAGTACAACCTTGGTCTGATGTATGCCAACGGTGATGGCGTTCAGCAGGATGCCCAGAAGGCTATCGAATGGTTTGAAAAAGCCGCGATGCAAGGTGATGCATATACCCAAGGCGCTGTTGGTCAGATGTATGCAGATGGCAAAGGCATTCCAAAAAATCTACAAAAAGCTTTTTATTGGTGGACTGAATCCGCTGAACAAGGAAACGCTGATGCCCAGAACAACCTCGGTCTCATGTACCTGAATGGTGATGGCATTCCTCAAGATTATCAGAAAGCCTTTGAATGGTTCAGCAAAGCCGCTGGACAGAATCATCCTTGGGGGCAATATCATATTGGCCTCATGTACTCTACCGGCGAAGGTGTCCCGCAAAACTACCGAAAAGCCGTTGAATGGTGGACGAAGGCAGCCGAACAAGGACTTCCTGAAGCCCAGAACAACCTCGCCAGCCTGTACGAAAGCGGTGATGGCATTTCTCAAGATGATAAGAATGCTGTTGAATGGTACCGGAAAGCTGCTGAACAAGGCACGGCATATGCCCAGTTCAACCTGGGACGTATGTATGCAAACGGTAAAGGTATTCTCCAAGACAATCAAAAAGCTGTTGAATGGTTAGGAAAAGCCGCTGAGCAGGGACATACAGAGGCACAATGCTATCTGGCGGCCATGTATTTCCATGGTACCGGTGTTGAACAGAGTTATGAAGAAGCGTTCAAGTGGTATCTCAAAGCAGCAGAACAGGGTAATGCTTTTGCCCAGCTTGATCTCGGCTTGATGTATGCACACGGTCAAGGCGTACCTCAGGATTACAAGAAAGCTTTCGAATGGTGGTCCAAGGCAGCCGAACAAGGCAATGCAGAGGCTCAGGACAACCTTGGTCTCATGTTTGAAAATGGTCATGGAACCCAGCAGGATTATCAGAAAGCCTATCAATGGCACCTGAAGGCGGCAGAACAAGGATTTGCTGATGCCCAAGTGCGTCTTGGAGGGATGTACGCAATCGGACGCGGTGTTACACAGGATTATCAAAAAGCCTTCGAATGGTTCACTAAAGCTGCTGAGCAGGGATTAGCAGGAGCACAGTACAACCTTGGCTTCATGTTTGAAAAAGGTCAGGGTGTAGAAAAGAACAACGAAAAGGCATTTGAATGGTATTCCCAGGCAGCAGAACAGGGATTCCCTCTTGCCCAAAACAGCCTTGGAGGTATGTATGAAGACGGACGGGGTGTTCCACAAGACTATCAGAAAGCACTTGCTTGGTATCACAAGGCAGCAGAACAAGGGAATGCTGATGCCCTGCTCAATATTGGACTGATGTACATATACGGCTATGGCGTACCGCAAGACACGCAGACAGCTATTGAATGGTGTCAAAAAGCCGCAGGGCAAGAAAACCAAATAGCCAAGCTGCTGATAGCCGCTTTCCAAGAAGAACCAGAAGCCCAATACAGGCTGGGACTCATGTATGCCAACGCCGAAGGGTTCTCCCAAGACATTCCAAAAGCAGTGGCATGGTTCCAGAAAGCAGCAGGACAAGGACATCCTGAAGCAAAGGAACAGCTGGAAAAGATATCGTCCGGAACATCTGTCAACCCTGCTTCTGGTCAATCCATCCAATAGGAAAACAACGGATGCTGGAATCTTTTGACAACTCCTTGTAAAAATCTGGAAACGAATATGTCTGAATCCATAAAGAACCTGCTGAAAAAAGCTGAACAGGGTGATGCCCAATCTCAGTTCCTTGCTGGAATGGTGTTTGAAAAAGGACTGGGCATTGAAAAGGATATCGTACAGGCACTGGTCTGGTATCAGAAAGCCATGGACCAAGGGCACCGCGAAGCGAAAGAACAATTTGAAAAGCTGACCGGTTCCACTCAGAAAACCGCCAGCCAACCTGCTGGGCAGAAAACAATGAAAGAAGCCCTGGATGAAGCCGGGAAAAGTGGTTCGGCAGAAGACCGGCAACGCATCGCGCAGAGTGCCTACATGATGGCAAGGATGTCCCTGTCAGGCACTGGTCCAGATGGTATGCCCGTTGAGAAGAATGCCCGTGCCGCTTTTGAGTATATGCAGTATGCCGCAGAGTATGGTCTTCCTGAGGCGCAATGTGACCTTGCCCTCCTTTATTCTGAAGGCATTGGCACTGCCAAAGACAATTACAAGGCTTTTGAATGGTTCAGGAAATCGGCTGACCAGGGATATGCACTTGCGATGCACAATGTCGCCGCCTATTACCTCAATGTCTTCAAGGACCAGCGGCTTGCTTTCCAATGGTATATCAAGGCAGCTGAGGCAGGACATGAAAGATCGCAGGTCGTTGTCGGGCTGATGTATATCAAAGGCGTTGGGGTCACACCGGATATCCAGCAGGCCATGTCATGGCTGCAACGTGCTGCCGCCCAAGGAAGCGAAGAGGCAAAACAGGTGATTGCCGCCCTCCAGCAGGAATTTGGCAGGCAGCATTCTCCCTCAAGATCCAGAGACTATGGCTCTTCAGCGAAAAGCCATATTGCCGACCGTATTAAAAGGGTCATTGCTGCTCAACTGGGTAAATCAGAGTCAGAAATCTGGATGAATTCTTCTCTCTCAGATTTCGGTGCCGACTCATTGGATGCGGTTGAACTCGTCATGGCAATCGAAGACGAATTTGAGATTGAGATTTCTGACAGGCAGGCAGAAAGAATCACCACTGTCCAGGATGCCGTAGATTTTGTCGCAGACTGTCTGAAAAGAAGGTCTTTCTGATGGATACTGACAATTTTTTCTTCATCCTGGGACTCCCTTTCTCACCAGTGCCGGATACAACAACGGTTGAGGAAGCCATTGCCAAGAAACAGAGTGAGTGGTCACGCCAGCTGAACAATCCCCGCAAGAAAGACCGTGCCAAGAAATGGCTGGCAGACATCGGTCTGATGCAGATGATGCTTGCCGATTCCGGAGCAAGGAAAATGCTGGCGGAACAGGCACAGAACATCCAGCAGGATAAGCTTTCCGAACTCGAAAAACTCCTGTCACTGAATTACACCGAAGAAACGCTCTCGAAAAAGGACATCAGTTATCTGCTGAACCGGTATGGCTTCTATCAGATTTCTGAACGGAACATCAGAAACCTGTATCAGAAAGTGCTGGACAGCCGGAAAGATGAAGGCAATCAAAAAAGCCGTCAGGAAGAGGTCTGGAACCATATCAGCCTGCCTGACCGGTTCATGATGGACAATATCGACAGTCAACTGAAGATTCTCGGCAAGAAAGACCTTTATGATTTCCTGAACCTGTCAAGCCAGACATATTCCCAAAGACTGCTGGCTGCCTTGGATAACCTGGAAAAGACCCTTCGGGAATCTGCCATCTCTGACCAGAACGAAGCCGGTAAGAAACTCTGCGGTTTTGCCCGCGATGTCTTTGCGTCAGATGAAGAACGCAGGAAATACGACAATTATCTGGACATCAAGGCTTGGAACCACCTGTACAAATGGATTGACATCAATGCTGACACCAATGACAAGAATGTCGTACAGGTAGGATTCCTGAACCGGCTTTTCCGGCAGCTTCCATCAGGAACCGATTACGGAAAAGTTGCCAAAGCCATCTCCCTGTACTGCCGTTTCCGGAAATACCAAATTGCCGACACCGGCATCCGATGCCCACACTGCGGGGCGAAGAACAAACAGGCTTTCCTGTGTGGCAAATGTGACAGCCCCCTCTTTTTCATCCCGGGCAGCCAAGGCAGGAATCCTCAAAGGACGGCTTCCCCGCAGAACACGGGTATTGATGAAAACGATTATGACTATGACCATGATTATGGCGACACCTATACCCATCGTGACGAACGCCAGTTCAACCAGCATCAGCAGAACAGGAGACAGCCACCCCAGCAGCGGCCTGCCCAGCAACGCCCTGAAAATCCGGTTCCCAGACCAGCACCGGTACCGCCATCCCCGCAAGAGCAGGAATCTCAACCTAACGGGAACAGCAAAGCCAATGATTCTGGCACAGGAGCAATGATAGGATGCCTCGCAATTATCCTTATCTTCTTCCTCCTGATTTTTGTAACGGTGAGCATCTCCTCCTGTAACCGCCGCCCCGCACCTGCTGCATCAGCTGCGGGTTCTGCCGTTGCCTCTGCCCCAGCTGCCTCCACCCCTATGGCTGCTGGTTCCGCTGCCGGTCCTGATCCTGCTGCTTCTACGCCAATGGCTGCTGGGTCTGCTGCCAGCTATTCGCCACAGGAAGAATACCGGGCAGCCAAAGCCAGAGGACAACAGGCAAATAAAGACTATCTCTCTGTCTGGAATAAACTTTCTCGGAATCAACAGCTTTCCTTGAAACCTTCAATTACTGACGAAGTAAAACAGGCAGACAACGAATGCAAGATGGAAGCGAAAAACGCCTCCAATGACGAAATCATCCAGAAAACAGCTTATCTGAACTGTGTCGTTCCCAAGGAAAAAGCACTGACGGAAAGATTAAGACAATATCTCCGATGATTGGATATCCCCCTGAAAGAAAATGATATGGATCGATTAAAGTTTAAATATTTCCTGACATATGGTTGTCTGGCATTCACTATGGTTCTGCCATCAACGTGCTTTGCCTGTGAAGAAAACGGGATTTCTGATGAAATCCTGATTGAGAAAGCCAACAAAGGGGACGCTGTTTCCCAAAATAAACTGGGACTGTATTTTGAAAAAGGAAACTGTGGTTTTGAGCAGGATTACTATTCAGCGGCATCCTGGTACCAGAAAGCAGCAATTCAGGGAAACGCTTACGCCCAGTTCAATCTTGGTTTTTTATACGCCTATGGCAGAGGCGTTGAACAGGATTACAGTCAAGCGGTGTATTGGTATCAGAAAGCAGCAGACCAAGGCAATGCCTTGGCTCAGTTCAACCTAGGGAAACTGTACCTTTCAGGCAAAGGAGTAGAACAGGATTATGCTATGATGGTTTATTGGTACAGGCAGGCTGCAGAACAGGGCAATGCAATGGCGCAGAATGGTCTGGGATGGGCTTTTGCCAGTGGCAGTGGCGTTCCGCAGAATGAGGAGGCTGCTGCCTATTGGTATGAGAAGGCGGCTGAACAGGGGTATTCCTATGCACAGCTCAACCTAGGATCAAGATTTGCCCGAGGCAAAGGAGTTACCCAAGACTATGAGACTGCCGCTTATTGGTATGAGAAAGCGGCAGAGCAGGGAAACCCTTATGCACAATTCCATCTGGGGAATGCCTACCGCCTAGGTAGAGGTGTCGAACAGGACCGTGAAACGGCAATTTATTGGTTTGAACAGGCATCCAATCAGGGGAACAAAGACGCTCAGAATGCCTTAAGGTCACTTACAGCCCCTAAAAAGAAACCCTTGGCAATCAAACGTAAACCACCACGTCCTCAATCAAAGCCTGCCCGGAAAATCAAGGCACCGATGTTCACTTGGAATCTTTAAGACCGGAATTAAAAATGAATCTCTCAAAAAATCTGAAATCCCCTCTTTATAAAATACTGATTGGCTTGACGGCATGGCTTATGGTTTCATACCCGTCTTCTGCCATGAGCCTGATGGCGGCAACGGACGAAATGATGGCCAATATGGGAATTGCGCTCTATCAGCATAATATGGGCTGGAGATACCAGAATGGGGAGGGCGTAGAGCAAGACTACTGCCAGGCTGTTGAGTGGTATAAAAAAGCCGCCGAAAAAGGATATGACAAATCCCAGAACAACCTTGGTCTGATGTATCACAACGGATGGTGTATTGAAAAGGACTTAACAAAAGCTATCGAATGGTATGAAAAAGCGGCTGAACAAGGAATGGATATTGCCCAGAACAATATGGGCATCATGTATACCTATGGCTGGGGTGTCCCTCAAGATTATGATAAAGCTTTCTCATGGTATTCCAAAGCTGCCAATCAAGGGCATTCTGATGCTCAGAACAGACTGGGCTTAATGTACCTGAATGGCTGGGGAACAGCCAAAGACTTAAACAAAGCCTTTAAACTCTTCGAAAAAGCTGCTGACAGCAATCACTTCTGGGCAATGCACAATCTAGGATGGATGTATCAGAATGGATTGGGCACGAATCACGATTATCAGAAGGCTATGAAATGGTATAAAAAGGCTGCTGAGAACAACATCATTGACTCACAGCTTAATCTTGGGGTCATGTACCAACTTGGATTAGGTGTCACACCGGATTTCTCACAGGCAGCATATTGGTATCAGCTCGCCGCAAACAAAGGCAATTCCCAAGCTCCGGTAAATCTGGGGCTGCTGTATGCAAATGGACAAGGCGTCCAGCAAGATGCCTCAATGGCTTTTTACCTCTTCAACCAATCAGCCAATCTTGGCAACGCCAGAGGTATGTATATGCTAGGCTGGTGTTATGACTATGGTATCGGTACCCTGCCAGACTTTTCTAAAGCAAAGGAATGGTATAGAAAATCAGCGGAATCGGGAAATCCTGAAGCAAAGTCCATGTTGACACTGCTTGAAAAAATAAAATCAATGGATTCAAATGAATCCACCAATCTGAAAACAGGCAAATCACCCAAAGGGAAAAACACCAATATCAAATCTTCAAGCCACCAACAGACCAGAAGAAAAGATGCCAATAAGGCGAAACTGTCAGCATCGCCTCTTCCACCGATGTTTGCAGGCAATCCTTTCTAAGCGTTTAATTGTGGCTGTTTTCATGGAATATCCTGAGGTTTGATTTCAACATGATTCCTGCATTTCCAACTACAGCAAAACTATCAAGGAAGCAGACAATGACTGACATTGATAAAAAATATGGCATCAAGGAATGGAAGTTGACAGATTCCATGGAATCTGAAGAAGAACTTCTGGAATATCTTGAAGAATGTGCAAAGGAAGATGATGGAGGAGCCCTTCTGCTTCATGCCATCGGCAAAATTGCCTGAGAAAAAGGCATGAGCCAACTGACAAGAGCAACAGGGATGTCTCGGGAACACCTCTATACTGCACTCTCCGACAATGGCAATCCCATCCTTAAGTCACCCCTGCCAAGAGAAGCTGTCTAGAGACTATCCGATTTTTCATCATCATATTTTTCGCTCAGAACCCCAGCGATATTGACTGACCGCTGATGGATGTCGGAAGCAAGGGTTTTCAGCTTATCATCCATTAACAGGACATCATAAATGGCGTTAGCCTGACCAAGAATCTGTCCGATTTTCTTAACTTCCTCGTTGGACAGGCCTGTAATTTTCCGGAGCAGGAATTTTCGGAAACCGCCAAGGTTCCGCATCCGTTCCGCACCACTAACACCCGATTCCTGGATTACCTTGGCATACTGTTTTTCCTCAATCAGCTGATTGGCCTGTACCACAGCTGTCGCAAGCGGCCCTATTTCTTTCAGGATTGCCCGTGTCGCAGAAATGGCAGTCTGCGCTTCTTTAATGGCAGTACTGGCTTCGTCAACCAACCGCTTGCATCGGTTCCAAAGTCCCTCTGAACTTGTATCCTCTTCTTCGGCGGGCGATTCAGAAATGATTTCTGTCTCAACATTTGCGCCCTCATCTGATGAGACGAAGTCATGCCATTTCTTTTTGACCGTCTCGATGTAATCCGCCATGCAGTAAACCTGTTCTGATTGATATATAGCAAAAGCCTTATTTTTTCAACACCATTTCATTAATCAGTCTGGGGAAAATCAGACAGAAATTGGTATTGAACGCTTTTTCCAAAAATCATTGAATGAATTTCTAAGGATTTCCACTTTTTCAGGTGCTTCATTCCTGACAATTCCAATAACTACCATAGCATCCGATTTAGCTTTTTCTGCCAATTCTTTTGCCAATGGATATCCATGTGTAACAGCAATCTCAAACCCTTTACTGAAAATAATGCTTCCTACCACCTCAGCAATCGCTCCCCCTATCTCAGCCTCCCCAAAAACAGCTCCAATAGCCCTTCCTACTTCTCTTCCCAAATAAGCGCCAATTCCAGCAGAGACTTCTTTCCCCTTCCCATACAAACGTGCTTTGCTTGATTTAGAGACATCCTTGACGATATTCGATTTTGCCTCTTCCAGAGTAATGTCACCGTTGCGAACACGCTCAGAATTCTCAATGATAGATTGTTCTGCATCCTTTGCAATATCCCGTAGGATCTCCTTACCTATCTCTTTTAAAGCAAGCTCTGAATGTAACTCACGTTTTTTATTGGCGACTATTTTTTTCAAATCACCAACGATGCCTTTATTTTCTTGCTTGACTAGTCCTTCGTTGTTTTGACTCTTTTTCATTGCAACATCATTTTTCATTATCCAGTCTCCATAAAAGTTAGTAAATATAAAATGCTGTCAATTCCGTCATCATCCACTGAATCAATCCTATTCCTGACAAATGCTTCCAGCTCTTCTAAGGAATTTATCCCATAAAAATCCTCATCCTTGATATCAAGGATAGTAGATACATATTCTGCCACTTGAACCTTATCATCCTTAGAAAATACCGGTACATTTGATGAACTGCTTTCCTTAATTATAAAAGCTATTTTCTGACGTTCATTCTTTGATAATTCCAACGTTTTCAATGCGTCCATCAGATATTCTTCTTTTTCCCTGTCCGAATCAAACCAAGCCTGCATGACCATCTTCAAAAGATTCGTTCTTGCAGTTTTTATACTCATGATACTGGAAATAATTTTATTCTCGTAAGGAATTTCCCGAACAGAGGCTTTATCAATCTTCGTCAGGACTGGATTAATCCAGTTATTCTGATAAACAACGGCAACCCCTGTCGGCAATCGCGCAATTTCATTTACTTGAGCATCTGTAAGGCCGATTGAACGACCTGCTGCTTCCCGGTCATTTTTCTCTGGGGTGCGCAGGATAATCTTGGTATTGGTGTTCTTGATCGCTGCAATGTCAACCGAAGACGGTGACTGGTCAACAATGATAAAGCCTTCGCCATAAGTTCTTATCTCGGCTATGGTCTGGGTCAGCATCTCAACCGATTTGCCTATCAGTTCAGAATCCTTGCCAGAAGTGTTTTTCAACAGGTTATGAGCTTCTTCAAGCACAGTGATATGTTTCAGTCCCCTGTTGCTCCCTTCTTTCCTGTCCATTCGGTATTCATTCAGGATATAGACCATCAACCCCATCAACAGTGCCTTGGTTTCACTGGATTTCACCCGGCTGATATCTAGGATGCAGTTTTCATCAAACAGTTTTTCATAAGGCGTTTGTTCTGATGTGAAGATGAACTTGTTCAACCCAACCGTCAATGACTTAACACGGGTAATCAGTGCTCCCCGGTAATTCGACTTGATTTCTTCTGAATAGCTTGATTCGCTGATCAGTTTGACCAACTGATCTGCCACCACTTCAAAATCCGGATATTCCAGTCCTTCACCTTCAAACGTTGAGGAACCCAAATCCCAGCCAACAGCTTCATAGGATTTCAGGATGGCATCCTTGAAGAAGGCCGGCATTGCATCATACATCGGCCAGCAGACGCTGAAGATTTCCACCAGACCATCAACATGCTCAAGCACATGGATGGAATCCGGAAACCTGAAAGGGTTCAGGTTGATTAGCGGTGCTATCTTGGGATTGGTTGAATAGACATTGATATCCGGCAGATGCCCGAAAACATCCTTGTATTCCCCTTTTGCCGGTTCAATGACCAGAAACGGAATCTGGTCTTGGCGCAGTTCATTCAGCATCTGATAGACTGCATTCGACTTGCCAGAACCGGTAGAACCAGTAACAAAGGTGTGCATATTCAGCGTCTTGTTACTCAAAGTGACACGCCTATCGGTTACATTGCCCAAGTCAAACACCCATCCCAAAGACATGCTGTCTTCTGGTTTTGGCTGTTTTAATTCCGCAGACGATTCATAGGTGTTGACTTCCTTGCCCAGTTCCGCATGTTCAATCACTGGCAATCCCGGTACAGATGCCCGCGGCAATCCCAGATGCAACGCCAGTTCCCTACCACTCAATGCTGTCGCAGCATTCGTCAAAACCCGAAGCTCCTTGGTGACCTCTTCATTGACAACGGTTTCAACACCATAGAAAAACTGTGGATGAACAAATCTTGAGAGCGTCTGTGGGATATGCCAGAAATTGCCTTCCAGATTGGCATCGTTGCCCCGCCATACATTGATGGCTGAAAGTTCTTCTCCAGAGTTTTTTCCGCTCATCAATGAGCGGTAGTTGCTGGCAGCTATTTCAGCGGTGGACATATCGTCCGACACAAAATAGCCCGCTGCATTCCACATCCCATAACTGTCACATTCTTTCAAGCGTCTGAGGTGATGGTTCAACAACTCCAACAATTCAGTCACTGTTCTGTTTTCCGTGGTGGTGGAGGTTGTTTTTGCATAGCCTTTTGTTATCTGGCTGTTCGGTGCCAATGAATTGATGAAGCTTGGTAATTGCCCTGCAATCTGAGCACCAAGCGCGGCTCCCAGTGGAGCCAACGTTCCGCCAACAGCAATTGTCCCCACAAGACTTCCTGCAACAGCAATCAAAGAACTCCCAATCATTGCTGTTTTCTCTTTGCCATCCATCTCAAAGAACGACTTGTTTCTAGATTCCCCATAGGACTCGTTTTCTGAAAACTGGACTTTCTGGAGCGGGGAAAGCTTGGTATAAAGGTCTTGGTAGTTTTTCCGGATGGTCTGTATCATCTGGGAAGACTGGCTTTCGGCAATGATGATGCCTGTATAACACCGTCCAGCCATCGCCATCGCCAGTTTCTCCAACCCTTGAACAAACTGGGCATTGGTCTGCTGATTGCTGTCGATTTTCTGGTCACCGACCACGCTGACCGATGCGACATTATGCTGACTTGCTATCTTCCGGGACAACCTGCCGATTGCTCGCCGTCCTTCGGCTTCAATCCGTATCCCAGGAAAATGCCCGACTAACGAATTTTTCAGGGTATCTCCTAACATCACGGTTGATGGCTTCTTACGGTCATCAAGCTCATTGTTACGGACACCAATGTAAAACCGTGTCTTCTCACCATCAGAATCCAAGATGACAAATACCGTTGCATTGTAGGGTGACAGCGTGCTGAAAACCGTATTGAACTTGTCGGTAATGGATTCTTCTTTCAAATAGACAATTTCCTTGACACGGTATAAGCGGATATTCTCAATCAAGTCGTCTTCCAGCGGCAGGAACTTATCCATCGGAAGGTTTTCTGATTCAGCAGGAACCCTGTCGATTTCACCGACTTCAGCAATCCGCATTTCCGTCAACCTTGACAGGTATTTCTTCCGAATGCCTTCTTCTAATATTTCGAGCCGCCTATCGAGAGTAATCCCCTTTTTTTCGAGTGTCGTATTAACAGCTGCTTTCCGTTGCTCAATCAGGTCAAGTCTGTCGGTCTTTTCCATGATTACTCTCTTTCGATAAACGCTAAATCAATGTTCAGTTTTTCCCACCAGTCCCGGTCTTGCTGGTAGAGTCTCATCTCGTCAGAAAGTTGGGCTGTCAATGCTTTCTTCTTTTCCAGCAGGTCCCGAATCAGGCTGTCCAGATGTGTTAGATAAGCACCTGCCAGGTCGTTGTAAAACTCATCCAAAGCCTTCTCCCTTTCTTCCAAAATCTGGGTTGCAACCAATGTCAGGACACCGACAATATGTTCTCGCCATTTCTGGTAGTACCAGACCGTGCAAAAACCATCCCCCATATCCTCCGTATTTTTAATCTTAAGAAGGTCTGCTACAAACGGCGGCAACTTTGCCGGTGGCTGGAATGGCTTCAGCTTTAAATCCGGTATAAAAGATGATGGGTCGTAAGGAGTGCGGGAATACCATTCAGCAAACATTTTCCTGATTCTTGACTGCTCACTTTCCTGGACATCGGCTATTTCTTCAAGGAACTCGATATAATACCGATGCAGGTATTTCTCAAAGTCATTGGCGGCTTCCTCCGCCTCGCTCTGAATTTCGAGCTTTGTCCCGAATATCCGCCAGCCATACGCCCAGTACAGGACGGATTCCAAAAAACGTTCCCTGATGACTTTAAAGGCTTCAGGGACACAGTAATGATCCCTTTTCAAGAAATCTTCAAAAGGCACCTTGCAACCATCCATCTTTTCTTCCAACTCACGGATTTCCAAGCCAACATCATTGCCGTTGATTTTGGTCTGTTCCTCATCAACTTTCAGCCTTTCTGCGATTGCTTTAGTCAAGTTTTGGGAGATTTTGATGGACTCGTAAATGTTTTGGGAAATCGGATAAATGGCACAGTACCGTTTGATGATGTCATCATCCGCAGCATTGACAACCTGTGGGCTGGATATACCCAAATCCTTGATGACCCTGACAATCCGCTCCCTGTCAGTTGATGCCGGTATCCAGAAAAAGAGCTGGTTTTCAAAAATATCATCCCTTGATTGCACTTTTTCCAAGTTTTCCTGAAGATGTGCAACCGTATTGCCATCCAGAAAGAAAACGATTGGGATATTGTTCAACAGGGTACCCTGAAGGGCATCAGCATCGGTCACCGACTCAACTCTGATGGCAGGGGTACCGGACGGGATATGGACACGGGCATTACCGGTTATCAGAATCAATGTGTATTCCGCATAGAGCAACTTCTCAAGCTCTGCCTTGACCTGCTCAATTTCCGATGGTTTTAATTTCCGGTTGGGATTATCCAGAATCCATTGATAGAACTCCTTAAGCTTCTGGATTTTCTCTTTACGGTCGCCCAGGACATTGATGTGGTTGAACCTGACTTCCCCCTCTTTCACACCTGCTGCCACGAATGCCTTTTTCAGTTCTTCAAAATCCAGCGCTGTTCCCTTGAAATCCAGACGGAAATCGTAACCATTCATCTCATCATGGAAAATGGAAGGTACTTTATGAATCCATGACCGAAGCGGCTGATTCAGGTACTGGGTGACATGGCTGTTGTTCTTCGGAGGTTTGTCCTTGAACCGGATTTCTGTCTTGCGAAGGTAAGGATTGTTGCTGAGTTCGACTCTGGCAGTTGATTCAGTCTTGATCATATAATCAGGTCCTTTTTAAGTATGTTCATCTCGAACAATCTGCTCTATTGTGACCATTACCACTACAGATAGCAAAAAAAAATCTGTTTTAGGTTCAAGCCTACTCTCAACAGCCAATCAGAAGCAATGCTTGGCTAGTTAATCTGCGAGAACTATCCATCAGCCATCTTCCTGTAAACATTCATGACGCAAACGGTATATGAACAAGTCTGGATAAGAATGCCAATAACAATATTGTCAAAAGAGCTGTGAGGATTCTCTCAAGCTAATATAGAGGTACTTCTGAAAGGAATAAGCAACTGGTATTTAGATTGGCAATTTTGAATTGGACGGAGTTGATGATGATACCGTTTACCTTGACCATTGTAGTGCTTTGGATACTTGCCCTCTCCATGCTACTTTTGCCCTCAACTTGGGCAATCTTTGGTTTTCCAGCCACCTTAGGGCTGGCTGTCCTGCTGTCATTCTGGCTAATCAACTTTGTGCCTTTAATCTACTGCGTCATCGTAACGGCAGTTGTTTTCTTGACCTGGAAGACACTGAAACGGCTCTTTTCCTAATCGGTCTGGCAAAAACATAAAGGGAAACTTTTTATTTCATACCATTCCAGACTAGGCTGCTTGCTCCATAAACACTGAATGCATCAGCCCGACAAGATATGAGGACCGGTGGATATGTGCATAATATTTTGCCCATAAAACCGGGGATAGCCCACTGCTCATTCAGCCCCCGCTTCCGTGATGATAACGCTGAGCGGCATATCGAACTTTTCTGTCTGGAAATTGGTTTTCAGGCAGCTGTATGCCACACCAACCGTCAGGATATTGTCCTGACCTTCCAGGGTACGGTCGAAGAATCCCCCACCATAACCCAGCCGGTAGCGGTCAGCGGTATAGCCGACACAGGGGATAATCAGCACCTCAGGCATCGGTACCTGCTGCATCGCCTTGGGGACTGGGATATGGAAAGCATCTTCAACCAATTCATCTCCCGGCTGCCAAGCAATAAACTGCAAGGGACTGTCTTTGGCTGGCACATAAGGCAATGCCATCTGAACTTTGCCGGATAATACTTCATAGAGTTCCGCCAAGTCAGGCTCATTGCGGATGGGCAGATAGACACTGATGGTTTTCACGGCTCTTTCTTTAAGCCATGATTTGATCCGCAGGCAGAGTGCATGGTCATACTGTTTCTTCAGATTCTCAGGGATGGCTTTCCGGACAGCCAGCAATTGTCTACGGAGTGTTTTTTTGTCCGGAATCCCATCTTGTTCAAAGGAATATCCTGCATGACTGTCTGACGGTGGTAAACTCATAGATTCATTATCCGTTTTTTCAAGGAACAGGGCTATGTGGAAAAGTTTCAGGAATCTCCTGCTGTTGATGATGACCTTTGCGATGATTTCCTGTGCCGAGGCATCCCGTGAGCTGACAACAACGCCTGAACAGGATGAAGCTTTCTCGCAGCTGCGGGAAGCCGCACGCAAGAGCAATCCGGAAAAAGCGGCAAAGCTTGCTGAATCCCTGCAGGATTATCCAATCCCTTCCTATGTTGCGTATTATCGGCTGAAATCGGATCTGCGCAATGCCACTGATGCAGAAATCAAGGCTTTCTTGTCCCAATATGATGGTACTGCAATTGCAGACCGCCTGCGCAATGACTGGCTGCTGCTGTTGGGTGAACGGCAGGACTGGGCAAACTTTGACAGGGAATATCCAAGGTTTGTCGTGGATGATGATGTGCAGGTGAAATGCTATGCGTTGATGTCCAAGGCGGCAAAAGGCACGAATGTCGTTGCAGAAGCCAAGGAGCTGCTGGGATTGAACATGAAAAAGGCGGGGGACGTCACCTATTCCCTCTTAAACGCCATGGCACAGCAGAACCAATTGAGCATCGATGATGCCTGGTATTTCTCCCGTCTGGCTGCAGCCACCAAACAGCCAAACCTGGCATCCCGGATCGCTACCCTGGCAGGCGGCTCGCAAGATGCCGTTATCCGTGCATTGAACAACCCTGAAGCATTCCTGTCAAAAGGTCCTGGCGAAGACCGTACCAGTCACGAATACTACTTCTTTGCGCTGGGCAAAGTTGCAGCAAACAAAGGGCGTGCCCAGGCAGTCGCCTCACTCAACCGTTTTCAAGATGCCCTTTCTTCGCAGGAACGTGCGTTGGGATGGAGCATCATTGCCGTATTTTCGGCTATTGACCTGGAACCAGAAGCAATTGATTACTGGAAAAAAGGCAATACGGCCAACATTTCGCCATATGCCCATGAATGGCGTGTCCGGACTGCACTGCGCCATGAGGACTGGCAGCGTGTCCTGGATTGGATTGCCTTGATGCCGGATTTCCTGAAACGCAATCCGACCTGGGTTTATTGGAAAGGCCGTGCACTGAAAGCACTTGGTGAACGGCATAATGCGAATGCCTTATTCAAATCCATTGAAAAGGAACATTCGTTCTATGGCATGCTGGCAGAAGAAGAACTGCATGGCTGGGTTGTGGTTCCTGCCAGCAGCTATCATGTTTCCAACCGTGAAATTGAAAACATGGCGGAGACCATGATCCTTGCCCGCAAGTTCTATGCGATGAACTGGACATTTGAAGCCGTCCGTGAATGGAACTGGCAGTTACGCAGGCTGAAAGAAGACCGTTATCTGATTATTGCGGCAGAACTGGCGAAGAAAATCGGCAGGATCGACCGGATGATCAATACTTCTGACCGTACCAAGGATACGGTGGTGATTTCCCAGCGTTTCCCGATGCCTTACCGGGATTATTTTGAATCGGCGGCGGAAGAACTGGGATTGGACCTGTCATGGGTTTATGGCTTAGTCCGCCAGGAATCCCGCTTTGTGATTGTAGCAAGGTCCAATGTCGGCGCACAGGGACTGATGCAGCTGATGCCCGCTACCGCAAAACATGTGGCAAAACGGATTGGCATGACTGATTACCATGGTGGGAAAATCACGGATATGGAAACCAACATCAAATTGGGTTCTGCTTATCTGGATATGATGTTGCACAGTCTGGATGATTCACAGGCAATGGCAAGCGCAGGTTACAATGCGGGACCTGGACGTCCAAAACGCTGGAAATCCACCCTGCCCCGTGCCGTTGAAGGCGCTATCTTCGCAGAATCCATCCCGTTCCAGGAAACCCGTGATTATGTGAAGAATGTCCTGTTCAATGCCACCTGTTACGCCGGCGAACTGGGCAGCCATACCCAGTCCCTGAAAAAACGGTTGGGCACAGTTTCCCCCTGACAGCAGGATTTCCAGAAACTGGATATAATCAGATTAAGTATCGGAGAAGATTTGTTGAAGCTGATATGGGGAGGTCTCCATATCAGCCAGTCCAATCCCTGAACATCAAATGATAAGAAACAGGGGGAATTATGGAAATCTATAGTGTTGGCGGTTGCGTCCGCGATGTCATCATGAACCGTCCGGTCCATGACAGGGATTATGTTGTGGTGGGCTCTACGGCAGAGGAAATGCTCTCGCTGGGTTACAAGCCTGTCGGCAAGGAATTTCCTGTATTCCTGCATCCTGAGACAAAAGAAGAATACGCACTGGCAAGGACTGAACGCAAGGTCGCCCCGGGCTATAAGGGATTTGTTGTCCATTCAGACCCGACCGTGACTTTGGAAGAGGACCTCAGCCGCCGTGACCTGACCATCAATGCGATGGCGATGGATGCCAATGGCAATATCATTGATCCGTTTGGCGGCCAAAAGGACATCCAGGCAAAAGTTTTCAGGCATGTTTCCAATGCATTCCGCGAAGATCCTGTCCGCATCCTGAGAATTGCCCGTTTTGCTGCCCGTTATACGGATTTCACTGTTGCACCGGAAACCATGAAATTGATGAAGGACATGGTGGAAAGCGGTGAAGTGGATGCCTTGGTGCCAGAACGTATCTGGAAAGAGCTTTCCGTTGGGCTGATGGAAGAGAAGCCTTCCCGTATGATTGACCTGCTGCATGATTGCGGTGCCTTGGCACGCATCTTCCCTGAGATTGAAGCACTTTGGGATGTCCCGCAGCCTGAGCAATACCATCCTGAAATCTATGCAGACAGGCATACGATGCTGGCGGTCGATTATGCCGCCAGGAAAAACTATCCCCTGCTTGTCCGCTTCGGTGTCCTGCTCCATGACCTGGGGAAAGGAACAACACCCTCCAACCAATGGCCGCACCACCGTGCCCATGAGGAACGGGGAGCAGTAATTGTCGACAAGGTCTGCCGACGGCTGCATGTCTCCACCTTCTACCGGGAAGTGGCTGTGATGATTGCCCGTGAGCATGGCTTTATCCGCCGCAGTATTGAACTGCCTTCCAAGCTGGCGGTCATGGTACTGGAACGTTGTGACGCTTTCCGTCGACCGGAACGGTTCAAATATGTCATCGATGCGACAGAATGTGACCTGAGAGGACGTGGATACGGGGAAAACAGCAAGGAGTTCATTCCATTTCCACAACGGGAATACTGGTTCACCATCCTGGATGCCGTCAAACGGGTGAATGCCGGTGCCATCATCCAATCGCTTGGTGATGAAGCCTATGAGATTGACCTGCAGCGTTTCCTCCATGATGCCCGGGTTGATGCCGCTTCTGATGCGGTCATTGAAATGAAATTCGGCAAGGTCAAGAAAGTGGATGTTGCCCATTTCCCATCCTGCTGATTTCCGCCGATACAAATGGACGGCCCTGTTTCCAGCAGAGCCGTTTTTATTGTCAGAAAACACCCTCAAGAACATCCGTCAGCCATTTCTTTTGCCTGCTTGCCGTTGAAGAAGCAGTTGTGGTTTATCGCTGCAACCTCTTTTAAAAAAACAAAAAATCACATATAATCAAAGATTAACCGTTTTTACAGACGGCAAATTACCCGTCTAACGCATAATATGGCAATCAAACATTACCTGCAGTTTTCTGATTTAACGCTGGCTGAATATGAATACCTGATTGGGCGCGCCAGCATCATTAAAAAGAAGTTCAAGAACTTTGAGACCTATCATCCGCTCCTTGACCGGACATTGGTGATGGTCTTTGAAAAGAACTCGACCCGTACCCGTCTGTCTTTTGAAGCGGGGATGCATCAGTTGGGCGGTACCGCTGTCTATCTGAATACCCGTGACAGCCAGCTGGGCAGAGGGGAACCTATTGAAGATGCCGCACAGGTCATGTCTCGCATGTCTGACATCATTATGATCAGGACTTTCGGACAGGAAATCATTGAACGCTTTGCCGCAAATTCCCGTGTTCCTGTCATCAATGGCCTGACCGATGAACATCATCCTTGCCAGGTTTTTGCCGATGTGTTCACCTATATCGAACACCGGGGTTCCATCAAAGGCAAGACTGTGACTTGGATCGGTGATGCAAACAATATGCTGTATTCCTGGCTGCAGGCAGCGGAAGTCTTCGGTTTCCATGTCAATGTTTCCACGCCAAAGGGATACGACATCGACTACAACTGGGTTTCCAAAGACCATAGCCATTTCACCCTGTTTGATGACCCATCTGATGCCTGCGAAGGCGCTGACCTGGTCACCACCGATGTCTGGACCAGCATGGGTTGGGAAGAAGAAAACGAAATCCGCAAGAAAGCATTTGCTGGCTGGAATGTCGATGCCGCCAAAATGGCACGGGCAAAACCAGATGCCTTGTTCATGCACTGCCTGCCTGCCCACCGCGGTGAAGAGGTTGAGGCAGAAGTCATTGACGGTCCCCAGTCAGTAGTCTGGGATGAGGCAGAAAACCGCCTGCATGTCCAGAAAGCCCTGTTGGAATATTTTGTCAAAGGCAGGGTCGATTAAGATTTACCAGAATCCCCTTCGTTGCTTTGGCAGAAGGGGATTTTCTGTTTTCTGAATGATGGCATATTTCCGTTTCCAGTGAATCGGCATAAAATGTGCCTGTCTGAAAACCGGCAGAGTGTGCTGTGTCTGTCACGTTTCCATCCGCACACCATCCAACTGAATTACGAAAGAAAACTATGAGCGATGTTAAGAAAGTGGTCCTTGCCTATTCGGGCGGCCTGGACACCTCCGTCATCCTGAAATGGCTGCAGGATACCTATCAGTGTGAAGTCGTCACTTTTACGGCTGACCTGGGACAAGGTGAAGAACTGGAACCTGCACGTCAGAAAGCACTGAAATTCGGCATCAAACCTGAAAACATTTTCATTGATGACCTGCGTGAAGAATTTGTCCGGGATTTTGTCTTCCCGATGTTCCGTGCAAATACGATTTACGAAGGGGAATACCTGCTGGGTACCAGTATTGCACGTCCCCTGATTGCAAAACGCCTTATTGAAATTGCGAAACTGACCGGTGCTGATGCCATTTCCCATGGTGCTACCGGCAAGGGCAATGACCAGGTCCGTTTTGAATTGGGTGCCTATGCCCTGATGCCAAATGTCAAGGTCATCGCACCATGGCGCGAATGGGATTTGACTTCCCGTGAAAAACTGCTGGCTTATGCCGAAGCCGCCGGCATCGAAATCGAAATGAAGCATAAACAGGGAGGCGCCCCTTATTCGATGGATGCCAATATGCTGCATATCAGCTATGAAGGCCGTTATCTGGAAAACCCGAATGCTGAACCAGAAGATTCGATGTGGCGCTGGACATGCAGCCCTGAAGAAGCACCAGACCAGGCGGAATATCTGGATATTGAATACGCAAAAGGCGATATTGTTGGATTGAATGGCAAGAAACTGTCCCCTGCCGCTGTCCTGATGGAACTGAACCGTCTGGGTGCAAAACATGGTATCGGCCGCCTGGACCTGGTTGAGAACCGTTATGTCGGCATGAAATCCCGTGGCTGCTACGAAACCCCGGGAGGCACCATCATGCTGAAAGCACACCGTGCGATTGAATCCATCTGCCTGGACCGTGAAGTCGCCCATCTGAAGGATGAACTGATGCCACGTTATGCTTCCATCATCTACAACGGTTACTGGTGGTCACCTGAACGTGTTGCCTTGCAGACCCTGATTGACCATACCCAAGAGCATGTCAATGGGACTGTCCGCGTCAAGCTTTACAAAGGCAATGTCATGGTCGTTGGCCGTGATTCTGTCAAAGACTCCCTGTTCGACACCACCATTGCCACTTTTGAAGATGATGCCGGTGCATACGACCAGAAAGATGCAAATGGTTTCATCAAGTTGAATGCCCTGCGTATGCGTATTGCTGCAAACGTCCGTAACAAAAAATAAACCGGGAATCTGATTTTCAGTCCAAACGGTCCGACAGTGTCGGACCGTTTTTCTTTGCCTGCCCTGCCCCCTGAAACTGCTCCGGGCTGTTGCATAATCGCATTCCTCATCTGATAATGGCGTTCTGTAATCAATGATGGGAATCTCTATGCTGGGTATTATCGGTGGTAGCGGTATCTATAATCTTGAAGGACTGACGGATACCCATTGGGAGAAGGTTTCTTCACCATTTGGGGAGCCTTCTGATGAACTCCTTTTCGGGAAAATCAACGGGGAACAGCTGGTTTTCCTGCCACGGCATGGCAGGGGGCATCCCCTTTCTCCCAGTGACATAAACTATCAGGCGAACATCGATGCACTGAAACGGGTTGGTGTGACGGACCTGATTTCAGTCAGTGCCGTCGGTTCTCTGCGTGAAGACCTGAAACCGGGTATGTTTGTAATCATTGACCAGTTCATTGACCGGACGGTTTCCCGTCCCCGTTCTTTCTTCGGCAAAGGCTGTGTTGCCCATATTTCGATGGCACACCCCATCTGCGGCCGTTTGGCAAAAACCATCTATAAAACAGCACAGCAGCTTGGCATTGAATCAGTCATGGGCGGAACTTATCTGGCAATGGAAGGACCGCAGTTCTCGACTTATGCAGAATCGCAGATGTATCGGAACTGGGGATGTGATGTGATTGGGATGACGAATATCCCTGAAGCCAAACTCGCCCGTGAAGCCGAAATCTGCTATACCACCATTGCCATGGTCACCGACTATGACTGCTGGCACCCAGACCATGACCATGTCACGGTCCAGCAGATTATCGAGACCTTTTCCAATAATGCCATCAAAGCCCAGAAACTGCTGCAGGCAGTCATTCCAGTAATCCAGAAAGACCCATCTGGTCCTGGCTGTGCCTGCCACCATGCATTGGATTCCGCCCTGATTACTGCGCCTGACAGACGGAATCCAGCAATCCTGAAAAAACTGGATGCTGTTGCAGGACGGATTCTCAAGCGTTGAACATGCCAATCAAACAACAGAACCAATTAGTTGAAACCAGCCGCAGGTTGGTTGACAAAGGGATAAACCGGGGAACCAGTGGCAATATCAGCCTGCGGTTTGGACAGGATTTCCTGATTACACCCAGTGGTATTGAACCGCATCTGATGTCTGCGGGAGACATCTGCCTGCTGGATATGGCAGGAAACCTGCTTGAAGGCGCCAAACCCAGCAGTGAGTGGCGGATGCACCGTGATGTCTATCTTGCCCGCCCCGATATCCAGGCAGTAGTACATACCCACTCGACTTTTGCGACAACGGTCGCCTGTCTGGAGCAGGCGGTACCGCCATTCCATTATATGATTGCAGTCACCGGAGGAAATACCATTCCGTGTGCGCCTTATGCCTTGTTTGGTTCCCAAGAACTATCTGATGCGGCTGTGGCAGCACTAGGCAAAGGCTATGCCTGCCTGTTGGCGCATCACGGTATGCTGGCAGCCGGTTACAGCCTTGACCATGCACTGACGGTTACTATCGAAGCAGAGTCCCTGTGCGAACAATACTGGCGGCTGCTTCAGACCGGTAAAGTTCCGCTGCTCAATGATGCTCAGATGGCAGCGGTCCATGACCGGTTCAAAGATTATTTCAAGCGATGAAAATAGGTGCCTTATGACCAAACAACTGACTGATTTTATCCGTACCATCCCTGACTATCCCAAGAAAGGCATCCTGTTCCGGGACATTACAAGCCTGTTGAACAATCCTGAAGGATTGAAGATGGCAATCGACCAGCTTGCTGAACGTTACAAAGGTCAGAAAATCGACCATATCGCCGCCATTGACTCAAGGGGATTCCTTTTTGCTGCGCCACTCGCTTATCTGACAGGCGCAGGATTGGTGCTCATCCGAAAAAAAGGCAAACTGCCAAGGGAAGTCTTCAGCGAAGATTATGACCTAGAATATGGCAGCAATACCTTGGAAATCCATACTGATGACATCCGTCCCGGTGACCGCGTCCTGCTGGTTGATGACCTGATAGCAACGGGCGGGTCTGCTGAAGCTGCCGTCAAACTTATCCGCCGGTGTGGTGGTGATATAGTTGAATGTGCTTTCATCATTGAACTGCCTGCCTTGAAAGGCAAGGAAAAGCTGGCGAAACTTGGCTGCAGATCCTATGCCCTCTGCCAATTTGAAGGAGACTGATTGATGGGCAACCATGTAGAGACCCTTCGCTGGAATGGCAGTCAGATTGAGATGATTGACCAGCGGCTTTTACCGCAGCAGATTGCCTATCCTGCCTATGATTCTGCTGCAGGTGTCGCAGAAGCCATCCGTACAATGGTGGTCAGGGGAGCACCTGCCATCGGGGTTGCCGCTGCTTATGGCGTGGCATTGGAAGCTGAACGCTTGAAGACTGAACCTGCTGATGTCTTCATCAAGACACTGGAAGAGGGCTTCAAGATTCTGGCAGCAAGCCGGCCTATGGCTGTGAACCTGTTCTGGGCACTGAACCGTATGCACACGCTTTGGGAAAACAACCGACACCTGTCCCAAGCAGCACTTGCAGACCGCCTGCTCCAGGAAGCCCATGCCATATTGGATGAAGATATCCAAACCAACCGGCAGATGGGTGCTTATGGTGCATCATTGCTGGAAGACGGCATGCGTGTCTTGACCCATTGCAACGCAGGTGCCTTGGCAACAGCTGGTCATGGTACCGCTTTAGGTGTTTTCCGTTCAGCTGTCGAATCCGGCAAGAAGATTTCCGTATTCGCTGATGAAACCCGGCCTTTCCTGCAAGGCGCACGTCTGACGGCGTGGGAAATGGTTCAGGAAAAAATTCCTGTCACCCTGATTACTGACAATATGTCCGGTTATTTCATGAGCCATGGTGAAATCGACGCTGTTGTTGTCGGCACTGACCGTGTTGCTGCCAATGGGGATGTCGCCAACAAAATTGGAACCTATATGGTGGCCGTCTTGGCAAAACGGCACAATATCCCATTCTATGTCGCCTGCCCACTATCCACCATTGACCTCTCACTGCCAGACGGCAATGCGATTCCCATTGAAGAACGGTCTGCAGACGAAGTCAAAGGCTACCGTGACTGTCATTGGGCACCTGAAGGGGTGGCTATCCGGAATCCAGCATTCGATATCACGCCTGCTGAATTAGTGACAGCCCTTATCACAGAAAAGGGAATTGTTGACAATAAAACGCTTGTTAGCGGTGGTTTAGTAGATTTTATCAGCAAGAAGACAGCTTAAGCATCAGACAAAAGCTGGTTCCGGCACCAGCTGGATACCAAATTTTGCCTGGACATCTGCCTGGATGGCCTTTGCCAGTTCTGCAATTTCCTTGCCTTTGGCGTCACCACAGTTTATCAGTACGAGTGCCTGTGCAGCGCAGACACCGGCCCGTCCCAACTGTCTGCCTTTCCAGCCACATTGGTCAATCAGCCAGCCAGCTGCAATACGGAACCGACCATCTGGCTGCGGATACGAAGGCATGTCTGGATACTTGGCTTTCAAAACCGCCATCTGTTCTGCAGTTACAGTTGGATTCTGGAAAAAACTGCCCGCATTGCCCTGCTCTTTGGGATCCGGCAGTTTACGCTGACGGATGGCGATAACTGCATGACTGATTTGTTCAGCAGTAGGGTCTGTGATGCCCTTTTCGATCAAGGCCTTTGCCACATCACCATATCCGATATTTGGCTTCCATTCCCTAGGCAGCACAAATGTCAGGTCAGTAATGACCAGACGGTCTTTCATCTCATGTTTGAAAATGCTGTCACGGTAAGAAAAACCACAGTCTTCCCGGTCCAGTTCGACCATCTGCCCTGTCTGGAAATCAAAGGCCCGCAGGGAATAGAAATAATCTTTCAGTTCCACACCATAGGCACCGATATTCTGAACAGGCGCCGCCCCGGCTGTCCCAGGAATCAACGACATATTTTCCAGTCCTGGATAACCTTGCTGCAATGTCCACATGACAAAACCATGCCATTCCTCACCCGCAGCAACGCGCAAGTAGACCGCTTGACCATCATCACGCTCAACAGCAATCCCTTTGTTGACCATCCGCAGGACAATCCCTTCAAAACGTTCAGACACCAACAGCAGGTTACTGCCTCCACCCAGAATCAGCCGGGGCAGTCTCTGAAGGGACTCATCCCCGTACACTCTTTCCAAATCCTGGATACCATGGATTTCCAGATAATTGGCTGCAACCGCATCAATGCCAAACGTATTGAGAGCTTTCAGGGAGACATCCTTCTGGAGTGCTATGCGGATATTATTCATGATGATTAGAATCAATAATCAATGATAAAGAAGCTTTCTGCTGGAAAAAACAAAGTTCCATCTTAATGACTATACAGCCAATCTGTCGAGTTTTTTCGAAAAAGTACTGACAGGGAATCCGTGAACCGGAAAGCAGCAATCTGCAAGGCATAACAAATCTGCCGGATTATCCGGTAAAATGCCTGCTGTTTTGATAAGTTTGACAGCCTCTTACAGAGGTTTTTAGAGAAAGGAACCGTATGCCTTCTTTTGACGTTGTTTCCGAAGCAAACATGGTTGAAGTACGCAATGCCGTTGACCAGGCGAACAAGGAAATCGGTACCCGCTTTGACTTCCGTGGCAGTGATGCCCGCGTAGAACAGAAGGAAGCGGAACTGACCGTCTTTGCTGATTCTGAATTCCAGCTGAACCAGGTCCGCGATGTCTTGACCAACAAGATGACGAAACGCAAGGTTGATGTCCGTTTTCTTGAAGAATCCAAGATTGAGAAAATCAGCGGTGACAAGGTGAAGCAGATTGTCACTGTCAAGAATGGCATCCAGTCTGATATGGCAAAGAAAATCGTCAAGCTGGTCAAAGACAATAAACTGAAAGTCCAGGCAAGTATCCAAGGTGAAACTGTCCGTGTCACGGGCAACAAGAAGGATGACTTACAGGCAACTATGCAGATGCTGCGTGAAAAGGTCAAAGATATTCCGTTGGAATTCAACAACTTCCGCAACTGACTGCCATCCGTTCTCCTGAACTTCATAAAAAAATCCCCTGATCGGAGGCAATCCAGTCAGGGGATTGTTTTCCTGAAGGAACCAGTTACTGTTTCCTTGCATCACGGCGGCGGCGGACAGATTCTGCCAGTTTTCCAAGCAGCATGCTGCTGTCCTGCCATCCCAAACAGGCATCGGTAATCGACTGACCATAAGTCAGGCTCTTGCCATCCCCCAAATCCTGACGGCCAGCAATTAGATTGGATTCAATCATGACACCGATGATATGCCGATTGCCGCCTGCAATGTTGGCAGCAATGTTTTCGCAGACAGGCACCTGGTTTTCCGCTTTCTTGGAACTGTTGCCATGGGAAGCATCAATCATGATATTCGGTGTAATGCCATTGCTTTCCAAAGCCAGGGTCGCCGCATTCACACTTTCAGGGTCATAGTTCGGCTTGAAACCACCACGCAGGATGATATGGCAGTCCTGATTACCCTGTGTCTCGAAGATTGCAGTATGCCCGCTCTTGGTAACTGACAGGAAATGATGCGGATGGGATGCCGCCTTGATGGCATCAATGGCAATCTTCACATTGCCATCCGTACCGTTCTTGAAACCTACCGGACAAGACAGTCCAGAAGACAGTTCCCGGTGAACCTGGGATTCAGTGGTACGTGCACCGATTGCACCCCAGCTGACCATATCGGCAATATATTGTGGACTGATCATATCCAAGAATTCCGTTGCTGCCGGCAACCCCATCATATTCACTTTTTGCAACAGTTCACGCGCGATATGCAGCCCTTCATTGATACGGTAACTCTGGTCAAGGAAGGGATCGTTGATCAGGCCTTTCCAGCCAATGGTGGTCCGGGGTTTTTCAAAATAGACCCGCATCAAGATAATCAAATCATCTTTATAACGCTCCCGTTCTGCCCTTAGACGTTCAGCATATTCCACAGCCGCCTTGGGATCATGAATCGAACAAGGTCCAACAATCGCAACCAACCGGTCATCTTCGCCTTGCAGGACCTTATGGATATCATCACGGCATTCAGAGACTGTCTTTGCAGTTTCTGCCCGGCAAGGAAAAGCACTGATCAGATGAGATGGTGGTGTCAGTTCTTTCATGGCAACGATACGCAAGTCATCAATTGGTTTCTGCATGTTTTGTTCCCTTCAGGTATATAAAAAAACCGCCAGTCTTTCTGGCGGTTTCGGTATTCTTCCTAGCTGGTTCTGTACAGTTGTGACCCGACCTTTCACCGCCCTTTGAGCAAACGGCTAAACCAAAAGAAATAAAATCGGGAGAAATTCAACACTTTACAAAACCTTTATTTATCAATGTATTTTATTGTAAACCAGTTTTCAGCAACTGACAAAGTTTTTCGGTCAGCCTGCTGTTCCACCAACAGTCACGCCATCAAGACGGATAGTCGGCATTCCCACACCGACGGGTACACTTTGGCCTTCCTTGCCGCAGACGCCGATACCGGCATCCAGTTTCAGGTCATTGCCGACCATCGAAACCCGCTTGAGGACATCTGGACCGTTACCAATCAAGGTGGCTCCTTTCACTGGACTGGTGATTTTCCCATTCTCAATGAGATAAGCTTCACTGGCTGAAAAAACAAATTTGCCACTGGTGATATCTACCTGACCACCGCCAAAATTGACAGCATACAAACCGTTTTTGACAGAAGCAATGATTTCCGCAGGCTCTTTGTCCCCTCCCAACATGAAGGTATTTGTCATGCGTGGAATCGGCAGATGGGCATAGGACTGGCGACGGCCATTACCGGTCACCGGCATTTTCATCAAACGGGCATTCAAGGAATCCTGAAGATAGCCTTTGAGTACGCCTTTCTCAATCAGCACATTGCGCTGGGTCTGGTTGCCTTCATCATCCATATTCAGTGATCCGCGGCGGTTTGGAACCGTGCCATCATCAATGACAGTGATATTGTCAGCAGCAACTTTCTGTCCCAGCAAACCAGAAAAAGCACTTGACCCTTTGCGGTTGAAATCCCCTTCAAGACCATGCCCAACAGCCTCATGCAACAACACACCCGGCCATCCTGAACCCAACACTACGGTCATGGAACCTGCCGGGGCAGGACCTGCACGAAGCATGGTAATGGCAGAATGCACTGCCTGATCCACATATTGCCTGACCGTTTCATCAGAGAAATAACCATAGCCAAACCGCCCACCGCCGCCACTGCTGCCGATTTCACGGCGTCCATTCTCTTCAGCAATCACTGTCACCGACAGGCGGACCAGGGGCCTGATGTCTGCCGCTATCTTCCCATCACTGCGCAGAACCAGTACGACATCGTATTCTCCTGCCAGCCCTGCCATGACCTGGACAATTCGGGAATCCGCTGTCTTGGCAAG
The DNA here is from genome assembly GCA_017524145.1 of Oxalobacter sp. Classification (GTDB taxonomy): domain Bacteria; phylum Pseudomonadota; class Gammaproteobacteria; order Burkholderiales; family Burkholderiaceae_D; genus Oxalobacter. The sequence goes on along the minus strand of JAFWUI010000012.1, from coordinate 63,140 downwards.
TTTCTCCACTTTTTCAAGCAACGCAACCTTTTCTCTAGCAGACAACGTTTGGAAAGGGTCTTCCGGCAGATACAACGAGCGTGTATCTAAGGCTGTCACTCCTGATGGCAGCAATGCTGCTTTACCTGCCCCCTGCCTGCCGATACTCCTTACCGCAGAAGCAGCATCACGCAAAGCTGTCAGGGAAATCTCATCTGAGTAGGAAAAGGCTGTTTTATCCCCAGAAACAGCCCGGACACCCACCCCTTTATCGATGGAAAAGCTACCGGACTTGACCATGCCATCTTCCAGACTCCAGCCTTCATTCTTCGTGAACTGGAAATACATATCAGAATAATCAACCTGATGGGTGAAAATATCTCCCATGACACGCATCAATACCGCTTCATCCAATCCAAAAGGTTCCAGAAGCACGGCCTTTGCCTGTGCCAGGTTATCTGCGGAAAGATTCTTTGAAGACATGAACGGACGTCATGAAAATTCATTAAAAGGGCATTTTAATGTATCTGCAGAACGGCCGTCAGAAAAAATAGGGACAGTCAGAGACGCCGATGTTTTAATGCTGGCAGTTTTTCACGGATAGATGACAGCAGTCTGCTGTCAATCTCTCCAATAGCCAATCCTTCTCCCTCGATACAGACCGAACGGATCTGCCCCCACGGATCAATCAGCATGGAATGCCCCCAAGTACGGCGGCCTGTAGGATGGCGGCCTCCCTGGGCAGCTGCCAAGATATAGGTCTGGTTCTCAATGGCACGGGCACGGAGCAGTATCTCCCAATGCACCTGCCCGGTCGTATAGGTGAATGCCGCCGGAACCACCATCAGGCTGCAATCACCCAATGCCCGGTAGAGTTCCGGGAAACGCAGGTCATAGCAGACTGACAGACCGACCCTGCCAAACGGTGTTTCAAACGATGTAACTGAATCTCCACGGCTGATCACTGCGGATTCATCATAGGCTTCCCGTTCAGTGGCAAATCCAAAGAGATGGATTTTGTCATAACGGGCAATATTGAAACCATCCGGCCGGTAAACCAATGTTGTATTCAACACCTTATTGGGTTCTGGCGATACCAAAGAAAGTGTCCCGCCAATCAACCAGATATTGTGCTTCTGGGCAGTCTTTGCCATGAAATCCTGGACAGGACCATCACCGAAAAGCTCAGCATCATCAAGTTTTTCAATATCCTTGCTGCCGATTGCAGGCCAGTACTCCGGCAGCAGCACCAGTTCTGCCCCTTTATCAGCGGCCTCAGCAACCAACCGGGCTGCTGTGGCTATATTCTCTTGGACAACAGGTGTTGAAACCATCTGGATTGCTGCCACTTTTGCCATTTCTTTTCTCCCTCATTCATTCCAGTCAGCAGACTGGTTTTTTTCAGGCTCTGCCTTTTGCTTATCCATTATCTCAACCACAGGATCTCCCCAGCCACCGGTGATATGGTAATGATAGGTGAAGTTCTGTTTCAAAGGTTCCCTTGCCAAGGTCTGTGCAAGGAACGTACCGACACCTACAATTGGATTGACCAAACCAACAGCGATTGATGCACCAGCCGCATTGATTTCTGGCCTGACCTCAGCCATCAGATCTTGTGTCATCTCCACAATATTGATGATGCCTTTCAGATCCACTTCAGCCGGCAACCCAATCACCTGCAGGTTATCAGTCTTCATGATGCCATCTGTGATGACATAGTCCCCGGCTACACTGTCGTAAGAGAACCCTTGGGCTGCAACATCCCTGAAATCCATCCCTGCCCGGCGGGGCAACGACTGCAGGCTGAGCACACTCAGCAGTTTGGCAGCCCCTGGTTTGATTTTCAGGAACTGGCCATTTGTATGGTTGGATGACATCCTGCCAGACATAGAAGCGAAATCTGGTACAAACGGCAGTCCCTGCCAGTGTACACTGCCGTTGTAAACCGCTACACCTCCCTTCAGCAGACCATCAAACAGCAACCGTTCCAGCAGTTTGCCTTCATTGGAAACATCCAGCTGGAAATCCAATAGGGTTTTTGACCTTTCTCCCGGCAATGCTGTCCATTTTCCGGCTGCCTCAATGAAAGCATCCTCATTACTGATACGCAACTGTCTTATCAACCATTCATTGCCATGTGAGCGCTTGACACTTTCCGCCTTCAACAGGGCATTGCCCAAGTCATGACGGTCAAGCAATCCCAGTCTTTCCGTTTCAATATCCATCGAAGGCAATGGTCCACGGTATTCGGTATATCTCCCTGAATGGTTCCCGTTCTGCGGCCTGATGGATTTCCACGGTACATCAAAATACTTCAGCTTTGCTTGAAGGTACCCATCTGGATGGATTGCATTGTTTTCAATATAGACAATATGCCCATCCAAGACATCTGCCACAGCATCGATTTCCCAATGCCCGTGATGACGGGAACCTTCTGCATCAGCCTGCCTTGCCCTGATGCCAAAAGCATCGAATGTATCGGCTTTCAGGCTGAACCAATGTGGTTCAAGGTACTGGAGCAACCCACCGCCAGAAGACTTCCCGCTGGAAGGGGAATGACCCGCACTGGCATAGAAACCGACAATGAAGTCTATCCAATCATTCAAGTCAAAATGGTGGACATCCGCATTCACCATCAACCCTTCTTTCACAATGGCTGGACGGTTGATGCCGAAACCGCCTTGGGCCACCCGCCAATGGTGGTCATGCCCTGCCTTGGTACGGAGATACCTTGCCGTACGGCCTTCCCCATAACTGACCGACAGTTCATCCTGCTTGAAAGCCCCCCTTGAAGGCATATCTTTCAGACGGACCCGCAATGGCACAACAGTTCCTGCCGGTTTTCCCAATGGTGCCGGCAGGTTGAGGCCAATCCCTCTCAGATCCGTTGAAATCAGGATATTGCCTTTCTCAATATCAACCTTGAACGGCGTATGGCCTGTCACCGTTCCAGCCAAATGCCTCATAGCCCCCGTTGTATAGGTTTTCCGGACTCCAGAACCACTCAATGTGCCCTCTGCCTTGACATGGAAAGCATCTCCCTTGACCGTTCCACCATGGATGGAAACCGGTTCATGCAAGAAAAGTCCCTTGATATCCTTCAACATGAATCCCTGATGGGTAAAGTGCAGTTCCCCGCGTGTTCCTGTCACCACCGGCAGGTCTTCCAACAGGACAATGTCATTGCCCTGGAACCGGAGATGTCCATCCACAGTGGTCTCTTTCAGGTTCTTCAAAGGAAGATGGATCTTGATATCGACACTGCCATTACCTGAGGCAATGGTATTTTCTGTCAGACGCCCAATCATTTCATAGACTGGCGATGCATTGACAAACTCAAGCTGTTTCTTCATGGAACCATCTGAATAACCCTTGATTTCCAAGGTCGGAGGACCATTGAGCGTATCCGGAATCACAACATCCACATCATGCAGGTTGGCGCCTTGGGTGGCTGCTGAATCTGCATGGATAGAGATGGCTTTGCCTTCCATACGGAATTCGCCCTGGATATGGTCAAGGTCTGGCCAAAGCGGACGTTTCCCATCTGGTGACCGGCTGAAAGGAGTATAGTTGATGGACGCATCGACCAGTTTTGCCCTGATGTCAAAAATGCCTTCCCCATTGGGGTATGGAATCTCGCCGATTTTCCCCTTAATCCGTGCAACAGTCTTGCTGACCATTCCCGTTTTCAATGCGGCAGCCAGCCAGTCAGCCAAGGCTTTCGGTGTCTGCAACGGGATATAATGCTTCACATCCGCTACAGCCAGGTTATCCACCTCCGCAGTCAGGTCGAGTGCCCCAGCGCCACCATTACCCGCTGCTGGATTACGGGTATATTGACCTGATACCTTGCCAGTAACAGCCTTCTGCCGGAACGTCATTTCTTGGATATCCAACACCAGTCCATCCGCTTCAGACTGGGTCCAAGCAAGCTCAGCTTTCAATTCATCAAACGTCTGTGGCTTCCCTGCAGGGTATGCTGGAAGCAGTACAGCCGTCTGGTTTGAATCCAGGGATAATGAACCGCCTTGCGGTGTGGCACTGACCTTCCCCGTCAATCCAACAACACCCAGTCCTGATGGCCACAGACGGTTGCTTTCCATCAGCTTCACACCAGACTTTTCCCTTGCCACCAGGTTGTCGAAAGAACCTTTGACAGACCATGCCGATGCATCTTGGCGATGCCATTCGATGACAATATCAGCCAGTTTCCCGGCAAACTGATACCCTTGCAGCTGCCTGTACAGGCTGTCATCAACTGGCAGGAACGGTATCAGTGCAGATAATGTATCAACATCCAAGTGGTCAATGGCAACCGATACAGCATCAGGTTCTTTCTTGCCTGAAGGCATGGTGAAAGAACCTTTCATTTCCAAGGTTTCTGTCCCAGGCAGGTCTGGCTTGGCACGGATAGTGAAATCATGGTCCACGCCACTGTTTTCCAATGATCCTGCAATATCCCTGATATCCAGTGCAATCCCCTTCCGGATATCATCCTGCCAATGCACCATACCATCTGTCACAGCAATCTCTGACTGTTTCATCAGCCATTCACCAAAACCACTGTCTTTCTTGTCATTGGGATCAATTAAAATGCCTCCAATATGGAAACGTCCTTGAGCATCACGGCTGACATTCAGGTCCGGCCGGTTGAGCTGCAGACGTGCAAGACAAATCTCCATTGCCAGAAGCGATTTCCATGACACAACAGCATCGATACTGTCCAGTTTCAGCTGGGGCGTATCTGTTTCATCGGTGATAGTAAGCTTTTCAAGGGAAACTGCTGGATTGATGCCCTGCCAATAAGACTGGATACGGGCAAAACGGACAGGATGCTTGACGGCCTTGCTGGCAACTTTTTCGATATCTTGGTGATAATGTCCAATATTTGACATCAAGATATTGGCTGTCACTGCCAATCCGATAAAGGCCGCCAGCAATATGCCAATAAAACCGCCTCCCCACCAGACCAGTTTTCGATGCCTACGGAAAAAAGGAACAGCTTCTCCTTCCGCAAGCGTCATCGACACTCCCGGTCCTTCAGATTGCTTTTCTTGCTGCGGATTCTGGTGCATTGCCAATTTTCAAGCCGTTTACAGGACGTAAAATACCATAGTGTCGGCCGGTTTTTAACCGCCTGAAAGAATAGCATCTGCTATGCTTGTAAAAAACAACCGTTACGCTTGCTTACAACATGAAAAGACCGTCATTGATTCCTGTCGAACAGGCTTCCCGCTTTTACCGGAACTGGTTGAATGGAGACCGGGAAAAACGCCAGAAACAACTGGATGTCATTGTCCAGGAACCATTGACGGATACTGATTTTCCTGCATTGCTCAAGCAGGAAACAGACGCTGGCTATCCGTTGCCACGGGCCATGCGGAGACTGCGCAACCTGATTATCTGCGCCATCATCAATCGAGATGTTTCCGGCAAAGCGGATCTGGCAGAGGTCGTCGAAACCATGACGTTGTTTGCGGAATTCACCATCCAGACACTGCTGAAAGTGTTATATGGGGAATTGATGGACACCCATGGTATGCCAACCGGCGCCCAATCCGGCAGGCAACAGGAGATGATTGTCCTGGGCATGGGCAAGCTTGGTGGACGTGAACTCAATGTTTCATCGGACATCGACCTTATCTTTGTCTATCCAGAAAACGGAGAAACCGTCCCGACCCGTGAAGGGCGCCAACGCCTGCTGTCAAACCAGGAATTCTTCATCCGTCTGGGAAGACGCCTTATCGCAGCCATTTCTGAAATTTCAGAAGACGGCTTCATTTTCCGGGTTGATATGGCATTGCGTCCAAATGGTGGTTCCGGTCCCCTGGCTGCCAGCTTCAGCATGATTGAACAATATTTCATCGTACAGGGACGCGAATGGGAACGTTATGCATGGATCAAGGCACGTGCCATTACCGGCAATCCTGAAGACATCGCGGCCTTGCAGTCAATCACTTTTCCTTTCATTTACAGGAAATACCTTGATTTCAGTGTGATTGAATCCATCCGGAGCCTTCACCAGCAGATTCGAGCTGATGTCATTCGCCGGGAAAGGATGCACCCCGAACACAGTAATGACGTAAAACTTGGACGTGGCGGTATCCGGGAAATCGAATTTCTGGCACAGATGTTCCAACTTATCCGCGGCGGCAGGGAACCTGCCCTCCAAGAAAGATCCACTCGGAAAATCCTGCATATCCTGGCAGAAAAACGGCTGATGGAAGAAGAGACCGTCAACCATCTGCTTGATGCCTATTCTTTCCTTCGTAATATTGAACACCGGATCCAATACCTTGAGGATGCCCAGACCCACTCCCTTCCAGATAATGGGAGTGACCGTCTGATCATTGCCCAAGCAGCAGGAATACCCTCTGTAGATGAACTGATGCACAGCCTCAAAAAACACCGGGACTTTGTTTCCGGACAGTTCGATGCCATCTTTGGTGAAAAAACAGAACCTCAGGATCCAGACCAGATGGTCATCCCGCCGCTGATTTCCACCCAGAGCGATGAAGACCAACTGACCATCCTTCAGACAAAATTTGAATCGATGGGATTCCCTGAAGCAGAAGCAGCTGCAAAACGCCTTCAGGCTTTCTGGAAATCCCATCGTATCCAAGCGCTGTCCGATACATACAGCGATATGATGATGGCGCTTATCAATAGCATCCTGTCGGGTATCCTTGAATATGCGCACCGGCCATTGGTTACACTCGGACGCCTGCTTGACTTCCTCGAAAGCATTGCAAGAAGGACTGCCTATCTTTCCCTGCTGACGGAATATCCAGTTGCCACATCCCGGTTGATGCATATGCTTGATGCCAGTGACTGGGCAGCCCAGTATCTGACCCGCCATCCCATCCTGCTGGATGAACTGCTGGATGCACGTACCTTGATGGAGCGTCCTGACTGGGATGACTTCACCAAAGACCTCAATGCCCAACTGGAATCCCGTCGTGGTGACACAGAACAGTTGATGGATACTTTGCGGGAAGCCCATCATGCCCAGCAGTTCCGGCTGCTGGCACAGGACCTTGGCGGGGAACTGACCGTGGAAGAACTGGCAGACGACCTTTCCCGCCTTGCAGACATCATGGCAGAGGCCACATTACGGGAAGTCTGGCTTTCCATGCCAAAACGCCACCGGGAAATCCCGAAATTTGCCATCATCGCCTATGGCAAACTTGGCGGGAAAGAGCTTGGTTATGCTTCTGACCTCGATATCATTTTCCTCTATGATGATGATGCTCAGGAAGCACCGATGCTGTATGCCCGCCTAGCCCAACGTTTCATCACCTGGATGACCAGTCCAACATCCGCTGGCACGCTGTTCGACATCGACATCGCCTTGCGTCCAGATGGCGCCAGTGGGCTGCTTGTTTCAAGTTTTGAGTCTTTTGAGCGTTATCAGGAAAAATCTGCCTGGCCTTGGGAACACCAGGCCCTGACCCGGGCCCGCTTCTGCTGTGGGGATGCCGCTATCGGAGAACGGTTTGAAGTATTGCGGAACCGGATCCTGCGCCAGGACCGTAACCCGGAAAAACTGAAGGCAGAAGTCATCAAAATGCGCAAGCGCATCTTTGATGCCCATCCAAACCGCTCAACCCTTTTTGACATCAAGCACGATGCCGGTGGCATGATGGACATTGAATTCATCGTACAGTACCTGGTTCTTGAATACTCACGCAATTATCCAGAACTCACCGGCAACTTAGGCAATATTGCATTGCTGAAAATGTGTGAAAAGCTGGGACTGTTCTCCCAGGTTTCTGGAGAGACTGTTGCTGCCATCTACCGCCACTTCAGGCGGTTGCAGCATGAAATCCGGATGCAGGGTGCCAACGAAGCAAAAATCGCCTTGGGTTCTGTTGAAGGGGAAATAGAAGAAGTCAAGAAACTCTGGCGGGAAGTCCTTGGAACAGAATACGCCTGATGAAAAGAAAAAAGCCTGGCCGGCAGGACCAGACTTTTCTCCAATCAAACAGCACCTTCAGTTGGACTGCCGGTAAAGCACATCGTTCTCATCACGGACATGGCGTGACATCAGCTGTGCAACTGCATCTTTGATGGAAACGCCGTCAAACAGCACACTGGCGACAGCAAAAGTCAAGGGCATCTCCACCCCCATTTTCTGGGCAAGCTCACGGACCGTGTGTGCACAGTTGACACCTTCAGCCACATGCCCCAGTTCAGAAACCACTTCTACCAGTGTCTTGCCTTTTGCCAATCCCAGACCAACACGACGGTTACGGGACAGGTCTCCTGTACAGGTCAGGATGAGATCCCCAACGCCTGTCAATCCCATAAAGGTTTCCAGCCTGCCTCCCAATGCAATCCCCATCCGGGTGATTTCCGCCAGCCCCCGGGTCATCAATGCGGCACGGGCATTCAATCCCATCGACATGCCATCGGCAATGCCCGTTGCAACAGCAAGGATATTCTTCAGTGCTCCCCCGACCTCGACACCGATGACATCATCACTGGAATAGATACGCATCATACCTGCATTCATTGCACCAACAACGATACCCCGTAAGACTTCAGACTGGGAGGCAATAGTCAATGCGCAAGGCAATCCTGCTGCCACTTCTTGGGCAAAAGAAGGTCCTGACAATACGCCAAGATGAATGCCTGCATCATCGATGACTTCTCCTGCGACCTGGCTTGGCAACAGGCCGGAATCCCGTTCAAACCCCTTACAAAGCCAGATGACGTTCTTGACAGGATATTCCTTGAGTTGGGTCAGTACTGGACGCAGCCCCGCTACAGAAGTTGCCACAATCACCAATCCTGCCGGACCAGCACCGTGATTGGCTGCTTTGTCAAAATGCCCTGTCAGATGCAGGGCATCCGGCAAATGGACGCCTGGCAATCCCATGTTGTTTACACGGGTCTTTTCCGCCTCAAGGACCTGTTCCGTCTCGCGCCCCCAAAGCAGCACCCGATGGCGTGTTGCCAGACTGACCGCCATCGCAGTCCCCCATGCACCAGCACCAAAAATGGCAATATTCATCTTGACTGACAATCCTCAGTTACTGGACAGCAGCAGGAGCTTCTGCCTTGGCTGCCTGTGCCTGGATACGCTCACGGTAATGGGCTTCAAAATTGATTTCTGCCAGATGGATTGGCGGGAAACCTGCCTTGGTGATGGTATCAGCAATATTCGCACGCAGATACGGATAAATGATGGTTGGGCAGTTGATGCCAAGGACTGAATCCATGGCTTCTGCGGGAATCCCTTGGATATTGAAAATGCCACACTGTTTGCCTTCAACCAGATAAGCAACCTTTTCACCGACCTTCGCCGTTACCGTTGCCGTTACGCTCGTTTCATAAAAGTTGTTGCCCAGTTCGTTGTAACTGACATTGATGGAAACATCAAAGCCTGGAGGTTCCTTTTCCAGGAAAATCTGAGGGGAATTCGGCTGTTCCAGAGAAAGGTCTTTCAGGTAAACGCTCTGAATCTGGAAAACAGGCTGCTTCACTTCATCTTGCTTTGTTTCTTCGGTCATATTCACTCCATAAAAATTCAACAATCAGGCAGGCAACAGCAATGGCATCAAGCCGCCAGCCTTGTCCACGACAGAAAGGACATCAAAACCACTGGCATAGGTTCCGCCAATAAAAATCTGGGGGACTGCGCAATGGCCGGTTTTGCAATCATCTTTGTTTCCAGAAAATCATTTAGTGGTTGGCAGGCCTTCCTTGGTCCAAGATGTCATGCCACCTTTCAGTATATTGATTTTGGTAAACCCGTTTTCTTTCAGGATTTTCGCTGCCGCAGCAGAGTCTTTGCCTTCATGGTCAATCAAGAGGACCGGCTGTTTCTTGAAAGATTCCTCAAGCTGTCCAAGCTGGTCTTTCAAGCTCATGAAAGGCATGGATACAGCATTCAGCAGATGTCCAGACTGATATTCTTTCCTGGTACGGATATCAAGTATGGTGGTCTTCCCCTTGTTGATGAGGGTCGTTGCTTCAGAATTGTTCACTTTGGCGGTCGTACGGATATAGGGCCAAATCAACGCACCGATACAATAGGCTACGACACCAATAAGAAAAATGTTGTCTCTGATGAAATTCACGGGATTAACCTGTCTAAAGTCAAAGATTAAAAATGGAATACATTATAAAATAGAAAGACTCTGAACATCGGGATAACTTAGCTTGTCTTCATTTCAATCATGCATAAAATCGTTTTCATGCGTCATGGGCAGTCCACCTGGAACTTTGAAAACCGCTTTACCGGTTGGACTGATGTCGATCTGACAGAAAAAGGCCGTCAGGAAGCGGCAATGGCAGGAAGCATCCTGCGCGAAGCAGGTTTCCGCTTTGATATTGCCTATACCTCTGTCCTGAAAAGAGCTATCCGTACCTTATGGATTGTCCTGGATGAAATGGATGCCATGTGGACGCCAACTGTCTGCGACTGGCGGCTGAATGAACGACATTATGGTGCATTGCAAGGGCTGAACAAAGCAGAAACCGCAAAGAAACTGGGAGAACATCAGGTTCACCTGTTGCGCAGAAGCTACGAAACAGCTGCAGACCCTCTGCCAGAAACTGATTCCCGTACTTCATACGCCAATCCAGCTTATGCCGGGCTGAAAAAAGACCAGATTCCTTTGACAGAAAGCCTCAAGGATACGGTAGCAAGGGTAAAAACCTTCTGGGATGAAGTCATTGTCCCTGAACTGCATAAAGACAAGACCATCCTGATTGCAGCACACGGCAACAGCCTCCGTGCCCTCATCAAGGAACTTGACGGCATCAGTGACAAAGACATTGCCCTGCTCAACATCCCAACAGGACAGCCGCTGGTTTATGAGCTGGATGACAACCTGAAACCCATCCGCCATTACTATCTGGGTGACCCTGAAAAGATTGCGGCAGCCACCAAAGCGGTCATCCTGCAAGGCAGTTCCAGCAACTGACAGGGAAAGGCGTCCTTATCAAAAGACAGCCTGCCCTTGACATATTGGACAGGAACCTGCATGAGCAGGATTGTGTACCAGACCAACAAGGGAAACAGGGTTATAATTCTGCCGCATCCTTCTAATGGACAAGTGCAGTCCAGATTGAATTAGGTGAGTCAAAAATGGGGAACAAATTACGGAATTTCTTGATTTTCGCCATTGGCATCATTGTTGGCGCTTTTGGCACTGCCATGGCCCAGAAGCAGCCTTCCAACCTGCCTGTTGAAGAACTTCGCCTGCTCTCAGACATTTTCGGCATGATCAAGTCAGATTATGTTGAACCGATTGATGACCGTAAACTGCTGAAAGAAGCCATCTCAGGTATGGTCTCATCACTTGATCCGCATTCTGCCTATCTGGACAAAAAAGAATTCCAGGAACTCAAGGAAGGAACCTCTGGGAAATTTGGGGGACTTGGCATGGAAGTCGGTATGGAAGATGGTCTCGTCAAGGTTATTTCCCCGATTGAAGATACCCCAGCCTATAAGGCAGGTATCCGTCCCGGTGACCTGATAACAAAACTCGACAATGCACCGGTCAAAGGCATGACCCTTACCCAAGCTGTCAAGAAGATGCGTGGCGACCCTGGTACAAAAATCACCCTGACCATTACCCGTAAAGGTGTCCTGCGCCCGATAGTCCTGACATTGACCCGTGACATGATTACAGTCAGAAGTGTTAAATCCAAGATGATTGAACCAGGTTACATCTGGCTGCGCATCGTACAGTTCCAAGACCCGACTGTTGAAGATATGGTCACACACATCAACAGACTCTACGCCAAGAACCCGCATATCAAAGGTATTATCCTTGACTTGAGGAATGACCCAGGAGGTGTCCTGCCTGGTGCCGTTGGTGTTGCCGCTGCATTCCTGCCTCCGGAAGCCCTTGTTGTTTCCACCAATGGCCAACTGCCGGAATCAAAGGCTGAATTCTATGCCCGTCCTGAATACTATACACCCCGTGTTTCCCAGGATCCATTGGCAAAACTCCCGGCATCCCTCAAGAAAGTCCCGATGGTTGTCCTTGTCAATGCCGGTTCAGCCTCTGCCTCCGAAATTGTTGCCGGTGCATTGCAGGACCATAAACGCGCTGTCATCATGGGTTCCCAGACATTCGGTAAAGGTTCTGTCCAGACTGTCCGCCAACTGACAGAAGATACTGCACTGAAACTGACCACAGCCCGTTACTACACGCCAAGCGGCAGATCCATCCAGGCAAAAGGTATCGTCCCTGACCTGCTGGTTGATGAAACAGCAACTGGGAACGGCATCAATGACCTGCGTATCCGTGAAGCTGACCTGGACAAGCACCTGAGTAACGAAGGCGAAGTAAAAAGCAAGGAACTTGATGCCGAAGAAGAAAGCAAACTGCTTGAAACGGCGAAGAACTATAAACCGATTGAGTATGGCACAGCTAAAGACTTCCAGCTCATGCAGGCACTCAACCACCTGAAAGGCAAGCCTGTCAAACTGTCCAAGACCCAAAAGAAAAAGGGAACCGATAAGGCAGAAACAACCGAAGATGCCAAGAAATAAACCAATCAGGATCAAGGTTTATGAATGAGGAACAGAAAAACCGCTACTCGCGCCATATCCTCCTGAAAGATTTGGGGGAAATCGGACAAGAGAAGATTGCCCAATCATCCGCACTGGTGGTCGGTGCGGGCGGTTTGGGTTCCGCTGCACTGATTTACCTGGCATCCAGTGGTATGGGAAGAATCACCATTGTCGATGACGATGAGGTGGAACTGCATAACCTTCAGCGCCAGGTCATCCATTCTACGGAACGTGTTGGCCTTCCAAAAGCGGAATCCGCCAAGCAGACGCTCTATGGCATCAATCCGACCATTGATATCAGGACCATCACTGCCCGCATGACTGAAGACACCCTACCGGAGCTGGTCAAGGATGCGGATGTTGTACTTGACTGTACAGATAATTTTGCCATCCGTACAGCAATCAACCGGGTCTGTATGAAGCTGGGTAAGCCATTGATTGCAGGGGCTGTTGTTGCTTTCGATGGCCAAGTTTCCATCTATGATCCCCGACAGGAAAACAGCCCTTGCTATGCCTGCCTCTACCCTGAAGACATGGTATTTGAAGACATCAAGGCAGCACAGGTCGGTGTCTTCGCACCAGCTGTCGGCTTGATTGGTGTCGTTCAGGCTGCTGAAGCGCTTAAACTGGTTGCAGGTATTGGGAAACCGCTTACCGGCACTCTTCTATTGCTGGATGCCTTAAACATGGAATGGACAAAACTGAAGATTGACCGGAACCCAGATTGCCCAGTCTGTTCCAAACGCCAGGTTTTCAAGACTGCTAAATGACCAGCCATCCCAAAGAACGGTCATTTACCACAAAGCCAATTATGTTCGGTTTCACTCAGGCTCCCTGGATGGACATCATTCCATATCCCTTTGCCCGACCTGCCATTCATGGACAACACCCTTGTCCGCCGGTTCCGGCAGTCGGCCTCCAGCATCACATAATCAGTTGAAAGCCGCTTGCCATCCGCATAACTGCTGACTTTCCGAACCATACCGGTATGGCGTTTCAGGTTCCTGCTATCGGCATCCCCATAATATTTAAGGCTACCATCTGGATAACCGCCCAGATATTCCCAATTGACTGCCTTGCAGTTGAATGCCAGCAGTCCTATCACTCCACCCAATAACAGTTTCTTCATCTGTTTTATCTTTTGTCATGTTTCTGGAAGCATCAGTACAAATTGAGGAATGCTGTCGAATTCCGCCTTGACCTGCCCTGCCTGGAGCTCCAATACATGCCCGCCCAGTTTCCGGTCATCTGACAGGAAATGGAAATGCCAGCCTGTTGGAGCCAACGGATGGATGAAACCAGGTCCATAAATGGCAATCAATGTACCGGAAATATTGTGCCAGACTGTGATGACCTGGTCTTCCGCCATAACCCGTTTCATGGCTTTGAACGGTTTCTGCTGGAAATGGACACTCCGGCACCGCATCAGGGGAAACCTTCCCTTGATTTTCACTGCATAAAAAACGTTCCTGCCATGAGGCGCAATCAGCCGGTCAAGCTGTGATTCAAAATCACGGATATCCGATGCGAATGACATGGAATGGGAAAAATCTGTCTTGAAATGGGTCAGCTGGGCAAAAGGAACGGTCTGATGAAGGTCAGAAACAATAACCGTCCCATCATGAAGCGCCTGATAGACTTTGCCATCCAGGATATTCAGCTCACCCAAGCGGTAAGGCGCACCGACACCGAAATCACCGTATTTTCCCAGATCAACAGCTTTGACCAGCCCTTCATACTCCAGATGCTCCGTCAAGGATGCCAGCTTGGAAAGTTGATAAAGCGTATCCCCATCAGGCGCATCCCCATCATCAACAGGCTGGAAACTCAAATCACCTGTTTCAGCGGCAACCGCCATGTCCAACCGGTGATGCCTGACCTTCACCATATCACTGTGCAGGCAGGAAATCCCCATCCACACCGTAACGGAAGCTCATGCTGTCGATTTTCCCGTCTTTGTAAGTGAACCGGTAACGGTATATCCTGTCCGCCATGGACACTTCACCATTTGATGGCTCCGGTCTTTCTATGCCGAAAATACCCAGTTTCTCAACAGAATCACCGATATGGATGGGACCAAAGCTGGCTTTCGCTCCTTGACTGAGCGTGATGCCATCAATCCAAGCCCATTCCGCTTGGCGGTAGGAATTATGGTATTCAATGACTGTCCCTTTCCATCTGAGCGTCTGCACAACAACATTACCGATGCTTTTATCAACCCGGTACTGCTGGCTTTTGGGTTTGCCCAGCACTTTGATGGTTGCAGCAGGATAATTGCCGATGTCGGTCTCTATCCGTATCTTGAGACGTTCTGGGTCTGACAGTTTCTCAGGATGATATCCGCCCAGCTGAGGCGCAAACCAGGTATCCGAAGCCCGCAGCCAGCCTTTGAATGGCCAGACAACCTCATACCAGTCCTGCCCCTCCGCATCCTTTTCCACACCGGCAATATGGACCACATGTTTATGGGCATAGCGTTTGACAATCTTTGAACGGACCGTCTTCTGGCTGTAGATCGGCGCAGTATCAGATGCCATTCCTGTGGATCCCGCCGGCCTCGCCCAGACAATATCAAGGTTGTCGTGAGAATCCGCCTGCCCTGCAAGCGGCAAGATGCCGACAGCAGCCAACAATGCAACGGCAAGCCCTTTGCCGAACCGGTTCTGTTCCATCATGACCTCCTGTTACTGTTCAACGGGGGATTATTTTGCACCGTACTTGTCACGGTAAGCTTTGACTGCCTGCTGATACTTTGACAGTTCACTGTCACTGCCGGCATGACTGAGGAACGCCATCAGGTTATCCAAGTTGGCAATTGAAAGAACCGGCATACCGTGTTTTTTCTGGACTTCCTGAACAGCTGAAAGTTCTGAGAGTTCACCATCCTTGCCTGCCCGTTCCATACGGTCCAAAGCAATGAGGACAATGCTGGGAGTCGCCCCGGCACTGGTGATGATGCCGACAGACTCATTGACGGAAGTCCCGGCAGTAATCACATCATCAATGATGACAACCCTTCCTTTGAGCGGTGCACCGACCATGATTCCGCCTTCACCATGGTCTTTGGCTTCCTTGCGGTTATAGGCAAAAGGGACATTATGGCCTTTCTTCGCCAAGGAAACAGCAACAGAAGCGACCAATGGGATACCTTTGTATGCAGGTCCGAACAGCATGTCAAATTCCAGACCGGAATGCAGCAGGGTTTCAGCATAGTAATCCGCCAGCACCATCAATGAATGCCCATCATTGAACAGCCCTGCATTGAAGAAATAAGGCGATCTGCGTCCTGCCTTGGTGACGAATTCCCCAAAACGCAGGACACCGCAGTCAAGGGAGAAACGGATGAATTCTTCGCTTAAAGCACTCATGTTGACCTCAGATGTCAGTAATCAGTAATGGCTATTATTGTAGCCTTTTGCCATTCAGGTCAGGACTTTATTTCTCTCCCCAAGGGGCAATCTTCGGCAAAAGCAACATCCCAGGAATGGCAAGCAGGAAACAGAGATTGAAGAACATGAACCAACCCGTGAAATCAATGATATAACCGGCAGAAGCATTGATGAAAGTGCGGGGAACAGCCGCTAGACTGGTGAAAAGCGCAAACTGGGTCGCCGTATAACGTGGGTCGGTTGTCTTGGCGATATAAGCGACAAATGCGGCTGTCCCAAGCCCTGTCCCAAAAGCCTCAGCCCCAATGACAAAAGCCAGCAGGATAGGGTCTGCTGTACTCTGGGCAAGCCATGAAAAGCCCAAGATTGCCACAGCCTGCAAGGCGCCGAATATCCAAAGCCCCCGGTTGATGCCCAAGCCAATGATCCAGATACCGCCAAGCAGCGCCCCGGCAATGCTCGCCCAGAAGCCGGTTGTCTTGGCAATCACTCCAATCTGGGTCATCGTAAATCCCATATCCAAGTAAAACTTGATGGATAACGCTGTTGCCAAACTATCCCCAAGCTTATAAAGGAAAATGAACAGCAAGATCAGGACCGCCCTTGTCCAGCCATCCCGTTTGATGAATTCCGTGAACGGCAAGACAACCGCATCCCGGATAGTACGCGGTGTAGCTCCCTGTACTTCTGGCTCCTTGACAAACAATGTACAGGCAAGCCCGGGCAGCATGAATGCAGCAGTAATCCAGAACACCATCTGCCAGCTCATCATATCTGCAAGAATCAGTGAAAGTGCTCCTGGCACCATCCCTGCCACCCGATAGGCATTGACATGGATGGCACTGCCAAGCCCCTGTTCTTCATCTGGCAAAGACTCCCGCCGGTAAGCATCGACAACAATATCCTGACTGGCGGAAAGGAAAGCAATGACGGCGGCAAGTATGCCAATCCAGACCATCTGGTCCTTTGGATCCAGCATGCCCAGCAGCCCCACCGTGACAAAAAGTGCAGTCTGTGTCACCGCCATCCAGCCACGGCGTCTGCCCAGATGGGGAATGGAATAGCGGTCCATCAAGGGCGCCCAAAGGAATTTCCAGGTATAGGGGAACATGACAAGGGCAAAAAGCCCCAAGGCTTTGACATTAAGGCCTGAATCCGTCAGCCATGCCTGGACCAAGGTCAACAGGATGAAAAGCGGTAACCCGGAAGAAAACCCCAGAAAGACGCACGCCAGTAAGCGTGGGTCAAGCAATGCCCGCCATTTGCTGGTATCTGCCATTCTTTTTATGAAGCCACTGGTTTTTTCTGCAGCCGGTAAACAGCAAGGCTGCCATTGCGGTAAGGATTGTCGGTAACAACCTCACCATCATGCAAAACAACACGGTCCAGGATTTCAAAACCGACCTGGTCAGCCAGCTCCTCAAAATCATGCATTGTCGCAAACCGCAGGTTGGGTGAGTTGTACCATTCATAAGGCAGTTCTTCCGAAACCGGCATACGGCAATCCTTCGTAAGAGTTTCAAGATTGCGCCAATAAGCGAAATTCGGAAAACTGACCACTGCTTCCTTGCCGACCCGGGCTATTTCCTTCATCAGGGGCTCGACATTCTTCAGCATCTGCAATGCAAGCAGGCAGAAAACCGTATCGAACGTTTCATTCTGGAAATAGGGCAATCCCTGTTCAAGGTCATGCTGGATGACATTGACGCCCCGACGGATGCAGGGAGGGATTTTCAAGTCATCAATCTCGACACCATAACCGGTACAGCCTTTTGTTACCTGAAGGTATTCCATCCATGTCCCAGACCCACAGCCAAGGTCAAGTACATAGGCATTATCCTTGACCCATCCTGCAATGAATTCAAGGTCAGTGCGGAATTTTTTAAGGGACGGCGCATTCATATCAGTTCACCCCCGCAGTGATTTCCTGCCAGATGCGGTCATAGTAGGCACGGACGGTTTCGTGGTACTGGGCATCATTCAGGAGGAAGGCATCATGACCATGCGGAGCATCGATTTCTGCATAAGTCACCTGCCTGCCATTCCGGATCAGGGCATCCACGATGATGCGGCTGCATTCCGGAGAAAAACGCCAGTCTGTCGTAAAGGAGACAATCAGGTATTTCGCACAGGTATTCTCCAGCGCCTTGCAGAGATCTCCTCCATACTTGGCGGCAGGATCGAAATAATCCAATGCACGGGTAATCAACAGGTAGGTATTGGCGTCAAAGAATGATGAGAACTTATTGCCTTGGTACTGAAGGTAAGATTCAATCTCGAATTCAACACCATAGCCGAACTTATATTCCCCTGAACGCAGTTCCCGTCCAAATTTTTCGGACATATCATCATTGGACAGATAAGTGATATGACCGACCATACGGGCGACACGCAACCCGTTTTTCGGAACAACCCCATAGGAATAATAATCCCCTTCATGGTAATCCGGATCCGAGAGGATTGCCGTCCGGGCAACTTCATTGAAAGCGATGTTCTGTGCAGACAGATGGGATGTCGATGCAATGATGACAGCATTCGCAACACGGTCTGGATAACGGAGGGTCCAGGTCATTGCCTGCATACCACCCAATGAGCCTCCCATGACAGCAGCGAACCGTTGGATGCCAAGACCATCCGCCAGACGTGCCTGGGCATCAACCCAGTCCTGTACCGTCATGACAGGAAAATCAGCACCATAGTTTTTCCCTGTCGCTGGATTGATATGCATCGGTCCTGTCGAGCCATAGCAATGCCCAAGGTTGTTGACGCCGATGACAAAGAAACGGTTGGTATCCACGGCTTTTCCGGGACCGACCATGTTGTCCCACCAACCGACTTCACCGGTATCTTCATAGACACCAGAAACATGATGGGATGCATTCAGGGCATGGCAGACCAATACCGCATTGGAACGGTCTGCATTCAACGATCCATAAGTTTCATAGACCAGTGTATAACCGGCAATGCTTGCCCCGCTTTCCAGGACAAGCGGCTCGTTGAAATACATGGATTTCGGTAAAACGTATCTTGATGATGGCATGAATTTCCTGTTCCAACAGATTCCGCCCGCAAGGAATCCCATTCACAATAAAAAAAGCCCGTGCCACTTCGTTGGCAGGGACTGTCTTTAAGCCGCTTAGCCGTATTTATTGAAGTGCTCCGCCTTCCGCGCCCGCAAGCCATTCCCGCAAATCAGCGCTGTCCTCAAGGATAGCGAAATCCCGCCTGACCGTCAAACTGCCAGCAAAAAATCCCTGCAAGGACAACTGCCAGAGCATGTCCTTTTTCAAATCGACATTTCTTCCTGATGGAGGTCCTGTACTGCCACGGCAATTTCCTGCTCTTCGCACAGCGTCAGGATACGGGCCACCTTCGGGGTGAGGATGTTCAAGTCACTCAACAGGACTTCCTGCTTGACCTTCAGCAATTGCCCTGGATGCATCGAGAACTGACGGATGCCAAGCCCAAGCAACAGGCGGGTCAGCTGATGGTCACTTGCCATCTCTCCGCAGATGGAAACAGGAATACCTGCTTCCACAGCATAGTCAACCGTCATCTTCAGCATCGCCAGCACGGCAGGATGCAAGGGATTGTAAAGATGGGCGACATCAGGATCGACACGGTCTATTGCCAACGCATACTGGATCAGGTCATTGGTCCCGATAGAAAGGAAATCCAGACGGGAAGTGAACATCGGCAACGCCAGGACAGCAGCAGGGACTTCAATCATCGCACCAACCTGGATGGCATCATCAAACCGGTCTCCCCGTGACCGTAACTGGTTTTTGGCTTCTTCAAGGAAACCCAATGCCTGGTCAATTTCAGAACCATGGGTCACCATCGGCAACAGGAGCTTGACTGGACCAAATGCAGATGCCCGGAGGATTGCCCGTAACTGGGTCAGGAAAACCTCAGGTTCTGCCAAACAATAGCGGATGGCACGCCTGCCTAATGCTGGATTCAGAACCTTTACCTTTTCCGAAGAAGGAAGGACCTTGTCTGCACCGATATCCAGTGTCCTGATGGTGGCAGGACGCCCTTTCAGCAGGACAACCGCCTGCCGGTAGGCTTCAAACTGTTCTTCTTCGTCAGGAAAACGGCTGATACCGCCCCCCCTTCCTATAAACAGGAACTCTGACCGGAAAAGCCCAACACCATCTGCATTGTTGTTGACCACCATACGGCAGTCTTCTGGAAACTCAATATTGGCAAGCAGTTCAATGGCCGTTCCATCCAGTGTTTTGGCCGCCATCTTTTTCAGGCGGCTCAGCCTGCGTTTTGCTTTATGCTGGACAGACTGTTTTGCCCGGTACTGTGCCAGGATAAGCGGTGTCGGGTTGACCAGGACAACGCCTGCATCCGCATCAACAATCAGCCAATCATTCTGACGGATGAGCGGCAAGGCATCGGAAAGCCCGAATACAGCAGGAATGTCAGTACCACGGGCAATGATGGCAGCATGGGAATTCTGCCCTCCTGTCCCTGATACAAACCCCTTGAAGAAACTCTCCCGGAACTGGAGCATATCAGCAGGCGAAACATTATAGGCAACGACAACCAAGTCCACCTGCTCACTGTTTTCTGTAGAGACAGGTTTTTCTTCCTGCTCACCTGTCAACGCCTTGATAATGCGTTCCGCAACTTGTTCAAGGTCTGTTTTCCGTTCGCGGAGGTAAGGATCGGTAATATTGTCAAACTTGGCTGACAGCTCCTCAATCTGGGTCATCAACGCCCATTCAGCATTATAGCGGCGGGTACGGATGATATTGAAAAGCTCTTTCGAGAACATCTCATCCGCCAGGATCATCGCATGGACCTCAATCAATGCACCAAGCTCAGCAGGCGCATCTTCCGGCAATGCCGCCCTGAGCGAAACCAGCTCCTCCCTGACAACCGTCAATGCTGTCTGAAGACGTTTGACTTCTGATTCAATCCCTTCTTCAGGCACCAGATAATGCAGCGTTTCCATTGCTGTATTGGTGATGACATAGGCACGGCCAATAGCAATACCCTGTGAAACCGCGATACCGGATAATGAAAACGGTGCATTCATTTTTCTGTGCAATCCAATCTCTTATTCCAATTCACCGAACCGGTTGTTGACCAATGCCTCAAGAGCCTGCAGGCATTCCACCTCATCAATCCCCTCTGCCTCAAGCAGGACAACCGATCCTTTTCCCGCAGCCAGCATCATGACCCCCATGATGGATTTTGCATTGACCCGCTGGTTGTTGTAACTCATCCAGACTTCACTCTTGAATCTGGAAGCAAGTTGGGTCAGTTTGGCGGAAGCCCTCGCATGGACACCCAGCTTGTTGATAATTTCAATTTCTGTTTTAACCATCTTTACCTTATCATCGACAGACCATCGACCTGTCTGCAATCATTCAGTTTCCTCAGAAGGATCAATACGGATGGCTCCGTTCCTACCACCTGACAGTGCCTTGGCAATCACCTGCTCAAGGTCTTCTGTCCGGTAAGTCAGTGCCCGCAGCAACATCGGCAGGCTGGTTCCCGTCAATACCTGCACAATAGACGTCTCAACCTTCAGATGCTGGCAACAGTTGGCAGGTGTTCCGCCCAGCATATCGGTGAACACCAGGACACCAGCCCCATCATCCAGATGCTGGATGGTTTTCCGGGCAATGCTGTCAACATCGGCAAGGTCCTGGTCTGCCTTCACGTCAATTGCTTCAAAACGTTCCAGGCTGTCACCGAAAAGGTGCCTGACCGCCATCTTGAATGCCCCCGCCAAAGGTTCATGCATCAAAAGCAGTATACCGACCATAATCCTCAATCCATCCCTAGAAATCCCTGAGAAAAAAACAACCGGTCAACAGACCAAGACCAGTCAACGGCTCTTCTTGGACAAAAGCACTTTCTCCAGTTCATCGATAAACATCCCTGCCACATTGAAACCTGTCTGATCGGTGATTTCCCGGAAACAGGTTGGACTGGTCACATTGATCTCTGTCAGCCAGTCTCCAATGATATCAAGCCCCACCAGGAACAGTCCCCTTGCTGCCAGTTCCGGTGCAAGGGTTTCTGCAATTTCCCGGTCCCTTGCAGTCAATGGCTGTGCCCTGCCTGTCCCTCCAACAGACAGGTTCCCCCGGGTCTCCCCCAGCTTCGGGATACGTGCCAATGCAAACGGTACAACCTTTCCATTGATGAGCAGCACCCTTTTATCCCCGTCAGCAATCTCCGGAATATAAGCCTGTGCCATGATATGCCGTTGTCCATTATCAGTCAGTGTCTCAATGATGGTGCCAAGATTCAGTCCATCTGCCTGCACACGGAAAATCCCCATTCCCCCCATGCCACTGAGCGGCTTGAGGATGATGTCCTGATACTGGGCATGGAACCGCCGGAGATGATCCTCATCGGCCGAAACAAGTGTTGGTTTCACAAACTGCTGGAACGGTGAAATGGACAGCTTCTCACTATGTGCAAGGATACTGCCGGCTGTATTGAAGACTGATGCCCCCTGTTTTTCCGCCAAGGCCAGCATCCAGACTGCCGTCAGGTACCTGATGTCAAATGGCGGGTCTTTCCGGATAATGATGGCATCAAAATCCGCCAATACCCTTTCCTGAGAATCAACAACACGGTACCAATCGGCATCATAGCCTCCTGCCAGGACAACCTGCTGGCATTGGGCACTGACTTTCCCCTCTGCCAAGACAATGTCCTGATGACAGAAAGCATGGATATCATGCCCTCGGGCAGCTGCTTCAACCATCATCGCCATCGTAGAATCTTTCTTGAGATTGAATGATGCCAATGGATCTGCAAAAAAAGCCAGTTTCATCAGGAAGCCTCCTCTCACTGCATATCAGGATCGGTTTTCTCAAGCTCAACGGATGCAGCCAGCAATGCAAGGCGTGCAACAACACCATATAAATAATAACGGTTCGGCTCCGATGTACCAGGCGCTGCAGTGACATCCGGCAACGTATGCTGCTGGGAAAACGGCAATGGCACAAACTCTGCGCCGGGTACATTGAGATTCTCATCAATATCACGGCTGGCATTGACCCGGTAGAAACCTCCTACAACATAACGGTCAATCATATAAACAACCGGCTCTGCCACCGCATCATTGACCCGTTCAAACGAATGGACCCCTTCCTGGACCAATACTTCCCTGACAGCCTGCCCATCCTTGATGACCGCCATCTTGTTCCGTTGCCGGCGGTTCAGGTTGAGGACTTCCTTGGCATCACTGACTGTCATGATTCCCATCCCATAGGTTCCGGCATCTGCCTTGATGATGGCAAACGGTTTCTCCTTGATGCCGTATTCCCGGTATTTCCGGCGGATTCTGTTCAATACCGACTGCACCTGTTCGGCGAGGCATTCTGCACCCGCCTTTTCTTCAAAGTCGACATCGCTGCAGCGGGCAAAATAAGGATTCACCAGCCATGGATCGATACCGACAGTACGTGAAAAACGGCGGACGACATCATCGTAAGCAGCAAAATGGTTGCTTTTACGGCGGATGGTCCAACCAGCATGCAATGGCGGGAAAAGGTTCTGCTCATAGACATTCTGCAGGACATCAGGAGTCCCGGCACTCAGGTCATTGTTCAACAGGATGATGCAGGGATTGAAATCATCCAGACCGACACGCCGCCCGCTGTTGATACGCTTGACCGGTTCCACAACAACCGTTGGACCATCCGGCAAGGTAATGGATGATGACTGTGCCGCCTTGTCCGACAAGGAACCCAGCCGGATATCCAACCCAGTCTGACGCAGGATTTCCATCAGACGGCTCACCGATTCCAGGTAATGCTGGTTACGGGTATGTTTTTCAGGAATCAGCAGCAGGTTCTTGGCGGAAGGACAGTATTTTTCGATTGCAGACATCGCCGCCTGTACTGCAAGCGGCAGCATATCAGACGCAAGGTTGTTGAACCCGCCAGGGAAAAGGTTGGTATCCACCGGTGCCAGCTTGAACCCAGAATTGCGCAAGTCAACTGAACAATAAAACGGGGGAGTATAGTCCTGCCATGCCATCCGGAACCACCGTTCAACAACCGATGTTGCCTCAATCAATGTCTTCTCAAGGTCAAGAACCGGTTTATCCATGACCGTCACCAGATTCGGAATCATTTTTATTCCCCCTGCTCTCCTTTCTGATTAAACCGTACTGCCGTCCTGCCATTGTACCAAAGGTCAGGAAAACGCATCTTCCTGCACCGCCAAAACAACCGTCGGTAAAAATATCCTTCCGTGATAGGGCTTGTTTTCGCTGTTAGAATAATCCATTATCCCTATGACCCTGTATTCGATGACTGTCAAAAGGAACGGATATGAACAAGACCCTTCTGGACAACCTGCAAGCAACCCTTGGTCCCCTGATTGAAAACTCGCCATTGAAAGACATGGAACAGAACGTCCGGGCGCTGCTGACCCAAGCCGTTGCCAAGCTGGATGTTGTCACCACTGAAGATTTTGAAGTCCAGAAACTCGCCATCACCCAGATGCGCACCACCATCGCCGCATTGGAAAAACGGGTTGCAGAACTGGAAGCAAAATCTGGCCAGCTTCAGCAGAACACCCCTGGAACACCAGCACCATGAGCCTGGCTATCCTGAAAAGCCGTGCGCTGGCTGGCATGGCAGCCCCTGAAGTGACGGTTGAGGTCCATATTGCCAATGGCCTGCCTGCCTTTACCATCGTGGGACTGCCGGAAACCGAAGTCAAAGAAGCGAAGGACCGTGTCCGCGCCGCCATCCAGAATGCCCATTTTGAGATGCCGGCAAAACGCATCACGGTGAACCTGGCACCTGCCGACCTGCCGAAAGAATCTGGACGGTTCGACCTGCCGATTGCCCTTGGCATCCTTGCCGCATCACAGCAGATCCAGTCCCATCAGCTTGACCGTTTTGAATTTGCCGGAGAGCTTTCCCTTTCCGGAGAACTGCGCCCCATCAAAGGCGCATTGGCAATGGCATGGGCAATCCATCAATCACAACAGGAACCCAGGGCATTCATCCTGCCCCAGGCCAATGCCGATGAAGCAGCTTTCATACAGGGATTGACCATCCTGCCCGCACAGACACTGCTCGACATCTGTGCCCATCTGAACAGTCCTGCCAATGCCCCTGTCCTGCAACCCTATCAACCCTCCGATAAATCCCATACACCATATTACCCGGATTTCAGCGAAGTCAAAGGACAGCTCAAGGCAAAACGGGCATTGGAAATCGCAGCAGCAGGACGGCACAGTGTCTTGATGAGCGGTCCGCCAGGTGCGGGCAAGACCATGCTGGCATCCCGTTTTCCGGGCATCCTGCCACCGATGACCGAATCAGAAGCGATTGAATCCGCTGCCGTCCAGTCCCTGAACGGCGGGTTTTCTCCCGACCGCTGGAAAGTCCGTCCTTTCAGGGCTCCCCACCATACGGCATCCGGTGTCGCATTGATTGGTGGTGGCAGCATCCCCCGCCCCGGAGAAATATCCCTTGCCCATCATGGTGTCCTGTTTTTGGATGAACTGCCTGAATTTGACCGCCATGTGCTGGAAGTCCTGCGGGAACCATTGGAATCCGGTCATATCGCCATCTCACGGGCAGCCCGGCAGACCACCTTCCCTGCCCAGTTCCAGCTGATTGCCGCGATGAACCCCTGTCCCTGTGGCTGGCACGGGCATCCCTCTGGGAAATGCCACTGCACCCCGGATGCCATCGCCCGCTACCAGCGCAAACTGTCCGGGCCATTGCTGGACCGTATCGACATCCAGATCCAGATTGGTTCCCTGTCGCAGGATGAACTGACCCAACAGGCTGACGGGGAACCGTCCAAGACCATCGCCAAACGGGTGGAAAAGGCTTACCAGATACAGATAGCCCGCCAAGGCAAGCCGAACAACCTGCTGGCGGCAGGTGAGATTGACCATTACTGCCAACCCGACAAGACCGGTGAAACCCTGTTGAAAACCGCGATGACCCGTTTCCAATGGTCTGCCCGGGCTTACCATCGGGTGCTCCGGATTGCCCGCACCATCGCCGACCTGGCAACTTCACCGCAAATCATGCCCCCGCATATCGCTGAGGCAATCCAATACCGGAGGGCATTGACAGAATAAATATGGCTTGGAGAAAAGGATGATGAAAAAACTTGTCTGCGCTAATTGTGGCGCAAGCCTGTTCACTGACCAGCAAGGAATCAAGGTTTGCCAGTTCTGCAACTCACAGCATCAACCGGAAAAAACTGGCAAGCCGAAAAAACAGTCAACGATATCGTTGCAAAGCGATATCGATAGGCTTCTGCAAAAATGCAGAGATGACCCTGTGCGGGCAAGACGATATGCTGGATTGGTTTTAGATATTGACCCTACAAATAAAGAGGCTAGGCAATATCTTTGATACTAAAAAAGGAACTTCATATGAAAACAAGTGAAATAGCCCATATTTGTAATATTAACCAAACTCAATTTGAAAATTATCTTGTAAAAAAACTTAATATCACGATAAAAGTTAACTGGGACACAATAAATTTACGTGAAGATGATGTTTATGAACATCTTGAAAGTTACAAAAAATATTTAGAGCAAAACGACCCTAATTACAAAGAAAAACTGGTAGCAATAGAAGAGGGGCTAAAAAAACATCAAGCAAATTTAAAGGCGGAAGAAGAGCGAAAAGAAGCACAAGCAAAATATGAACAAGAAAGAGAAATAGCCTGTGCAAATATGCTGATTACCTCCGGATTCAGTTTTGATGGTTATAGAGTAGTGAAATATTCAGGCTATATTTCTGGCGATGATGCTATTCAGATTGACAGGGGAAAACATGATATTTGGGGAAGTGGCGGAGCTACAGATGTGGGACAAGCTTTGACTGATTCTTTAGCAAAAATCAGGCGTCAGGCACTTAAAGAGCTGAAAGAAGCTGCTTATGAATTGGGGTGCAATGCGGTCATTGGCGTTGATTTTGATTACATCACGCTTGAACCAGAAACAGCAAATTCTAGTGGCGGGACAACCTATTTGCCCTATGTCTTCTGCGTAACTGCCAACGGCAATGCGGTGGTCATCGAGAAAGATGACAGTAAATAAAAACAAAAGGATGGCTGGTTAAACCGGGCAGCCTTGATTTTTTATTGAAGAATATCCAAAAAGGAAAACAACTATGGCGCTTGTTATTTTCAAATCCCGTGCCGGTGCCGACATCATGATGATCGACAAACACGCAAAACCCATCCTTGACCTACTGGGTAAGGACATCAAACAGGGCATCATCACCCCGGAACAGACCGCACCAGCCATTGAGAAGCTCGAACAGGAAATCGCACGGATCAAGGAACAGGAAAGGCTGAAGGCCGAAGAACAGGCAAAAAAGGAAGAAAAAAAGGAAGATGAAGAAGCAGAAGATGACGGCAAGGATGATTCAGATGATGACGGCAAGGAAGTCATTGTTGAACCGGCTGTCAGCTTTGCCGCCCGTTCCTATCCGTTCCTGCAGATGTTGAAAGCCGCCCATAAGAAAGAAGAAAGTGTTTTCTGGGGAGTCTGATTCGATGCCATCTGATGACATGGTGGCTTTCATGGCCCCTTGAGCCATTTTTCAGTTAAAATGGCTGTTTTATTGAAACCGATACCACTGTTGGCGTGTTACCCATGAACTTCAAGACAATCCGGACTGCCCTTTTATATGGCTGCATGATACCCGCTGTCCTCTCCATGACGGGCTGTGCAAGGCCCAATGATGAAGATATGACGGAGATGCTCGCCAAAGCATACCAGTGCAAATGGGTGAAAATCGACAATTACAAGAAAACCGATTCCCTATCCGGCATCTGGAATTATATCGGTGCCTATACCTTTGATATCCGGTTCAAGGACGAACAGGCAGGTTCCCATCAGTTCTTCAAGGGACTGTACAACACCGCACCGGGAGAAACCGACTGGCAGAAAGTCCTGGCAACGCCAAAAGCCAGGGATTACCTGCGTGAAGGCTGTGCACCACCAGCACAACGCATCCTTGAACAGGTCGCCATCAAAGGCTATGAACAGCTGCAGAACAAGAATGCTGCCAAAATCCGGTTGCCGATTGCCATCAGCCTGAAAGGCTGGGCAGAAACCTCTTCAGGACGTGGCGGTTGGGAAATGGATATGCGCCGCGACAAATTCGATGACAGCCGCAATGACAAGGGCTTCGTCTGGACAGAACCGATGTCCCGTGCAACCATCACTTCCAAGCTCAACAGATAACCTTCAGGCCATCAAGCAGAACAGCCGCTCCAATGGATGAAGTGGCTGTTCTTTTTTCTGCAGATGCCTCGATGCTCAGGGTCTGCCAGGGAAAGAATCCACATACTGGATCTTGACATCAGGGAAGGAATCCACAAACTGGACCTTCAGGTCAGGGAAGGAATCCACGAACTGCCATTTTCCACAGCTGTCCGGAAAACTCCTGACTTTCTGGACCTTGAGGTCTGGGAAAGACCGGACAACCTGGACTTTGACATCAGGGAAGGAATTGACAACCTTGACCTTGCCATAGAGCCGTTTGCCTTTGTAACTGCATGAACTGTCAACATTGCCTGCGGAAGCCACTGATGTACACCCCAGCGCCAAAGCCACAACAGCCAGACCGGTCAACACTTTTTTCATAATGCCTCCTATGAAGATATGTTCTGCTGGTCCAGTATAGCATGCCCTCAAAAAGCCTTTACAGCCGTCCGCTACGGTCCGCCTGCAACAGGGTTTCTGAAGGCTGTACATCATGCCCCAACACCATGACCTTGAACAGTTCACCCATCTCTGCAGGCGAAAGCAGTTTCATCGCTTCCTGCACCAACCGGGCAGATACGGCATCCTTCTTTTCCATGGATGGCAATAACTCCATGATGCCGGAAGCCATCAGGAATCCCGCTTGACCCGCATAACACAGGACATCCAACCCTGATGCTTCAGCCTTCTCTGCCACTGCAGTGAAGTTCAGATGGGCAGTAATATCCTGTAACCCTGGCAGATAGAATGGATTATCATGTACCTGATGCCGATAATGACAGACTAAAGTGCCTTCCGTACGTTCTGGCAGATAGTATTCATGGGCAGGAAAACCATAATCCACCAGGACAGCAGCTGATTTTCCCGTTGCCATCATGGTTGCCAGCGAACGGATGAGCCCCAATGCATGGGGATGGATTTCGGTGACATACCCTTCTGGCAACGCCGATAATACAATGTCCTGGGGCAATGATTCTGCTACCTGTGACAGGAACACCGATGATGCCAGGCAGTCCTTGAAACGGAATTGCCCGTCCTGACAGGCAACACACCGTTCATGCCATACCCCGTTTTTCAGGCAAGCCAGTTTCACAGGTACCGCATCCAATACCTCATTGGCAATCACAATACCGGAAAAAGTTTCTGGCAATGCGGACAGCCATTGCACCCGGTTATCCTTTCCCAATAACCTCCGCTGACGGAATTGCAGCTCGCCAGACAGCTCCAAGATGCCATACTGCCTGACCCTGACACCCAGTGCATCCAGCTCTGCCAATACAGTCTTCGCCAATCGACCCGTACCCGCCCCCAGTTCCAATATCTGCGCATCCGTCTGGCTCAGCAACGGAGCAATGGCACGGGCAAGCGTCCTGCCGAACAGGTCACCCAATTCAGGGGCGGTGACAAAATCACCTGCTTTGCCCAATTTGGAAGAACCGCCGGCATAGTAACCCAACATCGGTTCATATAATGCCCATTGCATATAGTCGGAAAACGGAACGCAGCCACCTGCCTCCTGGATACGGTTGGCAATCAACTGGCAGAGACGGTCAGAAACCTTCTGGGCATCGTGGTCAGACAATGGGAAACCGGTCATCATCTTCGGTAAGCATCAACAGGTACAGTTGCGAAACGGTTTTATAATACCGCAAACATCCTCCCCAACCGATAAACAGCTTGCCCTATGAAACAGCAATCATTGACCTCCATCCGGATTGACAAATGGCTATGGGCTGCCCGCTTCTTCAAGACCCGTTCATTGGCACAGCATGCAGTGGAATTGGGGCGAATCCAGATTGATGGACAGAAAGTCAAACCTGCCCGGGAAGTGAAACCCGGTGACCTGCTGCGGATTGAGCGGGGAGAAGAACGGTTCGAGGTTGAGGTCATTGGCATTTCCAGTACCCGGGGTCCTGCGCCCGTTGCCCAACAGCTCTATGCGGAAACCGAAGCATCCAAGACCAAGCGGGAACAGATGGCAGAAAACCGGAAACTGGCATTTGAACCAGCGAAAAGCATTGAGAAGGGACGTCCCACAAAACGGGATGCCCGCCGCATCCGTCAGGTCAAATCCAGCTGGTGACAGCAAATCCCCATTGTTTCAGGAAAATCAACGGACCTGTCTTGCCTTATACTTAGACAGGTATCTGTAAAAAAATGCCTTGACTGGTAAAACTGGACAAAATCCCCATGTACACACCACTATTTCATCCCAAACTCAGGAACTGCCGCCGTTTTTTCCTCCGCAATTTTGAAGTACCGATCAAGATCGGTGTCTACGATTTTGAAAAGGAAGGGGCGCAGAAGATGTTCATCAACGTTGACCTGTTCATCCCACTTTCCAAATCCACTCCGGTCAACGACCGGCTGGAAGAAGTCATCGATTATTCATTCATCCGGGACACGTTGGCATCCCGTACCGCAAAAGGGCATATCAACTTGCAGGAAACCCTGATTGATGATGTGGCAAGGCTGCTGCTGGAACATCCTGATGTCATTGCTGTCAGGGTCTCTTCCGAAAAACCAAATGCCTATGAAGACTGCGACAGCATTGGCGTTGAAGTCTTCCGGTTCAAAGATGAAGTACAGAAATCAAGCGAAGAAGATGACAACTTACCGGCAGTTCCATAAAGCAGGCTATGAGAACAACAAACTCTCAAAGCGTCTGTTCCGTCTTGCTGGCAAGGCGGTGAAAGACTACAACATGATTGAGGAAGGCGACCGGATCATGGTCTGCATGTCGGGAGGCAAGGACAGTTATGCCTTGCTGGATATCCTGATGGTCCTGCAATCGCGTGCACCAATCCATTTCGACCTGATTGCCGTCAACTTGGATATGAACCTGCCGGGCTTCCCCAAAGACCTGTTGCCCAACTATCTGAAAGGTAAAGGCGTTCCGTTCCATATCGAAACACAGGATGCGTTCAGTATCATCGAACGGCTGATTCCAACTGGCAAGGCCGTCTGTTCGCTCTGTTCCCGTCTGCGCCGGGGCATCCTTTACAATCTGGCAGACAAACTGGGAATCACCAAGATTGCATTGGGCCATCACCGTGATGACATTCTGGAAACGTTTTTCCTGAACCTGTTCTTCAGTGCAAAAATCAAGGGCATGCCACCGAAACTCAAGACGGATGATGGACGGCATGTCGTCATCCGTCCGATGGCATATATCAAGGAATCCGACTTGGAACGGTTTGCGGAAATCTATCAGTATCCGTTGATTCCGAAAGGGCTATGCGGTGCCCAGGAGAACCCTCAACGAAGCCAAATCAAGCAGATGGTCAGGGATTGGGAAAAACAGTACAAAGGCAGGGTCGAGAACATCTTCTCTGCACTGTCCACGCTTGTGCCATCGCATATGATGGACCGGACGAAATACGATTTCATCAACCTCCATCAAGACAGTAAGCCAACAATCCCATCCGATGGAGATGGACAGCCTGTCTCTTTTGTCACGCCTGACGGATCTTCTTCAGCAACGCCGTAGTCGAACGGTCGTACTCAAAGTCGATGGCTTTCACCTGACCGCCATAAGCCAATACAGCCTTGCCTTCCGGAATTGCCCGCATATCATAGTCACCGCCTTTGACATAGATATCAGGATGGCATTCCCTGACAACTGCCTGTGCGGTATCCTCATCGAACGGCACCACCGCACTGACTGATTCCAGTGCCGCCAAGACCGCCATCCGGTCTTCGCAGGAATTGACGGGACGGTCTTCTCCCTTGCCCAGCCGTTTGACTGAAGCATCAGTATTCACCGCCACAACCAAGGATGCACCCAATGCCCTGGCACGGGCAAGGTAAGTCACATGACCACGATGCAGGATATCAAACACCCCGTTCGTAAATACAATGGGTTTAGGCAGCTCTTTCAACCTTTCCTGAATGGTTTTCCGGTCACAAATCTTGACGTCAAAAGGCACCATCTTTTTCCCTGTAACAGCATGTAATATCGGTAACGGCTGCAGCAAACCATATTGACATTGCCACAGCATCCTCATATTGTGGTTTATATCACAGGTTTGGAGGAAAACTGAAATGAAAACCATCAGGAATATCTGTGCCACCCTGACATTCAGTGCCATCATCGCAGGCGGTTCCACCACTTGGGCAGCACCGGTTTACGATACCGCCATTCCCCCTTCTGCGACCCTGAGATACAAGGTCACAGCCTCTTATAACGGTTTGAGCCTGTCAGGCAATTCTGTCATGCAATGGAAAACCAACCTCAGCACTTATTCCATCCATGACAACTGTACCGTCACCCTTTTCGGCAATGTCCTGAACTCCGCCAGTTCGGGGAAAGTCGACAGGAATGGCCTGCAACCTACGAACTATTCAGAGACAAAACTCCATAAGAAATTTTCAGCAACCATCAATCAGGCAAACGGGTCTTTCAAGCCGTCTGATGGTGATGACAGCATTGCCTTCAATGGCAGGGTCCAGGACCATAGCAGTGTTGTCTGGCAGCTTTCTGCCATCGCCAATGACAACAAAGACCGTTTTGTTCCCGGCCACAGCTATACCATACAGGTCATTAGCCATCGGGGCACCAAAGACTGGACTTTCCGCGTCGTCCGTAATGAAACCCTTTCCACCCCTGCCGGAAAATTCCAGACCGCCGTCATCTCCGGAAACAATGGCAAGAACCAGACAATGACCCTCTGGCTGGCAAAGGACAATTATTATTATCCTGTCCAACTCTATTTCAAGAACAATAATTTTGAAACCCGGCAGACGGTCAACAGCATCCGGTAAACCTGCCTTTATCAGGACCGTCGGTTTGCCAGAAGTACTTGGCGTTTCAGGCAGATGCCTTAATCGAACCGCCAGTCATACAGTACATCAAATGCTGTAATGGTACCTGTCTGACCAACCAACGACATCCGCTGTGAAATCTGGTACCGCAGCTTGATCAGGCTGATTGCCCCTGTCAGTCCCTGCTCATAAGACAGATAGAGGTTGGAAGCGATACGCCGGCTCAATGCCAGTACCGTATCATCCACCTGTGAAGACGATGACACACCGATATCCATTCCCAAAGCCCCCGCCAGTTTACCAGGAACACCTCCGGTCTGTTTTGAGCTGAGGATGGCGGCTGCCGCAGCAGCCATGGCAGAACGTTGCTGTGCGGAACCATTTTCACCGCCACCATACCCCAATACCAGCCAGGAAAGTTTTTCAGAATCCGGTATTTCTGGCTTGGAGTACAGCTTGATTTTCGGTATCTGGGCGGTTCCCCTGACCTGTACACCGACTTCTGAAACTTCATCTGATGACGAGAATTCCTTGACCGCCAGGACATCAATGGAAGGATTGTCCGGTGTGCCATGGAAAGTTGCCCTGCCCTTCCGGATAATCAGTTTCTGACCATAGGCATTGAAAACACCATCCACCGTATTGATGTTGCCATTGAGTCTCAGATGGTCACCTGCCTGCGATGATGCTGTGACCTGTCCAGCAAGACGGGTTTCCACGCCCATCCCCTGGAGCATGAAATGGTTACCAAGGTCAGCCGTGACAGTGAACCGGAATGGGGAAGTCGCCTCTTTTTTCGGTGGCCTGCCCAGCACAACCACATCCTTGCTCCGGGTCACACCGGAAAGGTCATCCAATACTATCTTCGCACGGTCAACATGCAGATTGCCTGTCAGGTTCAATCCTTTGTCATCCAAGGTGAAGTTCCCATCTCCTGTCAGGACAACCTGACGGTCCACATTGGACATTACCAGCAGATGGTCGGCATGCAGTTTGAGCGTACTGTTGACCATGCCGTTCTGCATGGATGCACCGCCACCAATCAGCAGTTTTCCTTCTTCACCGTAGATGGTTCCTTTGGTGATGGTCAGACGGTTGCCTTCCAAAGAAGCAGACAGTTCTCCCCGGTCAAGATGGATGCCATTGCTCGGCCAATCAACCTCCAGACCATGCCCTGCAACATTCCCGGACAACCGCGGTGTCCCCAAGGTTCCTGTCCCATGGATATCAGCTGACAGGGAACCATTCAGGTCCAGGTCTGGCAATCCAGTCAGGAAGCTGATCCATTGGATGGAAGGCATCTCTGCTTTCAGCGCCAATTGAAGCGGACTGTCCTTGAAAAGCCCCCAACTACCATTGCGGTAAGCAAGGCGGGTTTTCAAGGTCGCATCGGTTTCTCCAAGACGCTTACTCGAAGCATGCAGATGGAGGTCCATGTTGCTGTTGTTGAACAATGCCCGGAGGTCCAAAGCAGCCAAGCGCAGACGCATCCGGTGTTCTTCACCAATCAATGTGATGTCTCCATCTTCCCGGTAAACATGCGCTTCACCACTCAATGCATGGTCTGCACGCAAAGACCAGTCCCCACCGATTGTCAGGGTGCTGTCTACCTTGGAAGAAGCATCCTCAGAGAAAGACAGCAGCCAGTCCAATGGGATATTCCGGGCATTGCCTGATGTTTCAAGGCGGGCATTTTTCTTGACCAGCTTATCGACATTCAAGCGTCCTTCACCCAGATTCAGGGTCAGGTCTTCAATGGAAAAGACATCGGCAGAAGCTACCCGCAATGCAGCAGAACCTGACAATGTGAAAGGTTTTGCACCCCGGTTTTCCAGCTGTTCCAGCGAACCGACCCATTCTCCTCCGGCTGTCAGTCCCCCTGAAAGCTGTGCTGTCAGGTCGAAACGGCTGCTCTTTGCAGAAGCACTCAAGGTATGGGAACGCCAGGTTCCTTCTGAACGGAGATTCAGTGATGCCCAATGGGTTCCTGCAACCGTTGCCTGTGCCGCTGAGAGACGGGCATCAATCCTGTCGGAAAGGGTTGTGCCAAATCCTGCTTCCAACTGCAGTTCATGCGCCCCGAACAGGTCTGCCAGCATAAAATCATGCCCTGTCAAGGAAACCTTGCCCTGCAAGGCATCCAGAGGACCGGACAATGTCCCGGCTCCTTCCAAGGCACCTTTGAAACCATGACCGATAACCCCCAAGGCAGGTGCATTGAGACGCCAATCCAGTTGACCGCCTGCTTTCCCCAACTTACCTGATGCGGTAAAGGTATTGGCACCCAGAGCCAGGTTGATGGCGGCATCAGTGACTTCTTTTCCCCTCACCAAGACTTTGCCATAACCGGAAACCGGCTGGTTGAACAACGAACTGGGTTCGAATCTGAATGCAAGGTCTGCTTTCCAGTCTGGTTTCAGGGCACCAGACACATCAAAACCGACATTCAGATTGGACGGAGGCAGCTTGCCCAAAGCTGCAAAATTGAAATGGCTGATATTGCCTTTCAATGCAAAATCCTTTGTCTCATTCAGATCCAGATGGCCTTTCATTGCCATTGAGCCACCATTTGCGGTAAGCAGGCATTCCTTCAATTCAATCAGGTCATCACTTTTCAAGACATCTGCCTTGAGCCGGATATGGCTTTCCCCAAGGTCAACGGTCACTTCCTGCTTCCCTTCAACCCGATGGTACCCAACGCTGCCTACCGCATGGGTGGGACGCAGCACTTCGGTGATGCCATGCAGGTTGAAACCGCCCGTCTTCAGGCTCAGGATGGTTTCTGGCTCTGAAAATGTGCCCTTGCCAGAGAAAATCCCCCCACTGCCAAGGTCAATCACCAAAGGAGACAGCTCAACCACATCAACATTGCCACCGATGGTTGCACGGACCGCATGGATAGGAAGCCGTTTCTGTTCAACGGGACCTGACAGCCCATTTTCAACTTGCAGGAATCCCTCAATCGAACGGTCAGCACGTGCCAGGATATGTGCTTTGGCTCCAAATTTCGCAATCGGCCAACCCTCATCAATCTTGGATGGGTCAATATCTTTTGCCACCAGTTCCAGTGAATCGAATATGAATGGGGCAAACGGTGTCACGACAGCTTTCAGGTCACCTGTTGCTCCATAGCCATTGAGCGATGCCGATAACTGGATCCTGTCCAAGGTGCCTCCAGCATCCACCGCCATATGCGCATCCAGGTCCGTATTGTCAAAACGTGCCTTCCCTGACAGGACAAACGGTTTCTCCATCTGCAAAGCGGCATCTATCGCCACATTGCCAAAAGGACTGTCGAAACCAAGCCCTTTCACCTGCCATTCCCCATCTTCTGCCAGTACTGAACAATGGATGTTTTCAAGCGTGACCCCAACCCCCATTTTCTTTACGGACAGGGAATCAATGACAACCTGCTGGACAGCCACCGAGACAGGGGGTGCCAGGGATTCCGGCAATTTCAGGGGTTCATCCGAAGAACGTTTCAGGTCGATTTCAAGCACTGATGCAGACAGTTCATCGATATCTGCTTTGCCATGCAGCAGATGCAACGGATTCCAACGGAAGACCAGCCCTTTTACCGTGATATCACGTTCCCGTCCCTCATAGACGACCTTTTCAGCTCTCAACTCATGGAAAAGGGAACCTGATGTTTCTTCAAAGGTGATTTTCTCGCCTTTTGCGGCAACAACACTTTCTGCAATCCACTGGATTGCCCAACGCTGGCTGCACAGCATCAACAGACAGAACAGGATTCCAAGCGGTGCCAGTACATACAGCAACCGCTTTTTTGTCCAGAACTGCCGGAAACGAGCCAGAAACGCAAGCATCAGAAAGTCAGCCCAAATGAAAAGTGAAGATGGAAATTGCCGGTTTTCTCACCATACGCCAGATCCACCCCAATCGGTCCAGCAGGACTCTTCCACCGGACACCGACACCATACCCAACAGCATAATCCATGTTTGCCCATTTATCCGTGACATTACCGGCATCTACAAAAAACGCAAGTCCCCAGGCATCCCAGAAATAATGCTGGTATTCAAGACTGCCTACCGCCAGGTAACGCCCACCGAAAACAGCCTCACCACGGCGGACACCCAAGCTTTCATACGAATAACCCCTGACTGACTGGTCACCACCAGCCCGGAACATCACCGTTGACGGTACCCCTTCTTTCTTATCTGACAGGACTGCGCCCAGTTCCCCACGGACAATGATGTCTCCCCGCTGCCCGACACGATGATAGTAACGGCCTTTCAGGTAACCCCGGATAAACGATTCATCTGTCATCAAGCCTTCAACGGCACCGCCAACCTGGGCTTCAATCTGATACCCTTCTGTCGGAGCGAAACGGTTGTCCAGATGGCGTTTGATAAGGCCATAAGTCACTGGCAATGCCTCTGGCCGCTCGTCATGGTCTCCTTCAATCCGGTCATGTTCATTCAAGTATTCCAGCATCAGATACTGTTCAAAACGGGGGCTGCCCCATGCCCGTCTGGCATTCAGTCCCACTGTACGGGTATCCAACCCCCGGAAATTGGAGCGGTCATAGGCTACGCCGAAGCTGTCACGGAACCCATCCTCACTTTCAGGAAGATAGACATCAGCTTTTGCTGTCTGCTGCCGGTCCTGGACAACCGCTGAACTCTTCAGGCGCCAATCCTGCCGGATGAAATTGAAATGTTCATAGGTCAGGCTGGCACGTTCCCGGGTATCAGTACTGTAACCGATACCGACAGCTGCATGTTGCTGGTAGTTTTCGTGGACCTTGACAATGACAGGAACCTCATCTGCGCCGGTTTCAAGGTCTGCCACCACCTCAACTCCATTGAAATAGCCACTGTCGAGTACCCTGGACTGAAAACGCTGCAACCGCGTCTCGTCATAGACACTGCCAGGTTTCGGCGGATGCAGTCCATGAATGACCTGCTCACTGTACCGCCTGAGGCCAATAATCACCGTATCTCCGAACCGGACTTCCCTGCCACTGTCCATCACCACTTCCAGCTGTGCAGAATGGGTTTCAGGGTCAACAACCGCCTGGGTATGCTTGATGGTTGCCCGGGGATAACGGCTACGGGAAAGTTCCTTGAACAGGGAAAGTTTCGCCGTCTCCCAATCTTCCATGCGGAAAACTGTCCCGACCGGCATCTTCCAGCCTTTTTTCAACCCTTCTTCACCAGGAAAACTCCTGCTTGCCTTCGTACCGGCCACATCGCCTTCCAAAGTAATCCTGACATCCGTCACCTTGACCGGTTTCCCTGGCTTGACCAAGATGACAACCGTACGGTCGCCCCGTTCACCCAACAGCTGGGCATCCACTTCAGGCGAATAATATCCTTCGGTCTCCATCAGTTCCCGTACCTCAACAGGCGCTGCCCTGTACATCCTGCGGAGCTGCCGGTCATTCATTTCAGCACTATGCTGCCATTTGGCAA
Source organism: Oxalobacter sp. (assembly GCA_017524145.1). Classification (GTDB taxonomy): domain Bacteria; phylum Pseudomonadota; class Gammaproteobacteria; order Burkholderiales; family Burkholderiaceae_D; genus Oxalobacter. Next base: position 24,793 of record JAFWUI010000012.1, on the reverse strand, counting down.
TGCTCAGGTTGTCCTGGAGCATATTCTTGATTTTCAGAGGAGCTTCGATTTTCACGGTATAGGTGAATTTCTGCTTTTTCCTATCGGCTTGCTGCTCCGGTGTATCCTTTGGGTTGGGCGTTTCCTGGGCATAACCCGGAAAAGACAGTCCTGTCAGCATCAGGACAACAACGCACAACAGGAAATACCAGAAAGCCTCTTTCCTGTCCTGATATCGACTGTCCATGAAATACGCCATTGGAAACGCGTCCTGAGATAACTGAAAAAAAACAACTTGGATTAAACTGTTACCATTATCATCCAAACCGACAGATATATTTCAAATAAACCGAAAAAAGCCGGAAATTCCCGTTTCAGAACAACCCCTATCCGACAGCTTGGACATCATCCAATATACAACCATTGACATGACCATCCCATCCATGAAGAAACACGCCCTTGTCCTTTTCAGTGGAGGACAGGATTCCACAACCTGCCTCGCATGGGCACTCCACCGGTACGACCGGGTGGAAACCATCGGCTTTTCCTACGGCCAGCGCCATCAAGCCGAACTGGAAGCCCGCCCCGGCATCATCAGACAACTGCGCCAGATGGTTCCTGCCTGGAACCGGAAATTGGGCGAAGACCATCTCTGTGACTTATCCCTGCTCAGTCAGCTTTCGGAAACGGCAATGACCAAGGATATCGAAATCCAGATGATGGAAAACGGCCTGCCAAACACATTTGTCCCAGGACGCAACCTGATGTTCCTGACAACTGCCGCCATTGTTGCTTACCGCCGCAGCATCAATATCCTGGTCGGCGGAATGTGTGAAACGGATTTTTCCGGCTATCCAGACTGCCGGGATGATGCCATCAAGGCTCTGCAGGTTGCATTGAATACCGGTATGGATACCCGATTGAACATCGTCACCCCGCTGATGTGGAAAAACAAACAGCAGACTTGGGAATTGGCTGAAGAACTGGGTGGCAATGCATTGGTTGACCTGATTGTCAACCAGACCCATACCTGCTATACCGGTGACCATATCCATCTCAACAGCTGGGGCTATGGCTGCGGGAAATGCCCTGCCTGCCAGCTGCGCAAACGGGGCTTTGAAGCTTTCCAGAAGAAAAAGACCCTATACCAGAAAGCAGAAAAATCTGCTGGCAATGCTTCTTGAATAATTCCTGAAACAGAGAAAATCCTAATCGATACCGTCCATAAAATCCTCAACCTTGAGTTCTTTGCCTGTTGCAAGGATATCCCGCGCAAGTTCGCGTTTTCCAGCAAGCAATTTATTCAGGTTAGTCTCAAACGAAATATAGGGAGCCTGGTCAAGCATCGTTGGATAATACACATAAACATCGCGTTTCTGACCAATCCTATATGCACGATCCGTCGCTTGGTCTTCTTTTGCCGGATTCCAGCTTCGTGTGAAATGGATGACATGATTCGCTTCTTGGACATTGACACCGAAACCCACAGCAGTTGTCGAAAGGATGATGACATTGAAACCTTCCGTTTCCTGGAATTTGTCAATCAATCCTTGACGAGAATAAAGCCCTGCCGCTGTATTCGTGTCACCGTTGATGATAACGGGAGACAGACCGAAACAGTCGGTCAACATTTTTTTGATTGAACGCTGAACTGCCCTGAATTCGGTAAACACAATCGCCTTCTCGCCCTTCTCACTGATTTCTGTCAGTTTGTCTTTCAGCCATTGCATTTTTGGAGACTTCCGCAGCATAGCCTGCACATCCATTTCTTCAGGGAATGGATTGGCACAAATCCCTCTAAGCTTGTGTAACAAGAACAACGCCGGGTTTATCCTGCTGTTTTGCTTCTTAAGTTCCGCAAGTGTTTTCCTGTACTCGGCAATCGCCGCGCGGCACATGGCAAGTTGCTCACCGTTCATCATGATTTGGGGGCTTTCCTCAATCTTTTTCGGTAGGTCTTTGGCGACACTGCCCTTTAAACGACGCAGGACATATGGTTCAATCTTCTCCTTAAGCGCGATGTTCTTCTTTTCATAGCCAGATTCCTTAAGTTCGATTGGACGCTGGTATGTCGGGCCAAAATCATGGTTGAGCGTGCCGAGAAACCCTGGGCAGGAAAAGTCGAAAAGGCACCAGAGGTCAGACAAGCTGTTCTCAACAGGCGTCCCTGTGCAGGCAACGCAGAAATCAGCCTGAGCACCGACAGCCTTGACTGCCTGGGTGACCATTGCGTTCGGGTTCTTGATTTTCTGTGCCTCATCACAAATGATGCAATGCCATCTCTCACGAGCAAACGGGAATTGGAAGGAACGCAGTGTCTCGTAGGTGGTCAAAACAAGGTCACCTGTCCGCCAACCGTCACGCAATGAATTGTGGTTCCCTTCGCGGATACGCAGATCTTGGAGGTGTTCCCCATGCAACATCTGAAGCCGCATCGGAGGCCTTTGGAAGAAATGGTCGACCTCCTTATACCAGTTTTCCATCAGGGACACAGGCGCAACCACCAAAACGGGGAATCGTTCCTCCTGTGGCGTGTCTTCGAAATAACGCACGATAACCGATAGGAGCTGGAGCGTTTTACCCAACCCCATATCATCCGCAAGGATGCAGCCACTGCCCCTTTCCGCAATCAGCTTCTGAAGCCAGGCAACTCCTTTCTTCTGATGTGGCAACAGACTGATCCCTTTGCGGAGACAGCTTGGCAGCAGCGGCTCAGGAAAATCCTGGCCGTTCTTCTCGAACAACCTGCTGTAGTCATCTGCCTCGATATTCAATCCTGGCTGAAGCACTTCCATGGCTGATGACAGTGGTTTATCCTCAGAAGCGGTATCACCTTCCTTGTTTACTCCGGATTTTATGGCCTTATGGTTTCCATCGGGAGGGCTCTCTGATCCATCTGTACGCGTGGCTAAATCGCCCACATTGTCCACTAGGTTGTTATGCTGGGTTTCGTTCCCATCGGAACCGCCACCGCTTTCCTGCATGGTTCCGACTTGCTGTTCTCCCGTCCAGTTGATTTTTGAGCTTTTCAACAGGAACTGGGACGGGACCTTAATCAACTCACCGATTCCCTGAACTCGTTTACCATATTGCGAAATTTCCTGCCAGAGCCAATCTTCCTGCACTGCTTGCCTGCCACCCCAGACCGAAGCCATGATGTTTTCGACAACCTCCCTTTGGGCATCCTGTATACGCAGGATATACCCCTCCCATATAAACTCAGGCATTTTCCTGTCGAAAGCCTGAATGGCATTGTCGCAGTAAGACCGGAGACGCCTAGAAACACCAATATCGATTAAAGCCTCCTCGGGTTGCGCAACATCAGTCAAGGGAGTCAGGTAGATTTCCGCACTTTTGATATTCCTATCACGGTCAAGGCCAACAAGAAGCCGATGTTCCCAAAGGATGAAACCTGCCTTGTCGATTTCCCTGTCAATCTCATCAAGGCTGACGATTTCCCGGGAAGCTTCCCCAAAAAAACCATGCGGGTCGCTTTTTAGGGCAAGCAGGTCATCACGCGTCAGCTTCCTTCTTCCAGGAAGTGCTTTGACTTTTTTGAGTGTTTCGAAAACCGCCTCATCCACCAGCACATGGACAATCCCGCCATTTTCCTCCGCTATACTGTAGCTATCTTGGACCGAGTCAGTCTTATCGAAGATGTCCAGCCAGCCTTTTGGCATATCGTCAAAGGATGGAATGATTTCACCCGCATATTCCCCTTCACCTGCTCTTTTCTCAAGCGTAAAGTGCAGTGTGTCCGGCTTAAGGACGATAGTCTGGCTCAGAAACCTGTCAAGCCTAGCCCCTGCTTCCACCGCGTATTTCCTGATCTTGGCCCATTCCTTCTGCTGGTAGGAGAAACTGTTTTGACTCCGCCGTCTGAACGCCGCTGCCGCATCGAGCAGGATATACTGCGGTCTTGGAAGTAGGAATGATGCCCCCCTTAGCCGGACAACTGCCCCAATCCTAGCAAGTAATGCGGGAGAAAAGGAATCTCCTGAGAATCTCGTCCAGCTAGCGATTGAAATGGAAAAATCAGGGTCATTCAACGACCCGCGGCTAATCAATTCACATTTCGCATCAAAGGAGGGGGGCAGTCTCAGAAGATGCAGGCTGTCTTCATGGTTCTCATCGTCAACTAGGGCATAGAGCTTTTCCCATGTCAGGACGTCCTGGACGATGTAATCTTCTTCTTCAAGCTGCGAAAGGTACGCCGCGAGAAATTCATCTGCCTCTTCAAAAACCAATCCGCTTTTATCCGCGGAAACTTTCCATGGAAAATTCTCTGGCATATTGTATTCCTATCAATCGGGGTAAATGCCAATTCTCTTGAGCATCCATTCCGCGTTATACTGCCAGCCCGTCGTATGGAGGATACGGTCAGTGGCCAACATTTTGTTCTTCATCAAAAAAAACCTGACGTCACTTGCATCCAGTGAAAAAGGCAGGCGGTCTTTATGATACACATAGCAGGCATTTCCTATATGGGAAAATTCCAGGAAGCAATAATCTCCGATATTCAGCAGGAAAGCGTGCGTATTGGCAGTTCCATTGATCCAACTGAAAGCCCCATTGCTTTTTTCGATATACTGGCGAAGTTCAAGGTTTGGGGTCTGCTTGGCATCTTGGTTCAAGTAAATCCTAGTGAACGTGATGCTGCCCAGATAACGCAACCAGAAACGGAAACGCTCATGCTCGATATTGGATCTTGTCCCAGCAATCACCTCAAAGAAAATCCTAAGATTTTCACGTGCTATCCAGCTGCCGACCATCTTGCGAGTCTCTTCTGAAGCATAGGTGTTCCATCTGGACTTGCCAAGCCCGATTCCCGGTAGACCCCAAGTTTCAATCGCAAACTCCTTTAATGGGATATGGGGCTGTAACCTTCTTGAGCTGTCTTTATAACGTTCAAGCACCGTTGCCAGTATCTGGTCGATGTAACTGTGGAACTGTTTTGCGAAGGCGATGTACCCGTCAACAGATTGGAAGAAAAGCCTTTCATGCTGCTTTTTGATGACCTCAAGTCTCATTTGGACAATGTCCCGCCAAACCCAACTCCTGTCGGGGATATTCAGTGCTGAACGGAGTTCCTTGATTTCTGAATCCTTTTCGAACTCAGCATAAGCATATTCTGCAACACCGAGCCCGAGCATCTCCTGATGCACCTGTATTTTTGAAAACCACTGCCTTGGTTTTGATGCGTAGAAATCCTTGAAATACACCATCCCCCGATGGATGATGTCACGCAGTTCCTCCCATGCCCCAAGTCTACAGGAAAGACCGCCTTCAGGATATTCAAAATAACTGTACACCAGTCCAACAAATATGTTCTTGCGTAATGTCCCCTGTTCAAGAAACCTGTCAATGAGGCTAAAAACCTGATTCACAACTTTGCCATCTTCAAGTGGAATTACCGTCTGGTTCTTGACGGTGACTCGGCTACCCAATCCCCAACAGATTGCCTTCTGACGCCTTTTGTCCAGTTGGGAAACCCTCTTCCCGCGCTGGAGGCTTTCCAGCGCCTCGACAAGCAAGTCCTGTGACGGTGGTTTTTTCACGCCGTCTCCTATCCCGCCGGTGATTTCACCGATCTTCTTCGCAGCAGTGTCCAAACGCAGGATGCTTTCCCCAGAAATGTCCTTGAACCGTTCATCAAACCGGGCTGCCAGCAATGAGAGATTCAATGCAATGGACATTTCTCAACCTCATCCAAGGCAAATTTCTCGTGCGCCAAGCGGTTAGGGTTATCCTTGAGACCGAAGAACTGCAGCCGCAGTTCGACACGGCGGCTTGCCTGTTTGCTTTCCTTGGCACTGTTGAATGAAACCCCCCCTGCTAGGAACAGTTCCTTGATCAGCCGCCGTTGCTCTGCCGTCAATTTGTCTTTGGCACCGATTTTCGGGTCAAGCAGGGAACACATCACATATTCAGAACGCTTCACGCTTAAATCCAGGTTATAGAGGTAGGAACCATCCGTATCGGTGAACCCTTCAATGACAATCTGCTTAAACCAGCGCTTACCCTCTTCGCTTTCTGAGACTTTCAAGATGATAGGAATCACATCATTTAAAGCCTTTTGCCCTTCATCGGAAAGGGCATAGCTGTTTTGGTCAAATGTACCCACCGAACCAAAATGGATATTGTTATTCTTGCAGTTCACATGGATGTTGCCGTTGATTGACTCAGCTTCCTTCTTGATGTTCTCGCAAAGCATCCCGATTGCCTCTGAACGCCCTTTCTCCCCTGCCGTCGCTAGGTTAATTTCATGGGAAATCGACATGATTGAAACAACCATAATCGCCAAGAAAAGGAACATCAATGCTGTCATCAGGTCTGCATAGGAAATCCAGAACGGCTTTTCGGGCTCATTCGTTGATTTCCTGTTATCGCCACTTCGCCTCAACATGGTTTAGACCCTTCCGTCATCCATTCTTTCTAAGGCCCTTTTCGAGGATATCGTTGAGTTCCTCAATGTTATCCTGCAAGTCATCAACAGAATTCTTGATCTGGCCGGATGCAAGTGCTAGGTTTGAAACAATTTCATCCGTCGTCTTGGCGAGTCCCTTGCTGTAGGCTTCGAAGTTCTGGGTCAACAGCTCATTGACCTTTTCAAGGTAGGCCGTTGCGTTCACATCCAGTTCGCGCATTTCTTTCTGATGGGCACTCAGCTGTTCTATAACCTCCTTCCTAGAAGAGGCTTCCTGCTGCTGCCTATCAATCAAATCGCTGACATCGTTCCTTGCCCTGATGTAATCGTCAAGGACTTGCTGGAGCGCAAGGGAAGCCTGCTCCACCCTTTCCGATACGCCTGAAAGCGCCCTTGCGCTTTGATTGGTTCCCTGGAGGAGATCGGTTCCTAATCTGATAACACCGGATGCCTTTTCCAATGTATTGGCAATGGAGTCGGCCGCACGCTCATAGCGTTTACCGGCGGAAGAAATGACCTCAAGTGTCTTGGCAAGTCCCACATTGACCTTCGACATGCCTTCCTGCACTTCATTGCTAGAACTGCCTATGTTGGTCAGGATATCGGCCATGCTGTTCTCAACGCTCTTGATGGTGTTTTCCAACCCAACCGTCATCTGCCCCTGGCTTGAAGAAACGGTTGATTGAATCTGCTCGATGAAACTCCTCATCTGATTTTGCATCTGGATCTGAGAACTGTTTATCATCTCAAGGGAACCTGCCATCTTTTCAGAAAGCGCTTCCTGTGCGGAAATACCTGTCGATTTGATTTGGTCAATCAGATTTGAAATATCAGAAGACATGCTACGCAAGGTTCCTTGCGCTTCCTGCATGGTTTGGATCATATCCTGTTGACGCCCCAAAATGGTACTATCCATTTGAGCCATGAACTTATCCAAAACAATCTTGAGCGTTTCACCTGCCGCCTCAGTCTGCTGGCCACTTGCCTCCTGCACGGATCCGGCGATTTTTTCCAATGGCTCCTTAAACGCTTCAACAATGCTGGATGAAATGCCCGACGAGATATTGCTGGCTGACTTCTCGGTCTCTTCACGGAACCCGGCAGTAATCGTCCCTGCCATTTCCGAAAGCTTGTTGACTAGCCTGTCTGTCACTAGATTCTGATGTTCAACGGCTTTCATCTGAGCTTGAACCATCTCTTGCAGCATGGGCTTGAGTTCCTCAATCTGGTTGTCAACTAGATTCTGCAAAAGCGGTTTGAGTTCGCTAACCAAACCGTCTTTCAGCTGCTTGGACTGGTTAGCGCTTTCTTCAGAAGAACGTGCAATGCTTTCAAGGAATTCGTTTTCTAGGCCAGCGTCATACAGGGAATCGATTGCCGCCGTCAATCTGCTGAGGTTATCCGTACAACCCTTGTAACTTTCCCGTTCAAGCCAAATAGCAACAACAGATAAGACAATTGCAAAAAAGGAAGCAAAAAAAGCATCCCGAACCGCACTAAGCAATTCCGATACGCCCTGCTGGATATGCATCAAATCGGATGCATCAAAATGAAGAAGTCCACAAATAAGCCCAGCAAATGTTCCGATAATCCCACATGCCGTAAATACCCCTGGGATATGCTTATAAATCTCCGTCTTGATTACCGAATCGATGACCACCGAATCAGAAAAAAAGAACTGGGACGACACCGTTGCCCTGACGCGCACCGTCCGCATAATGCCATCCTCATCGCTTTCTTTTTGCTCATGCAATGTCTCAGCAAACTCCGACCAAAGCTGCTTCCATTCAGTGTCCTTGAAAACAGCCGCCATTTCACTCAGTTTCTCATCTTCAGAAAGTCCGCTTTCCTTGATTTCACTAATTCGTTCGGTAGCTCCTTCAAGTTGTTTCGCCAATGCCTTGGCTTTCTTGATGTTCTGCTTCCAGAAACACCAAAAAACATATACAAGGGCAAAGAAAACAAAAAGGGGAATGATAATTGTGTATGAGGACATATATACTCTTTCGTGGTCTAAGCGACTTCATATCAAATGTGGGCTCTTCAATGAAAAGTATTATCTGGCAATGAAGCTACTCTAACCCAGATTTTTCAATGGCCTCCATACAGAAAACAAGACAATCATTTCTCATGGAGACCAATAGAATAAACTGTTGAAAACAAACGGTTTAAGAACGTCCATCCTTCCAGTTCCAATTCCGGATTTCCGGCATATCCTCCCCGTATTTCTGGACATATTCCTTATGCTGGAGCAGTCTGGTCCGGAGCCACTGTTTCGTATAGGCCGCCTTCGCGCCAAGCTGTGGCAGATGGTCAATGACATCACCTGCCAGATGATAACGGTCCAACCTGTTCAGGACGACCATATCAAACGGCGTTGTTGTCGTCCCTTCTTCCTGATAACCACGGACATGGATGTTCGCATGGTTGGTACGGCGGTAAGTCAGTCGGTGTATCAGCCAAGGATAACCATGGTAGGCAATGATGACCGGTTTGTTCTTGGTGAACAGGACATCGAAATCATGGTCAGACAACCCATTGGGGTGGTCAGAAGGCTGTTGCAATGTCATCAGGTTGACAACATTGATGACCCTTATCTTGATGTCAGGGATATGTTCCCGCAGGATTTTGACTGCCGCCAATGTCTCCAACGTCGGGACATCACCGATACAGCACATGACGACATCCGGTTCAGCCCCTTTGTCATTGCTTGCCCATTCCCAGATACCGATACCGGCTGTGCAATGGTCAATTGCCTCTGCCATTGAGAGATACTGCAGTTCTGGCTGCTTACCGGCAACAATCACGTTGATGCGGTGACGGCTGCGCAGGCAATGGTCGGTCACCGACAGCAGGCAGTTCGCATCAGGTGGCAGATAGACACGGGTGACATCCGCTTTCTTGTTCATGACCTGGTCAATGAACCCCGGGTTCTGATGGCTCAGTCCATTATGGTCTTGACGCCAGACATGTGAAGTCAGCAGGTAATTCAATGAAGCAACAGGACGGCGCCATGGGATGTGACGGCAGACTTCCAGCCATTTTGCATGCTGGTTGAACATCGAATCAATGACATGGATAAACGCTTCATAGCAAGGGAAGAAACCATGACGCCCTGTCAACAGATAGCCTTCCAACCAGCCTTCACACTGATGTTCTGAAAGCATTTCAACCACCCGCCCTTTGTTGGAAACCTTGTCATCCGTTGGCTTGACCTCATCCATTGACATGCGTTCCGTGACTTCAAAGACCGCATTCCAACGGTTGGAATTGGTTTCATCTGGACAGAACACCCGGAAATTCCTGTTCTTGTCATTGAGGGTGAAGACATCACGGATCATCCGGCCTTGGACACGGGTCGCCTCTGCAATCACAACACCATGTTCCGGCACATCAACTGCATATTCCCGGAAATCCGGCAACCGCAGGTCACGGAGCAGTTCCCCGCCATTGGCATGCGGATTCGCTCCCATACGGCGGTTCCCTTCCGGTGCCAGTTCCGCCAGCTCAGGAACAAGCTTGCCACTGGCATCAAACAACTCTGCCGGTTTGTAACTCAACAGCCAATCAGACAGGATCTTGAGATGGGCAGGATTGTTGCGGACATCATTGACAGGCACCTGATGGGAACGGAAAGTCCCCTCGACCTGCAGACCATCAACAACCCCAGGACCTGTCCAGCCTTTTGGACTCCGCAGGATAATCATCGGCCACTTTGGACGGGTATTGATACCGCCTTCACGTGCATCCCGCTGGATACTGCGGATATGGGCAACCACCTCATCCAGTACCGCTGCCATTTTCTGGTGCATGACCATCGGGTCATCACCTTCAACGTAATAAGGTTCATACCCATAGCCCCACATGAGCGCATCCAACTCTTCAGGAGGAATCCGTCCCAAAACCGTTGGTCCTGCGATTTTCCCATCATTCAGATGCAGGATTGGCAGGACTGTACCGTCACGAACTGGGTTGATGAACTTATTGGAATGCCAGCCAGTTGCCAATGGACCGGTTTCAGCTTCACCATCCCCGACCACACAGGCGACAATCAGGTCAGGATTGTCCATGACAGCCCCGTAGGCATGGGACAACGCATAACCCAGCTCGCCCCCCTCATGGATGGAACCCGGGGTTTCTGCAGCAACATGGCTTGGGATTCCTCCTGGGAAAGAGAACTGGGTAAAGAGTTTCTTCAACCCTTCTTCATCTTCAGAGATATTGGGATAGCGTTCGCTGTAAGTCCCTTCCAGATAGGTATTGGCAACCAAAGCAGGACCACCATGTCCTGGGCCTGTCATGAAAATCATGTCCAGGTCATACTGCTTGATGATCCGGTTCAGATGGACATAGATGAAGTTCAGTCCCGGCGTTGTTCCCCAATGTCCTAACAGACGGGGCTTGATATCTTCCGCAGCAAGCGGACGTTTCAGCAAGGGATTGTTGAACAGGTAAATCTGGCCGACAGACAGATAATTCGCTGCATTGAAATACGCATGGATTTTCCGCAGCATATCAGGGGACAATGGTTCAGCAGTCAGGTCTTTTTCATCGGTCATGCAGTACTCCTTTCTCTTGAAGGCCTCTGCCCAAGACAAGCCTTGCTGACAGACACCATGTCATGGAAAAACCTGCACCAACATTCAGTGCTTTCACTTGCCCACTATAGCAGGAAACGCATTGGGGATGAAGATGGTGGCTTCTTCCAGGAAAAAGCCAACCAATCAAAAACTGCCTGAACGCTATTTCTTCTCTTTGACCGGACGTTTCCAGCCGGTGATGGCAGTCTGTTTCACACGGCTCACGACAAGTGCACCTGCCGGAGCATCCCGGGTCAGGGTGGTTCCCGCACCAACTGTTGCGCCTGCCCCAACTTTGACCGGTGCAACGAGTTCGCAGTTTGTGCCGATGAAGACATCATCCTCAATCACTGTCCGGTGCTTGTTGGCACCGTCATAATTGCAGGTGATGGCTCCTGCCCCGATATTGACACGGGCACCAACTGAAGAATCACCGACATACGCCAGATGGTTGGCCTTGCTCTGTGCAGCAATACGGCTGTTCTTCACTTCCACAAAATTGCCGATATGGACTTCTTCACCCAACTCAGCCCCTGGACGCAACCGGGCATAAGGCCCGATAAGGGAACCAGCGCCTACCTGGGCACCTTCCAGATGGCAGAATCCCCGGATTTCCGCACCAGCTCCAACCTTGGTATTACGGATGATGCAGTTCGGAGAAACCGTCACACCATCGCCTAGTTCAACCTCTCCCTCAAAGACACAGTTCACATCAATAAACACATCACGTCCACAGGTCAGTGTCCCACGGACATCGATACGGTCTGGATCAGCCAGCGTCACCCCAGCTGCCAGCAGGCTGTCAGCAATGTTCCGCTGATGGATACGTTCCAGTTCTGCCAGCTGGGGTTTGCTGTTGACACCCATCGCTTCCCAGATATGGTCTGGCTGTGTAGAGACAACCTCAATGCCATCAGCCAATGCCTTCCCAATGATATCGGTCAGGTAATATTCTCCCTGCGCATTGTTGTTGGTCAGGGATGACAGCCAACGTTTCAGCGGTACTGTCGGAGCACAAACGATGCCGGTATTCACTTCTTTGACGGCCAGTTCTTCTGCATTGCCGTCTTTCTGTTCCACAATCCGGACAATCCTGCCGTTTTCCCGGATGATGCGTCCATAGCCGGTTGGATTATCCAGTCCGACTGTCAGGACACCCAGCTGGATATTACCTGACATTTCTGCCAGACGTTTCAAGGAAACCTGGCTGATCAGGGGACAATCCCCATACAGCACCAGCGTCGGAACCGTATCATCCAATTCAGGTACAGCCTGAAGCACCGCATGACCAGTACCCAGCTGTTTTTCCTGTTTGACAAAAACCAAGTCTTCCGCTGCCATCCTTTCCCGGACAAGTTCCCCACCATGTCCATAAACCACTATCAACTTGGTTGGGGCCAGCGCACGGGCACTGTCCAGCACATGCGCAAGCATCGGTTTGCCTGCCAATGGATGAAGCACCTTGGGCAAAGAAGAATACATCCGCTTGCCCATCCCTGCCGCGAGAATAACGATATTCATAAAAAGAATTCCCCTGAAATTGCCACATCAAGCCATCAGACTACCGTCAGACAGCCTCGAATTTTCCAATCTGACGGTTTTTCTTCACATGGTTCCAATCGAAAACCCGTCCATTCATCACAATGTAAACTCCTTTCGGCAACAGCTGCACCGCACTCACCGCTGCACCGAAATTGAAAAATGCGTCTGACCCCTCAAACTCATAAGGCACCATCGCTCCCGTCAACACCACCGTCTTGTCCATACCTGCCTTACCCAACACCCCTGCTGTTTCCTGCATGGTATCCGTCCCATGGACAATGACAATCTGAGATGCTGCCGTATCCCGGCAGGCATCCCGTATTTTCAGCCGATGGCTGTCCTGCATATCAAGGGAATCCATCAGGCAGACCGTCTGGCAGGAATAAGGGACCGTTACCCTTGCCCTTTCCAGCATTGCCGGTAGATGCGTCTGGACAAACACCAACTCCCCATTGAGTTCATTGTAATGCTTTTCGAACGTACCGCCCGTGGCGATGAAATGGATGGTTTGGGAAGAAGCTGTCATGCTGAACCTTTAAAGGATACTGAAATAATTGCGGGTCACAGGCTCGGTATAGTACTTTTTGTTCCATCCAGGAGGACATGGCAAGGAAGGGCCATCATACTCAGGAACCGCCCGGTTGACAGGATAAACCGGCAAGACATCGGAAAAGGAGCCATCCGGGTTCCGGCGTTTCTCAAGGCTGTACATATATCCTGGCAGCAGATGGCCACAGATCCGCCTGAACCATAAGGTGTGTTCTTCATCCTCTCCATATGCTGAAGCCATCCCCTCTGGATCAAACCGCGATAAAGCCCTGATAAGTGCCTCAGTATCTGCTCCCGGCGCATCACCCCATCCCATCACAGGATTGAAAATGTAGTCATGGCCGGAACCGTACCAACCTTTCCGCCAACCCCGCTGATGCCAGGTCCGGTTGCCCGTAAACAGATGCCAGTTCCAATGCAACCTTGATTCCCTTGGCCAAGAATACAGGTAAAGCCGTTGATAACCGGCATCATGCAACTGAAGCATCATTGCCATCAGACGCGCATGGGGCGTCCTGTCAGGCGCCTGCTTCCGGAAAAGGATGGGCTCACCATCCGCATACTGTACGGCATCCGTCGAAAGGTTCAGGTCAACGCCTTGTTTCTCATCACCGAAACGCGCGGTTACCCACCCTGTCAACAGATTGACAGACGTCAACACACCGTAACCCCGATGACGCTGGAACACAACTGTACCTGGAGCAATCGCTTTCATAGGAGGCATTATAAGACCGGCTCTCCTTTCCCTGTCTTTGCTGTTTCCTGGACAGCTTTTACATCAGCCTCTGCCTTGGCAGCTTCCAGCATTGCCTGCCGGGTTTCTGGTGTTTCAAGGCTGATACGCCCTAAAGCGCCACTCCGGTAATCCTGGATGAACGTATGCGCCCCTTTCTCGATGTCGGGTTCCCCGCCACGCGCCTTGAAGCCCCGGCGTTTGGCAACCGCTTCAATCAAGGCAATGCCATCCATCCCCGCCACAGAGAACTTATAACGGGCTTCCAGCCGTTCTGGATAACGTTTGAGCAGCAGGTCTCCCAAAAAGGCGGCAACTTCTTCTTCGATGATGGCATTCACCCCAATCGCATGACTGGCGGCAAGCATAAAACCATCACTGTCATAAGCGATTTTCGGCCACATCAATCCCGGCATATCCGTCAACACCATGGTCTTGTTCAGGTACAGCCGTTGCTGCTGCTTGGTAACAGCGGGCTCATCTCCTACCTTGGCAACCCGTTTTTTCAGCAGACCATTCATCAACGTGGACTTGCCGACATTGGGAATCCCCATCAACAGCATCCGGACAGGCTTGCCAGGACCGGTACGGTGCGGCACCTGTTCGCGGCAAAGAGCAGGAATCCTGGCAACTTCCGCAGGATTCTTGCAGGAAAGTGCAACAGCCGTCACGCCTGGCTGACTGTTGAAATACTGGAGCCAAGCCTTGGTGGCTTCTGGATCGGCAAGGTCACTCTTATTGAGGATTTTCAGGCATGGCCGTTGGCGCTTGGAACGGATTTCCTCCACCATCGGATTGCTGCTGGCGGCAGGTAGACGCGCATCCAACACCTCAATGACCAGATCAGTGATTTCCATCGTCTCTGCCGCCTTTTTACGGGCGGCATTCATATGTCCGGGAAACCATTGTATTGTTGCCATGACGGTTCCTTATTCCATCCCAGCAAGGGCCTTTACATGCGCAATCACACTGCCATACAGTGCGTCCAGGTTATATCCCCCTTCAGAAATGCTGACAACCCTGCCTTGGCAATGTTCATCGGCGAAGTCCATCAACTGACGGGTCATCCATGCATAATCCGCCTCAACCAGTCCCATACCGCCAATAGGATCGTCCCGATGTGCGTCGAATCCCGATGAGATATAAATCAGCTCCGGCTTCTGTTCCGTCAGGAATGGCAGCCACTGTTCAGTCACAATCTTCCGGATGGCCGTACCATCAGTACCGGCAGGTACCGGAATATTCAACATATGTTTCCGGGGAAACTCATTGCCCATGAATGGATAGATATATTCCTGGTAATAACTTGCCATGGCAACACTTGGCTCATAGGCAAAGATGTCTTCTGTGCCATTGCCATGATGTACATCAAGATCGACAATCGCAACCTTCTCCAATTTGCGTATCTTCACCGCGTGCATTGCTGCTGCTGCAACACTGTTGAACACACAGAAACCCATTGCCGTGCCCATCATTGAATGATGGCCGATTGGACGGTTCACACAGAAAGCATTGTCCAGTTCCCCATCAATCACCGCATCAGTTGCGGCAAGGGCTGCGCCCACCGTCCGCAAGGCAGCTTTCCAGCTGAAATGGTTGAGTGGTGTTTCATCCACATAATTGTAGAACCCGGGGTCCGGGACATCTTTCACGATATTGATCATATCCTGGATATGGACCCGGCGGATATCCTGCTCTGTCGCCTCGGGGGAAATACGGTATTGCAACACCTCATCCAATCCTGACTCCTTGAACGCCCTGAACATTGTCCGCATACGGGCAGGACTTTCAGGATGCTTCGCTCCCATTTCATGCAGTTCATTGTAAGGATGGAAATAAACGGCTGTAGTCATATAATCGGCTTTCTACAATGGATGGAATGCCCTTTGGGCATCCTGTATCAACGCATCTTCATAGCGTATCATGTTATGGCAACAGCAACCAGAAAAAACCCCACAGGGCTTCTTTCCCTGCAGGGTTCTTCTACTGTCCAAGAAAGCTTGGCTTATTTTTTCAGCCAGGCATCAATTGCCTGACGCATCAGTCGCTCAGCTTCCTCGATATGCCGGTCCTCTATGACAAGCGCAGGCACATAGCGGATGACGTCATACCCCGCCAGCAGAACCAGCAGCCCCTGATTCTGGGCTTCTGCGGTGATTTCTGCCGCCCTCGCATGGTATTTATCTGACATGACAAGTCCCAGCATCAGTCCTTTGCCACGGACTCCGCTGAAGACTTCCGGATAGTCGGATGCAATCCGTTCAAGGCTTGCACGCAGTTTCCCGCCCTGCCTGACGACGTTGGCAAGGAATGCCGGCTGGCTGAGGATGTCGAAGACTTTGTTGGCGACTGCTGCTCCCAGCGGGTTGCCGCCATATGTGGTGCCATGGGTGCCTGGCGTGAAGGATTTGGCTACCCGGTCTGTGGTCAGCATCGCTGCAATCGGGAAACCGTTGCCCAATGCCTTGGCGGAGGTCATGATGTCCGGTACTACACCATAGTCCATATAGGCGAAGAGTTTGCCGATACGTCCCAAGCCGCACTAAACTTCATCAAAAACCAGCAGGGCGTTATGCTGGTCGCACAGCTGGCGCAGTGTTTGCAGGTAGGCGGGATCGGCAGGCAGGATGCCTCCCTCTCCCTGGACGGGCTCAACGACGACGGCGCAGACATCATCTTTGATGGCGGCCTTGGCGGCTTCGATGTCATTGAAACCGATATGGTCGATTTTCTGGGGAAGCGGTTCAAAGCCTGCTGTGTATTTTTCCTGTCCGCCGACGGAGACGGTGAACAGGGTCCTGCCATGGAAGGCATGGAAGCAGGAGACGATGCGGTTTTTCTGGGGACCGTAGTTGTCCTGTGCCCATTTACGGGCGAGCTTGAATGCGGCTTCGTTGGCTTCCCCACCGGAATTGCAGAAGAAGACTTTGTCGGCGAAGGTGGCATTGACCAGCTTCCGGGCCAGTTCAAGTACCGGCTCATTGGTGAAATAATTGCTGATATGCCAGAGTTTCTTTGCCTGTTCCGTCAGGGCATCAACAACGGCATCAGGCGTATGTCCCAGTGCCAGCACGGCAATCCCGGCACTCAGGTCCAGGTAACGCCTGCCTTCCTGGTCCCAGACTTCAAGCCCTTTCCCTTTGACAGGGATAAAAGAAGCCGGTGCAAAGACCGGCACCATGACTTCATCAAACGTCTGGCGGGTAACGCCGCCTTCAACTGCTGCCATCTCAATTCTCCAATCTGAAACGGAATCGGTTTTTCCAATCCATACAAGGACATGATGCCATCATCCATCATGTTTCACTGCACTAAGAGGTCATTCTATACTGAACTCCCCCACTATTTGAACAGCTTGGTTCCAAAATTCCCTTTCAACAGTGTTGCAAACCATCATCTAAAACCTGTTTTATCATTAGCAATGATGAAACTTTTTGCTTTTTTCCTGTGTGTATGGATAATGGAAGTATCGAGCTGACACAGCACCGGTTATCCATATGTGACAAAGAAAGGGCCCCATCATGAAACTGGACACCGCACCGATTGCCGCCATTGCCACAGCATCTGGTCGGGGGGGTGTCGGCATCGTCCGCATCTCAGGAAAAAACCTGGATGGCTTCATTACGGATTTCTTCAAAGGTTCCGGGATGACCCTACCGATGAGACCCCGGTTTGCCTATTTTGTCCCTTTCAATGATGCGGATGGCAACAAGATTGATGAAGGCATCGCCCTGTTCTTCAAGGGGCCACATTCCTATAGCGGTGAGGATACCTTGGAACTGCAGGGACATGGTGGCACCATCGTGATGCAGATGCTGCTCAAACGCTGCCTTGAAGCGGGCGCCAGAATCGGGATGCGCCTTGCAGAACCCGGAGAATTCACCCGTCGTGCCTTCCTCAACAACCGCATTGACCTGACACAGGCAGAAGCCATCGCTGACTTGATTGATGCCACCACCGAAGAAGCTGTCCGTTCAGCAACCCGTTCCATGAGCGGGGAATTCTCCAAGCAGATCCAATCCGTTGCCTCAGAAATCGCCAACCTGCGGATGCTCATTGAAGCGACACTGGATTTCCCTGAGGAAGACACAGATTTCCTGGCAAAAGAAAAGCCAGGTGAACGGATTGAAGGGATGTTGGCATCGCTTGACCATATCCTTGGACAGGCAGCCCAAGGGGTTCTCCTGCGTGACGGCATCCACGTTGTGCTTGCTGGACAGACCAATGTCGGAAAATCTTCCCTGTTCAACAGCCTTACCGGTACAAATACAGCCATTGTCACACCGATTGCAGGTACCACCCGGGATAAGATTTCCGAATCCCTCCAACTCGAGGGTGTACCGATCACCCTGACGGATACCGCCGGTATCCGCGAAGAATCTGAAGCAGATGAAGTCGAGAAAATCGGCATCGGCCGTACTTGGGACGAAATCGGTAAGGCAGACATCATCCTGCATCTGCTGGATGCCAGTATCGGACCAACCCGGGAAGATGAACAGACCTTTACCTCCTTCCCGGAAAACATCCCTGTCATCCAAGTCTGGAACAAGATTGACCTATCCGGGCATAAACCTTCTCTCGACCATATCATGGGCACAACCCAAGTCTATCTTTCCACGGTAACTGGAGAAGGGTTGGACCTGCTTAGGAAAGCAGTCCTTGAAGCAGCTGGCTGGGTCAAAACCGGCGAATCCACCTGCCTCGCCCGTGAACGCCACCTGACTGCCATCAAGGATGCCGGCAACCATCTGGTTGCTGCAGCAACGCATGTGAAAGAAGGAGACAATCTGGAACTGTTGGCCGAAGAACTGCGCCTGGCGCAGAATGCACTCAACAGCATCACTGGGGAATTCACCTCTGATGACCTGCTGGGCAAAATCTTCTCCCAGTTCTGCATCGGAAAATAAGCCGCTCAACGCTGACCGGCTGGATCCTGATATGTCCCGCTGTTTTTCCAATGGGAAACACATTCAGTCCTGTACAGCCTTACGGAACAGTGCAGGCAATCCCTCTGGATAGACCATCCCGCAGTCGACCAACCTCAATGATTTCACCATAGACAGCGTTCCCTGCTTGTATTGCAGGAAATGCGGAGTTGCCAAGTGATGACGGTAATCTGCCTCGCTGCGGTATATCTCCACAATCCGGAAAACATTGTCCGGATGCTTCAGCTGCATCGGGAAAATACAGATGACACCAGGTTCCTCGCGGACAGAAACATCCGCTACTTTCCTGGCATAGTCCAGATAAGCTGAAAGGTACTGCGGATACACCTCTATCTCGGCAATCCGGACAAGCATATCCTGAGGCATCATCGCTTTCCCCCTCAATGGCCCGTCAGCCGCCATCGACTGTGGCTCCTGCCCCATGGCAGCTGAAGCCATCACCAAGGAGAAACAGGTCACCGTCAGGATTTTGAGGACTTTTTTCCACCATTCCATCAGCATATCATACCGCTTTACATTGGGATTCTGTCACGGTTTCCTGCGCTTTCATTTAAATTAAAGGGTTCTAAAGGAACGATTGTTATGCCAATAGCTTCAACCCAAGAAATCATTGATGAACTGCGTGCAGGGCGTATGGTCATCCTGGTTGATGATGAAGACCGGGAAAACGAAGGTGACATGATGATTGCAGCAGACTTCGTCACACCGGAGGCCATCAACTTCATGGCAACCCATGCACGAGGCCTTGTCTGCCTGACGCTGACGCAGGAACACTGCGACCGGCTGGGTCTTTCACCGATGACAAAAGACAATACCAGCCAATACAGCACCGCCTTCACCGTTTCCATTGAAGCCGCTGAAGGTGTGACGACCGGTATTTCCGCATTTGACCGGGCGCATACCATCCGGGTTGCCGCTGCACCGGATGCCAGACCACAGGACATCGTCCAACCAGGACATATCTTCCCTGTCACAGCAAAACCTGGCGGTGTCCTCCAGCGGGCAGGACACACTGAGGCAGGATGTGACCTCGCTGCCTTGGCAGGACTGACGCCTGCCACTGCCATCTGTGAAATCATGAATGAAGACGGTTCCATGGCACGCCTGCCGCAACTGTTGGAAATCGCCAGGAAACATCACCTGAAAATCGGCACAATCGCTGACCTCATCAGCTGGCGTAACCAACATGAAAGCATTGTCGAAAAGCTTGCCGAAAACGATATCGACACGGCTGCCGGCACTTTCCACGCCATGATATACTGCGACCGCCCAAGCAGGTCCCTCCATATGGCGCTTGTCAAAGGGGACATCAGCCCAGGGAAAGAAACCTTGGTAAGGGTCCATCAACCTGTCTCCATTATGGATTTCCTCAATACAGGATCCAGCCATTCCTGGTCACTGACAGACGCCATGCAGGAAATCGCCAAGGCAGAACGTGGTATCCTTATCTTATTGAACTGCAATGAAGTGCCTGAAGATTTCCTTGGCAGGTTCAAGGAGCTGGGCAACAGACCTGAAAACCGGCCTGCCCCTGCCACCGCGCAGACCCTGCGCAATTATGGTATCGGTGCCCAGATCCTGCGGGACATCGGCGCAGGCAGGCTCAGGCTGCTGGGCAATCCGAAAAAGATGCCTTCCATGGCAGGTTTCGGTCTGGACATCATCGGTTATCTTGAAAACCGCAACACTTGACCATCAGTAAAGGAGGAAGTTATGGGGATTGAAACAATTAAGATGGATCTCGATGGAACCGATCTCCGCATCGGAATCGTCCAGGCCCGTTACAACGAAAGTATCTGCAATGGCCTGCGCAAAGCCTGTCTGGAACAGCTTGAACGGTTGGGTGTTGCTGATGAAGATATCCTTGTCTGCTCTGTCCCTGGTGCGTTGGAAATCCCGATTGCCTTGGCAAAGCTTGCCGCAACCCAGCAGTTCGATGCATTGATTGCTGTCGGCGCAGTCATCAAAGGGGAAACCTACCACTTTGAACTGGTTTCCAATGAAGCGGCAGCAGGTGTTTCCCGGGTTGCCATTGACTTCGGTATCCCCATTGCCAATGCCATCCTGACCACTTATACAGATGAACAGGCTGAAGCCCGTATGGTCGAAAAAGGCAACGAAGCAGCCAGCGCTGCTGTTGAAATGGCAAACCTTGTCTTCTACAACATTGATGAAGTCCTTGATGCAGAAGACAAGGAACAGCTGCTTGAGGACAACATCATCAAGAAAGAATAATGAAAACCCAATCTGTTCATGCCAATCCGTCCAAGAACCGTTCTCCCCGGCGGCGTTCCCGTGAGTTTGCCCTACAGGGGCTCTATGAATGGCTGTTGAATAAAGACGATGCCATTGCTGTCATTGAACACATCAGACAGGCACATGGTTTCAACAAAGCTGATACCGAACATTTCGTCAACCTGCTTTCTGGAACCATTGCCCAATATGAGGTTCTTCGGGCGCAGATTATCCCGCATATTGACCGTAATCCGGATGAGCTGTCCCCAATCGAATATGCCATCCTGCTGCTAGGGGCTTTTGAACTGGTCAACTGTCTTGAAATCCCTTACCGTGTTGTCATCAACGAAGCCGTTGAACTCACCAAATCTTTTGGTGGCATTGACGGGCATAAATTCGTCAATGGTGTCCTTGACAAAGCTGCAGCAGTCATCCGCAAAGCAGAAGTCGAGGCTGACCGGAAATAACGGCTGACCGCCCTTCCTCTACATCAGTTTTTGAGAAAAATGGCATCTCCCTGCTCGGGAAGATGCCATTTTCAGGTAGATGGAAATACTGGGTCAACCCAACCAAGGCATCAACCGTTCTTCAATCCCAGCTCACGCCACAGGCGGGCAGTCGCTTCCGCACGGTTCAGGCTGTAGAAGTGCAGTCCATCTGCCCCGCCATCAAGCAGCTTGCGGCACAGCTCCAGCACGACATCATGTCCAAATGCCCGGAGCGAAGCCAGGTCACTGCCATAACTTTCCAGACGACGGCGGATCCATAGCGGAATCTCCGCACCGCACATATCGGAAAAACGGGCAAGCTGGGTGTAGTTGGTGATGGGCATAATCCCGGCAATGACAGGAATATCCACCCCCGCCTTACGGATATCCGACACAAAACGGAAATAGGAATCCGGGTTATAGAAATACTGGGTAATGGCGGTATCGGCCCCCGCTTTTACCTTACGGACAAAATTGGCGATATCCTCTGACAGGGAAGGCGCTTGGGGATGCATGTCCGGATAAGCAGCTACATCAATACGGAACCAGTCTCCCGTTTCCTTCCGGATAAACTCAACCAGTTCATTCGCGTAGTGGAACTCACCAATCTCTCCATATGAACTGGGCAGGTCGCCACGCAGGGCAACAATATGATGGACACCCATCCGTTTGTATTCTGCAATCTGCTCGCGGACCTTCCCGTAAGTTGCACCGATACAGGTAATATGCGGGGCAGGCTCAAATCCTTCATTCAGGATTTCCAAGGAAATATCATAGGTTCCCTGCTGGGTGGAGCCCCCCGCACCGTAAGTGATGGAAAAATATTTCGGTCCCAATAATTCCAGCTGCGCACGGTTCCTGCGCAGTTCTGCAACGGCATCGGGTGCCTTGGGAGGAAACACCTCGATGCTGAAACTCTTCTGTGATGACATCATTTATTCTTGATCAGCAACGTGGAAAACGCCCACGTCAGGATACTGTACAGCAATGCCCCTCCAATAGCGGCACCAAAGCCGCTGACATGGAAACCAGGAACAAAACCTGCTGCCAACCAGAACATCAGGCCATTCAACACCAGCATAAACAAACCCATCGACAATACCGTCAACGGCAATGTCAGGATGGTAAATACGGGTTTGATGAAAGTGTTCACAAAACCAACCGCCAGTGCTGCCAACACAGCTGCAAAGAAATTTTCCACGGTAATCCAACCGGGAAGCAACTGTGGAAGCAGCAGCATGGTTGCTGAATTGATGAACCAGACCAATGCGATACGCAGCATGGCAACGCTCCAGATTCAATGGAACAACTGTCTTCCAAATTCCAGGTGGCGACAGCCAACCCGAACCCCCCTTTCCATGCGGTGTGCCAGCAACACACCGCTCAACCATCAATAACGGTAATGGTCAGGTTTATAAGGACCTTCTGTCTTCACACCGATATATTTTGCCTGTTCTTCCGTCAGGACAGTCAACTCTGCATTCAATTTGGACAACTGCAGACGGGCAACTTTTTCATCCAGGATCTTCGGCAGGATATAAACGCCAACAGGATAATCTGCTGTCTTCGTGTACAGTTCAATCTGGGCCATCGTCTGGTTTGCAAAAGAAGAACTCATCACATAAGAAGGATGGCCGGTTGCACACCCCAGATTGACCAGACGGCCTTCTGCCAGCAGGATGATACGGTTTCCGCTCGGCAGGATGATATGGTCCACCTGTGGTTTGATGTTTTCCCACTGGTATTTGTGCATGGAAGCCACATCGATTTCATTGTCGAAATGACCGATATTGCAGACAATCGCCTGATCCTTCATCTGGATCATATGGTCATGGGTGATGACATGGTAATTACCCGTGCAGGTGACAAAGATATCACCATACTGCGCAGCGTAATCCATGGTCACAACGCGGTAGCCTTCCATTGCTGCCTGCAATGCACAGATCGGGTCGATTTCGGTCACCCAGACCTGGGCAGACAATGCCCGTAATGCCTGTGCACAGCCTTTGCCCACATCACCATAACCACAGACAACAGCAACCTTGCCAGCAATCATCACATCGGTCGCACGCTTGATGCCATCAACCAAGGACTCGCGGCAACCATACAGGTTGTCGAATTTAGACTTGGTCACGGAATCGTTCACATTGATGGCAGGGAACCGCAGGCGGCCTTCCTGATACATCTGGTAGAGGCGATGGACACCTGTCGTCGTTTCTTCGGTAACACCCTTGATTTTGCTGATGCGGGTCGAATACCAGGTTGGATCAGCTGCCAGATGACGCTTGATGGCGGCAAAAAGGGCTGTCTCTTCCTCACTGGCTGGATTTGCAATGACAGATGGATCGCTTTCAGCACGTTCACCCAGATGCAGCAGCAGGGTGGCATCACCACCATCATCCAGAATCATATTGGAATAGCCGCCGTCTGCCCATTCAAAAATACGGTGGGTATATTCCCAATAATCATCCAACGATTCCCCTTTGACAGCGAAAACAGGGGTACCGTTTGCAGCAATGGCAGCAGCTGCATGGTTCTGGGTGGAATAGATGTTGCATGATGCCCAACGGACTTCAGCACCCAAGGCTTCCAGTGTCTGGATCAATACAGCCGTCTGGATGGTCATATGCAGGGAACCGCTGATACGGGCACCCTTCAATGGCTTGGAAGCTGAGAATTCTTCACGGATTGCCATCAATCCTGGCATTTCCGTTTCAGCAATACGGATTTCCTTATTGCCCCAGTCTGCCAGAGAAATATCGGCAATTACACAATCTTTATTGGTAGAAACAGCGTTCATCACGCCCTCCTTTCTTGATTCAATGAGAAAAAAGCAACGTGAGCGCCGTTTTATGGGATTCCGAGCCTGGCAAAAAGCCGGGATGAAAGACGATTCCATCCGTTTTCTGTTGCAACGCTCCTCGGATAGGCACGCATGATACCCGAAAAATGCAGGCTTGTTAAATTTTCCTGACCCTCAGGAAACTTTCATTGACCTTGATACCACAGCAACGCCCAACAGGAACCGATTGGAACCCAAAGGATTACTGAAGGACAGCCCCCATCAGGAAAAAACAAGGGAAAGCAACAGCAAGAAGAACAAAGAGGGAGAGAAACCGGCAATCATAAAAAACGGGCGACCAGCCTCGAAAGGATAATCGCCCATTTCTTTTTATAACCCAGTTGCCCAGGTTATCAGACATTCACAGTCCAAGAATTATTTCTTCTTCTTAGGTGGAACGTCAAATGCACCGCCTGCCTTCAGGGCTGCAATGCCTGCATCGTCGTAACCCAGAACTTCCTTCAGGATTTCG
>JAFWUI010000011.1 GCA_017524145.1 Oxalobacter sp. | reverse complement strand
GACCGTACCGCCGCTGACCTCGACGGTGTTGCCGTTCACCACCCCGCTCCGGGACTGGCCGCCACGCACCTTGACGGCTGTGCCGCCGCTTATTGTGACGGTGTTGCCGGCAACTGTGCCTGAACCGTCCGAATAGCCACCAGTGATGTTTGTGGCTTTGGCATTGGCTTGGACGGTGACGGCGTTGCCGGTGGCATTGCCCGATTCAGATTGGCCGCCGAAGACGGTGTTTGCCTGACCGTATCCGTCAAGCAGGACGGTGTTGCTGATGGCGGTACCGGTGGAGGTGGAAGCCCCTTCAGCATAATCGGCTACGGCATTTCCAGTGACTACCACACGGTTGCCCTGGACGTTTCCAGCATTGGATGCACCAGCCGTTATGGAATCTGCATGGGCGTTGCCTTGGATAGATACCATGTTGGCATTGGCATTCCCTTCAGAGGAAAGTCCACCGACTGCATAACCGGTGACCGCATCGCCTGACAGGGTGATGGTATTGGCTGAAGCAGTGCCGTTGACAGCATGCCCACCATAGATGCCGCCTGCGGAGGCATTGCCAGTGAGGGTGACCGTGTTATAGGAAGCATAATGGTCTGTTCCACCAGAAGAATACCCGCCTACAACCTGGTCGGTGACGGTGCCGCCTGAAATGGCGACGGTATTGTATTCAGCCTTGCCTGAATTGGTCCACCCACCTACAACATAATCGGCTGTACCATCATTGATTGTGACTGTATTGCGATAAGCCCTGCCTGAAATGGCAAAACCACCGTTAATACTGAGATAGGTATCGTTGCTATTGATGCCATTGACTGTCACGGTATTGTTCTCAGCACTTTGACCACCCAGTCCCCCATAAACTGTTGGATAAGCGCCTCCTACCGTTGCACTGTTGATGATGACGTCGTTGTAACTGGCATTACCGTCTTTACTGTATCCGCCGGCAAAGCGGGGCATTGGATTGAAAGCGGAATCCCATTCAGTCGCCGCATTGGTGATTGTGGCGCCATCAACGGTCAGAGTATTCCTTTGCACATCGGCGCTACCCAGACCATAACCGGCAATCACCTTGCCTACTGCCGTATCGGCGCCAGTCACGGCGACTTTGATGCTGGCAACACCGCTCGACAGGGAATAGCCACCATAGACTTCATCGGTCTGTCCTGACACGCTGAATGTCCCACTGAAATAGGCACTCCGGTTTGGACCCGTCTCGAGGCTGCCTGCCTTGACACTGGCACTGCTGAACAATGGCGACCCATCAACGGTGATTGTTCCGCCGCTTTCCTTATCAAGATTCCTGATGGAGGCACCGGTATCGAGAACCAGGGTGCCATCATTATTGACCTTCATGCCAGAGGCTAAACCGCCTGAGTGGATGATTGACTTGCCTTTTGCCACTCCTGTGAGATGCATACCGACAGTTGTCGAAACGGCTTCCGCTTGATTGAAGATTTCCTGTATGCCACCATTGTAGATAAATGTGTCTAAAGCCACACCGCCAGCATTGATAAACTGCCTGCCCGCACTCGTGACCTGTGTCGAGCTGGCAATCCCGCCGCTGCCGATATCCTGCTCACCGGTTGTGATAGTCGTACCATTGGCTCTGCCGCCGTAACCGACAATCATCTGTCCGCCTTCAATGCGTGTACTGTCGGCTGTAGCATCAGCTTGGCTAGCGGTTGATTTTGACAGGATCTGTAGGCCACCGTGTGATATAGTCGTACCACTGGCTGTACCGCCTCCCAAGACTGTCTGTGTGCCGCCATTATAGATTGCTGTACTCGTGGCAGTCCCTCGGACAGTCTGTAATCCTCCGTTATAAATCTGTGCACTAGTAGCTGTGCCACCAGAATTGATATTCTGCGTTCCGTAAACATATGCCTTGCCGGTTGAACCGCTTAGCAGGATACTCTGGAGCCCGCCAGCGTTGATGGTTGTCTCTGCCGCACTGCCACTTTTGGAAATGGTTTGACTCCCACTAGCGTTGATGGTTGTGGACGTTGCTAAACCACCTGAAAAGACGGTTTGACTCCCCCCAGAGTTGATGGTTGTTCTGAAAGCACTGCCACCTTGGCTGATTTCCTGGACGGCATTAAACCCCCCAATCCCGGCATATTCTGCATACCCCCCCTTGGAGATAACCTGTTTTCCGTTACTTAGAATGGTTGCATAGGAGGCACTACCACGGCTGACCAGGATCTCGTCATCACCGTTATTATCGTATCTGCCGTGGATTTCCTGTATTCCATCAGCGCTGATGGTTGTACTGGTGGCTTTACCGCCGACAATATTCTGCAACCCTCCATTTTTGACGGTTGTCCCTCCCCCGGTGTCTTCTCCACCAAGCACAATCCGCTGTTCTCCGCCACTATAGATAGTCGTCTGACTGGCTTTACCGCGAACCTGCTGATATCCCCCCTGATAGATTTCAGTGTTATGGGCAGAACCATAGACATCCTGGGCAGCCAGCCCCAGCTGCAGCACCAGTATCGCATCAGAGGTTCCCTGGAGGGTTGTTGTGTCAGCAGAGGCACCGGCAGAAATGATTTGCACGCTATCTGCAAAGATTCTCGTATCTACAGCCGATCCTGCTGAAATGACCTGCTTTGCTTGGTCTTGGTTGGAGAGACTTTCGTGTGAACCGCTGAGCGTTGTATTGGAAACAGAACCACCATGTATATGCTGTTCTCCACCACCATAGACCATGGTAACGGTTGCTGATCCTCCGTAGATATGTTGTTGTGCACCACTGTTGACAGATGTAAAGGTTGCACCACCACTAGAAATATGCTGTATGCCATCTGCCAGGAGGGTTGTGGAGACGGCACTGCCACCTTGAATATACTGGTGGGCGGAGTAATGGGTCGTACCAGTCTGGCTACTCTGTGTCCATCCGGAAACTGTTGTGCTGTAGGCTGCCCCGCTGGTGTAGATCCGTTGGCTGCCATATCCATTGACATATGTCCCTCTGGCGATGCCACCATTATAGACATGCTGTACTGGAGCGGAAGAGGCATGGACATTACCGGAAAGGTTGACTAATGTACTGTATGCAGTCCCATATACCTTTTCAGAATCACCAAAATCCAAGTACTGATTGGAGTGCGTCGTCCCTGCACTCACAATATATTCAGTCGCATAGGCTGAAGGCATGACCTGCGGGGCAAGCATTGCCGCAAAGGACATCAGCAGGAAGGCTTTCTTAGTGGTTGTCTTGACGACCGTCCCGCCACCACTGTGGGACTTGGCAAGTTCTGAGACCACACTCAGGCAGCGCTTGGTTTTGTTCCAGATGGTTTTGTAGATTCTGTTCATGGAATGCATCCTTTCTGATGTCAGCCTATTGAGAGGAAAAGACTGCTGTCCTGCCAGGTTATCCCAAATTACCCCGGCCTTTCTGGCAACAAGCTGTCAGGCGTTTACATAAGTCATCTTTATAATTTTATCAATTCTCTGGAAAAACTGAAAATCCATCTGTCTTTCCAGCAGGTTGGGACCTTGGAGACAAAACCGGTATCCTGGCATCTTGAAACCGGTATATTTCCTGTTGTGCCGGAGCGGCTGGTTTATGCCAATGCGCTATAGAGTGCATTGCGGATGGCAACCGAGACGACTTCATCCAGTGCGGTGGTCGTCATGCTGACAACCGACAGGGCCTTTGCCGGGTCGGTGAACCATTTCGAGCCATAGACACCGCCCCACATCCTTGTACCGATGGTTTGCGGGGTGTTTTCGGCACGGACAGGGTCAACGAGGATGCCCCACCCCAAACCGAAACCCATGCCAGGGCGGGCTTCGATACCATGAAGCTGGTTTTCCGACATCTGGAGAATCAGGTCTTTAGAGGTGAAAGGCGCATCACCTGTGCGGATGACTTCGACAATCTTCATCAGGTCTGCTGCGGTACCGACAAGCCCCACTCCCCCTGAAGGGTATTCCTCTGCCTTGAAAACCCGTTCCGGTGAGAAATGGAAATAGCGGTCATCCGGTGAGGTCAGGAATTGGTCATCCGCCATCCGGGTCAGCTTTTTCGCATCATCCAGGTAATAAGCCGCAGCTACCCTTTCTTTCTGTTCTGGAGGCACATAAAAAGCGGTATCAGTAATGCCCAAAGGTTCAAGTACCAGTTGCTGCATCGCGGTTGGAAAGTCTGTGCCATGGGCTTTGGCAATGACGGCTCCCAAGACATCGGGTGCCAGCGAATAGAGCCAGCTGCTCCCCGGGGCAAATGCCAATGGGGCTGATGCGATGCGTCGGATGTTCTCTTCAAGGCTGATGCCGGTGATGTCCAGCCCATCGGTGACGCCTGCAGTGGCATAGGGGCCGTCTTCTTTCTGAGCCCAACGGTAATCGAGTCCTGACATATGGCTCAGCAGGTGTCTGATGGTGATGGTTGGCGTACTGCCATCAGGCAGCTTGGGCAAGAAATCCGGCAACCATGTTGTGACAGAATCATCCAGCTGTATTTTTTCCTGTCCGATGAGGGCTGCCACTGCCAAGCTGGTAAAGGCTTTGCTGATGGAGGCGAAACGGAACAAGGTGTTTTCCTGCATCGGAATGCCTGATTCAATGTCAGCCATGCCTGCTGCCTTCGCATATACGGGTTTCCCCTCCAGATAGACGAGGGTCACAATACCACTGGTCATCTGGTTTTCAAGGTTATCCGCTATGGTTTGGTCGATTTTCTGGGTCAGTTCAGTCAGCATGATGGTCTTCTCTTGAGTGTGTTGAATAATGTTGCTGTCAGTGTTTCAGGCTATGGCATCAGAAAGGCTATCAGGGTTATACTAGCGTGTCTTTTTCTTGTGTCAATCAATTATTTAGAGGAGATGAAAATGGCAAACCGTTTCAAGGGAAACAAGGTTTACAGCGGTGAATTGGTCTTTGGGGGCTGCGGTTGCTTGGATACCAACAAAATCACCATCCTGAAAAGGACAAAGGGCTGGATTGTCTTCAAGCAGGAATTCATCAAGAAGATTTTCCGGATCAGACGGGATTATGCAACGAACTTTGGTGACTGCATCCATACCCGTTTTGACGACTTTTTCGCCAATTCCCTGGAACCCACCATCGAACCATTCTGATAATGGTTCAGCGGATCTGCCGCGGAGGAATGCGGTATGGTATCCGCCATCTGATTGATTGGCACCATCATCCCTGATGATGTCCTCTCCAAAGAGTCCCACATGGTTTTTCTGTGGGATTTTTTGTTGGTTGCTGTCAAGTGTTTTTCTATATGACAACTGTTCCAGCAGGTGATGGAACCGTCAATATGGCATAATGCCCTTATCCTCAAACCAATTCAGGAATCAGCCATGAAATATGATGTTGTCATCGTCGGCAGTGGGCTTGCCGGCCTTTCTGTTGCCCTCCGGCTTCCCCCTTCTTTCAAGATAGCTGTCATCTGCAAACGGACGTTCTGGGAGAGTTCCAGCAACCTGGCGCAGGGCGGGATTGCTGCAGTATTGAATCCGGTGCTGGATAGTACCAGCAAGCATTTCGAGGATACTTTGACAGCGGGTGCCGGTCTGTGCGATGAAGCAGCAACCCAGTACATCGTTGAGCATGGCGGTGAAGCGATTGACTGGCTGATCAACCAGGGGGTTCCATTTTCAAGGGACGCTTCTGACAACAGTGATTACCACCTGACCCGTGAAGGTGGCCACAGCCAACGGCGGATTTTCCATGCAGCGGATGCGACCGGGCATGTGGTGCAGGAAACGCTTGAGAAGATCATCCGGAACAGCCCGAATATCGAGCTTTTCGAGAACCATTGTGCAGTGGACCTGATTACTTCAGAAAAACTTGGTGACACGGTTCAGCCTAACCAGTGCCATGGCATTTATGTGCTGGATGTAGCAAATGGTGTGGTCAAGACGTTTGCTGCCCGGCATACGGTATTGGCGACCGGTGGTGCCGGCAAGGTCTATCTTTATACGACCAATCCGGATACTTCCACGGGTGACGGTGTGGCGATGGCATGGCGTGCCGGCTGCCGGGTATCCAATATGGAGTTTGTCCAGTTCCATCCAACCTGCCTTTACCATCCGTATGCCAAGTCTTTCCTGATTTCAGAATCTGTCCGTGGTGAAGGTGGTCTGCTGAAACTGCCGCCAGATGCTGGGGCGGATGCCGGTAAACGGTTTATGCCGGAACATGATGAACGTGCAGAACTGGCTCCCCGTGATATTGTTGCCCGTTCGATTGACTTTGAAATGAAGAAACGTGGGCTGGATTATGTCCATCTGGATATCAGCCATCAGGATCCTGAATTCCTGAAATCCCATTTTCCGACCATCTATGCCCGTTGCCTGGAGCTGGGGATTGATATGACGAAAGAACCGATTCCTGTTGTCCCGGCAACCCATTTCTCTTGCGGTGGCGTGGTGACGGATACCAAGGGACGGACCGATATCCAGAACCTTTATGCAGTCGGGGAAACCGCCTGTACTGGATTACATGGTGCAAACCGTCTGGCAAGCAATTCCCTACTGGAATGCCTGGTCATCGGCAAGGCGGCGGCTGAGGATATTGTTTCACAACCAGATTCGGCTGTGCCTGACCTGCCTGCTTGGGATGAAAGCCAAGTCTCGAATGCGAATGAGGATGTCGTGATTTCCCATAACTGGGATGAGCTGCGCCTGTTCATGTGGAATTATGTCGGGATTGTCCGGACGACCAAGCGGCTGGAACGTGCCCAGCACCGCATCAACCTGCTGCGTGAGGAAATCGATGAGTATTATGCGAATTTCATCATCAGTCAGAACCTGCTGGAATTGCGGAACCTGGTGGATGTTGCATCGCTGATTGTGGAAAGTGCCCTGTCACGCAAGGAAAGCCGTGGGCTGCACTACAATGCCGATTATCCGGCAACTTTCCCGAAAGGCATGCCGACCGTTTTGACACCGGAACGGAAACGCAGGAACTGAGCCTGCTTGGAAATCTTGAAGGAATGGTCAGAACGGGAATTTTGGCAATGTATTCCTGATTCGGTCCATTTCTTCTTCTTTTTGAATCAGATGCTGGATGCCTTCTGCGATTTTGGTGTTCTGGTTCATGTTTGCAAAATCAATGGCAGAAAGTTTCTGCTGGTTCCGGATGGTCAGGTCTGCCCCGTTGTCATAGAGCAGCTTCACGGTATAGATATGTCCAGCTTCCGCAGCCATCATCACAGGCGTGGTGCCATTCGGTGATGCGGCATTGACGAATGCATCACGAGCCAACAGCATCTTGACGATGTTGTTGTTGCCGTTGGCGGCAGCATAGTGCAACGGGGTCCAGCCGTTCTTATCGACCTTCGCACCTTTCTTCAGCAGTTTCAGGACAGCCTGTTCATTGCCTTTGTAGCAGGCAATCATCAGTGCATTGTCTCCGTTGAAAGCAGAGATATCCAATTTGGTCCGCTTGTCTGCCAGCAGGAGGTCAAATACCCGGTTGGAGTCTTCACGCATCGCAAGGATAAGTCCGGTATCTCCCCGTTTGGTTTCGACTGTATTGGGGTCAAACCCTGCCTTCAGCATATCTTCCACCTTGCCGGTATAGTCATTCTGGATGGCGATGAACCAATCATCCACTTCATCAGCTACAACAGGTTGAAAGGAACCGAAAACTGACAGGCATGCCATCAGCAACGGTAAGATCAGGTATTTTCTGAGGATACGGGACATAGTTATCGATCTGTTCAAACAATGGCAGGTTGGATGCCAAACAGGCGGAAATAGTTTTCAGCGGTTATCTGTCCGATTTTGTCGATGGTCATGCCCCTGACAGCAGCCAGCTGTTTTGCCACTTCCAGGACATAAGTTGGTTCGTTGGTCTGTCCCCGGTACGCTTGGGGTGTCAGCCAGGGGGAATCGGTTTCAATCAGGAGTCTGTCAAGGGGTACATAACCAGCGACTTTCCGGAGTTCTTTTGATGCTGGATAGGTCAGGATTCCAGAGAACGAGATATAGAACCCCATATCCAGTGCAGCCCGGGCGATTGCCAGGTTTTCATTGAAACAGTGCATGACGCCAGCATAACCGCCCTTATCGATGCCTGCCCCTTCTTCCTGAAGGATCCGGATGGTGTCTTCAGCTGCATTGCGGGTATGGATGACCAATGGCTTGCCGGCA
Organism: Oxalobacter sp.; assembly: GCA_017524145.1. Lineage (GTDB taxonomy): Bacteria > Pseudomonadota > Gammaproteobacteria > Burkholderiales > Burkholderiaceae_D > Oxalobacter. The sequence continues at coordinate 10,426 of JAFWUI010000011.1, read as the reverse complement.
ATCCTGGAAGCACGTATCTGGATCCTGAAGCGGTCCATCTGCCATTTCTGTTTGGGTTTTACCCGGTAGTAATCCAAGCCGGTTTCACCGATAGCAACCACTTTGGGATGCTGGGTCAAGGCTACAATCTTTTCAACCGTCGGTTCTTCGACCCCTTGAGGATTCGGGTGTACCCCGACTGTCGTATGGATATTGGGTTTCTTTTCTGCCAGTTTCAAGGCTTGGGGAAAGTCCTCAAGGCTGATGCAGACACATAAAGCATGGGAGACCTGGTTGTCTTCCATCCGTTCAAGGATTTCTGCCTGCCGTTTTGCCAAGTCCCTCAGATGCAGATGGCAATGCGAATCAATATACATAGCTGTCTTCCAACAGTGGAACAAAGAAGTTATTTTACCGAAATAGCCTGTGCTGATCAGAAAATATTTTGAGGTAATCAAGCAGCATGTCTTCCAGGACCAACCGGGGCACCAATGGATATTCAGCGGTTTTCCGACGGTCTACCATCTGTTTGGTGGCCATCAGCAGTTTTGGCAAATCTGCTTTCGATGCCAGCCGTTCAATGGCTTGATGCTGTCTTGGGTGGTAACGGATGGTGTCTGCCTGACGCTTTGAAACCAGGTCATACAGCCATCGTTGCATCCAGATGATGGATTGTTTCACCGGGATTTTCTGGAGCTGTTCGGCGGTCTTCAGGACGCTTGTCAGGTTCGGCAGTGCCAGGCAGTCCAGCAGGATGGCATGTTCGTTGTTGTTTGTATCGGTTTCTGAAGCCTTCAAGGCGGCCAGTGGTGCGCCCCCCTGCTCTGCCAACCAGATGTCAGGATCCTTTATCTGTTGCTGTTCCAGCCATGCCAGTGCTTCAGCTTTGTCAGGCAATGGGAATGCCAGTTTCCCGCACCGTGAGAGGATGGTCGGTAACAAAGCCCCCAACTGATTGGTTATCAGTAGGAAAAACGTATTTGCAGGCGGTTCTTCCAGCATCTTCAGTACCGCATTGGATGCTTCCATGGTCATCGCTTCAGCTGGATAGATCAAGATGACCCGGAAACCGCCCCGGTGTGTCGTGATGTTGACAAAGTCATGCAGCTGGCGGATGGCATCAATTGGAATCTTTTTAGAAGGCTGTTTTGTTTTTTTATTGGAAGTGTCTTCGCTGGTATCTGAATTCACCGTACCACTCTCTGGATCAGGATCCAAGGCATCCGGTGTCAGCCGTTGGTAATCAGGATGGGAACCTTGGTCGAACCATCGGCAGGAACTGCATCGGCCACAGGCGGATGATTCATCATGGCGGTTTTCACACAGCAGGGTTTTTGCCCAAATCTCAGCAAAATCTTCAATACCTGTGCCTTCAGGACCATGGAAAATCAAAGCATGTGGCAACGATGTTCCCATTTTCTGGAGACGCAGCCAGTTTTTCTGATGCCAGGGATATATCTGCTTTTCTTCCATTTTGTTGACCATGTTGGCTGTCAGGCATCACCTTGATGCGTCAATCATGGGTTGGATGATACCAGCAATCTGTCGTTGGATTATAGGGATGGTCTGTGAACTGTCGATGATCCTGAAGCGTTCTGGATGGGTTTCTGCCCGTTTCAGGTAACCTGCCCTTGCCCTCAGGAAGAAACCGCTTTTTTCCAGTTCAAATTTATCAGGTTCATGCGTGCCTGACCGCCGTTCTTCCGCCAGCTTTGCCGGAAGGTCAAACAACAGGGTCAGGTCTGGTTGGAATCCTTCCAATACCCAGTTTTCGAGCTGTTCCAGCTTTGACCAGGAAAACTGTTTGCCTGCTCCTTGATAAGCAAAGGAGGCATCGGCAAAACGGTCGGATATTACCCAGATGCCCTGACGCAGGGCTGGCAGGATTTTCTGTTCAAGATGTTCCTGCCGTGCGGCAAACATCAGCAACGCTTCTGTCGCAACAGACATTTCCTGATGCAGCAGGATGTCACGCAGCTGCTCTCCAAGCGGGGTGCCACCTGGTTCGCGGGTGATGATGTTGTCAATCCCAGCCAGTTTCAGCATTTCTGAGACAAACTGGATATGCGTGGATTTGCCAGCACCATCGATGCCTTCAAATGTGATGAATCTGCCTTTTTGTTTTATGGTCATTTCTTCAGGATATATTTTTCAACAGCCTTGTTATGGTCATCTAAATTGCTGGAAAATTCGCTGGTGCCATCGCCCCTGGCAACAAAATAAAGTGCATCGGTCTCAGCAGGATGGAATGTAGCCTCAAGTGCAGCCTTGCCCGGCAATGCAATCGGGGTCGGTGGCAAGCCTTTCCGGGTATAGGTATTGTAAGGCGTATCGCGCAGCAGGTCTGCTTTATGGATCTTGCCAGCATAGCGGTCTCCCATGCCGTAAATTACGGTTGGGTCTGTCTGGAGCTTCATCCCTTTCTTCAAGCGGTTGATGAATACACCGGCAACCATTGCCCTGTCTTTTGAATGCCCGGTTTCCTTTTCGATGATGGAAGCCATGATCAAGGCCTCGTAGACCGATTGATAAGGAAGGTTGTGGTCCCTGCTTTCCCAAAGTGCATTCAGCCTTTTCAGGAGCGTCTTGTGCGCCAGTTCATAAATCCTGAGGTCAGAACTATCCTGCTTGAATTGATAGGTATCAGGATAGAACAGCCCCTCACCATGGGTATGTTCGATGCCCAGTTTCTGCATCAACTCTTTATCGGAAAGTTCCGCAGTCTCATGTTTCAAAGCAGGATGCCCATCAATGGCCTTACGCATCTGATGGAAAGTCCAGCCCTCGATGATGGTCACCGATTCAATTGCAAAGATACCGTTTGAAAGCTTCTGCATCAACCGGTAAGGCGATTCCCCTGCCCGGATGTCATAGGGGCCCGGTTTGATGGAATCACTGCGTCCAGTAAGGGTCATCAGGAGGGTGAACAGCGTTTCATTGATGTTGTCATTTTCGCTGTTCATCCGGGCAGTGACATCTGAAAGTGAATCAGAAGCCTGGACTTCAAAACGGACGGGTTTACCCTTGGAGAAAACAGGCATCCATGCCCAGCAGAGGAAAGCGGCAACCAGGATGACAAGCACACCAGCTGCAATCCCTATCAACAGACGGTATCGGCTCAAGGGTTTGCTGCTTTGGGTTCTGCTGTTTCCTGATGTGGTTCCTGTTTTCTTTCTTGGTTTCATGACACTGTAATCCGGCTACCCCTTACCTTATGGGGCACTCGGCTATAATAAGCATGAGAATATACTCTATTTTCAGCATTTCTTCAGAGAAAAGGTGTTGTAGTGACTGAAATTCCTGCACAGTATCCCCAAGGATTTGTTTCTCCTTTACCATCCATAGGCATCCTGTCCCTTGAAGGTGCTGATGCCGTGCCATTCATCCACCGTCAGCTGAGCAACGACATCGAACATCTGGGAGGCAATCAGGCAAGGCTTGCCGCGTATTGCACACCACAAGGGCGGGTTCTGGCATTGTTCACCGTCTGGAAAGACAATGGCAAAGTCATGCTGGCTTTACCCAAGGACAACCTGCCTGCCATCCAGAAACGTCTGAAGATCTATGTACTGCGGGATAAAGTGACCATCTCGGATGTTTCAGATGATTATCATATTTATGGCATCTATGGTGATGGTGCATCGAAAGTACTGGGGCTTTCTGCTGATGCATCAGCTGAAACCTATGCCAAGGCGGGAAATGAAACTGGCATCCTGATCCGCTGGGCCAATGTTTCCGATATTCCGCGCTGGATGCTTTTCGCAAAACGGCCTGCGGCAATACCAGAAACCTATCTGGCAGATGAAAACGCCTGGTGGCTGACTGAAATCAACGCAGGTATGCCACGGATTAACCAAGCTGTCCAGAACCGCTTCCTTCCCCAGATGCTGAATCTGGAACCATTGGGTGGACTTTCCTTCACCAAAGGCTGCTATCCGGGGCAGGAAATCGTCTCACGGGCAAAATACCGTGGTTCTGTGCATTCTGGATTGTTCAAAGGTACATTACCTCTTGACAGGAGTGTCCTGCCCACGGTACCTGACGGCACTGCATTGTTCAACGAAGCCGGTAATGAATGTGGGGCAGTCGTCATGTCTGCTACCGAAGGGAACTCCTTGCATCTTTTGGCTGTTGCCAAGTTTGATGGGGATGGTAAGTTCCATCTTGGCAATACAGGGGGCACTGTAGTGCGGTTGTTGGCTTGTTGATAAACCTTGCTCCCTTATCCTATCCATTTACAGGATCCGTATAATGCATGGATCAGTAGCAGGGAGAAAGCATCAGGATTCTTATGGACGGTTCCTTGAAACAGACATATCCGCTATCGCCTTTCGAAGATGTGACTGTCATTGTCTTGGCTGGCGGTCAGGGCAAACGGATGGGTGGGATTGATAAAGGTCTGCAACTGTTGCAGGGCAAGCCGCTGATTGCCCATGTCTTGGAAAGACTGGCCAAACAGGCGGGAACCATCCTGATCAGTGCGAACCGGCATATCGACCGTTATCAGGCTTATGGTTATCCAGTTTATCCAGATGGTATCGCGGGTTTCCCCGGACCACTTGCGGGTTTCTTGGTAGGACTTCAGCATTGCAGGACACCTTATCTGGCAACAGTTCCCTGTGATACGCCTTTCCTGGATGAGCAGTTGGTCAAACGGCTTAAGTCTGCCCTTGAATCATCAAAGGCTGATATTGCTGTTGCTACCATTGAAGAGGATGGTATCCAAAGAATCCAATCTGTTTTCACGTTGATGAAAAGACATCTTGCAGACCATCTTGAAGTTTATCTGAAAGATGGTGGACATAGACTGGACCGTTGGTTTGAAACACTGAATGCCGTTAAGGTTCCTTTTCCAGAGAAAGAGGCATTCATCAATCTCAACACAATGGACGAGCTGATGGCGCATAGCATAAAGATAGCTGAAGAATAGTTTATAAATACCATATGAATACCCAAATACCATCTTCCCCAATGCCAACACCAGACCGGTTATCTGTCAGACAGGCGCAGGAACGCATACTTGCATCCCTGCAAAAAACTGTCCTGAAAACCGAAAAGATACGTTTATCCCAAGCTCTCGGCCGTATCTTGGCTGAAGACCTGCTTTCACCATCCGATGTCCCTGCATTCAACAGTGCAGCCATGGATGGTTTTGCATTCAGGGGAGCATCCATGGACCTTGCCAAAGCCCAAAGCTTGAAAGTGGTTGGGCATTCTTATGCAGGGCATCCTTTCATGGGAAAGCTGGCTGAAGGTGAATGTATCGGGATTATGACGGGCGCTGTAGTGCCAGATGAATGCGATACGGTTATCCAGCAGGAAGATGCCCGGTTTTCAGAGGAGCCTTCTATCCGGATACCTGCTGGAACAGTGGCAGTTGGGGATAATATCCGTCCGATTGGTGAAAACCTGAAAAAAGATACCCTTCTATTGAGGTCCGGTACCCGGTTGAAGCCACAGCATCTCGGATTGCTTGCCTCTGTCGGATTGGATGATATCCCTGTTTTCAGGAAACTGTCGGTAGCTGTTTTTTCAACTGGCGATGAACTCTGCCCAATCGGAAAACCCCTTGAAGCAGGCAGGATTTATGACAGCAACCGGATAATCCTGATTGGACTGCTCAAACAGATGGGTTGCAATGTCCAGGACATGGGCATCATCGAGGACAGCCCTGAAAAACTGGAAAAAGCCTTGAAGGAAGCTGCGCAAAAAGCTGATGCCATCATCACTTCAGGGGGAGTTTCTGTCGGGGCTGCAGATTACACCAAACAGGTTATGGCGAAACTGGGTGGGATTGATTTCTGGTCGGTCAGGATGCGTCCAGGACGGCCGATGGCATTCGGGAAAATCCTGTCAGGAAACCGGGAAACCCTCCTGTTTGGATTGCCCGGCAATCCAGTTGCAGCAATGATTTCGTTCCTGTTCTTTGTCAGGAATGCCCTGCTGGTCTTGATGGGTACCACACCACAATATCCGCAGCCAATCACCGCCATTTCATCGACGGACATCCGTAAAAAGACAGGACGCACGGAATACCAACGGGGCTTCACCCATTTTCAGGACAGAAGTCTGCATGTCAGCCTCACTGGCAACCAGGGTTCAGGCATCATCCAATCGCTGACGGATGCTGACTGCATCATCTGCCTGCCGGAAGAACAGGGAAATGTGAAAGCCGGTGAACCGGTATCCATCTATCTGCTGGATTCGTTGCTCTGATAAAATGCCTTCAACAATAAGGTAATGCTTCAACGGCATTTTAAATACCCTAAAAGGATTCATATGTTCAATATCGGTTGTCATCTCTCTTCGGCGAAAGGCATGCTTGCCATGGGGCAGGATGCCCTTTCTGTCGGTGCCAACACCTTCCAGTTCTTTACCCGCAATCCCCGTGGTGGCAAAGCCAAGGAGCTGGATATTGCGGATTGCGAGGCACTGAATGACCTGATGGCGGAACATCAGTTCGCCAGAATCATTGCACATGCTCCCTATACCCTGAATATGGCAGCAAAGGATGAGGGACTCAGGAAATTTGCACTGGATACGGTCGTGGATGACATGAAGCGGTTGTCTTATACCCCTTCTGCCCTTTACAACATCCATCCGGGCAGCCATGTTGGACAAGGCGTGGAAAAAGGCATTGGACTGATTACTGCTGTTGTCTCCAAGATATTGGAAATGGATTTTCAGACACCGTTACTGCTGGAAACGATGTCAGGGAAAGGTAGTGAGGTTGGCAGGTCGTTTGAAGAAATCCAGACCATCATCGACAATTGCGGCAACCATCAAAGGCTTGGGGTCTGCCTGGATACCTGCCATGTCTGGTCAGCGGGTTACGATATCGTCAACAAGTTGGATGAGGTTCTGGATGAATTCGATGCCATCATCGGACTTGACCGGCTCCAGGCCATCCATCTGAATGACAGCATGACACCATTCGCCAGTAACAAGGACCGTCATGAACATATCGGCAAAGGTTCAATCGGTCTGGATGCAATTGTGCGCATCATCAATCATCCGAAACTGCGGCATCTGCCCTTCTGTCTTGAAACACCAAATGACACTAAAGGGCATGGTGTGGAAATTGCCATGTTGAAGACGAAGTACCTGGAATGACAGAGGGGCTTGGTCAACTTCTGTTTCAGAGGCTCATCAGCCAATGGTAATGGGATAGCTGGAGGCTATATCTGCATCAGACATCCCATCGGATTCGAGCTTTTTCCATGCTGCAGCAATTGCCTGCCATTCAGCAACATGCAAGGATTTGGCTGAAGCGTGTTCTGCCAACGAGCAGCTGCCGGTAAGCTTTGCCATTTCGTCGAGCGCAGCTTTTTCCTTCTGCCAGGCTTCCGATTCAGACGCTGCGTTATGCAGCTTGGTCAAATGCTGTACCAAAGCCTTCAGGCAGATGACTAGCCCCAATTCAGCTTGGATGCCCTTGTTTTTGATGGCATCCAATTGGGCAAAAAAACGGGGAAGGAATTCCCGATGGAATGGGTTTACTTCAACGCCCGGCAAATAAGCGCCGATTTCCGATACCAGGTCCTGACGGTATTTCAGTGGAAGGTCGGCAAACCAGTCGATGAAACGTTCATAAGGAGTCATAGGGTATTCTCCGCGTATTCAATTTTCGGAAAAAAGGTCATTTATGGCTGTTCCGCATCAACAACTGCGTTGTAATGCATCACAGCGTCACTGTAGCGCCGCATCATGCGGTTGTATGAAACAGACCGTTGCCCCTGCTTCAATGCGCCATACAGTTCAACCAGGTCATGCAGCTGGGTATACATCCCTCCCAGCCCTTTGCTGTCATTCCATGGTTGTGAAGTGTTCTCAGCAGCAGTTTTCAGGCTGTCCAGAGACCGCTTGAGTTCTTCAACCTGGACATCTGCATAATGGTAACTTGTCCGTTTTTTATAGATGTCGTCCTGTTTCAGGAACTCCATCAGGTCTTGGGCTTCCAGCAGACATCGTTCTGCATGATAAGCGACATTGTTATGGTTACTGCGGTAAACCTGAATCAGGCGTTCTGTCTCATGTTTCTGCAAAAGAAGCAATTTGGCACCAATCCGGTCCATCACAGCAATCAGCTGTTCATAATCCTTCTTGAGAACCGGCAGGACTTTTTTGGCACCCAGCATCCCATCTTGACGGTAACCTTGATTGCGGAAATAAGGCAGGCTGGTTTTTTCGTCCAACAGGAGCTTTTCAGCGGCTGTCACAGCTTCCTGGATTTCGTTATCCAGTTCAGAGCCTTCATCATTGTTCAACGACAGTCCCTGTTTGAATTGGGAAATACCGTTTTCCAATCCTTTGACCATCGGATATGGGATGCTGCTCCGCCCATCTGCCTTCATCGTCTTCGTAGTCAACACATGGTACGATGGTACCAGGCTCCATTGCCCAACCATAAAACTGTTGTACCCACGTGCATAAGCATTGAGTTGCTGATTGCCATCAGTCCGTTCAAACAGTTTGATGGCGCCAGTTCTAGACTCCAGGGCTGCACCTTCAGCTTCAGCAATATTCTTGTTTTGATTGACGGTTTCCACCATGGTCGGAATGGCAAAATAACAGCCTGACAGCAGACAGGCGCCCGTCAATGCCAAGACAGATGTGTAACTGGACAGCCGATTGACCTTAAACATACGATGCTCAGGACAGATCCTGTTTTATCAGGTTATCAATGAAAAAGGGCAACATCCTCTGTCACCCTTCTCTGTACTCCTTTTACTGGCCTGTTAACAAGTCCAAGGGAGATTATTCTGTTTTGAAATCAGCTGCCAATTGGTCGATTTCGCCGCTTTCAACCATATCCAGCAGTTCAGGCAAGCCACCAATATGGACATCATCAATGAAAATCTGTGGAATGGTATGGCATTCAGAACGTGCCCACATTTCAACAATCAATTCCATATCAATACCGACCATGATATTTTCGAAAGGGATGCCCCTTGATTCGAAAATCTGGCAGGCGATGTCGCATTTGTCGTAACCTTTGACGGTGTAGATTTCAATTTTATGTTTCATTTGTATCCTTCAGATGCGGTGTGGAGCAGGAAAAACTGGTGCTACTGATAATGAAATTCCTTTATTATAACTGAGAACCTTTGCCGTTATTCATCCATACTGATATTTTTCTGCACTCCCTCGACCATGCAATATGTTGTATAGCAACATATTGATAATAATGGAATTTCTGACAATCACTGAATAAAATAGCTTGGATGCAGGCTATCTTGATATCAGGTTCAGGAATGCTAAAATCCTTCCAGCACCAGTCTCTGAAAGGAGATTGCCCAACAACATGTCCCTGCAGCCCAGTCAGATGAAAGGAATGATGATGGAAACCGATTTCTCCCAGGCATTTTCCAAGATGCAGGAAAATGAGGTAAGCCGGCGGCATTCAAGAGGATTCCACCCCGTGATGGGATACCTGACCCGGATTATCGACAGGATTGATGAAAACGATGAGAACGGGAATGACAATACCATCACCGGGCTTCCGACAGGATTCCATCAACTGGATTCACTGACAGCTGGTTTGCAGCTTGGTGACCTCATTATCCTGGCAGGACGCCCTGCCATGGGAAAAACTGCATTTGCTTCCAATATTGCAGAACATGTAGCGATGGAGCTGAATGTCCCGGTCGGTTATTTCTCCATAGAGATGGGAGCAACCCGGTTGACCCGCCGGATGCTGGGTGCCATTGGCAATCTGGACCTGCAGCGCATCCGGACTGGAAATCTCCAGGAAAATGATTGGGACAGGCTTTCTGCTGCCAGTAACAAAATCACAGGCGCCCAGCTTTATATCAATGAAACGCCCAAATTGGATATCGTGGAACTGAGGGCAAGTGCAGGGATGCTGGCGGAACAATGTGGTCAGATTGGCCTGATTATTGTCGACTATCTCCAGCAGATTGAACCCTTGGCACCAGAAAGCACTCATCCTTTGTCACTCCCAGAGATGGCACGTGAGTTGAAATCACTGGCAGAAGAACTGAATTGCCCAGTATTGGTAGTGTCAAGATTGGAACGTAACGTTGACCAACGTCTGGATAAACGCCCGATCCTCTCAGACCTTGATGAATATGGTCCGATTGAACAGTATGCCGATGTTGTCTGGTTCCTTTACCGTGATGAAATCCATCATCCTGGTCCATCCAATAAAGGAATGGCAGAACTGATTGTCGCCAAACAGCCTGATGGTCCAACTGGTACGGTTGGATTGGTGTTCCACAAGGAGTTTGTCAAGTTTGATTCAGTAGATTCAGGCGGCTGACAACCATTATTCAAACAGCTGTCCCTGTAAACCTCCCCATTTTAGGCACAACTTAAATTAGAGATTTTCCCGCTGTTTTTCATCAAAAATGCCCGTGGAGGCAGGTTCCCAAGCGATTCATGTGGGCGGATTTCATTGTATTCCGCCATCCATTCCATGGTTATT
>JAFWUI010000010.1 GCA_017524145.1 Oxalobacter sp. | reverse complement strand
TGTAGCCATCCCCTAAAATAGGTGCATGTAAAATTGGAGTTCTCCCGGAATCAGGAGAACGGAATGAAGAAATCAAGATTCAGCGAGACACAGATACTGAACATACTCAAGGCGGTTGAGTCAGGCAGGACAGTCCGTGATGTCTGCCGTGAGAACGGCATATCGGATGCGACCTTCTACAACTGGCGGGCAAAATATGGTGGCATGCAGCCGTCCGACCTGAAAAGGCTGCGTGAGCTTGAGCAGGAGAACGCCCGCCTGAAACGGATGTATGCGGATGCCTGCCTCGACAACCAGATACTGAAGGAGATAGTCGGAAAAAAGTTCTGATCCCCTCCCAGAAGCGGGAAGCGGTCGAGCATGTCAGGCAGGCGCTAGGTGCCAGTGTAAGAAGGACATGCCGCCTCTGCGGCATCAGTGTCTCGGTCTACCGTTATCAGCCTGTACAGCATAAGGATGAAGAGGTCAGCAAGGTACTGATGGAACTGGCACAGCAGTATCCGGCATACGGCTTCGCCAAGCTGTACCACTTGGTCAGGAACATGGGGCACAGATGGAACCATAAGCGGATACACCGGATTTACTGTGCGCTGAAGCTCAACTTCAGGCGCAAGGGCAAGAAACGGTTGCCAAGCAGGCATCCAGAGCCATTGGAAGTCCCGCAGGAAGAAAACAGCTGCTGGTCACTGGACTTCATGAGCGATGCATTGAGCAACGGCAGGCGCTTCAGGACATTCAATGTCATCGATGACTACAGCCGAGAAGTGCTTGCCATAGAGATAGACCTGAGCCTGCCATCAAGGCGTGTCATCAGGGTATTGGACAGGCTGGTTGAATACAGGGGGACACCGATGAAAATCAGGATGGACAACGGACCGGAATTCATATCGGTCGAGCTGGCGGGATGGGCAGAGAAGAACAGGATCATGCTGGAATACATCCAGCCAGGCAGACCGATGCAGAACGGCTACATCGAGCGTTTCAACAAGTCCTATCGGACAGAAGTCTTGGACATGTACCTGTTCCGGACACTGGATGAAGTCAGGGCAATAACTGGGGAATGGATGACCGAATACAATGAGATACGCCCGCATGAATCGCTGGGCAATCTGGCGCCGAGGGCATTTTTGATGAAAAACAGCGGGAAAGTCTCTAATTTACCGTGTGCCTAAAATGGGGAGGTTTACAAATTCCCTTGCCATAAATGTTTCCTGACAAAGAAAATGCCCTGAAGGACATATCTTTCAGGGCATTCTGGAAAGTTGCTGGAATTCAACAATTATTTTTTATTGACAGCAATTGCATGCAGTTTAGCGACATAGGCTGGCATGTCAGCAATAGGAGCCTGTGCAACGCCGGAATCCATCGCAGCCTGTGCAACAGCTGGTGCAACAGTTTCCAACAGACGGTAGTCAAACTGCATTGGAATCAGGTATTCACGGCCAAACTGGAATTTCTTACCATACATTGCTTCCAGTTCTGCTGGAACTTCTTTTTCTGCCAAGCTGGCGATGGCGCGCAAGGCAGCCAATTCCATTTCGCGGTTGATAGTCTTTGCACGGACATCCAATGCGCCACGGAAGATGTACGGGAAACACAGGGAGTTGTTGACCTGGTTTGGATAGTCAGAACGGCCGGTACCAACAATCGCATCATCACGGGTTGCATGGACAACTTCTGGCAGGATTTCTGGAATAGGGTTGGCCAAAGCAAAGATAACTGGATTTTTAGCCATCTTCAGAACCATTTCCGGCTTCAGGACATTACCTGCAGAAAGTCCCAAGAAGACATCAGCATCTAGAATGATATCCATCAACGTGCGCTTATCAGTATCCTGGGCATATTTTGCCTTTTCAGGATCCATCAATTCCTTACGGCCTTTATAAACAACACCAGCAATATCAGATACCCAGATATTCTTAAGCTGGAAACCTAAGGAAACCAGCATATCAAGACATCCCAAAGCACCAGCGCCAGCGCCGGAAACAACCAGTTTAGCGTTTTCAACAGTCTTACCAACTGCTTTCAAGGCATTCAGGATGGCTGCACCGACGATGATTGCTGTACCGTGCTGGTCATCATGGAAGACAGGGATGTTCATTTTCTTACGCAGTTCGCGTTCAATGAAGAAACATTCAGGCGCCTTGATGTCTTCCAGGTTGATACCACCGAAAGTTGGTTCGAGGGTAGCAATGATGTCAACCAGTTTTTGTGGGTCTTTTTCATCAATTTCAATATCGAAAACATTGATGCCTGCAAATTTCTTGAACAGGACACCTTTACCTTCCATCACAGGTTTGGATGCTTGTGCGCCGATATCACCTAAGCCGAGAACAGCAGTACCATTGGAAATGACTGCAACCAGATTGCCTTTTGTTGTATAAACATAGGCATTCTGAGGATTAGCAGCAACTTCTTCACAGGCACAGGCAACACCTGGTGTGTAAGCCAGTGCCAGATCGTTCTGGTCTTTAACCTGCTTGGTTGGTTCTACACTGATTTTTCCGGCGATTGGCTGGCTATGAAAAGCGAGGGCATTCTTCCTCAGCAATGCTTTTTTCTGTTCTTGGGAATCCATATTCTTTCTTCACTAAAAATGGTATGACATAGAGGATAATATTCTATCAGATGTGACATCCAATTCAAACAGGCTGGTTATGTCAGGCTATTTGAATAAAACAATTTATATGAATATAGTGATGATGAGCTTTGCATGTCTGTTGATGTCTTTAATTAATTATTTAAAATCAATAAGTTAAATCATTTTATCTGATTGTATAATCCTGTTTTTTATAAGGATAATTTTTGAGTCTCCCTGTATTCCTTCGTTTTTACCCAAATGCACAACATCTTATCAACAATCCTGTCCACAGCTTTGCTGTTGTATTTTTGAAGTCATACCCTGTTCTGTTGGTTGAGGGCATCAAAGACAGCTTAAAGGGAACTACAATAATGTCCAAAAATGGGTGCTCTTGGTTGGTGTTCCAAAGAATTTGGAATGATAGGGTATTGTTTGGTTTTTTGTTTAAGAAAGCCGTTTCAAGAGGATATTTGGTTTATCCACGATGTTATCAACAAGTTGATATCTTTCTAGTGGATAAATTCCTGTTATTTTGGTAAAGGATATTTTTTAGTTTGCTAGTGTCTATGTTTCACGTGAAACATGGGATATCAGATTGTTTGGTTTTTATGGTGTATTCAATTCAGTATGATGTGATTGTTGTTGGTGGTGGGCATGCAGGTACGGAAGCTGCATTGGTAAGCGCCAGAATGGGGAAAAGAACACTTTTGATTACCCATAATTTTGATACGCTGGGTCAATTGTCCTGTAATCCATCAATTGGTGGTATTGGTAAAAGTCATCTTGTTAAGGAAATTGATGCCTTGGGCGGCATCATGGCATTGGCTGCTGATCAAGCAGGAATCCAGTTCAGAATCCTTAATTCTTCAAAAGGACCAGCTGTCAGGTCAACACGTGTCCAGGTAGACCGTTCACTTTATCGTCAAGCTATCCGGTATGCATTGGAAAATCAGGAAAACCTGTCTTTATTTCAGCAACAGGTTGATGAATTGATTATTGAACAGGATAAGGTAAAAGGTGTCATTACACAGGGTGGTGTTGTATTCCATGCAGACGCTGTTATATTGACAGCTGGAACCTTTTTGGATGGAAAACTTTTCGTTGGGATGAATGTCTATCCTGGTGGACGTTCAGGTGATATTCCTGCAGTGGCTTTATCGTCTTTCTTGAAGGAATTGAATCTACCGCAAGGAAGGTTGAAAACTGGAACACCTCCTCGGATTGATGGAAAGACCATTGATTTTTCTGTGATGAAAAAACAATCGGGAGATGAAAATCCGATTCCTGTTTTTTCTTTTATGGGGCATGAGGATATGCATCCTGATCAACTGCCTTGTTGGATTACCCATACCAATGAACAGACACACGACATTATCCGTTCAGGTCTTGATAGAAGCCCATTGTTTACAGGTGTTATTGAAGGAATTGGCCCCCGGTATTGTCCATCTATTGAAGATAAGATCCATCGGTTTTCAACTAGGGCTTCCCATCAGATTTTTTTAGAACCTGAAGGTTTGAAAACACATGAATATTATCCAAATGGAGTATCTACCAGTTTGCCATTTGATATCCAGATAGGATTTATCAAGACAATTCCCGGTCTTGAAAATGCACATATCCTGCGACCAGGGTACGCTATTGAATATGATTATTACGATCCACGCTTTTTAAAATCTTCATTGGAAACCCGCCAGATAGAAGGGCTTTTTTCCGCTGGTCAGATTAATGGAACAACAGGTTACGAAGAAGCTGCTGCCCAAGGTCTGTTGGCTGGCATCAATGCTATCCGATATATTTCAGGGGAGGAAGCTTGGGTACCCAAGCGTAATGAAGCCTATTTAGGTGTCATGATTGATGATTTGATTACACAAGGTGTCAATGAACCTTACCGCATGTTCACCAGTCGTGCTGAATACCGTTTAAGTCTACGGGAAGATAACGCTGATTTGCGTCTCACAGAAATCGGTCGCCGTTTAGGGTGTGTCACAGATATGCAATGGACAAGATTTGAGCAGAAACGTGAGCAGACTGCTAAAGAGATTGAACGGATGAAGACAACATGGATTCAGCCAACAATGTTATCCATAGAAGAATCCGAGCGCGTATTGGGCAAAACCATTGAGCGTGAATATTCTTTGGCTGATTTATTGAAACGTCCAAAGGTCAGTTACCGTGCACTTGAAAGTTTGACTGGAATTGATGGACGTCGATGGCAGTCTGACAGACAGTTGCCTGAAGAAGTGAAAAAACAGGTTGAAATCCAGATTAAATATGCCGGTTACGTTGACCGTCAATCCCGGGAAATTGAAAGGCAGGCAGGTTTTGAAAATCTGAAACTGCCACAGAACATAGATTATGATGGTATCAAAGCCTTGTCTATTGAAGTCCGTCAGAAATTGAATCGGCAACAACCTGAAACATTAGGCCAAGCTTCCAGGATTTCAGGTATTACACCTGCTGCGATTTCCATTTTATTGATACATCTCAAGAAAAATGGCATGGTTTCCTTTGAAGATGAGTAGGAATACAGATTGAAAATGGTGACGATAAATGAATCAACTTTGAAAAACCAACTTGAATCAGGTATACAATCGCTGAATATTGTATTAGATAATCAAAAAATAAACCAATTAGTCAATTATATTTTATTGTTAAGGAAATGGAACCGTGTCTATAATCTGACTGCTATCCGGGATTCAGGTCAGATGTTGACACATCATCTTTTGGATTCATTATCAATCGTGCCATGGATAACAGGTTGTTCACATATCCTTGATGTTGGTTCAGGTGGTGGTCTCCCAGGATTGGTAATTGCCATTTCCTGCCCTGAAACTGTCGTTGAAATGATTGATGTTGTCAGTAAAAAGACTGCTTTTATCCGTCAGGCAACGATTGAACTGGGACTTAAAAATGTGAAAGTCCATACTGGACGTGTTGAATCGCTTTCTGTATCCAAACCTTTTGATGGGATTGTTTCTAGGGCTTTTTCCAGTCTTTCAGATTTTGTTGCCTTATCATCGCATCTGCTGGGTGAAAAAGGTTGTTTTTACGCGATGAAAGGATTGATTCCTGAAGATGAAATCAGTAATCTTGATAAGCAATGGAAAATTTCCAGGATTATACCGCTTGCTGTGCCACATCTGAATGCACAGCGTCATTTGGTCATTATTGAGAAAAACAGGTCTGCTTCCTTTAAGGAAGCGAATAATCCAGAACAATAAAGGACAACCTCATGGCTGCTGTATTCTGCATTGCCAATCAAAAAGGTGGTGTTGGTAAAACGACCACTGCGGTCAATCTTGCATCCGGTCTATCCCGTCTGAAGAAAAAAGTCTTGTTGATTGATTTGGATCCACAGGGCAATGCCACAATGGGCAGTGGTGTTCAGAAATCAGAACTTGAATCATCCGTTTATGAAGTCTTGCTGGGACTTGAAGATATCAAGAATGTCCGGCAACGTCCCCCTGCAATCCAGTTTGACGTCTTGCCATCAAACCGCAATCTCTCTGCTGCTGAAGTGGAAATGGTCAATCTTGAACGTCGGGAAAGGCGCTTGAGGGAAGCATTGGACGCTGTACAAGACGAATATGATTTCATCTTGATTGATTGCCCTCCAGCATTGTCCCTGCTGACATTGAACGCATTCTGTTCTGCAGATGGTGTGATTATTCCAATGCAATGTGAATATTTTGCTTTGGAAGGCCTATCAGATCTGCTTAATACTGTCCGGCATGTCTATTCCAATATGAATCCACAGTTGAATACAATTGGATTATTGTTGTTACGGGTGATGTTTGATAAACGTGTAACACTTTCAGTCCATGTTTCCAATCAATTGGAAAAACATTTTGGCAACAGGGTCTTAAAAACCGTTATCCCCCGGAATGTCCGTATGGCAGAGGCTCCTTCTTATGGATTGCCTGGTATTGATTTTGATCCATCTTCAAAAGGAGCAAAAGCTTATTTGGCATGTGTAGAAGAATTGCTGGCGTGGCTGGAAACACATAGATAGTGAATTGATGAAGAGAATATTGTTATGAGTGATTCAACCATCAAAAAGAAGAAAGGACTCGGTCGGGGACTGGAAGTCCTCTTAGGTACATCGCCTGACCTTTCTACAGGGTCGCCATTGGTTTCGCCGCTTTCTATGGCCCGTTTACGGAGCGGGAAATACCAGCCCCGTAACCGTATGGATGAAGGAGCCTTGAATGATTTGGCTGCGTCAATCCGAGAACAAGGTGTCATGCAACCTATTCTAGTCCGTCCGGTTGTTGATGAACGGGGCGGAAAACGTTATGAGATTATTGCTGGCGAACGTCGCTTCCGTGCAGCACAGATTGCAGGTCTGAAGGAAATCCCTGCTATTGTCAAGGATGTAGATGACAAGGCCGCAGCTGCAATGGCATTGATTGAAAATATGCAACGCGAAGACTTGAATCCACTTGAAGAGGCGATGGGGATCCAACGGTTGATTAATGATTTCAGCTTTACCCATGAACAGGCAGCACGGTCTATTGGACGTTCCCGGAGTGCTGTCACTAATCTGCTGCGGCTGCTTAACCTGACTGAGCCTGTCCAAACAATGCTGACAGCAGATGATATTGATATGGGGCATGCGCGTGCACTGCTGGCTGTCGAAGGTGCAATCCAGATTGCTTTGGCGACCCAGATTGTTGCTAAAAGGCTTTCTGTCCGTGAGGCTGAAAAACTGGTTGCACAGGAAATCAACCGGCAGAAAAATCCGCCTAAGCCTGTAAAGGTCAAATCTCAGGATATTGCAAATCTGGAAAGGGAACTGTCCGATTTGTTGACCACCAAAGTCAGTTTCAAGGTTGGTTCAAAAGGCAAGGGAAAAATGATTATTGACTTTGCCAATCTGGATGTCTTGGACGGGTTACTGGCAAAGATCAGGGGAATATCCTGAACAGTTATCAACAAAGATATCCACAGGGAAATGACCGGCATTGACCGGTCATTTTTATATTCTGGGAAAATGTTCCACGTGAAACATTTCAAGATGTAATTGAACTGGTTGAAAGATATGATTGGCAAGGTTTCCAATCTTGCATCGATATGGCGTAATATCTAATCCATCCCCCATTTTCTAGGAAATCATCATGACTGCTGTTCCAGACCGTATCCGATTACTGCGAGAAGCCATGCAAAGGGCATCCATAGATGTATTGATTCTACCGAGTGCAGATCCGCACCTTTCAGAGTATCTGCCCGCATACTGGCAGAGCCGGGCTTGGTTTTCAGGTTTTACTGGTTCAGCGGGTACATTGGTTGTCGGGAAAGAGAAAGCATCTTTATGGGTGGACAGCCGTTATTGGGAACAGGCTGAAAAACAGTTGCAGAACAGCGGTATAGAGATGTGCAGGCTGACAGGTGTCAACAGCAGGAATCATGTTGATTGGATCCTGTCTTATTTTCCTGCAGGAACAGTTGTTGGCGTCGATGGCAGGCTGTTGTCAGTGAAACAGGCAAAGGAACTCCGTGTCAGGTTGGAACAGTATGCGATGGCTCTACGGACGGATGTTGATCCCGTCAGTGAAGCTTGGATAGACAGGCCCGGTCTCCCGACCGGGATGGTCTTTGAACATGGTTTGGATTATGTGGCGCTTTCCCGTCATGAAAAGATTAAACTGATTCGGGATAAAATCAAGGAAAAAAATTCCGAATGGGTATTTATCAGCAGCTTGGACGATATAGCCTGGACACTGAATCTTAGGGGGAGTGACATCCAATACAATCCGGTCTTCATCAGTTATCTCCTGATAGGGCTTGAAACAGTACAGCTATTTGTTTCTAAAGAGAAAATTCCTGATGACATCCAAAAGGTACTGACGGATGGGGGTATTGAACTGCTTCCTTATGATATGGTTCAGGTGGTATTGTCAAGGATGCCGGGGACATCATTGATGATTGATCCACAACGGACTTCATGGGCAATGGTTTCGTCAATACCTGAAAACGTCCAGCTTGTTGAAGGCATCAATCCGACCTTGTTGCTGAAATCACAGAAAGCGCCAAAGGAACTGGATCATATCCGCGATGTGATGATTGATGATGGTGCCGCATTCTGTGAATTCCAAGCGTGGTTTGATGAGGTTCAGCAGCGTGGTGTTGTTGTTTCAGAAATGACGGTTGCTGAAAAGATTGAAATCTGCCGCTCCAGACGCAGTGATTATATTTCTCCCAGTTTTGGGACAATTGCTGGATTTAATGAGAATGGAGCATTGCCACATTATCAGGCAACCAAGGAATCATTTTCTGTCATCAAGAACAATGGCCTGTTATTGATTGATACCGGTGGGCAATATCTGAGGGGAACGACCGATATGACCCGTGTTATTCCTGTCGGTATTCCGACTCAGGCACAGAAGCGTGATTTCACATTCGTGCTTAAAGGAATGATTGCGTTATCCACAGCCCATTTCCCACGGTCAATTCCTTCCCCTATGATTGATGCCATTGCACGGAAGCCATTATGGGAACAGGGGATTGATTTCGGTCATGGGACAGGTCATGGCGTTGGGTTTTTCCTGAATGTCCATGAAGGACCGCAGGGGATTTCCTATCATGGCAATCCAACACCACAGACTGCGATGGAAGAGGGGATGGTCACATCGATTGAACCGGGGATATACCGTCCAGGTAAATGGGGTATCCGTATTGAAAACCTGTCGGCAACAGTAGCCGCTGGTCAGACGGTGTTTGGGGATTTCCTGAGATTTGAGACATTGACCCAATGTCCGATTGATACCCGTTGCATGGATGTTTCCCTGCTGACAGAAGCAGAAAAAGATTGGATAAACCAGTACCACGCAGGGGTCCGTGAAAAACTGTTGCCCCGGATTGCCCTTAAAGCAAGGGATTGGTTGATGGCACGCACAGAAGCTATCTGATGCCTTTCTGAAAGGGTTCAGGAGGTACGGGGGGCGTTTTCTGAAAAGTCCAGATCCCCTTCCTTTGTTTATCCAGAAAGGCGCCTGTAGCGTGTTTAGGGCAGCACAGGCGCCTGAAGATATCCAGGTTGCCCGTATCCAAGGTTAGATGTCGATATTGCCTGCCAACAAAGCATTGTTTTCAATGAACCGGCGGCGGGGATCGACTTCTTCTCCCATCAGGGTTGTGAAAATCTGGTCAGCAGCAATGGCATCTTCAATGCGGACACGCAGCATACGGCGTGAAGCTGGATCCATCGTCGTTTCCCATAGCTGTTCCGGATTCATTTCCCCCAGTCCTTTATAACGCTGCTTGGAAACCCCTTTCTCAGCTTCTCCGCGGAGCCACTGCATGGCTTGGTGGAAATCACGGACAACCATCTGTTTCATTTTATCGCCTTCACCACGGCGGATGGTTGCCCCACTGCCAATCAGTTCCTTGAAATCAGCGGCAGTTTTTTCCAGTAAACGGTAATCATTGCCTTCAGTGAAATCACGGTCAATGGTGGTGACATGGACATTGCCATAAGAGGTCCGTTTGATGGCAAGGACCGCATTGCCATTTTCATCAGACTGGACTTCAACTGTAATAGCGGGGTCCTGCAGGGCATTGGCAAGCTCAACAGCAGATTCATGGGCTGCTTCAGGAGAATCCAGCCGAAGCCGGATGCCATTCATGATAGCTTCCAAGACATCCTGACCAATCAACCGGGACAGCCTGCCGATGATGTTATAGGCGATGGTATGACGGTCTGCCATGGTTTTCAACGCTTCCCCACTGACCGGTATACCCGTGTCCTGTGGTAATAAGGAAGCATTCTGAAGGGCGATTTCCATCATATGGTTGGCTTCTTCCAAGTCGTCTTTCAGATAACGTTCATCACGGCCGTTCTTGATTTTATACAGTGGTGGCTGTGCAATGTAGACGTAACCGCGTTCAATCAGCTGTGGCATCTGACGGTAGAACAGGGTCAGCAGCAATGTCCGGATATGTGCACCATCCACGTCCGCATCGGTCATGATGATGATACGGTGGTAACGCAGTTTGTCGATGTTGAATTCATCTGGACCGATGCTGGTGCCCAATGTCGCAATCAGGGTAGTGATCTGTTCAGAAGACAGCATCTTCTCGAAACGGGCTTTCTCAACATTCAGGACCTTGCCCCGTAGAGGCAGGATGGCTTGGAATTTACGGTCACGTCCCTGTTTGGCAGAACCACCAGCAGAGTCCCCTTCGACCAGATACAGTTCACAAAGTGCCGGATCCTTCTCTTGGCAGTCAGCCAGTTTTGCTGAAAGGCCGAGTCCATCCAATACCCCTTTCCGACGGGTCAGTTCACGGGCTTTACGGGCGGCTTCACGGGCACGGGCAGCTTCAACAATCTTGGAACAGATAATCTTCGCATCATTTGGCTTTTCCTGCAGGAAATCCGTCAAGGTCTTGGCGATGATTTCCTCAACAGGCCCCCGGACTTCAGAAGAAACCAGTTTATCCTTGGTCTGGGAACTGAATTTCGGTTCAGGGACTTTGACAGACAGGACGCAGGTCAGCCCCTCACGCATATCATCCCCGGTGATGTCGACTTTAGCCTTTTTTGCCAGTTCGTTGTCGGTGATATAACGGTTGATGACACGGGTCATCGCTGAACGCAGTCCAGTCAGATGAGTGCCCCCGTCACGTTGTGGGATGTTGTTGGTGAAGCAGAGTACCTGTTCGTTATATGAGTCATTCCATTGCATGGAGATATCAACGGTCACAGGTGTTCCCTGATCACTGATCCGTTCTCCTGTTGCCTGGAAGATGGTTGGATGGATGGCAGTCTTGCCCCGGTTGATGTATTCGACAAACCCACGGGTACCACCTTCATAGGCAAAGATTTCTTCTTTGCCAGTCCTTTGGTCGAGCAGGCGGATACGGACACCGTTGTTCAGGAACGACAGTTCTCGGATACGGCGTGCGAGGATGTCATACTGCAGTTCAACCGTACTGAAGATGGATGCATCCGGCCAGAAACGGACACGGGTACCCTGACGGTCAGATGCGCCGATTTCTGCAATGGGAGCACATTCCACGCCATTGATGACCTGGGTTGCCGTGCGGACCGGCAGTCCCCGTTCAAATTCCATGTAATGTTCTTTGCCGTCACGCCAGATGGTCAGTTTCAACAGGGTGGACAAGGCATTGACACAGGAAACCCCGACACCATGCAGGCCACCGGAAACCTTATAGGCATTCTGGTCAAATTTACCGCCTGCATGCAGTTCCGTCATCACAATCTCTGCGGCACTGCGTTTAGGTTCATGCTTGTCATCAAATTTGATGCCGGTGGGGATGCCCCGTCCATTGTCGGTCACAGAAACAGAATTGTCGCTGTGCAATGTCACTTGGATTTCAGAACAGTAGCCCGCCAATGCCTCATCAATGGAATTGTCGAGTACTTCGAAAACAAGATGATGCAGCCCGGTACCATCGGAGGTATCACCGATATACATACCGGGACGTTTCCTGACGGCTTCCAGACCCTCAAGGATCTTGATTTCATGTGCGCCGTAACCTTTGGATTCAGTTTGTGACATGGAAGGGTTTCCTTAAAAAACAAGCACATCCACCCCTTTCAGCAGGGGTGGGGTTCCTGTGCAGGAAATGGTTTCATCCTGCTGTGCCATCAGATGCGCATCGGCATGACGACATATTTAAAGCTGCTGTTTTCTGGAATGGTCATCAAGACAGATGAATTGCCATCCGCCAGCTCAATCTGCATATTGTCATTCTTCAGGTTGCCAAGGACATCCAACAAATAAGTGACATTGAAGCCGATTTCAAAACCATCGCCGTTGAAATCGATTTCGAGTTCTTCCAAGGCTTCCTCCTGGTCAGCGTTGGTAGAAGTGATTTTCAGGCTGTCAGGCGCCAGGATGCAGCGGATGCCCTTGTATTTATCCGTAGTCATGATGGCAGCACGCTGCAGGGAACGGAGCAGGGCCTCACGGGAAATCACAAACCTGTTGCTGTAGTTCTTTGGGATTACACGGGTATAGTCCGGGAACTTGCCTTCGACCAGTTTAGAGACGAATTCGACTGAGCCGAATACAAAACGGATCTGGGTCTGTGCAAAATCAATACGGACAGTCTCATCATTTTCTTCCAGCAGGCGCAGCAGCTCAATGACCGTCTTCCGGGGAATGATGAGGTCGCGTTTTTCATATTCCTGGCTGGTTTCCAGTGTACAGAAGGCCAGACGGTGGCCATCCGTTGCAACCGCATTGATGTTCTTGCCATCAAGCTGGAGAAGGAGGCCATTCAGGTAATAGCGGATATCCTGCTGTGCCATCGCGAAGTAGACCATGCCAAGCAGGTTCTTCAAATCTTTCTGAGGCAGGGTGACCGATGCATCAAATCCGGCAGGTTGGCTGACGACCGGGAAATCCTCGGCAGGCAATGTCTGGAGCGAGAAGCGGGAACGTCCAGCAGAGACAACCAGTTTCTTGTCATTCAGGGAAAGGGCCACGTCCGTAGCGTCTGGCAGCGTACGCAGGATATCCTGCAGCTTGCGTGCCGCTACAGTTGTAGTGGCATCCTCTTCATCCGTGCCGATAGGTGCATGGGTGACAATCTGGATTTCAGTATCCGTAGAGAGGAAAGAAATGTCATTGCCCTGTTTGCGGATCAGGATGTTGGCAAGGATCGGCAATGTCTGACGGCGTTCCACAATGCCGCTGACAGTCTGCAGGGGACGGAGGATTTCATCACGGCCAGTTTTAACCAATTGCATAATTTTTCCTTGGATGTCAATCGTGTTTCAGTTAATCAAATCGGGTCTGTCATCATGGGCATCAGCGTTTCACAGTCTGTTCGAGGACGTGCAGCTCATGATTGAGTTCAGCGTTCTTCTGCCTTTCCTGAGCAATTTTCCGGACAGCATGCAGGACTGTGGTATGGTCACGCCCCCCAAACTGCTCACCGATTTCAGGCAGGCTTT
Organism: Oxalobacter sp.; assembly: GCA_017524145.1. GTDB lineage: Bacteria > Pseudomonadota > Gammaproteobacteria > Burkholderiales > Burkholderiaceae_D > Oxalobacter. The sequence continues at coordinate 26,152 of JAFWUI010000010.1, read as the reverse complement.
TCTGGGTCAGTTCCTTTGCAAGGTACATCGCAATCTGACGGGGTCTGGCGATATTTGCAGGACGGCGTTTTGAATACATATCCGCCACCTTGATCCGGTAATAGTCGGCGACCGCCTTCTGGATGGATTCCACAGAAACCAAGTTGGAAGGCATCGTGCTTTTCAGGACATCTTTTGCGAGGTCGACAGTGATTTCCTGGTTCATGAACCTGGAATGGGCAACCACATTGTTCAAGGCCCCTTCCAGTTCACGGACATTGGACTGGTTGAGGTTGGCGATGAAGAAAGCCACATCGTCATTCAGGGCAATACCTATCTGTGATGCTTTCTTGATCAGGATTGCAACACGCATTTCCAGTTCTGGCGGTTCAATGGCGACCGTCAGGCCTGACGCGAAACGGGACGTCAGGCGGTCTTCCATGTCTGAGATGTCCTTGGGATAGGTATCACTGGTGATGATGATCTGTTTGTTGGCTGCAACCAAAGCTTCAAATGTATAGAAGAATTCTTCCTGGGTCCGGCTTTTGCCGGCAAAGAACTGGATATCATCAATCAACAGCATATCCAACGAATGATAGCTGCGTTTGAAATCGTCGAAGCTCTTACGTTGGTAAGCGTTCACTACGTCCCTAACGTACTGTTCTGCGTGGATATAGCGGATTTTTGCTGAAGGCCGGTCTTTCAGGACCTGGTTCCCGATTGCTTGGATCAGATGGGTCTTGCCAAGTCCAACCCCTCCAAACAGGTACAGCGGATTGTAGGAAGTACCGGGGTTGTTTGCAATCTGGATGGCAGCTGCGCGGGCAAGCTGGTTTGCTTTGCCTGTGACGAAACTGTCAAAGGTCATATCAGGGTTGATGCCGGCATTGATGCGGTTCTGTTCGCGGACTGGATTGTCTGCCAGGGCAGGTTCTGCCGATGGTTCAACAGCCGGGATTGCTTGTGGTGGGGTTTCAGACTGCAGGGCAGGCGGATTGCTCGATGTACCGTTTTTTTTCTTAGCGACAGACACCCGGATTTCAACAGGACTGCCGGTGATTTCAGATGCCAGTTCCGCAATGCGTCCTGCAAATTCCCGTTTGACCCAGTTGCATTTGATGAAGTTCGGTGCAGCAATATGCAGCAGGTTTTCATGGTGTTCCACCAAAGTCAGCGGCTTAATCCATGTAATATACTGCTGGGGCGTTACTTCCAGCTCAAGCCGGGAGAGGCAGTTCTGCCATAAAGATTCCATGATTCAGCAATAAAACGGCATTGAAAACAGGCAAGGAAACCCAGTGGATTTCAGTTGGATATCAATTCATACTGGGAGTGTATTTTACCCTTAAACAGACAGGTTATCCACAGAAATGCCACTTTTTTTAGGCGATTTTGACAAAGTAACGGATTTGGTATTGACAGGGTATGCCATGATACGGTCTAATCATTGATTCCTTACGCATAAGGTGGTGCTTTGTCTGGATATTAGCCGCCGCAGACAGCAACAAGGCTGTTCCGACCGGAAGTACCGTAACCCGATTTATTATTGCTGGTTAATTAGCGAGACTATCATGAAACGTACTTATCAACCTTCAGTTGTGCGCCGTAAACGCACCCACGGCTTCCGTGTCCGTATGGCCACCAAGAACGGTCGTGCTGTCCTGAACGCACGTCGTGCAAAAGGCCGTAAACGCCTGGCCGTCTGATACAGCCATTATTGAAGCTGATTGTGTGAGCGGAGAATTTCCTTCCGGTCGGCGACTTCGCAAAACGGATGAGTTCTCATCCGTTTTTCGTATACGTCCCTGTGCAAGGACAGAACATTTTGCCATTTATGCAAAAACCAATCAGCTGAAGCAGGCACGGTTGGGTATTGTTGTTGCCAAACGGTTTGCCCCTCGGGCAGTGACACGCAATACGGTGAAACGGCTTTGCCGGGAAGTGTTCCGGCAAAGCCAGTTGTCTGGACTGGACTGTATCATCCGTCTATCATCTCCACCCAATACCCGTCATCAGCCTGCCGCAGGCATGTCCCTGAAACAGATGCTTTATCGGGAACTGACCCAGCTTGTTGGACAATGCGAAAAGATCCAGAAAAAGAAAGCGTCCTCAGAACCTTTCTGCAATCGCCGCTGAAAAGCTTCCTTATCCTGCTGATAAGGGGTTATCAGTTGCTGGTCAGTCCATTGCTGGGTCCCAATTGCCGTTTTTATCCAACATGTTCCGCTTATGCCATCCAGGCGCTTTCGGTGCATGGTTGCATTAAGGGCATTTTCCTGATATTGATACGCCTGTTGAAGTGCCATCCTTTTCATCCCGGCGGTTATGACCCTGTTCCAAAGAAGGGCTGGGGGTGCCGTTGTGGAAAATGGTTTAAGAAAAACAGCAGTTGATATAGCTATCCAAAAATTATGGACGTCAAGAAACGCACGACACTGATCATTATCCTGCTCATCGCATTGTTCATGCTCTGGGATAACTGGGTTGTCTACAACGGGGGGTCTTCGCTGGTATTCACTTACCGCAACGCGGACAAGAAGGAAGAGGCCAAGACAGCAGAACCGGCTGGCCTGCCGATGGAAAAGGTCACCAAGGCCAATGAAGCTGCTGAAGAAGCCAAGCGGGAAGAAGCCAGACGGAAGGCAGCTGCAGATGTCATCACTGTCCAGACCGATGTCTTCAAGCTCTCCATCAATGCCAATGGCGGTGTTTTCCAGAACCTGGAACTGCTGAAATACCCTGACAACGACTTCCAGAAAGACATGGTGCTGTTCGAGAACAATCCGCCGCGCGTCTATCTGGCGCAGACCGGTCTTTCTGGCGGGCTGTATCCTAACCATGCCACCCATTTCAACATTCATCCCGGCAATTTCACAATGGCAGAGGGTCAGGATGAGGTCAAGGTTGTCATGGATGCCGTCCAGAATGGTGTCCGTCTGGTCAAGACCCTTACCTTCAAACGGGGTGATTATGTGGTCGGTGTCAACCATCAGATCACCAACCTGACTGGTGAACCCATCAATGCAAAACTGTATATGCAGTTGGTCCGTGACAGCAGCCGTCCAGAAGGCCAGTCACGTTTCATCAGTACCTTCACAGGACCTGCTGTCTATTCCGGTGAAGAAAAATTCCAGAAGCTGAAATTCGACAACCTGACGGCAGATGGTACCGGTGAGAAATTTGTCAGGGATACCAAGAACGGCTGGATTGCAATGGTCCAGCATTACTTCGTTTCCGCCTTTATCCCGACGGAAGGGCTTAACCGTGAAAACTATGCGAAGAAGCTCGGTGAAGACCTGTTCTGTGTCGGTACGGAACTCCAAGTGACCGAAGGTGGTGCGATGATCCAGCCACATCAGACGGTTTCCAATGATACCGGGCTTTATATGGGACCGCAGGATACCAAACTGCTTGATAAAGCGGCACCAGGACTGGATCTGGTCAAGGACTATGGCTTCTTGACAGTCTTGGCGAGACCGATTTTCTGGTTGATGAACCGCATCTATGATGAGGTTGGCAACTGGGGATGGACAATTGTCATCCTGACCATCCTCATCAAACTGGTCCTTTCCCCATTGTCCCATATGGGGTACAAGAGCATGGCGAGGATGCGTAAGTTCACGCCGGTCATCCAGCGTATGAAGGAACGGTATAAGGACGATCCGCAGACCATGAAGACGGAAATGATCAGCCTGTACAAACGGGAAAAGATCAATCCAGCAGGGGGATGCCTGCCGATGATTGTCCAGATTCCGGTCTTCCTGTCCCTGTACTGGGTGTTGCTGGCTTCCATTGAAATCCGTAATGCCCCATGGTTGGCTTGGATCCAGAACCTGGCTGCTCCGGATCCATGGTATATCCTGCCTGTTATCATGGCAGGCACCATGTTCCTCCAGCAGAAGATGAGCCCGCCGCCACCTGACCCGACGCAGGCGAAGATCATGATGTTCCTGCCGATTGCATTCTCAATCACGTTCTTCTTTTTCCCGGCAGGTCTGGTGCTGTACTGGATTGTCAATAATATCCTGTCCATCGGGCACCATTACTACATCAACAAACAGGCAGACAAGGTCATTGCTGCAGAACAGGCAGCGGCTTCCCAGGCAAAGCCTGTGACCGCCAAGACCAAACGGAGATGACCATTGCTGTGGGAAACCACAAGATAGGTTTATGAACCATGAGACAGACCCCGTTAAGCAGGCCTCAGCTTAACGGGGTTTTCTTTGGAAGGAAGCAATGACCCATCAAAAAGCCCAGCTCTGGCTGTTCGACCTCGACAATACCCTCCATGATGCGTTTGCTGAAATCTTTCCTCAGATCAGTGAAAACATGAATGGTTGGATTGCCACGCATTGCGGTCATGATGGGGCCATCCTTTCCCACAGTGAGGCAGATGGGCTCAGGCAGGCTTTCTGGCAACGGTATGGCGCAACCCTGCTGGGCATCAGCAGAGTACCCAACCAGCGTGCCCGGCAGTTCCTGGAAGCTGCGCATCAGTTCCGGAACCTGCCAGCAATGGTCCATGCACAGAAAGGGCTCAGGCATTTTTTCAGGCATCTGCCCGGCAAGAAAGTCCTGTTGACCAATTCTTCAGGGGATTATGCCCGGCAGGTGTTGGCAGTCTTGGGGTTGACTCCGTTCTTTGAGCGGATCATTTCCATTGAGACCATGTGCCTGGTGGGGCGGTATACCCCAAAACCCGCAAAGCGCTTTTTCCGCCATCTTCCTGTCCTGCTGAAAACCACACCCTTCCGGTGCCGGCTGGTTGAAGATGATATCCGGAGTCTGAAAAACGCTAAAATAACAGGCATGGGAACAGTGCTTGTCACGCAGTACCTCAACCGCAGTCACCATTCCACCCATGCGTATGCGCGTCCCCGTCGGAAGAGGGCATCAGGACGCCCATCCTATGTTGATATCAAGGTGAAGTCAGTCCTTCGGCTGAAGCGGTTCTTAAGTCGGTAAGCGGATCGGTTATGAGGAAGAAAACAGGGGAACGGAAACAACAGATCCTTCAGGCATTGGCGATGATGCTTGAAGAACCTCAGGGGGCAAAGGTCACCACTGCTGCACTGGCAGCGAAGCTGGGAATATCTGAAGCGGCACTGTACCGGCATTTTGCCAGCAAGGCACAGATGTTTGAAGGACTGATAGAATTTATCGAATCTGGCATCTTCGGAGTCATCAACCGGATCTGTGAAAATGAAGAACGCGGCCTTGCACAAGTTCAGAATATTGCCAGGTTACTGTTGGGGTTTGCTGAAAAGAATCCTGGCATGACCCGCGTGATGATGGGGGATGCCCTGATCAACGAGAACCCACGGCTCCAGAAGCGGATGAACCAGTTCTTTGACCGTGTAGAACTGACATTGCGCCAGGCAATGCGGCTTGCAGCAACCCAAGAGCCCCATCTGGACGAAGCTGCGGCTGTCATGCGGAGCAATCTGTTGATGAACTGCCTGCTGGGGCGGATGGCGCGCTTTGTCAAAGGTGGTTTCGCCCAACCACCGACAGCCGGCATGCAGGAACAGGTCAATTTTATCCTGTTATAAATGAAGAAAGACAGCAGACAGAAGGCCAGATGATGGATTACACCCGGTTTTCGATTGGACTGACAGGCGGTATCGGCAGTGGCAAGACCTTTGTGTCGGATATCTTTGCAGAACTCGGTGCTGCCATTGTTGATGCGGACGTTGTGTCCAGGGGACTGACCATGCCTGGTGGTGCGGGCATTGAACCGATACGCAAGGCTTTCGGGGAAGCATTCATCGGGGCAGATGGTGCGCTTGACCGTGCGAAGATGCGCGAGCGGGTGTTCGGCAATCCTGCAGAGCGGCTCAGGCTGGAAAGCATCCTGCATCCCCTGATCCGGGATATCTGTTTCCAGCAGGCGCTTGAAGCGGATGGCAGCTATGTCATCTTTGCCAATCCACTGCTGGTTGACCTGCCGGTCTGGAAAGGGATGGGAACCCGTATCCTGGTGGTGGATTGTCCAGAACCTCTTCAGGTAGAGCGGGTGATGCGGCGCAGCAACCTTTCCGCTGAACAGGCAAAAGCCATCATTGCAGCACAGGCGACACGCCAGCAACGCCTTGCCAGGGCGGATGATGTGATTGTCAATGACCGCAGCGCTGATGAGGTACGCCGCGAAGTGGAACGGTTGCATACGGTTTATCTGAAGCTGGCACAGGAAGCCGTATTATCAGGAAAAAGGTGACAGGTTGTGCTGACCGATGCTGACTTTGGGAAAACGATTGCCGGTACCGGCAACGGATTGGGGGTAGATTTATGGTATTGACTGTCAAATGTCCGGTTTGTGGAAAACCGGTTGAATGGACAGAGGAAAGTCCGTTCAGGCCTTTCTGTTCTGACCGTTGCCGCCAGATTGACTTGGGCGCATGGGCGGATGAGGCCTACCGTGTCACTTCCCGTCAGGAAGACGAAGATGGAGGGGAAGGGGCATGATGGTTTCAAGTACTTGTCAATCTATATTGCTTGCGTAATAATCCACCATATGTACAAAGCAATCTTTTCTTCCATCTATCTGATTCCATTGCGCTGGCGTTGGCGTATGCCAAAAGCCTGATTCCCCTGTGCCCTCCGGCACCCGTACACCCTAAGCATTTACTGGAGCATTCCAGTCCATCCAATTGATATATACCGATGAAAAGGTGGCAGTCATGTTACTGATGATAGACAACTATGATTCTTTTACATACAACATCGTCCAGTATTTCGGTGAACTGGGCGCAGATGTGCAGACTTACCGCAACGACCAGATCACTATTGAAGAAATCGAAAAGCTGGATCCAGACCATATCTGCATTTCCCCGGGGCCGAAAACGCCTTATGAAGCGGGGATTTCAATCCCTGTGCTGAAGCACTTTGCTGGAAAGAAACCGATTTTTGGTGTCTGTTTAGGGCATCAGTCCATCGGAGCGGCGTTCGGTGGCAGGATTGTCCATGCGAAGCAGGTGATGCATGGCAAGGTTTCACCAGTGTTCCATAATGGAACAGGCGTTTTCAAGGGGTTGCCCAGTCCCTTCATTGTGACCCGTTACCATTCCCTTGCGATTGAGCGGGAGACCCTGCCGGACTGCCTTGAGGTCACCGCTTGGACTGAAGACGGTGAAATCATGGGTATCCGCCATAAGGCCTTTGATATCGAAGGCGTCCAGTACCACCCGGAGTCCATCCTGTCTGAACATGGACATCAACAGCTGAAAAACTTTCTGGAAAGATAATCATGACGACCATTACTTCGCGGGAAGCCCTTGCCCGTTGTATCGACCATCGGGAAATTTTCCATGACGAGATGCTTGACCTGTTCCGCCAGGTGATGAGCGGTGGGATGTCGCCTGTCATGGTGGCTGCACTTGCCATCGGGTTGCGGGTCAAGAAAGAATCTGTCGGTGAAATCGCAGCCATGGCTGAAATCATGCGCGAGTTTGCGCTGAAAGTGCCGGTCAAACACCCGGAACGGTTGCTGGATATCGTTGGTACAGGTGGCGACGGCGCGCATACCTTCAACATCTCGACAACAGCGATGTTCGTAGCAGCCGCCTGTGGCGCTGAGATAGCCAAGCATGGCTCACGCAGCGTGTCATCCTCCTCTGGCAGTGCCGATGTCCTGGAGGCGTTGGGCATCAACCTGGCGTTGTCACCGGAACAGATTGCCCGTTCCATTGAAACAACCGGTATCGGTTTCATGTATGCCCCGGCACACCATAGTGCGATGAAGCATGTCAAGGCTATCCGGGAGGAACTGGGCGTCCGTACAGTGTTCAATATCCTGGGGCCATTGACCAATCCCGCTGGCGCCGCCAACATGATGATGGGGGTTTTCCATTCCGACCTGGTTGGGATCCAAGTCCGCGTCATGCAGCGGATGGGGCTCCGGCGGGCACTGGTTGTCTGGGGACGGGATAATCTGGATGAGATTTCCCTGGGGGCATCCACCCAAGTTGGCGAACTGGTTGACGGAAAAGTCCGTGAATATGACATCCATCCTGAAGATTTCGGCCTGCGGATGTATGCCAGCCGGAATTTCAAGGTGTCCAGTGCCGAGGAATCCAAAGAAATCATACTGGATGTCTTGGGTGGCAGGGCTTCCCCGGCATCAGATATTGTCGCATTGAATGCTGGAGCCGCCTTGTATGCCGCAGGTATTGCGCCATCCATTGCAGAAGGGCTGAAACAGGCGCAGGAAGCACTCAGGAACGGTTCAGCGAAACGCAAGCTGGACCAGTTCATCGCGTTCTCGCAGCAGGCGGTCTGAACGGTTTTCATCTCAAAGGGAAAAACAAATGTCTGACATCCTTCGCAGAATCCTTGAAGTCAAGGCGGTTGAAATTGCTGAAGCCAAGCAGCAACTGCCATTTGCCATCTTGCAGAAGCGGGTTGAAAGCAACGGGTCACTCAGGGAGGACCGCCGCAGTTTTGAGGGAGCCCTGCGTACCAGGATTGCAGAAGGCAACGCAGGGGTCATTGCTGAAGTGAAGAAAGCTTCGCCTTCCAAAGGAGTCATCCGACCGGATTTCCATCCAACAGAAATTGCCAGAAGCTATGAAAAACATGGCGCAGCCTGTTTGTCAGTACTTACTGACATTCAGTTTTTCCAAGGGGCTCCAGCTTATCTGGAACAGGCAAGGAAAGCCTGCTCCCTGCCTGTCCTGCGCAAGGATTTCATCATTGACCCTTATCAGGCCTATCAGGCGGCAGCCTGGGGCGCTGACTGTATCCTGCTGATTGTGGCGGCGTTGTCTGACACCCAGATGGCAGAATTGGAAGCATGTGCTGAAGGTCTTGGGCTGGATGTGCTTGTCGAATCCCACAGTCCAGAAGAACTGGAACGGGCACTCAGGTTGAAGACTCCGCTTATCGGCATCAACAACCGTGACCTGCGGACCTTTGAGACCTCTATCCAGCACACCATTGATATGTTGCCGATGGTACCGGAAGACAGGTTGGTGGTCACTGAATCCGGAATCCGGACCCGTGAAGATGTGCAGGTCATGCGGCAGCATGGCGTCCATGCCTTCCTGATAGGAGAAGCGTTCATGCGGGTTCCGGAACCTGGCGGGGAACTTGCCCGCCTCTTTGCCTGATTTTCCCTGGAAGTCAGCTGCCCAGCCAGGACTGCCTTGCTGTTTTCATGGCATCAGCCGCATTTTCTGCCAGGGTCAGCGTATATTCCGGTGCTTCCTCACTGACAAGGATGGCAGGGAGCCTCATCAACTCATCACGCCGGAAGACATGGAGATTGACAGAGTCTCCCAATGCATAGCGTGACAGCTGGCCGGCAATGGATTTGCCATCTGCAGAGACACGTATCCCATCAATTGCCAGCAGGACATCACCGGCAGCAACGCCAGCGTAATGGGCGGTGCCGTTTTCATAGACATGGGAAACGACACAGTCGTTGCCTTGCGGCCGGACCCGGACATTCAGGCTTGGTTTGCCCGCATCAGCCGAGTTTTTCATCGTGATGCCGAAACGGGCAAATGCTTCCGTCAAAGGCAAGACCGTTGTGCCGTAGATATAACGGTTGAAAAAATCGCTGAGGTCTGTGCCACTGATGGTTTCCAACGCCTGTTTGGCATCTGCATCTGTCATTCCAGCAGGCAACCCCTTGTCGAAAGGCTTGCCGAAACGCTGCCAAAGCAGCCGCATCACATCATCCAAAGACTGATGGTTGCTGGTGGCTTCACGGATGGTCAGGTCCAGCAACAGGGCAACCAAAGAGCCTTTGGTATAGTAACTGACCAGGGCATTCGGTGAATTCTCATCCTGCCTGTAGTATTTTGTCCAGGCATCAAACCCTGCATCAGAAATACTCTGCCTCAGATACCCTTTGCCACGCATGACACTATTGATGGTCTTTGCAACCAATTGCAGGTAAGTGCTTACATCAATCAGCCTGCTCCGTAGCAGGACAAGGTCATCGAAATAGCTGGTGAAGCCTTCAAACAGCCAGAGCATACGGGTATCGGTTTCTGCATCCAGCTGGTAAGGAATGAATGCTGCTGGCTTGATGCGTTTCACATTCCAGGTGTGGAAATATTCGTGGCTGCACAGTCCCAGGAACCGGATATAGTCATCAGACAGTTTCCCGTCCTGTTCAGGTGTTGCCGTGCTTGGCAGGGATTTCCTCGAACAGAGCAGCGCCGTTGATGCACGGTGTTCCAATCCGCCATAACCATTGCCGACTGCCATGACAAGGAACACATAACGGTCCACCGGAGAACGTCTTGAGCCCGGTTCAAAGAAAGCAATTTCTGTTTCACAGATGGCCTTCAGGTCTTTCTCAAGCCGTGCCATATCCAGGTTCGGCACATGACCGGTCACAGCGATTTCATGCAGGGTACCGTGCGCTTCAAACTGGCCCAAGACAAAAGTGCCCAGTTCAACTGGAGAATCAATCAGTTCATCATAATTGGATGCCTGGTAGGTGCCAAACCCGTAACGTTCTGCTGCCAGTTCCTGCAGTGCAGTGATGACCCGCCAGTTGTCATACCGCTCACCGAAAGGGCGTTTGATGTCAATGACCAACGGTTCGGTTTCATTGCCTTGGGCTTCCAGGAAAACACTGGAACCATTGAAGAAACCATGGGTCTGGTCCAGATGGGCAGTACGTACCGAAAGGTCCCACGCATAGACATCGTAGCTGACGGTCAACGGACCGTTGCAAGAAGCCGCCTGCCAATGGTTCTTGTCCAGTTTCGTCAGTGGTACCGGTACGCCATTGCAGACGGCTTCCATCTGGATGATGTTCCGGGAAAACTCGCGGACCATATAGCTGCCGGGGATCCAGGTTGGCAGGCTGAAACCCTGTCCGCCAGGGGCTGGTTCGGTCACAGTCAGGTCAACGTGGAACAGATGGCCATTCGGGTCAATGGGTTCAATCGCATAATGGATAGACGGAGTCATCTTGTTTTTTCCTGTTCAGTCCAGACAGAAGCGTCATCACCGAAGCATCGGGGCAAGCCATTTGGAAAGGGTTTCCTTGGCAACTCCCCGGCGTTTTGCCATGTCCTCTACCTGGTCTTCGCCAATCCTGCCAACCGCAAAATATTTCGCATCAGGATGGGCGAAATAGAAGCCCATGATGGAAGCTGTCGGCAGCATTGCATAATTCTCTGTCAACGACATGCCAATCCGATCTGCCTGCAACAGCCTGAAGATATCACCTTTCACCGTATGTTCTGGACAGGTTGGATAGCCAGGTGCTGGACGGAAGCCACGGTATGGCATATGCCTGAGTTCCTCGTGGTTGAAATTTTCATCTGGAGAGTATCCCCATAAATCCTTTCGGACAAGTTCATGCAGATATTCGGATAATGCCTCTACCAGACGGTCTGCAACAGCTTTCAGCAGAATACTGTTGTAATCATCATTTTCCTTGCCATAAGCTTCAAGCCATTTTTCAATGCCGACTCCGGCAGTCACGGCAAACATCCCTAAATAATCCGGTGTCCCTTTCGGCGCGATGAAATCAGCCAGGCACTGGTGGGGATATTGGGTGCCTTTGACAGGAGGTTTTTCTTCCTGCTGCCTGACACAGTAGTAGGTGAAAGCCACTTCAGAACGGGTTTCATCGGTATAGATTTCAATATCGTCATCACCGGTCCGGTTGGCAGGCATCAGGGCAATGGAGGCATTGGCTGTAAGAGCCTGTGACTTGATCAGCCTGTCCAGCATTGCTTTGCCATCGGCAAACACCTTGCGTGCCTGTTCCCCATGTTCCGGGTCATCCAGCAATGCAGGGAAAGAGCCTGGCAGGTCCCAGACACGGAAGAAAGGCAGCCAGTCGATATAGCCTGACAGCATCTCAAGGCTGATGTTCCGCAGGAAACGCTGGCCGAGGTAGACCGGTTTCTTCGGTGCTTTGTCTCCTTCAAAAGACAGGGCAGGATGGTTTGCCCGTGCCTCGCCGATCGGGAGTATCCGGCGGGTTTTCCTGTTGGCATGCTGTTCCCGGATGCGTGCATAATCTTCCTTCACTGATTGGATATAAGCTTCTCGGGTGTTTTCAGACAGCAGCTGCTGGATGACAGTGACAGTACGGGAAGCATCGGTCGCATGGACAACAGGCCCTTCATAATTCGGCGCAATCTTGATGGCAGTATGTGTCTTGCTGGTGGTTGCTCCGCCGACAAACAATGGGATACGGTGGCAACGGCAATATTCATTGCGTTGCATTTCGCTCGCCACGTGTGTCATTTCTTCCAGCGAAGGGGTGATCAGCCCAGAAAGCCCAATAGCATCTGCTTGGACTTCTTCAGCTTTTGCCAGGATTTCCTCGCAAGGCACCATAACCCCCATGTTCACCACATCGAAATTGTTGCATTGCAGGACAACCGCCACAATGTTCTTGCCGATGTCATGGACATCCCCTTTCACGGTAGCAATGACAATCTTGCCCTTGGACTGGGTATTGTCACTGGCACGCTTATGTTCTTCGATATGCGGTACCAGATACGCCACTGCCTGCTTCATCACACGGGCAGATTTCACGACTTGAGGCAGGAACATCTTGCCTTGCCCGAACAGGTCACCGACTGCATTCATGCCTGCCATCAGCGGACCTTCAATCACTTCAATCGGTTCCCCGCCACGGTCAGTCACCTGCTGTAATGCTTCAGCGGTGTCTTCTGTGATGAAATCAGTCAAGCCATGCACAAACGCATAAGCCAGGCGTTTTTCCACCGGTTCTTCACGCCATTTCAGCTGGTCGCTTTCCTTCTTGGCGCCGGACTGGAATTCATGGGCGACATCCAGCAGGCGGTCCGTTGCGTCAGGACGGCGGTTCAGCACCACATCCTCGACCCGTTCACGCAGGTTTTCAGGGATTTCATCATAAACCCCGATCATCCCGGCATTCACAATACCCATCGTCATCCCGGCGGCAATCGCATGGTACAGGAAGACCGTATGGATGGCTTCACGGGCAGGATTGTTGCCGCGTAATGAGAAACTGACGTTCGAGACCCCGCCGCTGACTTTCGCATAAGGCAGGTTCTTCTTGATCCAACGGGTCGCCTCAATGAAATCGACCGCATAATTGTTATGTTCCTCAATACCGGTTGCCACTGCAAAGATGTTCGGATCGAAAATGATGTCTTCTGGCGGGAATCCGATGCCCATCAACAGGTCATAAGCCCGTTTGCAGATGTCGATTTTGCGTTGGTAGGTATCTGCCTGACCCACTTCATCAAATGCCATCACAATGACAGCGGCACCATAACGGCGGCACAGCTTCGCTTCACGCAGGAACTCTTCTTCCCCTGCTTTCATCGAAATCGAATTGACGATGCATTTGCCCTGCAGGCATTTCAGCCCGGTCTCGATGACTTCCCATTTCGAGGAGTCGATCATCACCGGGACACGGGCGATTTCCGGCTCAGACGCAATCAGGTTCAGGAACTTGCGCATGGAAGTCACGGAATCCAGCATCGCGTCATCCATGTTCACGTCGATGATCTGGGCACCGTTCTCAACCTGCTGGCGGGCAACCGACAAAGCCTTGTCATATTCTTCATTCGCAATCATGCGGGCAAAGGCACGTGAGCCAGCCACATTGGTCCGTTCGCCGACATTCACGAAAAGGGAATTGCCATCAATGACAAAAGGTTCCAACCCTGCCAGACGCAATGTCCGGGGGTCTTCCGCCAGCTTGCGCGGTGGAATGTCGGCAACAGCTTCTGCCACTGCCCGGATATGGTCAGGCGTAGTGCCGCAGCAGCCACCGACCATATTCAGGTAGCCATGTTCCGCAAAATCCTTCAGGACACGGGCAGTATCCGCAGGCAGTTCATCAAACCCGGTTTCGCTCATCGGATTGGGCAGCCCAGCATTCGGGTACAGGCAGATATGGGTATCGGCAATCCGTGAAAGCTCTTCAATGTAAGGGCGCATCATGGCGGCACCCAATGCGCAGTTCAGTCCGATGGTCAGTGGTTTGATATGGCGGACCGAATACCAGAAAGCCGCCACCGTCTGGCCAGACAGGATACGGCCGGAAGCATTCGTCACCGTACCGGAAATCATGATAGGCAGCGTTTTGCCAGATTCTTCAAAATATGTATCAATCGCGAACAGCGCTGCCTTGCAGTTCAGGGTATCGAACACCGTTTCCACCAGCAGGATATCCACTCCCGCCTTTGCCAGTGCACGGACCTGCTGCAGGTAAGATGCCATCAGTTCATCAAACGTGACATTGCGGGCACCCGGGTCGTTCACATCCGGTGAGATTGAGGCCGTGCGGGGAGTCGGTCCGATGGAACCTGCGACAAAACGGGGTTTGTCCGGCGTTGAATAATGGTCGCAGGCCTCACGGGCAATCTTCACCGACTGCTCGTTCATCTCATCGACCAGGAAGCCCATATGGTAATCCGCCTGGGCAATGGTTGTGGCGCTGAACGTATTCGCTTCGATGATGTCAGCGCCTGCTTCCAGGTACTGGTCATAGATTTCGCGGATGATCTGCGGTTGGGTGAGGGACAGCAGTTCATTGTTGCCCTTCACAAACAGGTCACGTTCCCCTTCTGCAAGGTCATCTGGTTTCCAGTTGATGAAACGGCCGTTGGGACCTCCCCGGTAATCTTCCTCGGTCAGCTTGTAACGCTGGATCATTGTACCCATTGCACCATCCAGCACCATGATGCGTTTTGATAGGATTTCACGGAGACGGCGTTCCGTCTCGCTCATAGCCATAACAGTCATAATCAACAGAAAAAATGCCGGAAGTGCCCGTACACCGGCTGGGTTGAAAGAATATCAGCGGACGTTTCCGCAAAAGAGCTATCTTATATGAAGAAACCGGCAGAGACAAAGAGACAGGACCGCCTCCGCTCCAGACAGTGGACAGCCTGCTTCAAGGATCCGTTCTGGACAGAAGTTACCGCAGGGTCTTCAGCTTGAAATTGATGTCCTGCGCTTCAACAGCACCTGGGACACGGGTACCGTCTGAAAAGAAGATGGTTGGTGTACCGCGGATCCCCAGTTTTTCTGCCAGCTGCCTGATTTCTTTTTCAGGCAATGAACAGGTCACTTTGGTCTTGACCGGTTTCACGCCGCCAAGCATCCAGTTCTGCCAGGACTTTACCGGATTGTCAGAACACCAGGCATTTTCAGCAATCGTCTTGGAACTGTCAGACAATATCGGCAACGTAAACAAATAAACCGTCACGTTGTCCACTTTCTGCAGGTTCTTCTCCAGATATTTGCAATGGCCGCAGTTCGGGTCAGAGAACACCGCCATCTGGGCAGAACCATCCCCTTTGACAACCTTGATGGCATGCTGTTTCGGCAGGGCCTTGAAATCAATCTTGGAAATCTGGTCAACCCGTTCTTCCGTCAGGTTCTTCTTCGATTGCATATCAATGACATTGCCCATGATCAGGTAGAGGCCGTTTGGGTCGGAATAGACAATATCCGTTCCCAGCCGGACTTCATAAAGGTTGCCGTAATCCGTCTTGTTCACTTCGTCCGGCGTCTGTCCAAGATATGTCTTGAAATGGTTCTTGATGACAGCTTCAGGGGTTGAGGCCGCCCATGCCATCGAGGTTGCTGCAAGCGACAGCAGTGCGGCGTTGCGCAGGAAACGTGAAATAGAAAGGCTCATATTTGAATCCTTGTGAAATCAGGCAGATGGAACCGAAAATACCAGAAAACAACCTTGGAAGGAAAGGGGGAAAAGCACGATAAAACGCTCTCAGAAACACTTTCTTACCAATTTTTGATACAATCCCAGATTCCATGATGCCGATGTAGCTCAGTCGGTAGAGCAACTGATTCGTAATCAGTAGGTCGGAGGTTCGATTCCTCTCATCGGCACCATCCATTTCCCGTAACTCCCCAAGCTCTGGCAATCCGTTGATGCCAGGGCTTTTTTGTTGCCCATAGCCGGAAAATCCCTTGGCTTGACACCTGTCAATGCTGTCTGTGCCCGTGTTGCGGTAACCTGAACATACCGTCTTCAGGGGGAAGGAAAATGAAAAGACTGTTGATGGCATCCGCAGCGGTACTGGGTATGGTGTCTTCATCCGTCCATGCAGACTGCCCGATGGATGGTTATTCAGATTCATTCAAAGTGACCGTCAACGGGGAACCGTTGGTCTGCCAAGGAACCCAACGTGCCTATCTGGGGGCTGCCGAGATGCGGTATTTCAAGACGGCTGTCTGCTCAACTGAAAAAACAGACTGTCCTGCTGTCAGGACCGCTGCCTGGGTGGCGGATTCCATTGAAGAAAACAGGCTGACAGGAACTGCTTATATCAGTGCCTATGGGAAAAACTGCACTTTCAGCGAAGTCGGGCAGGAGGTGAACGGCTGGAAGTGCCAGGAATGGGAAAAGGCTCCAGAAGTCCGTATCGATATGGGAACCTGCCATGATTTCAGCGGAGCTTTTGATTACAGCGTGACAGAAAAGCGTCTTTCCGTTGGAAACTGATGGGGCGGAACATCAGGAAGCATCTGTCCAAAACTTGGAAATGGCTGTCCGCTGACATTGGCCGGTTCTGGGCGTATGCTCTGGATCTGGTTCAGTCTTTGTCTATGGAGGAGATTTATGAAAAAACTGATTCTCATCAGTATGGTCTCATTGGGATTGGTTTCTGGAAGTGTAATTGCCCAGGATGCTGATATCTATGATGGTTGGGGAACCCTTGATAAAGTCACCATCGACGGGAAAGAACAGCCTTGCCCCTCCTCGTCTGGCAAGTATTACCATGACAATATGGGCAATAAACTGGGTGCCTGTCCGGCAAAGCCAACCCAGGAGGATTTTGTGAAAGAAGCATCGTGGCTGATTGCCAATTATGACTGGCAGGGTAAGGGAACCCGGTCCTATCTGGCAGAGGGCTGTACATTGGTCAAAGCCAGGACACAGGCATATTACTATTGGAGCTGTAAAAAACTGAAGGCGCTCAAGGATGCCAAGATTGAATTCACAGCATCCAATCTCAAGACCGTCGAGAATACGGAAAACAACCATCCTTTCTCAGTCGATCTGCTGGGCGCAGAAAGGTGATTTGCCAGTTTGGAAAGCCCAGACATGATGAGGAAGGCTGGCTTTGGAACTAGGCAGGGAAACTGAAAGATTGCTGCTGGCTATAGAGGAATAAGTAATGGGAAAAAAGCATGTCATTATCCTTCTTTCGCTTGGAATCGGTTTGTGTTCGGTAAATGCGTCTGGTTCTGGACTGGGCGGCATTTATGAAACCAGCAAACACAACATCAGGATTACCTGTTCCAGTGAAGAAAACTGCCTCTATCAGTCCTGGAACAAGCCCAAAAAGATAGGACAGGGGAAACCAGACCTTGAAATCGGGAATGGACAGTTTGAACCTGGCACTGGCGCATCAAGGATGGCATTGACCTGCGAGGAACACAATTATGCTTTTACAAAAGGCGATACCTATATCCGCGTCAGGACAGGGCTTAACCGGAATGAACGCTACTGTTTCCTGGAACGGCCGCCAAAGGACGCGGGCGACCTGACGGTTTACATTGACGCTGATAAAAGGGAAGGCCATTACAACTATAAAAAGAAGGCCCATTATTGGCTGTGGAAGGGCAAACGTTCCAAACGCTGATGTTGAGAGGGTTAACCGGCATCTTCATCCATTGTTTCCAATAGGAAGCTCACAGGGCGGAAGCCGTCATTGCAGGAAATCATGGCAGATTTCCTGTTTTTCATCCAGCCGTTGTAGAAATTCTCTCCACCATGGGCAAGTGCCATCACAAAAGCGGAGATGCTGTCCCATGCACTGTCGCAGAATCCAGCCGGCTTCTGCCAGCCGTTGGCGATGAAAACCTGTCCCAGCTTCATATTGCAGGGATTGTCCAAAGGGTTTTCATACTGCTCGATGAGGTCTGGGTAGCTGGTCATTTTCATGACAGTGATACGGACCTTTTTCATAAGCCGTCATTCTCCTTAGCAACTGGTTCATCTGAAATCAAACAGGGTTTCCAAGGACGGATATCCGGGAACAGGAAACCGCTTTTTTCAGTCTGTTCATTTTTGATAGACCCAGTAATGGTCTTTCAGCTGCCCGTCAATCTTGATGGTCATGTCACCCCAGACCTTGCGGGGAGCTTTCGCAGAAGCGGCGCATCGAGGACCGGTCCCTTCTTCACTGCCCTGCATTTCCAGGACCACATTGCCTTTTGTAAAGGTGAACCGGTCGCAGCCTGCCAGGCAATGGTCTGGGTCGGTGCAGTCCCGCATATAGCCCATGCCAACGGTACCCGGCATCGTGAAATCCGGTTTTCCCTGTCCTATCTTTTTGGGCTTATTCCAGGATTCATAGGTGCAGTGGTAGGTATTGTCAGTAAAAGGGCAGGAAATCCGGATATTGTGCCTACTGGTCTGGAATACAGAAGTGCCGGCAATGGCGTTGCCCGCAACGAATCCCAAAGCAAGCGCACTGACCCATAACGTCTTTTTCATCATTCCACCTCGTATAACCGGTAACGGTCTCTCAGTTTTCCTTTGATGTGTACGGTCAGGTCGCCATTGGTACCGGGCTTCCTTCCATAGCATGTCTGGCTGCTGCTGTAGTCCCGGTTGATATGGATGGCAGTATCACCATCCAGGAAAGTGAACTGGCGGAGCCGGCAATAGACACCTTTGATGGGCATATAGTTCTCAAGGTTGGCGGAACCATTGTTGATTTCAAGGTCAGGGTCACCCTGCCCAGCCTTTTTCGGCCTGTTCCATGCCTGATAGGTGCAGTTTTCAGAAAAAACGGAAGACAGTTCACCAAAGCACTGCACCCTGATCTGGTGTCTCGATGTCTGGAAATGGTATGTTGCCGTTTCCGACATTGCAGGGGCAGACATCAATCCCAGTACAGCAAAGGTGAGCATCAACCGTTTTTTCATGAGGATGCTCCTGATACTCAACGGCAGATCAGCGAGCGGATGGCGTCGGCTTTGTTCGGGTTGTCCACCGTATCATAATCGGTTTTCCGTTTATAGAAACCATGTTCAACTTCGATTTCCGCATCCTTGATGACAGGACCGCCAGAACAGTTGGTCTGGTAATGCTTGTATTCGATGTCACCATCGTCCTTGTCAACCTTCTTCAGCCAGATGCCGGTCTTGCTGCCGACATCTTTTGCGCGGTAAGAAGTGGACTCTTCATAATTGTTCTGCCATGCCACCCATTTGGCGCCCGTCAATTCCCCTTGCGGAATGTCGGCAGGTGAGGCATTGGCATGGACGGCAGGAAGCAGGAAACCCAGTCCCAGGGCAGAGGCAATCAGCAGTTTTTTCATCGGTTTCTCCTGAAACAGAAGCGATTGGTTGAACACTTTCCGCCAGGTTCCGTTATCATTGGCTGACGGTGTTTTGTATTGCATCTCTGATTATAGATGACTTTTTACAGCAACAGGATAGCGGGTTGAGGATGGCGGCTCTCAGTCTCAATGCACAGCGTCAGGCGGCAGAACGGTTTGTCCAGAAATGGCAGGATGCCGAAGGCTATGAAAAAGGCGAAGACAGCATTTTCTGGACAGAACTGCTGCGGGATGTCTATGGGGTGACCGATGTCTCAAAGTTTGTCGAATTCCAGAAACCGGTCGAGCTGGAGCGGGGCACAGATGGCAGGAAAACCCGGTGGGGCTATATCGACACCTATATCCCGTCAACCCGCGTGCTGATTGAACAGAAAAGCGCGACCAAGAAACTGGATGCAAAGAAAGGACAGTCCGATGAGAGCCTGTTGACGCCGTTTGAACAGGCGCAGCGGTATTCCAACCGGCTGCCATTGTCCCAGCATGCCAAATGGATCATCACCTGCAACTTCAGGCAGTTCCAGCTGTATTGGATGGAAAAGCCGAATGATCCACCCATCGAGTTTTCCCTCAGTGACCTAGCTGACCCCCGGTATTTCACACTGCTGAACCTGCTGGTCGAAGACCGGAACGAACGCCCGCGGATTGAAGAAGAAATCTCCATCGAGGCAGGGGAAATCGTCGGGAAACTGTATGACGGTCTGCTGGCACAGTATGAGGACAGGGACAATCCCTCCGCAGAAACCTACAGGAGCCTCAATATCCTCTGCGTCAGGCTGGTATTCTGCCTGTATGCCGAAGATGTGGAACTCTTCAATGAACACCAGAAATTCCATCGGTATATCCAGTCATTCAGGCCTGCACAGGTCAATGGCGCCTTGCAACGGCTGTTCGACATCCTGGATACTCCCATTGAAGACCGGGAAAAATACCTGGATCCCGAACTGGCAGGTTTCCCCTATGTCAATGGCGGACTGTTCTCCAAGGATATCCGGATAGAAATCCCGCTGTTCACCGAAGAGCTGGTCCATCTGCTGATGGATGAGGCGAGCGCCGGGATTGACTGGTCGAAAATCGACCCGACCATCTTCGGGGCGGTGTTTGAAAGCACCTTGAACGCAGAAACCCGCCGGCAGGGCGGGATGCACTACACCTCGGTCGAGAACATCCGGAAAGTCATCTGTCCGTTGTTCCTGGATGCGCTTTGGGAAGAGTTCAACCAGCTCAAGCAGGACCAGAAAGCCAGCACCCGGAAGCGGATTGCCAACCTGAAACAGTTCCAGCAGAAACTGGGGTCGTTGACCTTCCTTGACCCCGCCTGTGGTTCCGGCAATTTCCTGACCCAGACCTATCTGGAACTGCGCCGTCTGGAAAACGAAATCCTGCGGATCACTGAGAGGGGACAGGTCAGTTTTGGCTTCACCGTCAAAGACCTGATCAAGGTCTCGATCAGCCAATTCTACGGCATCGAAATTAATGACTTTGCGGTGTCGGTTGCCCAGACTGCCCTCTGGATCGCCGAGAGCCAGATGTTCCGGAAGACGGCAGACATCGTGCAGATTGTCGATGATTTCCTGCCGTTGAAGTCCTATCCGAACATTGTTGAGGGAAACGCGCTTCGGATGGATTGGAACAGCCTGATTGCCAAGGAGAAGTTGGATTACATCATGGGGAATCCGCCTTTTATTGGCTATTCTTACCAAAGCAAAGCGCAGAAAGAAGACCTGCAACAGATTTATGCGCAGGCCAAGAACATTGATTATGTGGCAGGCTGGTATTTCAAGTCGGCGGAACTGATGCAGGGAAATACCATCAGGGCTGCCTTGGTTTCCACGAACAGCATCAGCCAGGGCGAACAGGTAGAGGCGGTCTGGAAACCGTTGATGGAACAATATGGCGTTCATATCGATTTTGCCTGGCGTCCATTCATCTGGGACAGCGATACCAGGAACAAGGCGCATGTCCATTGCGTCATCATCGGCTTTTCCTGTGGTGAACCGTATCGCGAAAAGACCATCTTTGATGGGAACAGCCAGACAGCGGCAAAGACTATCAGCCCTTATCTGATTGATGTACCAACCGCATTCATCGCCAAACGGACGAAACCGCTCTGCCCAGTCAGTCTGATGTATCGTGGCAGTCAACCAACTGATGATGGCAACCTCATTCTGCAATCTGAAGAAAAAGACGCTCTTGTCAAAAAGAGTCCTATTGCTCAACAGTTGATTCGTCCTTTTATGATGGGCAAGGATTTTATCAACCGAAAACCGAGATACTGCCTTTGGTTGGTCGATGCCGATCCTGCTGTTATAAAGCAATGCCCTGAAGTGATGGAACGTATTAGGAAAGTTCGGGAATTCAGGTTGAACAGTAAGAAAATTGCAACCCAGAAAAAAGCGATAACGCCAGCTCTTTTTGATGAAATCAAGGATAGCAAAACTGATTACATTGCTTTGCCAGTAGTTTCTTCTGAGAACCGGGATTACATTCCGATGGATTATCTGAAAAAAGAGGTCATTGCTGGTAATAAATTGTTCGTGGTAGAAAAGGCTAGTTTGTATGAATTTGGCGTGATGACCAGCTGTGTCCATATGGCTTGGATGCGGGCAGTCGCTGGTCGGTTGGAAATGCGGTATAGCTATTCCAATACCATTGTCTATAACAATTTTGTCTGGCCGGAAGTGACTGAATTACAGAAAGACCGTATAGCAGAAACAGCTCAGGGAATCCTGGATGTACGGAATAAGTATCCAGACAGTTCTTTGGCAGACCTTTATGATGTACTGACGATGCCGCCTGACCTGTTGAAAGCCCATCAGGCAAATGACAGGGCGGTGATGGCAGCCTATGGTTTTTCCCAAGACATGACTGAGCCAGAAATCGTTGCAGAACTGATGAAACGGTACCAGGCAAAGCTGGCTGTGGCAAAAGGATAATCAAGGAGAATGGATATGAATGAAGTCATCAACGCGATTCTTTCGAGAAGAAGCTGCAAGAAATACAAACCGGACATGGTGCCGGATGAGCTGATTGACCAGATCATTGAGGCAGGGCTGTATGCGGCAAGTGCGATGGGATGGCAGAGTCCAATCATTGTTGCGGTCAAGGACAAGGACACCCGGGACATGTTGTCTGGACTGAATGCAAAATATGACCCTTTCAAGCGGAAAGACCCTTTTTATGGGGCGCCGGTTGTCCTGGCGGTCCTGGTGGAGAAGAAGTTCCGGACAGCGCGTTACGATGGCAGCCTGGTCTTGGGCAATATGATGCTTGCCGCCCATTCATTGGGCATCGGCAGCTGTTGGATCCATCGGGCAAAAGAAGCCTTCAACGACCCGGCTGGCAAGGCATTGCTTGAGAAACTGGGCATCCAGGGGGATTATGAGGGCATCGGCCATTGTGTCATCGGGTATCCTGATGTCTTGCCATCAAGCCCACTCCCAAGAAGGCCTAACAGGGTGTACCGGATCTGAATCCCACCGGTGCAGGAAAGGCCAGCCAGGAAAAGCAGGGCATCAAGAAGCCTTTTCCCGTTCCGGTCATGGCTGTGGCGGGATTCCTTGTTCTGCCTGTTTCCCTAGATGCTCATGCAGGATGCGCCGGATTTCGATGATGGCCTGAGGGGTTTCCTGTACGCTGTGGCCGGAAGGGATGACCATTTCGGAAGCGGCTCCCTCCCAATGGGCACTGCTGTATGGCACGATGCCGTCAGAGGATTCCGCCAACGGGACATCCGGAGTGTTGTTGCCCATAATCGAATGGTAGGTGACTGCCGGGGAGATGGCGAGCTTGGCAAGTGCCTGGATGGTCGGGTCTTTCTCACTGAGGTTGTCCACACCGTTCAGCGATGGCTTGTCGGCTGCTTTGCCGCCGAAGACGGTTTTGGTGGTGTCGGTGATTTTCTGGACGATGTTGATCGGCAGCTTGACCAGTGAGGCGATGAACCGGGCGATGGTCTTGTCGGCGAATGGTGTTCCCCGGTGCGGTGAAGCGATGAAGACGGCACGGGAAATTTCCGGCAAAGGATGGAAGTAAACATAGCCTTTCAGTTTTTCATGGGCTTCTGCCTGCTGTCTGGCATCCATTGGATGATGTTCATTCAATGCCTGCCAAAGGGTATCCCCACTGTCTGATACCAATAACCGGGAGAGGATGCCGCCCATGCTGTGCCCGATGATGATGCCATCATGGCTGGCAGGGTTCTTCCGTTCCGGGTCATAGTGGTCAATGGTTTTTTCAATGGCTTCGGCAATATCATGCCGGTTGATGGCAAGGGGGACACTGGTCGGATAATAGACCTGCCAGATCTGGTAATTCCGGCGTAATGTTTCATCCCCCATGATTTCATTGGCAGCGTTGACCCAGGCTTCTGGACTGCTGGCAAGGCCATGGACGAGGATGACGGTTTTCCGTTCAGGATGATAGGGCTGCATCAGGTAGATGCGGGGTTCTTCCAGGATATTGCCCCTGCCGAACAGCGAAAGGATGGACTGGCTGGAGAAATCGGAGTTGGCAAGCCAAAGCCCATAGGCGGCAGTGTAGTTGGCGGCAAGCGGGACATGATGGCCAGAGATGGTGACGTCATGGTCCTGCCAGGTGTCATAGCTGGACAGGATGGCATGGTTCGTGGCAAGGACTTCGCTGAGGTTGTTTCCCGGGAATTTCAGCAGGGCAGTGACTGAGATGTAGTGCATCGGTTCCCAGGGGTTCTGGGGGGTATGGCCGGTGCCTGCCGGTGGCGTACTGTTGGGGTTTTCCGGAAGGGTGCTGGATGGGTCCTGGCTGTTTTCAGCCGGTTGGTCTGGGTGTATCTCAACAGAGGCGACCATCCGGGCACCCAAGCCATCCCGGACATACTGGTTGCGCAGGCCATCGAAATCCAGCCGGTAGTCAGGTGTCAGCCCGCTGACAGAGATGACCTGTCCTTGGGTCTGCGGCATACCGCTGGTGTCGAATTCAATCTGCCAGTTGTCCAGCATCCGTTTTGGAAGGTGGTTCCTGCCGGTATGCCGGCGTGTTTTCCGGTGTTTTGCCGTGTCAGCCATGATGGAGATGGCCCGTTGCGACGCATAGTTGTAGAAGTCGCGGACCTGGTTCTGGCGGTCTTCCAATGCCCGTCTGTCCAACGGCCGGTCGGTATAGAAAAGGTAGGCGTATGCCTGCCGGGCTGCTTCAATGAAACTGCTGAACCGGTCGGTATGCCGGATTTTCAATGTTTGGTAGTCATCGTCTGCCAGGTTATGGCGGTCGTTCTGCATGGCCCGCATCAGCCAGAGTTCTGAAGCAGAAGAAAGCCGTTGTTCATCAGTGAGGGCTTGGGTCCCATTGATGGCATCGATGCAGGTCTTTGGGTCCCGTTCACAGGTTTCCGCTTCGATGCCGATGACATGCAGTGCGGAAACGGTCTGCTGGCTGAGTTTGCCGGAACTGATGATGTCTCCCCGGCGCTGGTTCATGTATTTGGCACTGTCTTGGGTGGAAACCTTGATGGAAGAACATGCGGTCAGGAACAGGAATGGCAACAGCAGCAGGCATCGCCTCAGGGCTGTCAGGAGGGGCTGTTGGGTGTTGGCAGAGGGCATGGTCTCAGGCGGTTAAGGTTTTCCTGCGTATTGTACTGCATGGATGGGACGCTATTGCGGGCAATCCCTGTCAAAAAGGTCCGCTGTCGGTCCGGTCAGCGGCGGGTTGTCCTTTTTCAAACGGGGTTTCCGGAGAGGATTACCGGCTGCCGTTGGCCGGGGCAGTGTGGCAGGGGGCTGCCATCGGCTGAGCTGCCGCTGTATCCAGGTCATGATGAGCGTGGTCACATAGTGTTGTTCTGCTGGTGTGAAGGCTTTGCCGGGTTCGATACGGTGCCATTTTTTCAGGCAGCTCCGGCAGCAGGTGCCTGTCGCATGCTGGGCGATGAAGACGGGATGGCCCTTCATCGGTGTCTGGCTGCCGTCATTCGGTATGACAGCGGGGGCAAGCCGGGCGGCAATCAGTTCTTCGGCGTGCCTTGCGATGGTGTCCATGCCTTTTTCATGGATGTACCGGACCTGTGGTGCCTTGAGGTGCCAGCTCATGCGGAACCTGGAATGGGTGAGCGCTTGCAGTCTTTCATCAATCCTGGCAGTTTCATCCTCAAAGATGGCTGGCTGGGCGATTGGTCCAGGGGACTTGGCAGGAGTCTTCCATAGTTCTGGCTGACGGTCATCCCATGGTTGGTTGGCCGGGGTTCTGCGTTGGGAAGCATTCATCTTTCAGTGGGCCAAAGGATTGCTGTCTTGCCGGAGATGGGTACGGTCAGACAGGGCATTTCAGGTATAATCTTGTATTTCGGTAGGGCACAACATTACCACCATCCATTATAACGGTTATATACAGGGGTCAAATGGCGAAAAAGTCCAAGCGGGAGGTCCAGCGGACCTGTCAGGAATGCGGCAAGAAGTTCAGGGGCAATCCACTTGCCCGGTATTGTCCTGAATGCCGTCAGTTGATTGTCAAGGAGAAGGAAGCCATACAGGCAGCCCGTGCTGCCAATAGTGCGCTGCGGGGACCTCTGGTTGTCCAACAGAAACAGGGCATTTCTGATTTTTTCAAGAAACACCTGACGTTCACCCGCCTGGCAGTTGCCAATGTGGTGGTTCTGGTGTTGATCCATGGCATCGCGATGTTCATTTCGAATTCCTCAACCGCTTCCCTTGAACTGATTGCCAAGGCGGAAGATTTCCGGTCTTCCAGTTTTGCAACCGCCCTCATCCTGGTCTGGGGCTGTGCATTGCGTGGGTTCTATTGGTGGCGTGAGAAGAAAGGGCATGTTGACTGGAAAGACAATTACTGGAAACAGATGCTGACCTGGCTTGTCTGTCTGGTCTTTACGGTTGGTT
>JAFWUI010000009.1 GCA_017524145.1 Oxalobacter sp. | reverse complement strand
TTATGAGGAAGACCCGTTTACGGGTGGCCGGTAACAGAAATGCGAGTGTCAGTCCGTAGATGCGCCTGTTAGGGCGCTGCTGGTAACAGAGCCCTACGGGCGTTTATGAAGAACCACCGGCTATGCCGGTGGGTTGCTTTATGGAAAAGCCTGCTTGAGGATGTCAGGCAGGAAGATGCAGTATCAGCGTTTCCGCTTCTTCAGATAAGCAGCCATATCATCATCGTAACCACCGATATCAGCGCCTTCAAATTCATAGTGTTGGGTACTGCCATCCGGTAAGGTCAGGGTGAAGTGCTCATCATCAGCGACTTGTAGAAGATAGGTTTTGTTTTCTTGGTTTTTCAGCCGCTGGCTGGACAGTATTGCCCTGTCTTTGTCATAGAGATAGGTCTTGACATAACTGACTTTCAATTTGCCTTTCCCATTTTGATAGCCAGTAATGGTGCCAATGGTGACTGTCTTGCGTTCAATGGCTCCGGTCTGTTTTTCAAAATCCCCTTGATAGGCACGGCTTTCCAGGACAGTCTCGATATAGGCTGTTTTGTTTCTTGGTTGAGGACCATAAAACACCGCCCATCGGTTGGCGGGACTGGATGAAGGGTCACTGAGGATATAGTTTCCATGCAGGTCCTTGTCATAATAAACCCCTGTATTGCCTGAAAGGTTTTGCGGGGAGGCATAAACACTGTTGACAGCACAGGCGATGCCAAACATTGCTGGCAGAAGCCCTTTCTTCAGCATGTTTTCTACCGATGGCATGAATTTCTATCAGCCTGATTAGATGGACCGCTGACCGCGGAGACCGCCTTCAAAATCATAAACATAGGCGATTTCACTATCTAGCTTAGGGCTGATGAGGACAGTATTATGTGTGAAGCTGTGCAGATAGCCTTGTTTGGTGAACATCAGCTGGTTATCTTCCCCATAAGCTTCAACGATGTCAGGGTCTTTCTGGATAGCGCGTGCAATTTTCGGTTCCATTGATATTCCTTGGTTGGATAGGTTTCCTATTTGGAAATATACCTGTGGTGGAATGACATAGCAAGGGGAGGAAATCCAATGGATTTCCTCTAATCGAGATGGCGATCCTGTCTGTCAATCAGTTCCCACAGATAAAACTATCAGGCTGGACATACTGTTGATGGGACAGGTTGAATGGTAGATGGATGACTTTCGTCTTGAAGGGATTGCCTGATTGTGTTCCGGTCACGGTGAATGTCAATGGGTAATAGCCGTCGTTTGAAGTGGCTTTGGTATCCACCCCGACGGTACATTTCAGGTCAGAATCCCCGTCATTGTAGGCAACACTGACAGCACCCAGGGATTTCAGATGCCCTTTGTCAAGGCCATAGAGGGTGGCAAGCATGGCGGGACCGTCGCTTTCATGTTCAAGACCGACCAGCATCCAGCCGTAGCTGTCTGGACCAAACTGGAAGAAACGGTTGAATGGGTATTTTGCTTCGGCATTGTGTCCATAGGTGAAGGTACGGACTTTCCTGCTGTCGATGATTTTATAACCATTGGCAGTAGGCTGATAGACAATCAGGCTATGCAGCGTTGCATCGGAATAACCGGCTTTGACAGGACCAGAAGCCCGTAAGTAAATGTTTTCCCCCTGTTCTGTCAGGATAGAATGGTCATAACGCATCTTCAGGCAGGCACCGTCTGTCCGCCAGCAGTTTTTCGTCGCATCGTATCTGTAGGTGTCATCCATGACTTTCCGGTTGAGGACTTCACGTTCTTCCTTTGAGAGGGAAAGTTTCAGGGCAGGTTCCTGTATCTGCTGTATTTGGGATGTTTCCTGCTTTGGCACTTCCACTTTCGTTTCTCCACCATAGGCAGTCAATGAGAACATCAGGGAACTGACGGTGAGGGCAATGAGGGTTTTCTTCATGAAAAGTCTCCTTGAGGGGACAAAGGTGGGGACAGGAAAGGTTTTGTGCTGATTATAGACCGTATTTCATGGGGTGGTATAAATCCAGTAACGGCTCCGGTTCTTGCCATTGATGGAGACATCCAATGTGCCGATGGCATTCTTGGGGCGCCCTTTTTCTGGACAGTCATCCATGGTGATATGGATTTCAACGTTTTTCAGCTTGAAGTCGTATCCTTTTGCGCCTTTCATGCAGGCGATGTCGGTCACACTGATACGCCCCCACATCGTACCGTCTGCGATTTCGAGGTCAGGTTGTCCCTGTCCAATCTGTTTGGGCTTGTTCCAGACGCGGTAGATACAGGTGTCATTCCCGCCGTCAACAATCTCGATGTTGTGTTTTGAGGTCTGCAGGATTTCGTAGATGGTCTCATCGCTGTCTGCCATGATGGCGTTCGATACCATGACCATGCAGGCAAGGATGGCAACAAGGCATTTTCTCATCATATATCCCTTTGGTTGTTTGGTGGCATCAAAGGTTTTCATCTCATGCTAAAATGATTTTCCCATTTTTTTCAGGTAGATAAAACAGCAACCATGTTCAGACGGATTGTTCTCGCCTGTCTTATGGCAGCAGGTGTTGTCGGCTTGACCGCGTGTAAATCATCTTCCCCAGACTATACCAAGGTCAAGGGGGTCCAGCATCAGCTGCCGGGGAAACCGGTTGAAGGCAGTCCGCAGTTGCTGTCTGATGAACAGGCTTACCAGCAGGGGCTTGCGATGCGGGAAAACGGACGGGTAAAAGACGCCGGGGCTCATGCCGAACTGGCAGGCCTGTCTGATTATGAACAGCTGTTCTCCAAGGTTCTCAGCCATGAAATTTCCAAGACCGCAACGCCGAAAATCCACAAACTGCTGAAACGCACCTTTACCGTATCGAAAGAGATAATCCATACGATGAAGCGGCAGAATCCACGGCAACGGCCGTTTGCCGTGCATCCGGAAGACAAGACGTGCCGTCCTGACCTGGTTGCCAAGAGCAACCCTAACCGGAGTTATCCTTCTGGTCATGCGGGTGAGGCTTGGGCAGTTGGCCTGATGCTTTCAAAAATCTTTCCAGATAAGGCTGGGGCTATCCTGGAACTTGCCCGGCAGGTGGGGGACAGCCGTTGGATCTGTGGCTTCCACTGGGCAAGTGATGTCGAGGCATCCCGGACATTGGTCGAACGGACTGTGGCGGAACTGATGGAAGATGCTTCTTTCCAGCAACAGCTGGCAAAAGCCAAAGAAGAGGCGGCGGGGCTTTAATGCGTAATTTTCCAGGTTCTCTGTTCTATGCCCCTCTTTCATTGACATAAGTATTTCAGGATAACACCATCCGTGTGTTTTGGGTTGACTGCATGCCAAGGCTGACTGTATTCGCCGGTTGGGGTATCCATTTTCTCTTTACCATATTTCTGGTAAGGCTGGAAGACAGGGTTTTTGATGCGTCTGCCTTGGCAGTCAGCAACGGCTTCTGTTTCAACACTGTAGTAGCCTGAGGGTATCCCCGCAATCTGAACCATCATGAAATAGCCGGTGTGCTGTTTTACATCGGTGCGTGATTCATCGACAAAAACATCCCATTGAAGTCCATCAGGGGCTACCGATGCGAGTTTTATCCATCTACCATCTGCCATGGCAGAAGCAGATGTCATGCCAATGGCAAGCAATGCGATGGTGAACAGTTTTTTCATAATGATTCCTCACAGTTGTAATGAAGAAGAGGCTGTCTGCCAGCCAGCTTGAAAACAGTTTTTTTCAGGCAATCAGAAAGAAGGTTTATTGCTTATAAGCGGGCTGTGATTCAATGTATACTGATTATAGGTCCTGATCTGTCTTTCTGCTATCGGCAGATGGATTGATGCAATGAAGAAGGACGCATTCTGGCGGCAAGCGGGATGGGAAATCCGTCAGGTTCAATTTCCTTGTTTTTCTGAAGAGAGGATGCTTATGGATATGAAAAAGCTTTTTACATTGGCTGCAGTTCCTGCATTGATGTTGTCCCTTTCGGCCTGTGGTGGCAAAAAAGAGGCACCCAAGCCAGCTGGCAGTGAAGCCCCTGCTGCATCTGCTCCAGCTGCCGGTGCACCAAAACCCATCGCTGAAGATGTGAAGAAAATCGTTGCAAACGAATACAAGGATTTCGATGAGAAGAACCAGTGCTGGGTGGTCAAGAGCGGGGCTGACAGTTACTGTCTTGCACCGACCGGCAGCAAATACTCCTTGTTCAAAGACGGCAATAAAATCAGGCTGGATTATGTTGTCCTGCAGAGCAGGGGCAAACTGGTCAACGGTGAACTGAATGAAAAGACTGATGGCGGTATTGCTGTCGTTGCAACTGACAAGGACGGTCAGGTCATCGCCAAGATGCCATTCACCAAAGAATGGCGTAGTCCACAGAACGACCATGACAGCCATCAGGTCATGACTGTTCCCCTCGGTCAAGGCTTTACAGGTATTTCTGTGAGAGAAACCGTCACGATTGAATGGCCAGTTGAAAAGCCAGGCGAACACCATGACGATTTGCGCCGTGCAGCCTATGATGTCACGAAACTCTATCTGTTTGATGGCAGTTCCATCAAACCGGTTATGAAGCTGCGTACGCGTTTCACCGACAGCAAGATTCCGTACCATGTCTCAGCGCCGTTGATGAGTAATGGTCCGGTTGACCCGGAAACCGGCATCAAAGGACTCACATTCACAGCCAATGCGGGACATAAAGCGCAGGAATATAACAGCAAGGTCTTTGAGGTTAAATACAACGCTGCCAAGAAGCAGTATGACGTACCAGCCGAGTTCCGGAAGATGATGAAGGAATAGGCTTGGCTGCAGTAAGCCTGCGTAAACAGAAGCCGCCAAGTTTTGCAATTTTGGCGGCTTTCCTATTGGCGGGTCAGATGCTGGCAACTGTTGTTGTCTATCAGATTACTTGAATTGCCAACCCTTCGGGTAGAGAAAATCCCTTGACCATTGACCATCATGGAAAGTCCGTATTTCACCAACAGTTCCTTCAGGGTGTTTTGGATTATTGCATTCAGGTGCCCTATAGAGTTCCAGGATAGTTTTGCCGTCCCCTTCATGGAAATCGGTTCGTTCAACACCGCATTTCCCGTCTAATGGAAGACCATCTTCAGGTTCACCATTGGTCAGGAGCCTGTCCGCTGAAGGATGGCCATAGGGTTTCGGTTTGTTCCAGAAAACCAGTATTTCACCATAGCTGCTGTCCTTTGCGGTTACTGACCGGATATGCTGGGTCTCGGTCTGGAAATCGTGTATGGAAGTTGTCCGGTATTCAGGTATATCCACCGCATGTGCAGTCAGGGAAAAAACTGCCAAGGCAGCCAGGCAGGCAAGTGGATGGAAGCTTTTTTTCATCAATCTCCCTCATAGAGCCAGTAACGTGCTTTTTCCTTGTTTTTGATTCGGACAATCAATTCACCCAATGCGTCAGATGGCGGATTCTGGAAACAGCTTCTATCACCAGTGATTACATCAATGACCATGTTTCCTTTCCTGAAACGGAATGTCCCCTTTTCTTTGCCTGAACAGGTTTTTGCTAGATTGATATAAATCCCTTTGGTGATTTTCCAGGCAGGCGGTGGTGCATCGTTTTCATAAGGACTGTTGGGTTTATTCCAGACGCGGTAGGTATAGCCGTTTTTGGGAACGTGCCCATTCTGGTTGGAGATGTCCACAATAACATGGTGGCTGTCAGTCTGATAGCTGATACTGGTGACATCAGCCATGGCAGGAACCATGATTGCCATGATACCTGCCATCAGGGATGGGATAAACCATTTCTGCATCATGGACATATTCCTTCAATGAAGTTATCTGATGATGGTGATTCGGTTCTGCGGTTTTGCATAGCGTTTGCCGATTTTGCCTTTCAACCGGGTGACCAGGAAGTTTTCAAAGGTTTCCACATCAACATAGCCGATACTCTGGAGGTCTATCTTGCTGTCTTTGCCTATCAGTCCACCATAGTTGTCGCCTCCCCACATGGCGATGAATTCAATGGTTGCAACTGTGTAGATGGCATCTGGATTGAAAGGTTTGCCCCCGATACTGTTGATGGTGACCCGGCTCCCGGGTTTAGCTGGTGCATAGAAGACAGAATTCGGATATTTTTCTCCCGGCTCATACTTGACTTTCGTATTGATGGTGTATTTCATCCCGGCAACCTGTGGGAAGGCTCCCATTGCATCTGGAATGGTACTGGTGGCAGCTTCCAGGATTTCCAGCAGCTTCTTGCCAGTGATTTTCATGACATACATCTGGTTGTTGTATGGATGGACACTAGCCAAATCACCACGGGTGATGATGCCTGCCTTCAAGGTCCCACGGAGACCGCCACCATTGCAGATTGCGATATCAACAGGACCTTTCAGGACATTGGCTTGGCGTGCCTGCCAGAGGTAGGCGTCAGCACAGAAATCACCCAGTGGCATTTCCTGCGTACGTACACCTGGATCGCGTGCACCGCTTAATGTGACATTGCTTCTGCCGAGCTTTTCTCCCAGTTTTGTCTTGACTTCCTCATCTGCCTTGGCAATCAGTTCAGCAACTTTCATGTCTTCGGTGCTGTAGACACCGAATGGCACCATTTCTTCAACCCATTTCCCGTCTTTGTAGATGATTTTACCGATGTTCTTGGTATAGTTGCCGGTTTCAACAAGCAGTGCTCCATTAATGGTCTTGTTCTTGATTTTATGGTCATGGCCGTCAATGAAGATATCAATGCCTTTGACATTGGCAAGGACGTCATCGGAACGGTTTCCCATGCAGCCGTCTTCACTGCCCATGTGTCCCAGTCCGATGATGAGTTCAGCCCCTTGGGCTTTCAATTTATCGACCTCCGCTTGAATGGTTTTGTAGAGTTCTTCCTTTTCAACGAATTTCAAGCCATAGACGTTTTTAGGTGTGGTACTGACTTGGGTTTCCGGGGTAGTCATGCCGATGATGCCGATCTTGCCGCTTTTGCGGTTCAGGATGACGCTGGGGGGAACCAAAGTCTTGCCAGTTGCTTCCACAAAGACCGTAGCGGAGACATAAGGGTATTTTGCTTCTTTGATGCGTTGTGCCAGGATATCTTGACCATAATCAAATTCATGGTTGCCAAGCGTCGCTGCATTGTAACCTGCTGCATTCATGAAGGTGATGGCCGCTTTCCCCTTACTGAAATTAACCAGGTTGTTGTCTTGGATGGCATCTCCTGCATCCAGTAGCAGGACATCATAGCCCTGTTTCTTCAGGTCTTTCTTGAGCTGGCTGACAACTGCCATACCATTGGAACCGTTTTCATGCTTGTCAAAGCCATGAGTGTCATTGGTGTGCAGGATGATGAGTTTTGAAAAGTCAGCGGCAAAGACATTGCCTGCAACAGCAAATATAAGGCCGGCACTTACGCAAAGTGTACGGATGAGTTTCAGTAATTTCATGTGTTGATTCCCTGATTATTGATGATGGTCTCCAATGATTAAGTCTTTAAACGATGCCAGTTTCTGTCAAGTTGTTTATTTTTTCTGGTGTTGGAAAAGGTCTTTGCCTTACCAGCCACCGACACCACCGCCACCGGAACCTCCGCCAGAAGATCCAGAGCTGGAAGAACCAGAGCTGGAACTGGAACCAGAGGAACTCCACCCTCCAGATGATGACGAGGAAACCCGGGTCCGGGTTTCCTGACTTTTGGCGATGGCTTGGTTGATTGCATCTGTGGCTGTTGCCGGTACTTCTGTCACTGCTGCAAACATCCGGTTCCTGAGTTCTTCATCATAAAGCATACGTTGCCGTGCGTCCCAGACAGTATCTGTAGCGCCGGCCATGACGGCAGGCCTTTCCATCCATTCTGGTACGTAGTTAAGTTTGGAAAGGATGGGGGCATACCGTTTCTGCCAGGCATCAGCACAGTCAAGTGCAATCGCATATGGGAGGATAGCTTCATACTGCCTGACGTTGTCTTCAGGGGCATTGATAAGCTCCAACCGATGTTTTTCTGCTGTGTTGATGTACATTTTCAGACCGTCAATGGCCTGTTTCTCTGTCAGCCCGTCGTTGTTTAATACAGAGTTCCATTTCATCATGAAGAGGGTGGGCAGCATCCACAGCAGCCAATAGAAGAGTGAGAATATCCAGTCGAATATAAAAAGCAGTGCAAGGATAAGGAAAGCGGCTATAACAAGCGCAAGGATGATGCCACAGACGGTGATACGCCATCCCAGTTCATGACGGTACATATCCCAACCGATGATAAGCCCTGCCAAAAGGATCATACCGACACAGCAGACAGCTCCAGGAACCCATATCAAAGTAATGGTTGACAGGTCTGGACGCCAGATATCATCTTCAACGAATACCATTAAAAGGTGACCAATGGCCAATGCCCAAAGCGGGGTTCCATATTTCAGTTTGGTGTTGTCAACCAATTTGGTTTTGTAATATCTGTAAAGGTTGTTCCATGCTGAGGTCAGGGTGTTGTGGGGGCGCTTTGATTTTGCGTTCTCATAGCCGAGGACAATCTTGTCAACGGCGGCGAAAAGGGCATTGGCAATAATCCCGGGCAGGTCTTTGGCAGATTTCCAGGAGCGCCGGCTTTTTTTCCGGCCAGTCTGGGCGGTCTCTGTCTGGCTGTCTTTCTGGATCCAATTGAAAACGGTATGCTTCGGATCATTGCAGTCCATACGGCAGAAGCCTTTGATGGCGGACCAGATCAGGTCTGCCTGCAGCATGACAGGAGTGTATTTCCTCTTATTGATATAGGCAGCCTTGCCTGGGGAAAGGTCGCTTGGTGGTGTGAAAATCGGATAAACGACTGGTGGCCTGTTCCGCCAGAACTGCCAGAACCAGCCAATGACAAGCACTACGATGACTATCCCGATGATGATGAGCAGGACGTAGTTCCTATGTGAGCTGGCCCAAGGTCTTTCGGGTATAGTCACGATGCCTTTGGGCCAGCCGACCACCACGGTGAAGCCTTCCTTGGGCAAAAGGGGACGGGTAGTGGCGAATGCCATGTCACCTGTCATCTTGTAGTCTTCGCCGCGTTCACCGGATTTACCGGTATAGGCTTTGGTCAACAGGGGTTTTGTTCCATCCGGCAGTGTCAGGCTGAAAGAAGCCTTGTCAATCGGGAAAACGACATCCAGCCCAATGGCGTTGTAGTAGATTTCATCATGCTCGTCAAGCGAACGGACATGACCGGTCGTCTTATAGACGATTTCATAGGTATGCACGCCTTTGGAAACCATCTTGTTGGGGTCACCGATTGCCATGCCAAGCATCACGCCCTTCTCACTGGATTTGCAGGGGACATCCTCTCCATCCAGTTTAGTCGAGATGAGGTCAAAACCGAATTTGTAAAGGCCATCTTCCCCATCACGCATCCTGATGGGATAGGTTCGGGTGATACCCCGTTTGATTTTCATATTCTCGACATTGACCGTCAAGCGTTCAGTCACGGTCATGGATGCATCTTTGTCGATGACTGCGGAAATATCATAGTTGAGGATACGTTCCCTTTTGATGGCTTGACGAGTGCGTTCTTTCTGAAGTACGCGTGGGTCTGTCTGCTGTTTAATTTTTTTCTGGCTGGCTGGTTCATTCTGGACAGGCTGTTTTCCTTCAGGAGCGTTTTCTTCGTCGGTTTCCCATTGGAATGTTTCCCTTTTCCCTGTCTCATCGCTTTCATCAGCCACCCATTTAAGCGTGGCTTCTGTTTTGCCAGAGCTGGCATTCCCATCAGCATGGACAGGAGAAAATACGGCTCCTAAGGCAAAGAGAAACCATGTTATCCAGAAGACGGTTGACCAAGTTTTCCGGTGTGTTTTCATCTTTGCGAGCCTATATGGGATTCCTGTCTTTCATGACGGGGATGGAACATGATTCCCATGCTGTGGTAATCCTGATAAAGGTCATTTGAATGGAAATCTGCCAGGTTTCATTATTACATGATGAACTGTTGCCTGAAAGGTATTCCAGACAGGAAAAAGCAGTAAAAAACCTAAATCAGATCCGTTGCCGCTGTCAAAAGGCCAGTATGGTTCTAAGCGGGTAGCTGTGCTGCCGTATCAGGCATTGCTTTACCAGCCACCGACGCCGCCCCCACCGGAGCCGCCGCCAGAGAAGCCTCCGCCACCCCTGCCACCACTCCAACCACCTGTGGAAGAGATGAAAGATTTCGTCTCCTGACTATTGGCGATTGCTTGGTTGATGGCGTCCGTTGCAGTGACTGGTACCGCTGTCACAGCAGAGAACATGCTGTTCCTCAATGCCTCATCATAACGTAGATGCTGCCGTGCATTCCAGACTATACCAGATGCCATAGGCGGTCTTTCCAACCAGTCTGGGACGTAGTTGAGTCTTGAAAGGATAGGGGCATAACGCTTCTGCCAGGCATCAATACAGCCCAGTGCAATTGCGTATGGCAGTATGGTTTCGTAATGCTC
Source organism: Oxalobacter sp. (assembly GCA_017524145.1). Taxonomy (GTDB): domain Bacteria; phylum Pseudomonadota; class Gammaproteobacteria; order Burkholderiales; family Burkholderiaceae_D; genus Oxalobacter. The sequence goes on along the minus strand of JAFWUI010000009.1, from coordinate 34,960 downwards.
GATACTGTCCTCTGGTGCATTGATGGCTTCCAGTCGATGTTTTTCTGCTGTGTTGATGTACATTTTCAGCCCTTCTGTGACCTGAAGCTCTTTCTGACCTGCTTCTGACGGTACGCTATGCCATTTCATGCCAAAAAGTGCTGGCAGCAGCCACAGCAGCCAGTAAAAGATGGTGAAGAACCAATCGTATGAAAAAAGCAGCCAAAGGGTGAAGAAGGCGATTACGCCAAGGAGTATCAATCCTGTACAGACGAATATGCGTTTGACCGGTCTGTAACTGTGCCTGTCCCAGCTGTAGATTGCCCACATGATACAGAACATGCCAAAACCGCAGATGATTCCAGGAATCCAAAGCATATCCAGGATTGTCATATTGCCTTCAAATCCTGGTTGCCAGATGTCATCCAGGACAAGGTACATCAGGAGGTAACCAGCGACCAGTGCTGTGACAGGTGTCCAGATCCGGTAGTTGACAAGGCCTTTCAGGCGGGGCTTGTAGTACCGGTACAGGTTGTTCCATGCTGATGTCAGGGAGCTGTGGGGACGCTTTGGTCGCCCGCTTTCGAAGCCAAGGACTATCTTGTCTTCTTGGGAAAAGAGGGTGTTGGCAATCTTGCCTGGCAGGTCATTGGCATCCTTTGCTGCACGTTTAACTTGTCTTTTCCGTGTCCCAGGCATTGGTGGTGGAGGTGCTTCACCTGCCCAGTTGAATTCAGTTCTGTCAGGATTGCTGGTATCCATCTTGCAGTAACCTTTGATAGCGCACCAAATCAGGTCTGCCTGAAGCATGAGAGGTGTGAACTTTCCGCTGTTGGTTTGCGCGGCTTTCCCTGGCGTCAGGTCCTCTGGTGGGGCAAATATAGGGTAGATGACAGGTCTGTTTCCGGTAAAGCGCAGGAAATAGCCGGTCATCAGGATGATGATGACAATCCCGAGGATTGCAGCAAGGACAACCTTCCTATGGGTTTGTATCCAAGGGCGTTCGGGAATGTTGACGATGCCTTTGGGCCATCCAACGACCACCGTAAAGGCTTCATGCGGATAGAGCCTGCGGGTTGTTTCAAATGACATTCCGCCAGTCATCCTGTAGTCTTCACCTTGGCTGCCTTTTCGACCGGTATAGGCTTTTGTCAGAAGCGGTTTTGTGCTGTCAGGCAATGTTAATGTAAACGATGCCCTGTCAACCGGGAAAGCGACATCAGAGCCAATGACGTTGTAATAGATTTCGTCATGGTCATCAAGCGGGCGGACATGGCCGGATGTCTTGTAGACAATCTCATAGGTATGCTCTCCTTTGGAAACAGTTTTCTTGGCATCGCCGATTGCCATTCCAACCATCAGCCCTTTTTGGCTGGATCTGCAAGGAACTTCCTCACCATCGAGTCTGGTTGAAAGGAGTTCAAAACCAAATTTGTAAAGGCCATCTTCCCCATCACGCATTCTGATAGGGTAGGTCCTGGTGATGCCGTGCTTGATGCTCCTGTTCTCGACATGGAATTTCAACCGTTCAGTCACAGTCATCGAAGCATCCCTGTCGACGACAGCAGAGACATCATAGTCAATAATCCGTTCCCAGCCGCGGGATTTCTTTGCCTTTTCCGCTTTCAGTGCATGAGAATCGTTGTCAGCTATCCTATTGGCTGAAGTCTTGCCTTTTCCGTCTGCGATAGCCTGTGAAGGAATGATGGCCACGAAAGCTGAAAGGAACAGGAGCAGTGGCAACCATGCTCTTTTCAATATCCTTGTCAATGCCTTCATGGTATGTCCTGTTGGTTATTGGGTATCGACGAATTGTTTGGCACCGCAACTTGGACAGGTCGTCAGGTTGTCTGCAACATCGCTGTTGCAGAACGGACATTTCCTGCTGGCTTTGAAGAAGTTCACAACCGGAGCAGCCTGTTCCGGGGAATTGGTCAGTTCAAAGAATTCAGCCTTGGTGTAACGTTTTGTGCTGGCGACAATACTGGATGGGAACATTTCAATCTTATTGTTGAATTCACGGACACAGCCATTGTAATAACGGCGGGCTTTCTGGAGGTCGTCTTCCAATTCAACCAAGGCTTTTTGGAGCTGGAGGACATTCTGGTTGGTTTTGATGTCTGGATAATTTTCCATGACGGCAAAAAGCTTGTTCAAGCGTCCTGAAAGCAGTGATTCAGTAACAGCTGTCTGCTGGATTCCCCGGACAGAGGATGCCTGCGAGCGCAGGGCTGCAATCTCAGTCAGAAGGTCTTTTTCATGCAGCATATAGCCTTTGACTGAGTTGACCAGATTGGTGACCAGGTCGTGGCGGCGTTTGAGCTGGACATCCATGCCACTCCATGCTTCATCCTTGAAGTTCCTTAGACGGATCAGGTTGTTGCCAACGATGACGTACCAGATGAGAAGGATGATGAAGATGGCTGCGGCAATGCCGCCGATAGTTGCTGTATTCATAGTGCTTTCCTTGTCTGAAAAGTGCTGCGCCCAGTAGTCTTATTATCGCCTGATTCTTGAACGGTAGGGGATTTTGTCCTTTTTGGCATAACGCGGGATATCGCCTGAAAGTTTCAGGGTTTTGAGGACTTTATTGTTTTCCAGATCCTTGATTGTCATGGTGACCTGACGGACTTTCACCGTGGTTCCTGCACCATGCCTGGAAACCATCCCATTGTCAGTAACCGTGATTTCCAAGGGAACCCAATGGGTATGATGGTAACGGGCGATGACATTGCTTTGGAGAGTGTTTTTCAGCTTGTTTTGCAGGCGGATGTTTTCTCCATTGATGTTGAACAGCCCATAGTGGGAGTTGCGACGGACATCCGCATCATGGCGGTACCATGGTGCACGGACAGTTTCTGGTTTCCTGTTTTCAGGATAGAAATCTTCAACATCTTCCCCAGGATTCAAAGGGGACTGGTCAGGATACCAGATGCCATCGAAATGGATTTTTCCAGGAGGGGCATTGACTTTGATTGAAGCTGTTTTCCGGTAAATGCCAGCAATGGCTCGTCCATGCCCATTGCAGAAATCAGCTGTCACAGAGACCGGCAGGGACAGCTGGGTATTTTCGGGGGTGATGGTTGCAAAGGGGATGATATGGGAACCATCAATGATGCAGGTTCCGTCAAGTGTCCGGATGTAGGCATTGTTTTTTTCATCATAACGGAAAAGGAGCTGTATGCCAGCTTTTCCCGATTGATGGCTATAGGTATCGATCCGGTAAACATCGTGCCTTGCTGCAGGTGTCGCAGAAGCAGGAGGGGACAGGACCAATGACAATCCTGCAAAGGCAAGGAAACTGGCATGCAGGGCTTTTTTCATAGCGTTTCTTTAACAGTAAAAGATATTCCAGGCAATCTGGGAATGTTCATCTGACAATGGATGAATTTTCACACGATGGCAGCATGATATTCTTGATGCCTGTACAGGTGACGGTAATCTTCGTGCCTTCTTTCAGTTTCCTGATGTCTGGCAGTCTGTCATGTGGAAAAATTGCTTGTGCCAGCTCCAGATTGGCAGGATGCCTGCCTTTGAAAATGATGCTGGATTTTGTCTTAAGTGCCATACCATCCACGACATGATCGACTATACCGGTCAGTTTGACAGGCATGCCAACATATTTCCTGATGGCGCTATGAGGATTCATGCGCCATTCCTCAATGTAATCTTCTGCAGTAACCTCAATTGGAGTGTTGACCGTAACGGAAGCAACCGGTTTGTCCGGTGGTGGTTTTTCCTGACCGCCACAGGCAGAAAGGGTGGTTGCCATATAGGCAATGCCTGCCAGCATCAGAAAACGTTCCAGTGAGCTGTTCATGAAGCTGTCTTCATCATTCACCCATGAGCTTGCGGTATTCAGCAGGGACATCATACTGGCGTTTTGCCTTGTTGAAAGGCACCTTGAAGGTTTTTTCTTCAAAGGATTTGCCTTTCTGGTAACCGGAAGTCTTCAGGACAATAGCTTTATATTCGCCAGGCTCGGCCTCTTCAGAGGTAACGCTGGTATTGGAACGGTTGAATTCAGCCTTGCTGGTATTGTCCAACCAATTCAGGCGGATATCCATCATCTGATGGAAGTGTTTGCCATCCAGCCCAAAGATTTTCAGTCTTTGGATTTCAATGATGCCGTCTTTTTTCTCCGTATCATAGACATAGAGTCCTTCAAGTTCCTTACCGACTGGCATAGCTGTCAGTTTATGTTCGACACTGCCCTTGTCCCAAGCTTTTGCGAAAGGCATCTTGGCAATAATGCTGTTATCTGCCTGATTGATGAGGAAAAGCCCAACGCCTCCTTCGGTGGTTGCATCCGGTGCGCCATTGACCATTTTGCCTTTGCTTTCCAGGATGACATAGGTCAGCTTGGTTTTTGCCATGTCCCGGAAATAGGTCGAAACCTTATTGGCAGCCATGCAGTATTCACCATCTGGGGTTTTGGCAAGCCAGCAGCTGTATTTATCGCTGTAGGTCTTGTATTCGGTGGTCATGACGCCTTTGGTGGCATCATCAACCGTTACATCTTGGGATACTGGGGCTGCAGCTGGTTTATCAGCAGGTTTGGGTGTTTTTTTCTTGCCACCACAGGCAGTGATTGATAAGGCAAGGACAGTGGAAACTGCAAGGGTCAGGATTTTCTGGAATGTCATAAATCAGGTTTTTCGATAATCAGGCGCAGGTTTCTGGAAGCTGTTTTCTTTCATGAGGAACAGTAAAAACAGCAGTAGCGGATACTGTACATGAGTGGCAGGGAGATGACAATGCAGAAGCGTAACCGATACAATGACCAATGTGTCTGGCTATCTATGATAGAGGTGAATAATGAAAAAATCCCTGCTTGCAGCATTGTTGGCTGGTTTGTGTATCCTGCCGTTTTCCACTCAGGTCCGGGCGGAACAGTACAAGGCAGCCCTTCCCTCTGCTTCCCAGAAGAAAGTTGTCCCTTTGGTTGAACGTTTCCCTGCCATCAATCCCAAAGCCTATCAAGTGCCTGTTTACCGGGGACGGATTGCCAAGGATATTTCTGACCGCCATCACAGTTTTCGGACTTATCTGCGTCGGGCATTGAAAGGTGGTGTGAATTTTGGGGGGCATTATGTCCTGACGATGCCAGGATGCGGTACCAGTTGCCTGAATCCGATTGTCGTGGACGTCAAGACTGGACGGATTTATGATTTGGATATTGCTCCAATGTCAGGATTCTTTTCTGGCGGCAGTGAAGGCGCTTGGTCAGATATGGACATCCATTACACCCAAGACAGCACATTGCTTTATTTTGCCGGTTCATTGGGAGATGGATATGGTACAGGTTCCTTCCTGCTGAATTTCAAGGGAGGCAAGTTCCATATCATCAGCTATTCCAATATCGTCCAGTACAATTTGGAAGATAATGAATAAGGTCAGTCCTTTTTCCTGGAACGTGCCAGCCTATTCAATTCGGGTGTCCTGAGGGACTTGGGAACCAGTGTGATGGCACGTTTATGTTTCATAACAGCGGTTTTGCAAAGTTCTGGCGTAACAAGCAGCTCTGGAACGAACTGCAAGGCCATGCCATTGTTTGCTACGGCTTCAAGACATAGTGCAGCATCCCTCAGTTCGTCTGGCACGAATTCGAGTGCAACCGGATTTGCCGAAACAGCCATCTGGCAAAGGTCATAGGTACGCAGTTCATCAGGGACGTATTGCAAGGCAGAACCATTCTGTTGGACAGCCAATGTACAAAGCTTGGCAGTTTTCAGTTTATCAGGTACAGCATGCAATATAAGTCCATCACCTTGGACAGCAATCCGGCATAGTTCCAACGTCCGTTTCTTAGGAGGGATTTTTTCAAGTAAAGCAGGTTTCCGTCTGACAGCAATCCGGCATAGGCTTTCTGAAAGCTGTTTTTCGGGGACAAATCCAATAGCATCAGATGCCATCAGCACAGCCGTCAGGCAACAGATGGCATTTTTCATTTTCTTCGGCACAAACTGCAAAGCCAAGCCGTTGAGTTCAACAGCAAGCTGACAGAGTCTGCCGGTTTTCATCTTTTCAGGTACATATGCCAAAGTCATTGGATTCTGACAGATAGCGTTCTGGCAGGCTTTTGCCGTTATTGCTTTCTTGGGCAGGAACTGGAGAATAGTGGCGTCATCCTCAATAGCAGCCAATATCCGTTCTTCCGTCATCAGCTGCTTCGGTATAAAACGGAGTGCACCGGGATGCTGGTCAAATGCTGATTGGCATAATACTTCAGTACGTAATTCTTCTGGGACAAACTGTAGCGCCATAGCTGAGTGGTCAACAGCCATCTGGCAGAGTTCTGGGGTTTTCAAGGCACGTGGGACAAAACGCAGGTTCATGCCATCAGCCTTGATGGCAGATGTACAGACGGTTCCTGTCATCAATGTCGGTGGTATATATTGCAAGGCTGAAGGAAATCGGTCCACCGCAGCAATGAAAAGAGCTTCGCTCATCATGATGGTTGGTACAAACTGCATGGCATCTGCACTATGTTTGACTGCTACCATACAGCGTTCAGGTGTCTTGGCGGTTTCAGGCAGATATGGAAACACTTCCGGATGTTTTGCCATTGCCTTGTCGCAGAAAGATTCTGTCAGGATGCCGGTGGGCAATTTCCCGATCAGTTCAGGCTTGATGGAGACCGCAAGCATATAAAGCTCTGGCGTTGCTGTGACGGCAGGTATATTGGCAATGCTGTCCGGATTCTGTTTTACCTGGTTGATGAGTTCAGCTGAAACCGGATTGGTGAGCAGGGAAGGATAATCATTTGCTGCCATAGAATAATGCTCCTATCTGATATGACCAGTATCCTATGGTGGACATTATGTCTATCGATATGTTTCAAGTCAACCGTAAAGAGGATTTTGAAGAAGCTGATGAAGGCAAACTATTCTGCTTGTCTGTTGTTGAGGGGAGGGCATTTGCAAGACTGCCTTGTTGTTGTCATGAATCAACGTGGAGACAGTACAAGGCTAAGAAAACAGTTTGGAAAGATGTCCCTTCTTGTCAAAATACCGCATTGCAGTTTGAATTTTGCCATAATGGCAAACCAGAACCGTCTATTGACAGCAGATGGCATCATGGAAACAGCGAGAACAAAACTGACTGGCGAAGAAATTGAAATGGCATTGGCAGAGTTGCCTGATGTGACATTCCTGCTTGTAGGGGATATCTACTACACGGTCTGCTGTGATGCCTTTGAATTTCATACAGTACCTGAAAACAAGCGTAACCGTCCGATAGATGCCCATCTTAAGACCATGCATGAACGCCCTGGCCGGCCGGTCCTCATTGGCCGTGAAATGACGCGTCCAGAGCAGGCGTATGCCTTTGACTCCCATGGCAGTGCCATTGTTTCAGCATTGGAGCATGCTTTTGGACGAGGTTTCAGCAAAGCGGATGAAGATTATGTCTTTGATATCCGTCTGCTTGCCTATACTCCCCGTGACCATAAACAGGATCCATTCGATTATTATGCACGGCCGGATGAACGTGAACTTTTTGGTGGGCAGTATGACCGGGGGCTTATCCGTTTCCAGAATGGAAGGATTGTTGCTGTTACCGAAAACCTGATTGATCCTTTGCGTGCCTGCGTTGCTGACCGCCTCAAAACGGTTGAGGAGGCTGAATACACTTGGGAAGACGTATTTTCTCCAGAACTCCAATATGAAGTCTTCCGATGCTGGCAGCAGTCCCTTGATTTCTGATTTGGGACGCTTGCAAAAACAGGGCAGACATGGAACACTTCCGGTAGCCGGTATCCTGTCAAGGCAGGCATAGGGATTGTTCTGGATAACCTCCTCAAAAGGAGAAGCAGTTATGAAAAAAGGGATTGTTGGCTGGTTGCTTGTTTTGGGGGCTGTTTCCTTTGCTCCTGCCATTGCACAGGATGGCGAATGGTTGCCCGTCAGGCAGAATGGCGATACGACCTATTTCATCCATACCAGTGACTATCAGATGACGGAAAACACCAGTAAGAATGCCACGGGTCATGTTTGGCTGAAAATCGAGGATGGCAAGGATATTACCGTTATCCGGGCTAGAAGTGACTGCAGTGGCCAGTCCGTTACTATTGAAGACAAGTATACCAATGGGGAGCAGGTTGAAGGGCAGGCGGTGTTGCCTGTTGAGCCAGGTACATTAGCGGAAATCATCAACCGCGTTGTCTGTGTCAACCTGAATTTTGGTGATTGATGCCTTTGGCGTGATGTGGAAGTTGCTTGTATTGCTGTTGGCAGGGGTGTTGGTCACGGCATGTGGTGGTTCTGGACAATCTGGATGGTCTGCTGACACCCATCGGAAATGGTCAATATTGGATAACAGTCCATACGGGCAGACATTCGTTGAGCAAGGGCAACAGGATATTGCCGGTCATCAGGGGACATTCAAGGTTGTGCTGCCAGTTGGCAATGAAAGCAGACGGGGATATACCATCATCAAACTGGTCAAGGCTGATTGTGCTAAACAGGCATTGCTGACGGTCGCTTCAGGAACTTTTGGCCCAGATGGTGATTCATTTGGCGCATTGCCAGAACTTGGTTGGCAACCTGTCAAGGCAAAAACATCCGCTGAATCCATTTTCAACTATCTCTGTATGGATGCCTCCCATCATCAGGGATGAATCCCGCAGGATATCAAGACTTCAACAAGCCGGATTTTTCATACAGGTCAACAAAATGATGGGTTGGTCCACATCCTTTACCCAGTGTAATACTGTGGGCTATGGCTTTTGTTACATAGGATTTGCTGGCTTTGGCAGCTTCTTCGATAGATAACCCTTTAGCCAGGTTCGCAGCCAAGGCACTTGACAGCGTACAGCCTGTCCCATGCGTGTTCTTGGTCTCAATCCGCGTACTGGAAAGCCAGATGCCTTGGACGCCATTATAGAGGTAATCATTCGATTGGCTGTCAATCAGGCGGCTGCCTTTGACCATGACTGCTTTTGCTCCCAGTTCGACGATGCGTTTGGCGGCAGCCACCATGTCTTTTTCAGATGTAATCGGAAAGCCACAGATAGCTTCTGCTTCAGGCAGGTTGGGTGTCACCAGGGTTGCCAATGGCAACAGCTCTTGAATCAACGTCTGGCAGGCTTCCTGCTGTAGCAGTTGGAAACCGCTTTTGGAAACCATCACCGGATCCAGGACCACAATGCCAGGTTTCCATTTTCTCAGCCCCTCAGCAATTGCACGGATACTGGGGCTCCGGGAAATCATCCCTATCTTTACTGCATCAACATGGATGTCACTGAAGACCGCATCAATCTGGGCAGTAATCATTTCTGGCGTGATGTCTTGGATCAGTGTCACCCCACAGGTGTTCTGTGCAGTCACTGCTGTAATGGCACTCATGCCGAATGTGCCGTGTGCAGCAAAGGTCTTGAGGTCCGCTTGGATGCCAGCTCCACCACTGCTGTCTGATCCGGCAATTGTCAGGAGATGTTTCATAGGCTGTTTTTCAGGTCATAGGTCTGGAATACCTGATACCGGTATCCGGGGTTCATTGTAGCAGGAGAGTAATGGCAGAATCTGTTTCGGCCAAAAATAGGCAAAGCTTGGATGTGGTTTCTCCTGACAGGGGTTCAGGTAAGGAATGCGGTGACGACTGGCAGCAGGACCACTGTGGCAATATAGGCAAGGATACCGAGGAAAAAATGCCTGATCCGATGGCTGGGCAGTTTCCGGGCACAGAAAAAATCGATGATCAGGTAAACCACGAAAAGGACGATCCATATCATGAACGCGAATACGATAAACGCAATGGGAGAGGGATGTCCGGGATGGGTTGCAAGGTATTTCTTGCTGGATTCCACCGTTATCCAAAGCCCGCCACCGACCATGGCGACAAGCGAGATGATTCCAAAGATGACAGTAATCAGGTAATGCTTGAAGACAGTCATGTTGCGTTCCGCATTGCCAAATGATGTGAGTGCTTCTTGCCTGAAAACAGCTTCAATATGAAAAAAGGTAATGCATTTTATGCTGTTTTTTAAAATTCTTATGTGTGCTGCTGAAAGAAATCCAAGTAAGAGAATATCTCAAATTCGATTCATTACCAAGGGAATGTCAGGTTCAGCAATTCTACTGGAATCCCTTGTAATTGGGAGTCTATCCTGTCAAAGAGACCTAATACCCTGTCCGTCTCAATGTGTAAAAGTGTTCCTGCCTGCCTTTCATCAGGATGCTCAGGGTCAGTTTATCCTTGACATCTTCGTATTGGCCTTCAACCGTCTTGGCATCATCCGGAACAGAAAGGATGTATTCCGCTGAGCCTTTCTTGAAATGGACTTCTTGGCGGTTGCCCGCATAGAAATAGGATGTGCCTTTGAGCCTGAGCAGGGGTTTGCCTTTATAGGGGCGTTGTGACGGTTTCCATTCCTGATAGACAAACTGGGCGGAGCACCGTGGTTTTTCTTGGATGGTAATGGTTTTTCCGTTCAGGGAAAAAGTGCCGTCAAAAGAATTTGGACTGCAGGCCAAGGCAGTGATTGAGCAGGAAGCGATGCTGAATGCTGCAAAGGTTTTGACCAGGATGTTCATGGTTTTCATTTGTTCCAGACTGCGTTGAAGACCTTTCTGCTTCATGCTTGAATGGAAAGGGCAAAAGCTTGGTTCTGCCCTTCCAGTCTTTTGCTGATGCCATCCTGTCAGCCGAACCGTCTGGCAACTTCATCCCAGTTGACAATCTGCCAGAGGGATTCGACATATTTTGCACGGGCATTCCGGTAGTCGATATAGTAGGCATGTTCCCATACATCGAAGGTGAGCAGCGGCGTGCTGTCTCCTGTAACCGGTGTGGCTGCATTGGAGGTATTGACGATATCAAGCGTTCCGTCGGCCTTTTTCACCAGCCATGTCCAACCTGATCCAAAGTTTCCGGTGCAGGATGCCGTAAAGGCTTTCTGGAAGTCTTCAAAGGATCCCCATTTTTTCTCGATTGCAGAGAGCAGGGCACCGTCAGGCCTGCCTTTGCCGTTTGGCGTGAGTCCATTCCAGTAGAAGGTATGGTTGTAAACCTGCGCGGCGTTATTGAAAATGCCGTCACTGGCTTTGCGGATGATGTCTTCAAGGCTGAGGTTTTCGTATTCTGTGCCTGCAATCAGGCGGTTCAGGGTATCCACATAGGATTTATGATGCCTGCCATAGTGGTAACCGATGGTTTCTGTCGAGATGATGGGTTCAAGGGCATTTTCTGCATAAGGGAGAGGTGGGAGTGTGTGTGCCATGTCTTTCACCTTTTTTCAGTGGATTGTCATAGGAGATGGCGGTTTGTCTTCTTGTTCTATTTTCCGCCTGTCCAGACAGGATAGCATGGTTTCGTTTTTCATGCTGGCAGGCACAAAAAACCCGCACTCTCCTGTGCGGGTTTTGAGAGGTTGGTTACCAATAACGGCGAGGACCATAATAGCCACGGTGATAGCCAGGGCCTCGATGGTAATAACCAGGACCTCGATGGTAATAACCAGGACCACGGTGATAGCCAGGGCCGCCACGGTAGTAACCAGGACCGCCACGGTAGTAACCAGGACCGCCATGATAACGGTGATGGTAGCGTGGACCATCACCACGGTAACGGCTTGGGCCAGGACCCCATGCAAATGCAGCTCCTGCGACGGCGAATGCCAGTAAACCTGCTAAGAGTTTTTTCATATTTGTCTCCTTTTTGCGCAGTAAAGGGATGGACTAAGTACTGGATGCAGAATCCTGTAATGGAAATCCTATACAGATGTCTACTATCAGTATCTAAATCATAATATAGAATGTCAGACGGAACAATATGAGTTTTAGATAAGTTACATCTGTTACATTTTGTTGTATCCATCGAAAAAGCCCCGGAATGTATTTCCCGGGGCTTTCGTGCTGATAAACTGTCCGATATCAGTGCAGGTTGGTACCGCAGTAAGGGCAGTAACGGGCATCGGTACTGCCGATATGGTGACCACAGGCTTCGTTCGGGCACATCTGTGGAATTGGTCCCAGTTCAACAAGGAGCTCTCCTTCACGGACAGGAACCATTTTCTTGTTGGCCTTGAAATCTGCTGTCTTGAGAACCCGTTTGACAATACCGTCGCATGGTGCCAAGACAGCCTTTTCCTGTTTCATGATGGAAACATTGAAGATTTCAGAACCTTTCTTGACGATATCACCCGGGGAGACATACATGACCCACAGGTCACCTGCACTTGGTGCAGCAACCTGGTAGATATCGTTCCGGTCTGCCATCGTGACACCTTTCATACCTTGACCACTGCCCTGGCCCAACTGGACCGCAGAGGTCATGAATTCAGAATCAAGGATGTAACGGACTGTACACCTTCCAGCATCATTAGGCCGGGAGATGGAGATGATCTGGAGCTGATGAGGCTTTCCTTCAGAATCCCGGAACATCAGGGTTTCACCAACCTGCATCCCTTCAAACCAGATATGCAATGGCAGGCAGTTTGGATCGCCGAACTGTGCCTGGAACTGGATGGTCTTCAATGCATCGCCCGGGAAGTTCAGGTACATGACGAATTCTTCAGGGGTCGGTTCGCGTTTCAGCAACCGGGTGCATTCATCCCTCAATGCCGCCATGTTGGCTGCTGGCAAAGCTTCGATTGGAGAGACTTCTGTACGGCGGGCGATGGCATCTTTCCAGTTGATGCCGAAAGCGCTTTCATAGACCCAGTCAGGCGGGAAGCCAAGTGGCATACGGCCGAATTTACCCAACAGCAGGTTGCGGAAAGCATCGTTGCAGTCACGGTAGATGATCAACCGGTCTTTCTTCAGGTCTTCAGACAGTTTTTCTTCTGGAAGGCTGTTGATGGCCTCCAGAACGTTCAGCAGATGACGGACTTCAGCATCGCCGCCACGGCGGTGTGCACCGGTGACTGCCAGGAACGAGGTGTTCCAGGTAATCTGACTGCCAGGTGTCACATCATGGTAACGGACAATCTTACGGGTCTGTTCGAGGAAACGCAGCATGAATGGCAGCAGGTGGATATGTCCCTGCTTCATTGCGCCTTCCTGTGAAGAGGAAGTTGCCCCCCCTGGCATACCATGGCGGACAACATCATAGTCCACACCTTGGAAGTAAGGGGCGCAATAACGGTCGAAGTAAGGCATGATCTGCTTGCAGACAAAGTTGGCATCGCGGATGGCATCTTTGTCGAGATTGGTCTTCAACTCCAATTCATCTTCAAGGTAGGCAACCAGTGACTGGACATCGCCTTGGCCATAGCTGCGTACTGAAGAACCCAGTGCGACGTCAACAATCTGGCAACCTGCCTTGGCAGCAGCGGCACATGCAGGCAGGTAAAGTCCATCAGTGACATGACGGTGGTAATGCAGGACCAGTTCCGGCCATTCCTTGCGCAGTGCAGTGACAAGCTGGGTCATGAACTGGGGCGGCATGACACCGCCCATGTCTTTCAGGCCAAGGATGAAATGACGTGCTGCTTCGTGTTCGCCGACCCCCATCAGTTTGGCAATCATGCGGATGATGTGTTCAGTGACCCCCATATAATGCTTGACGTCAAAGCCTTTTGCATTGGACATGGAAAGTGCCGGCTCAAAGACACAGTCTTTACGGTTGAGTACGACTTCTGCAAATGGCAGCATGTTCTCGACATGGTTCAGGAAGTCGAAACTCCGGACAATCTGGTAGTTGTCGCAGACCATTTCCCCGGTCGCATGCATGACATTGCGGGGCTGTGGCTGATAACCCAGCGTGTTGGTGGAGCGGACAAGCAGCTGTTTGAGCGTTTTCGGTGCAAAACGGTTCCATTCCTTGGCTTCTGTGAATGGATAGGTCATGTTCGCCAGCATATCGACATGGAAATGCGCACCACCACCATTTTCGATGGAGAAGAGGTTCATGTTGTCCAGATAAGGCCCAATGAGACGGTCTTCAGCCAACCGCAGACGGTTGCCGGAATTGGACTGGGTCTGGTCACGGGTCGTTGTATCCGTGAAATGGATGTAATCGGTATCCCGGATGAAGTCGAGCAGCGCTTCACGGTCGCCATGCGGATAAGGATTGGGACGGCGGCGTGTTTCTGTGCTGATTTCTGGCAGGACAGGCGTGAAAGCGCTCAGACGCGGGGTATCTGGAGAGCGGTACTCACCGAGCTGTACATATGGGTTGTAGCCTTTTGCTGAGATTTCTGCCACCAGTTTTGCCAACCGTTCTTCTTCAGGAGCCAGGTCTTCATATTGGAAGAGTTCAGGATGGTCCTGGACAAAATGCGTTGTGATGTCACCGGTCCGGAACTGCGGTGCCTTGATGACCTGGCGATAGAACGGAATGGTGGTGTGGACACCGCCAATGATATATTCCCCGAGGGCCCGGTCCATGATGCCAAGTGATTTTTCCCAGTCATTGGCATAGGCAATCAACAGAGCGCCTGCCGAGTCATAGTTTGCTGGGAATTCATAACCCGCACTGATATTGGAGTCAAGACGGACACCAGGACCGCCTGGAGAGACATAACGGGTAATCTGACCGGAGTTCGGTGCAAAGTTTTCCTGTGGGTTTTCCAGGTTGATACGTACCTGCAATGCTGCAAAAGCAGGTTTCAGGGTATCTTCCTTGTAACGCAGTTCAGAACCGAATGCAACAGCAATCTGTTCTTCAACAAGGTCAATGCCATAACGGCTTTCGGTGATGCCGTGTTCGACCTGCAGACGGGTATTGACTTCAATCATGTAGGCAGTGCTGTCTGGCAGGACAAGGAATTCGACGGTTGCCAGCGAGTAATAGCCGGTTGCAGCGACCAGGCGGCGTGCGTAGTCCTTCAGCTGTTCGCGTAGCTGAGGGGTGACGCCTTTCCATGGGGAAGGCGTGATTTCAATCAGTTTCTGGTTGTTGCGCTGGACAGTACAGTCGCGCTCATCGAAGGCAAAGACATTGCCATAGCGGTCAGCCAGCACTTGGATTTCGATGTGATGGACATCTGCCAGGAATTTCTCGACAAACAGGCGTGGGTTGCCAAAGGATGCCTGCGCCATGGTGGATGCTTTGAAGAAAGCGTCATCAAGTTCTGCTTCGTTGAAAATGGCAAAGATGCCGCGGCCACCGCCGCCGCCTTCAGCCTTCAGCATGATCGGCAACCCGATTTCCTTGATGAGTGCACGGGCTGTTTTCAGGTCGACTGCACCATCCGAGCCAGGAACAACGGGAATTCCAAGGGATTTTGCGACTTTGCGGGCTTCAACCTTGTTGCCCAGCTGGTTCATGGCAGTTTCAGAAGCCCCGATGAAAGTGATGCCTGCTTTTTCGCAGACAGCCGGGAAACGGCTGTCTTCAGAGGCGAACCCCCAACCTGGATGGATACCGATGATGCCCTGTTGCTGTGCTTTCTCAACGATGCAGTCGATATCCAGGTATGCACGTGGGTCAGGACCCAGCAACAGCAGTTCATGCGCAGCAGCAGCTGCAGGTGCAGTACGGTCGATATCGGTTGCCGTCATGACAGCAACTGCATCAAACCGTTCCCGGATAGAACGGCAGATACGCCGGGCAGTAATCCCACGGTTTGCAACGAGGATTTTTTTGCCTTTCAGAAAATTCTGTACATCTTTAAAGGTTTTGTTCGCCATTACACTCTTTCCTTTACCTGACGGTTTTTAACCGCAGTATCTGATGCTTCCGCGAAGGAATGCTTGCGGAGCACCATTTGTTTCGAGAATCAATTCTCCACTAGGACCGACTTCCTGTAGGATGCCGGTGGTCTGTTTTCGCCATCCACCAAAACAATGGGCATACCACGCCATAGCAGATGCCGGATGGCGGCAGGTTTCCATGCGCACAATTGCCCAATGTTAGAAGTATAAGATGAATAGATGTTCTTTAAAAGCAAATCCCATACATTCTTCACGGTTGGTTGTGGCAAGCCATACACCTGTGCTGCGGCTCTGAGTGTCCCTGCTTCCAAAGCAGTTTCTTCACGCATGCCGGAAATATCTGGCGAATGGCTGATATTGACACCGATTCCCGCCATGATGGAGCCATTCCTTTCTTCCAGCAGGATGCCGCAGACCTTGACAGGCCTGTCAAGGAATTGGACAACAACATCATTGGGCCATTTGAGTGAGGCAGGGTAACCAGCCTTGTAAAGGGCGTCTGCAATCCAAGCTCCGATAGCGACTGCTGCTTCTGTTCCGAGGAATGGAGGGGTTCTTGGCAGACGCAGAGCGGCATAAAGGTTGCCTTCAGGAGAAAACCAGGTCCGGCGGTATTGTCCCCGGCCAGCTGTTTGGGCGGATGCCACGATGCTGTCAAATACGGGCAGTGTTCCCGCTTCGACAGCTTCCCATGCAGCATCAAGGACAGAACCGACTGTACCGATATGGTGTGTGTCCAACATGTTTGGCTTCCCTTGGTTTACTTGAATGTCATACAGTTGCACGAACCGTCTTCATTGTAGGTCGGTATTCCGTTGAGGTAATAAAGTTCTTTGCGCTGTGGCTGTGCCTCAAGGATGATGTGGTAGGCTTTGTGCGCGCGTACTCCTCGGCGGCAGACAATGAGTATCGGGCCATCTGGCAGGGAACTGACTTTTTCAGAAAGGGTTTCGACCGGGATATTGATGGCGCCTTTAAGATGGCATTGGGCATATTCTTCCGGTGTACGGACATCAAGGATATGGAGCTGTTTCCCCCACTTTGCAATCAGGTTGTTTGCCTGAGGGCCATCGAGGGTTCCCTTATGATGATGGTCTGTCTTGATACAGGCGGTCATGGACAGGCAGACCAAGGCTATGGATAAAGCAACGGCAAACCGTTTGAGGATGTCATGGGTTTTCATAGCATTCCACAAGGTCAAGGGACAGGTATCTGGGGATTTGATGATTGTTACCTGTTTCACCACTGGACGCAAGGAAACCCTGGACAGGCTTATATGAAATATTCAGATAAATCGAGAAGGCTGGCAGTTCCTTATGCTGAATTCTGCATATAATGATTCCGTTCCAACCTGAAGGATTCAATGGAGAAACCTTTCCTCAGACAAGGGAAATCAGGCTTTAGATTCTTTTTTCTTGAATAAGGAAGAATCAAAGAAAGTCTGGGGTGTGATATGCAACCCTTCCCAGATCCTGTTGAGTGCGCTGATTGAGATGTTACGCTTCCCGTTCTCTACACTGACGATGTAGGTTCTGTGCAAACCTGCTTCAAGGCCCAGCTGTTCTTGGCTGATGCCTTTTGCCCTGCGGAGTTCGCGGATTCTCTGTCCAATCTGTTTAATCATAAGAATACCCCTTCCGATAGAAAATTCTATTTGTATGGTGGTGCAGATACAACAGACTTTAAGTTACATGGTGAAAGAAGGGTATAAAGGTTTTCCTTTCTTGAAAAAAGAACTTTTTCCTGAACATTCTAATTGAAAAAACAACAGGTATCCATCATGAAACAAAAAAGTAATAGTCTTGTACCGGCGGCAGGATTTCTACTGAATGGGATGGTATGGCTCCTTGTTATCCGTCAGAATGCTTTTGACAATGAATTTTGCTTGTGATAGCTGTTCATTGGACATGGTTCCAATGAGGGTGGACATATCGACTTTTATTTCCGGAAAGAGGGTGCCGTGGATGCTCAACAGGACATAAGACGATACACGGCAGCAGGGCATCAGCGTTCCCTCTAGGATTGTGTCAGCCATAATGAGGAAAGCTTTATTGTCGGTGCAGGTCTGTCTGACTTGGTCAAACCAGTATATGGCAGAAGTTTCATCTTGTGGGACACCTGAGCCTGTAAGATAGGCGGTGGCAAGCAGCATCTGGGCATTATGGTCGCCTTTCAAGGCTGCTTTCTGGAACCACTGCATAGCGGCTTGATGGTCTTTCCCTGTACCATGTCCCAGGCAATACATGATGCCAAGCCTGCCCATGGCTTCAGCAAAACCGTTTTCAGCAGATTTCTTCAGCCACTCGAATGCCAGCATAGGGTCTGCACCAAAGATATTGCCTTGGATGTAAATCAACGAAAGGTAATACATGGCACGCGGATCACCTTGGAGTGCCGCTTTCTCAAACCAAAACCTTGCCTGCTCCTCTTCACGCCAGCTGAGGTATAGTGAACCTAACCAAGCCTGTGCTGGTGTATATCCTTGACCAGCAGCCAAGGTAATCCATTCCAAGGCATTTTCACGGTTTGATGATATCCCGATGCCTTCCCAGAGACAGATGCCAAACTGATATTGGGCTTCTGGTTTTCCAGCTTCTGCTTGGATTCCAAGCTGTTTAAGGGGGGATTCCGGTGAAGTCATGGCATATCTTGGTGGTCGTTTATAGGAGGTAAAGGTATTTGCCGGTTTTGTGCCATCAGTTCTTGGACAATTGGAATATCGGCAGGCGCCCAATCAAGGGTATCAAGCTGTTCTGGCAGAAGCCATTGGCAGGCAATGTGTTCAGTCAAAGTGATTTCAGGCGAAGGAACGACGCACCGGTAAGCATACATGGTTACATGACATTCAGGATAAGGATATTCTACAGTCATCATATAATCATCCGGTGTAATGGATGTCATGATATGCAGTTCTTCTTGAAGCTCACGCATCAGGGCAGTATGCCCGGCTTCGCCGTTTTCCAGTTTGCCTCCAGGGAATTCGTATTTGAAGCTGACTGGCGAACGTTGTTTGCCCAAACCCCGTTGCACACAGAGGATCCTGTCTTGGTAGATGATGACGGCAGCTGCAACCTGGATGTGTTTCATATAGCTGAAAGTCGCTGTGTCAATATGGAAAAATTGTAGCAGACACTAGCCGGTTTGTTGTTTGTTGTTGGCAGCAGGTTTCATCAGATTCCATTTTTTGACTGTAACTGATTGATTGTTATCATAAAATTCTATATAATGCTGTTCCAATGGTGTATAGATGGTGATCTGTACACCATTTTTTATGGGATTTTATGAGGCAGTCAGTCAGGCTGTCTTCAGGTCAATCAGGGGCAGGTGATGCTGCGCCATCCAATCATCCGTCAACCGCTTTTCCGATTGTATTGGGAATGCCGTTCATAGGTTGCAGAACCGGAAAAATGCAAGGATACAGGTTCGGCAGTGGATTGCCGGTGTTTTGATAAGGATAGTTGAATGATATTGAAATCATTGAAAAGATGGTTATGGATTGTCGTATTGTGTGGATTGTTGCCGCTTTTGTCTTGGGCGGAAAACCTGAGGGTGGTACATCTGGGGGATTCCCATGTGTGGAGCAAGATTTTTCCCCGTGCCGCCCATGCCCGTCTGCGCCAACGTTTGGGAGGTGGTGTGTCTTACCAGCATATCGCAAAGCCAGGGGCCTATTTGGCGGATTTCTTGAACCAACGTTCCGTGAACAAGGTTGCTGCGTTGTCACCCAACCTGCTGGTTGTTTCTATCGGTACCAATGAGAGCTATGCACCGAATTTTGATGCGCCAAAGTTCCGTGCTGATATGAGGCGTTTCATGGCAATGTATCGGCCTGTCTGCCGGGCAATCCTTTTTACGACGATGCCAGGTAACTATAAGAAGGGACAGGTGAATCCAAAAGGCCGGCAGATTGCAGATATCCAGATAGCTTTGGCAAAGGAATTGGGCTATTGGGTGTATGACCTGTACGGTGCAGCGGGGCCTGTTTACTGGCGACGGGGCGGTATGATGGACCGTCGCGGTATACATTTCAATGCCAAAGGCTATTCACAGCAAGGCACCATGTTGGGAGACTGGATTGTGGATAACGTGATGAGGTGACGGTACACCTCAGTTCTTCACAAAAGAGGTTATAGTGGTTTTCCTTTTGCCTTCAGTTCAGCATGGATTTTTGCTTGGACAGGGTTACGGCAGTCTTGGACGATAAGCCTGCCCTGTTTCCGGTCAATCAGCATACTGCTGTTGGCAGCGCCGATATAGGTGGTTCCAGAAGGATGTTCGTACCGTTCAGCTCCTGTCCTTGTTTTGATGTATGCCATTTCATAACGTTTCCCTTGCCAGGTCAGGGTGGCAGGTTCTGAAGTGCCAGGCGTATGTGTCAAAATGAAACGGTTGCCATCATCGCACAGGAACTGTTCGGTAACCGGGGAAGGCTTCTGGGAACAGGCGGTCAGCGCCAGCATAAACACAATGATGATGGAAAAAGCGGTTGTTCTCATGATTCCCCTTGCTGTAATGTGCTATGAGTGTATGGAGAACTCCTTGGGATGTCCAGCAAGGGAATGGAAAACGGCTGGCAGATGTTCTTGCCAGCCGTTGCTGAATGGTCAGGTAAAAGAAAAGGTTATTTTTTCTTGGTGGTTTTCCGGACAACCTTCTTGGTGGTTTTTCTTACCGTCTTTTTCGTTGTAGTGGTTTTCTTTGTTGCAGCTGTTTTCTTCGCTTCTTCAGCTTTTGCTGCCGCTTCCAGTTTCCGTTTTTCATCCAGTTCTTTCTGGATCTTGACCTGTTCTTCACTGCGGCATTCACTGGAGATGTTCTTGCCCTGTTTGAAGTTGACAAGACTGCTCATGTTGGAAACACCGATATAAGTCAGGCCAGAACTGTGCTGCAGCTTATCTGATCCGGTCCGGGTAGCAACTTTGGTCATTTCATAAGACTGACCTTGGCGGTTCAGGGTTGCGCGGTTTGGAGTCTTGGCATCGCGGGTGATGGTGAAATGGGAACCATCTGTACAGTCATACTGGGTGGTGACGGGGCCTGAAGCAGTTTTGGAGCCAGAACTGCCTCCAAGGAAAGTTTCACAGCCAGTCAGGGATATGACAAGTGCTGCACCAAGCAGCAAAGATGCGGTTTTTTTCATGGATTTTTCTCAATCTGGAAAGTGTGGTAGTCAATGGGTGCTGAGTGTAAGAAGAATTGCCTGCAATGTAAAGTATGAATATATAAAAAGCGGCGCTATGGACAATCAATGTCCATAGTGCTGCAGGGATTATTGTCCTGATGTCATTCCTGCAACAGGAGCCGCTGTTCCGTGTGGCGAGGTTTCTGCTGTATTTGCTATAGCAGGTATTACAGTGACAGCAGTTCCTGTAATGGTCAGCAAGACTCTTGGTGCCAATGTCATGGATTCAATCCCTGTATAACCGATACGGATATTGACAACAGCATTGGCAGCGAGTTTGTCTGCTTTCAGCAGAAGTGCATGCAGGGTTGCTTCGACAGCTTCATCGGTTTCCCGTTGCCCGTCATTGGATGTCAGGGTAATGGTTTTCGATGCAGAAACAAGCCCGTGTTGGCTGACAGTGGTATATCCAGCAATGTTTTCCGTATTGCTCTGCAGGATAGGCTGGCTCAGTTTCTTGGATGCTGTCGAAGCAGCAGCGATGGCCTGTTCCGCCTTTCCTATTTCAGAGGATTTTTCACGCAACCTGTCCAAATGGCTGATGATGGTGTTTTTCAGTCCACCTTCCTGCATTTTCGGAAGAATCCTGACAAAACGGTTGATCAGGGCATTGAGCTGCTCTTGGTTTTGAGGCGCTTTGTCTGGTTCGGTCAGCTCAATATAGGCTTGTTCACAGGATGGACAGCGGTCAATGTCCAAGGTGATGGAAGTCCCACAGATATCACAAGGGTGGAAATGTTTCTTGATTTCAGAGGAAATTTCGCCCACTTTGTCTTTCAGTTTGTCCAGAATCATGGTGTTGTCCTTCATGTTGTGGTTTTGATGGAGACAGTCTAACGGGAAGTGGTGTTCCAAGCTATCGCATTCATAATTTGTTACAGGGAAACAAGCGGCTACTCAATATAAAAAACGCGGTTTGGGCGGCGGGGGAACACAAAGGAAGGAGGAAATGCCGGATATCCCAACGCCAGATGTCCGACACCTTCATAACTGCCTTTAAGCCCAAGTTCCTTGAGCAGGTCCCTGCCAAAATCTGCCTCAAATTCCTGTCTTGCCCGATGGATCCAGCAGCTGCCTAATCCAAGGTCATGTGCCATCAGCATCATATTGCCAAGCGTGAGGGCGCCATCATAGGCTTGGGAACGGTTGCTGGTTTCAGCTACGACAATCAATACGCAGGGGGCACCATAGAATGGTTCAGGACCACCACCGAGAGCACCGTTGATGGCATTGAGTTTTTTCAGAAGCGGTTTGTTGGTGACAGAGATGATGACCTGTGACTGAAGCCCCTTCCCTGATGCGGCATAAAGTCCTGCTTCAATGACTTGGTCAATGAGCGTCTTGGGAACAGGATCAGGCTTGAAATTGCGGCAGCTGCGCCGGCTTTTGATGAGGTTGAGGAGCGTGGTCATGGTTTTGTTCCTTTCAGGATGTCTGTCAGTGGTTATGGTTTCAAATGAAGGCTTGTAAGCGTTTTACCGGTATATTACGATTTATTGCTGTTCAGATTCTTGAGAAAGCGGACAAGGATGACCATCAATGTAAGTAAACTGACTGAAGGGGACCTGGCAGATGCAGTTGCCATCTGGAATGAGATTGTTGAAGAGGGCTTGGCTTTTCCTCAGGAAGAAATCCTGACATTGGATTCTGGCAGGGCATTTTTCGCTGAACAGTCTTTCACTGGGGTTGCCTATGATTCTGAGAGTGGAGAGATGGTGGGGATGTATATCCTGCATCCAAACAATGTCGGCCGTTGCGGGCATATCTGCAATGCCAGTTATGCAGTCAAAGGGACAACCCGGGGTAAGCGCGTCGGCGAAGCCTTGGTCAGGCATTGCCTGAAGATGGGGAAAGAATTGGGATATGGTGTGCTCCAGTTCAATGCAGTGGTTGCCACCAATGAACGGGCACTCCGCCTTTATAAAAAGCTTGGGTTCACACAGCTTGGCATTATTCCGAAGGGATTCCGCAGCAAAGACGGGCATTATGAAGACATCATTCCCCATTATCATGAGTTATGAAGTGGTTGGTAAGGATAGTCAGGGGGGATTTATGCAGGTTTTCAGGAAAACAGGGTTGTCGCTGATATTGGGCACTATGATGGTGCTGCCAGCTGCCCAGGCATATGAGGTTGCAGCCCATGAGGTTCCTGTACCTGATACGGTCAGTCCAGCGTTGCAGCAGGATATCGCCAAAGGACCATCATTGAACTGGAATCAGGTGCCGTCAGATGCCGAAGGATGGCGGAAAGCCGTATCACAATCTGCGCAGAAAGTTGCGGTTAAAGCTGAAGCTTTGGCAGAACAACTGAAAGTTTCCATCAAGGAATCCAGGATGGCAGGGGTACGGGTGTTCATATTGACGCCATCTGTAGTCAGACCAGAAAACAAAGGCCGTATCCTGTTGCATATCCATGGTGGTGGTTATGTCTTCCTGCCAGGAAAGGCTGGGTTGCAGGAAGGTCTGCTGATGGCGGCAAAAGGCGGTTACCAAGTGGTTTCAATTGATTACCGGATGGCACCAGACCATCCTTATCCTGCTGCAATGGATGATGCAATGGCAGTTTACCGGGAAGTCCTGAAAAAATATCCGGCTGATAGGATTGGAGTTTTCGGAACATCAACAGGTGGTGGCATGACACTGGCATTGGTGCTTCGGGCCAGAATGGAAGGGCTTCCCCTGCCTGGAGCCATTGCACCGGGAACACCATGGTCTGACTTGACAAAGACAGGGGATTCTTATTTTACGCATGAAGGGCTTGATACGTTGTTGGTCAGTTATGACGGTTTCCTGAAAGGTGCAGCTGAAATCTATGCCAATGGGCATGATATGAAGGATCCATTGCTCTCTCCCGTTTATGGCGATTTTTCAGGATTTCCTGCAACCCTGCTGACAACGGGTACCCGCGATCTGTTCCTTAGCAATACCATCCGGGTACATCAGAAAATGCGGGCAGCCGGTGTCGATGCTGACCTGATTGTGATGGAAGGCGTGTCACATGCAATCTATTATCTCTTGCCACCCGATGCACCGGAGCTATGCTATCACTTCAGCCAGCTGGATAAGTTTTTCAGCAAGCATCTGAAACAGTAGTGCTCCGTAGGAGGAAACAGATTTGCCATATGGAAGTTCTTGGTGATACACATAATGAGGTGGATGTTCTGCAAAGGGGACAGGCCCTGCTGGAGGCTGGAGCCTTGGCTGAAGCGGCAGATTGTTTCGAACAGGCAGCAGGACTGGATAATACGGAAGCACAGTACCATATCGGAAAAATGCGGCTGGAAGGATATGGCGTATCCATGAACTATGACCATGCTGCATTCTGGTTCTGCAAAGCAGCCCTTAAAGGGCATGCAGAATCACAGGCAGAACTGGCATTCATGTATATCTATGGACAAGGTGTTCCACAGGATTACGGAAAGGCACGCAGTTGGTTCATCAAATCTGCGGAACAGGGCAATAGTTCAGCACAGAATACCTTGGGATTCATGTATGAGAATGGGCTTGGTGGGTGGCAGGATTACGGTAAGGCGGTTCAATGGTATGCCCGTGCAGCAGTCCAAGGCAATGGCGATGCAGAAGCCGCATTGGAAAACCTGGCGTTTATGGGGAACGAAATGGCAGAGCAGGTACTTGACTGGTTGGCTGAAGCGGATGGAACCCGAGGATTGTTGTCTGGTATCTCATTGCCAAGCTAGTATTTTCAGGAACGTCTGATAAACGGTTTCGGTTTTGTTGCGCCTATTCTGCCAATTATTCCGATTTGAGTCTTTTTTATTGAAATCCGTTTAAATTCATTGGATAGGAGTCCTTTTATTGTTATGATTATCGGTAGACATTGGCGTGGTTTACTGATGTTGGCTCTTCTGGTTGGGAAGGATGGCTGGTATTGCTGGATTCCTGCTGGAGGATAGGGGGACAAAGTTTGTTACGGCGTCCTTGATGATGTCTGTGGCAGCAAAGGTCCCGGTTATGGGAAGATTCCTTGGATAGGAGATTGCGAGGGTATTATGCCAACAAGACAATGGGATGAGCAGTATGCGGTTCTTCGTGCCCAGCTTCGTGCTATCCGTCAGAAAGCGAAACTGACTCAGCAGGTATTGGCTGACAAGCTGAAAAAGCCTCAAAGCTATATCAGTAAGATTGAATCGGGTGAGCGCGGTTGCAATCTGTTTGAGGTACGTAGCATCTGCAAGGCATGCAAGACAGATTTTGTGAAGTTTGTATCAGCACTCGATAAGACTTTGGCAAAGCAGGTAGTCAAAGCAGAATGATTGATAGGGCATGATATTCCAGTAGGATAGTGGTTGCCTTTGTTTCAGTAGAATCCAGAACATGGAGAGGGAGGTGTTGCCTCCCTTTTTTATTGCTTTACGTCTTGTTGATTTCTGTTACATTCTGTCAGGGAAATGTTTGGTAAGATGAACCGTCAAGTGATTCTCTGGAAGGATTCCTTATGTTCAAGAAGCTGTTGTTACCAATGATTATTGGGTCATTGTTTGCGATGGGCACTCCACTTTATGCTCAGGATGTGGATGAGACTGTAACATCATCTTCATCCGCGGGCACCAGTCTCTCAGAGATGGCGGAAAAAGCGAAGGACTTTTTCTCGGGACTTTTTTCATCGGGTGACAGTACTGTACAGGAAAGCGCTCCAGCTCATGAAGCAGGAACTTCCACGTCCGCAGAAGCTGCAGAAACAGAGTCAGGTTCCGACCGTAAAACATTGGGATTGTCAGTTGAATCAGATGTTGAGGTTACTGACGAGGACCGTGCTGCAGCACAAGCGGAAATTGCTGCCCGTAAGGAGGGCAGGCTCAAGGATGATGTTGACGATGGCCAAGTGTCGGAAGATGACCCAGTCAAGGTCTTGACCCAGAAAGCCAATAATGGCAATGCAGATGCACAGTATTACTTAGGCAAGGCCTATGCATCGGGCAAAGGTGTCAGGAAAAACCAAGCACAAGCTGTTGAATGGTATCGGAAAGCCGCAGAAAACGGCAATGCGGATGCCCAGAACAATTTGGGGGCTGCCTATGCGAATGGGAATGGCATTGAGAAAAGCGATGAAGATGCAGCATATTGGTGGCAGTTGGCTGCCGATAATGGCAATGCCGCTGCCCAGGCAAATCTAGGGGTTGCCTATGCAACAGGGCGTGGTGTACGCCAGGATATCTCAAAGGCAGTCAACCTATGGCGTCAGGCAGCTGGTCAGGACAATGCACAGGCCCAGTATTATCTGGGGATGACCTACGGTAAAGAAGACCCCCGTTCATTCAGATGGCTCAAGAAGGCCGCAGAACAGGATGTGGTCAAGGCGCAGACTGCAGTCGGTGAAGCCTATGAAAATGGTGTTGGTGTTGCCAAAGACGAGGTGCAGGCTGCTGAATGGTATCAGAAAGCGGCAGACCAAGGAGATGCAGAAGCCCAGCTCAGGCTTGGTGACTGCTATTACTATGGAATTGGTGTCGAGAAAGATCTTGCAGAATCCGCCCGGTTGTATCAGAAAGCAGCTGATCAAGGCAATGCGGTTGCCCAGTACAACCTGGGGGTTTCTTACTGGTTTGGTTCTGGAATTGCCAAAAATTATGCAAAGGCTGTCCATCTATGGAAACTTGCTGCCCAGCAGGGAAATGCTGATGCCTTGCTGAACTTGGGTATCGCTTATCAGGAAGGTGGTAAAGGTGTGAACAAAAACGATGCCTATGCCTATGTCCTTTTCAATGAAGCAGCATCCAAGAATGAAACTGCCAGCGAAAAGCTGCAGGCATTGGAAAGTTCAATGTCTGTTGAAGAAATCAACAAGGCACAGGAACTATCCATCGAAGAAGTCATCGGCAAAAAGAAGGCTGCTGATAAAAAAGAGGCTGCTGAAGAACCAGAAAGCAATGCAGGAGGTATCCAACGGCGTTCAAGAAGATGACTGTCTCCGTCAGGTAAATCAAATAGCTGTATTGCGTTTATTTGGCAACGTTGGGTTTGACGGTTGTCTGATTGCCTGTACAGGGATGGCATGGTCGCCCTGTACAAAGCCTTTGGTGAAATCCAGTTTTCCGGTCACTTGTACAGGAAC
This sequence comes from Oxalobacter sp., assembly GCA_017524145.1. Taxonomy (GTDB): domain Bacteria; phylum Pseudomonadota; class Gammaproteobacteria; order Burkholderiales; family Burkholderiaceae_D; genus Oxalobacter. The sequence goes on along the minus strand of JAFWUI010000009.1, from coordinate 8,127 downwards.
TGTTTTTTCATGCAGCAGCAGTTTTTCTGCCTGATGGCAGGCGGGAGTCTCTGTCAGGCAAAGGAACAGGTTTGTATGTTGGCCATCGGGACGGAGCATGATATTGACACCTTCCCCACCCCGGTCCATTTGATAAATGATGCCCCTGAAAGTCGGCATATAGGAAGGGTCCTTCTGCTGTTTTGTCAGGGTTTCCAGCCACTTGGTACGTGATGTGACCACGTCGATATAGGCATCTGGTATCGCCTCGATGATTTTATGGGAGGAATCAATCAGCAGGTTGCTGTCCAACAAGACATCCAATGCCATCTTTTCTGCAATTTCAGCCTGCCAGGTTTTCTGGGCAGACAACACATCAATCCGCTGTCCTTCAGGGGTTGCCTCAAGCAGTGCCTGCATAGCGGTTTCCATCTGTTTTTCAACGGCAGCGAACTGTTCGTTGCCCCGTAGTTTTTCTGTCATCAGGGCAAGATCCAGCCGGTGGTAGTCTCCTTTAACACCCGTTATATTCCAAGGGGATGATTTTGAGGTCTTTACTTTGGCAAGGTTTTTGGAGAATTCGACAGCGGTTTCTGGTCCATTCTTATGGTTGGCAAACCGTTCTTTATCTTTGCCGACATATTGGGTCAGGATAATTGAACCCAGACGGGGACCTTCTGCCGTGAAGCCATCTTCGCCAAGGTCAAAGATGACATTAGCCCTCCCATCATCATTGTCACGGATGATGATTGCATGTCCTGCCTCATTGACATAACAGTCATCCGCTATTGCAGGGGAAACCGTTGCCATGGATAACAAGGCTGTAGTCATGAAAACAAAAAAGTCTCTGGAAGTCATATCAGCTCAGCTTAAAAATGCCTTTGGATGATATTACCCTGTTTTTCAAAGAGGCAGCCAGTCAATCGACAGGATATCGGATATTGAGGATTGTCCAAGTCTTTTCCTGATGCCAGATATGTGGGCTTGCCAGTGCCTTGAATTTACCAGTGACGGCACGATGATTGCCTGGTTTGTACAGGTATCCTGTCATTGCAATATTGCCGTCAGCAGTCTGTTCTGCGCGGATGACCTGTGCATAAAGTCCTTGTCCAGTTTTGTCAACCAGGCTGAAATGGTACCGCTTACCATCAAAATGGTAAGGATATCCAGCCTGTTCCACCTCAGGGAAATCTGTCAGGTCATAGTTGAAATAACGTTTCATCGTCTGACGGATATGGATAGCATCAATAGTCATATCGCCCCATTGACACTGATAACATGGCTTGATGGTGCTGGGATTGTTGGAATAATTGTGCCAGATACCGAATTGGATCATCTTGCCGGAATCCTTTCCATTGATGATGTCTTTCCGCTCAAAATTGACATAACCATGCACTGTGAAATTCGAGAGGAAATCCCCCATACGTTCCATCTGGGATGCCGTGAAACCGGCAGCATGGGTGGAGAAGGCTGATAATAGCAGCAGGATTGGGATGCTTGCAGCAAATATTCTTTTCATCGGACTGCTGTTCAATCGGATTGGAAATTTTATTGGAGGCCTGTTGGGACAGTATAACTTTTGTCCATGGATTCTTCAGCAAGGATTGTCTCTTGGTCAAGTTATTGACTGGAAATCCCTTCAAATCCCGATGGAAAGGATTGAAGGGTATGCGTTGGTTTTTAATCCCATCTGCCATATCAGGCAGAAAGCGTGTATACTGAAAGCGGTTCTTCTGGACGGTGGATGCTGGCCGGAAGGGAATATCCTATGTCACATTTTATGGAGGCAACCCAATGAAAATCCCTGCTGTTGATATCGGTATCAAAGATAAGGACCGTAAAGCAATCGCTGGTAGTCTTTCCAAGTTTTTGGCAGACAGTTTCTGCCTGTATGTCAAGACCCATAACTACCATTGGAATGTGAAAGGGCCGATGTTCCAGACATTGCATTCGATGTTCATGGACCAGTATACAGAGCTTTGGAATGCATTGGATGAGATTGCAGAGCGTATCCGTTCCTTAGGATATCCTGCGCCTGGCACAATGAAAGAATTTGCTGAGTTGTCTGAAGTTACGGAAACTGCTGGCGTTCCTAAGGCAGAGGATATGATTGTGGATGTCATTGCGGCATCCCAGATTGTCACCAAGTCTGCGCGTAAGGTACTGGCATTGGCAGATAAAGCCAATGACCAGCCAACAGCCGATTTGATGACCCAGCGTCTGCAGGTTCATGAAAAGAATGCTTGGATGTTGCGCAGCCTGCTTGAAAACCATGCAGAATAGCCGGTCTGTCTGGTTGCTGGGGCAACCTGATTGATTGTAAGCCCCGATACCGGGAACGGTATCGGGGTTTTCGGTTTCTCTGCTATAGTCTGCGTATCAGAAACGGTATCCTGCATATGGTCAGATAAGGAACAGCAATGAACGGCAAATATGAATTGATTGCAGATGACACAATCCAAGTACAGGATGGTCTTGTTACGAGGACCCTTTACCGCATCCGTGCATTGGTTGATATCGGTAATGAAATCCTGGCGGACAACCTTGGCGGGTATATTGAAGGAGAATGGAACCTGTCCACGGAAGGATTGGCATGGGTTGCAGATGAAGCCCAAGTCTATGGACAGGCACAGGTATTTGGTGAAGCATTGGTGGCTGACCATGCCAAGGTATATGGGGATGCGGTTGTCGCGGTACGGGCATGGATCCATGATGAGGCAGAAGTGTTTGGATCTGCCAGGATATCGGGAGAAGGCATGGTTTCAGGTAATGCCAAAGTCTATGGTTCTGCAGAAGTTTCCATGCGTGCTGCAATCGGTGGTAATGCCCAGGTATTTGATAATGCAGTGGTTTTCGGTACATCAGAAATTGGAGATGATGCCTGTATCTATGGCAATGCCCAAGTGCATCAGGAATCTTCCGTTATCGGTCATGGGCGTGTGTATGGTAATACCGAACTATGGGCTGGGCATGTCAGTGGTTTTGGCAGGATTTATGGGGCGGCTGTACTGGTTGGTGGTTCCATATCAGGCAGTGCCACGGTTTATGGCAATGCACGCATCCAGCATGCCACTGTTTCTGAAGGCGCAGCAGTCTATGGCAATGCCAAGGTCTCGGCACAGGCAATGGTGTCTGGCAGTGCAAGGGTGTCAGGTGATGCCACTGTTTCTGAAAGTGCTGAAATCGCTGGGTTTTCCCGGGTTTTTGACCGTGCTGAAGTCAGCCGGTCAAGCCGGGTGCTTGACCGGGCATGGGTTTATGGGGAAGCAGTAGTGCGGGATGGAGCATCTGTGCAAGGCATTGCGAAGGTATATGACCGGGCACAGGTGATTGGATCATCTACAGTCAACAACGATGCTGAAATTTATGGGAATGCGCTTGTTTCAGGCGGAGCCATCATCATGGACAATCCTCGGATTTTTGGTAATGCAGTAGTGACTGATGGCGCTAGGATTGACGGTGATGCCTTGATTTATGGTGATGAGCGCATTTCAGGAAAAGGGAACGCCCCCTCATCTTGAAAGTTATGGTAAGTGGTTTGGCCTGACTTTCCAGAAATACCAGAAACCCATAAGGGAAAGAAAAGGACAGGATAAACCTGTCCTTTTCAATTGAAACACAGAGGATATTTTTCTGTCCTATGCTAGAGAGCCTATCGGTTTCCCCGGTGACCATGACTGTCTCCGCGTTGCATGTCATGATCCCCCTTCGCATGATGGTCATCATGATGATGGTCTGGACGATGATGGTGATGATGGCAACCAGCCATAGAGAGGATTTCCAACGCAACTAAAGCAATGATGATTGTTTTTTTCATAAAAACTCCTTTTTGCTGTCATCCAAGGAGAAGGAGGTAAAGGGTTCTTTACAACTGGATAAGATGGCATCAACCATTTTTCTGGTGATGCCATCAAATCACCGGTCAGACCGCCTGCTGCTACGCCGTTCCCCACCGCCAAAACTGCCACGTCGTTCTGTGCGGTTGCCAAAGCTGCCACGCCGTTCAGAGTTGCCGAAGCTGCCGCGTCGTTCAGAGTTGCCGAAGACGCCACGCCGTTCTGCGTTGCCGAAGCTGCCACACCGTTCCATGCGGTTACCAGCATCAGGTCCCTTACGGTCAGGTCCTTGGCGTTCTATCCCTCGACCCTCAGGTCCTCTGCGATGGTCAAATCTGCCATGCTCAGGTCCTTTACGTTCCATTACTCGACCATCAGGCCCTCTGCGATGGTCAAATCTGCCATGCTCAGGTCCACGGTGATCAGGTCCCCTGTGATGAGGTCCCCGGTAGTCAGGACCATGATGGTGTGGAGGAGGTCCATGACGTGGAGGAGGAGGTCTATGACGTGGAGGAGGACGGTGACCACCATAGTAACCGTCATCATAGTAGCCGCCATCGTAATAACCGTCTTCAACATACAGGTCATGGCAGGCAGTCAATGAAACACAACCAATGCCAATCAAAGCACAGTTGATCAGTTTTTTCAGTTCCATCAGCTTATCCTTTCATTTCATGTTATGGAACCTGAGCGGGGATGAAGGCCGTCAGATGCCAATTAGGTTATGCCAGTCAATGGTTCGTACGGTGGTTATAACCTGAATGATGTGGGGGCGGAAGATTGCTTCCATTCTTTCCTTGAGGGATACGTTGGCCGTGTTGCCCAGGTTTTCCTGGAATACCATGATGGCTGTCGGGATAACCCTGCCTGTTGCCATCTGGATGGGGTACAGGTTTATGATAACCGTCTTTTCCAGTATGAGGAGGCGGTGGGTTGTGGTGTCCTTGACCATGTGGTACAGGATGCCCTTTCGGACCGTTGTCACGTGGTGGTGGAGGTGGTGGTGGACGGTGATGGCCCCCATGGTGATAGCCACCTTCGTAATAACCGTCTTCAACATACAGGTCATGACAGGCGGTCAATGAAACACAGCCGATGCCCAACAGGGCACAACCAATCAGTTTTTTCAGTTTCATCCGTTCATCCTTTCTTTTTGAAAAAAATGGTTTGCCTTATTGGCAAACCATCAATCAATAATGTCCACAAAGGTAATGATAAACTGCTTCAGAGCCGGTTCCCGGTTCAACCGGTGCAGGAGGTGCGTTTTCATCAACACCATCTGATTCAATCAATGTCCCATCGCGGGCATGCAACGATGCTGAAAGTGCTACCAGGGAGCGTTGTTGGCAATCTACCCGGTATAAAGCCAGCATATAGGCAAAATGCGGGTTTTTCGGAGGCACAAGCTTGAACTCGCCTTCACGTAAAGGACTGGTTGAATCCAGTCCCACTTTCTGGAAAGAATTTCTTTGTGCATAAAAGACACCGCCATCGCCACTGTAGAAAATTTCAATCCATTCACTGGCATAAGCACTGCTTGACAGGATCAGAACCATCAGCGTTGATATGGTTACGGATTTCAGTAGTCTTTTCATCCTTGTCACCTTGACGATCATGACCCTGTTTCAGGGTAATCATGATAGATAATAGTTACATTCTAGCCATTTTATCAATATTTTGGGAGGGCGTTTACAGACTGTTTCAGTAATTGGAAAACAGGATGGTAACTTGGAAAGAAAACATCATAGTAAACTGGTACTCAGTACAGGATTGCCAGAATCCTGGATCAGGCGGTCTTTATCTGACAGGATGCGGTATCCGTTTCACCGGCTTCCGTCTTTTTGTCTTTTTTATGGGTTTTGGCTGATGGTTTTCCTGTACAGCAGGTTTTTCAGAGGTGTTGCAGACAGTATCAAACCGACAACTCAAGCTGTTGCCGGCTTTTTTAGGACGGTAGGCATCCAACCCATCAGCTGAAGCATGGTGAAGGGCAGCCAGGAGTAATAAGGCAGGACAAGCCATCCAGAGAAACTTTTTCATTCAGGGAATCCTTCATTGCGACCATTATTGCGTATATCCTATCATCAGCATCAACAGGAGCAAGCGGTTGTTACAATCTGTTTTAAAAATCAGTTGTCAGTTGTTGGCAATGGTGTTTCAAGGGCTGGTTGCCCGGCACATAAACGTTCTGCCAATCCATCATAAGCTTCTTGAGGGAATTCCCTGATATAGACCATGCCTTTTAGCAGGGGGATATGCATTGGGTCGATTGTATTGCCGTTTACATCATAGATATCCCCAGAAACAGGAAATACTTTTCGGATTTCACAGTCTGCCATTGCCACCCCCTCGGCATAATCAAACAGCTCTTTTGTCCGGGCGACCACTTTGACTTCGATGCCAGTGATGTTGGGGTCGAGCCCATGGGGTGTCGGCTTGATATAGACTTCTTCGATGTGGTTCCCCGCCAGTTTTTCCCAACCATCGGGATACAGGTCATTGGGTGTAGAGGCTGGCATTTTTGTCTGGCTACCGGTGACTGGTGATTCTGCTGGTGTTTCAATGGCCATGCCAGCCCCAAGAGTATTGAAAGGCTGTTTTGCATAGACAGGTGGTGTAGCTTCTTGCGTTTCAGCCTTGGTTGGGGAAAAAAACAAGGCTGAAACAAGGACAGGCAATGCAGCAAGAGACCGCCATTCAATACAGACACTCATTATACAGTGCTTTTTCCTGAAAAATGCTTGAATCAAACACTTCTACATAGAGAAGTCCTGATATTGTAACCCTTTTGGTTAAGAAATTAGTAAATTGGGTGAAAAAAGTATCGGTAGAATATTTTTTATGTAGTCAAGGAGGGGAATTTTAGGTAGATTGCTGTATCAGCACCTAAAACAGGAGATTCTATGAAAAAACAGGCTTCCACAGCGGTCATTGCTTTGTCACTGGCTTTAAGTATGGCTGCTTTGGCAAAAGCCCAAAGCGTTGGTGACTATCAAACGGATGCACATAACCTGCAATTCCGGATTGGAGAAAGGATTAATGCCTTCAATTCCTATACCATAAGAATCTGGAATAAACCCAGGGATGCAGATGATGGGCATCCTGACATCATTTTTTCAGCAGGTAAGACTGAGGAAGGGATTGCCGGTGATGGGATGTGCAGCCGGGAAGTCTATACCTTTGTCCAGACCCATCCTGTAACCACATTGGAAATCTTTCATCCTGACAGTGAGTGCCAGATAGAGGAACATCCGGAAAATGCAGTGGGTGAGTTGATTGTTGGTGATGGGACCGCAAAAGGACGCTGGTGGATTTATCCGAGATAGCAGGTAGGATGATTCCTTGGGAAAAGCAGGAATCTTGGATTCCCGGGATATCCTTGACTTGAAAAAAGAGTCTGTATCCCTATCTCAGCATTGGAGGGATATCGTGCCAGAAAAGCATGAAGGCATCAGGAACATGCCCAAAGGACGCTGAATCAGGTAAACTGGAAGTATCGGTTTTTTGAAAAACACAGATGACAGGAGGAATCATGACAGACAAGGAATTCAATATTCAGGACTATCTGACGACCCAGATTGATCGCATGCTTTTCCTTAAGGAATGTATCAAGCAGGATACAGGAGACGGCAGTCTGATTGCTGCTGCCCTCAAGGATGTTGTCGAAGCTGCAGGTGCTGCCGAAATCGCTGAGAAAATCGGAATGAAGGAAAGGAATCTGGGGAAGGCGCTGTCAAACAGTACTTCATTGCCATTCATCACCACACTCAAGATTATGCAGGTTTTTGGGATTCAGCTTAAAGCCAAGAAACTTAAAGAAGTGAAGGGTCCGAAAGCTGAAAAGAAATCCAATCAGAAAGCTGAAAAGAAATCTGACCAGAAAGCTGAGAAGAAATCTGACCAGAAAGCTGAGAAGAAATCTGACCAGAAAGCTGAGAAGAAATCTGACCAGAAAGCTGAGAAGAAATCTGACCAGAAAGCTGAGAAGAAATCTGACCAGAAAGCTGAGAAGAAATCTGATCAGAAAGTTGAGAAGAAATCTGATCAGAAAGTTGAGAAGAAATAACAGACATTGAAAGCCATGAAAAAATGCCTGTGGCGCGCATCCACAGGCATTTTTTATCAATTCATTCGGACGGATAGCCCAAACTGACGGCTATCATATCAGATTAAGAATAAGCAAGGTACTGGAATTCACCGAATTCAGCATCCAGACGCTGGACGACGTCTTCCATATACTCCTCATCCAGGTCATCCCAGCCAATCGCATCCTTGCAGTAAACCTCTGCAAATGCCTCCAGGAAAGACTGCT
>JAFWUI010000008.1 GCA_017524145.1 Oxalobacter sp. | reverse complement strand
CTTTTGCAATTTCATTTGCTGCTTTTGTTGCATAAGTTGGATTCCCATTCGTTACTGTTATTTCTATCATTTCAGTATCTTTTACTGAACTTACACTTATATTTTTTCTTAGTCCCTGCTGGCACAGAAACAGAAACTGTTCGGCCTGACCATCCAGCCTGAACGTCTGTCGAAGGTGCGCAATGAACGCCGCCCGAACAGCCATTACGCCTCTCTGGGAAACTGCCAGTATGAAGTGGCTGAAGCTGAAAGGATGATGCTGATGAACGGCATCCAGTTCCTGTCATCCACATCGAAATCCATTGAGGAAATCTCGACGGCGATTGTCAGCAGGATGCGGGGTTATTCAGCCCAGTCGATCAACCTTTCCGCCGATTCAATCGCACATTTCAATCTCAAATGATTCTGCATAGGGCTGGCTAACCCCCAGCCCTTGTGCAGTCCTGGCATTGAGCATCAATACCCTGTCATCAAAACCATGTCCCCTGTCGCGCAGATTGCGCTGATGCTGTGAATCATGATGGCGGAGAAGCTGTCCTTTCCAAGCGGCTTCTGCCTTGCTGAATGCCAGATAGCAGTCCTTGCGCATATCGACTGTCTTGACATCGCTGTTGAGCATGAGGGCTATCGGCCATGCCATGCGTCTGGCAATACTACGCATCATGCGGCACATGTCCCGATGGGCGCGGTTGGTATCATTGCCATGGGGCATAAAGAGTACATCCGGCCTGATTTCCTGGACAATGCCCTCCAAGGTCTGGATGTTGTTCTCAGTGTAATCAACCTGGTCATCCGGTGCATTTTCCAACGCCAGTATCCGGTAATGGCTTTCAGGCAACCCAAAGAAAGCAAAACTTGCCTGCTGTTCTCGGTTCCGGAGCTGTGTCCTGTCCTGCTGGCTCATACCAGCGCCATAGACTTTATCGATACCACTGCCCGTCTGTGCAACCACAGCATAGAGCTCATGCCCTGCTTCTTTCAAAAGACGGAGTGTCATGCTGATGGCATCAAAATCATCAGGATGGGGAGCTGTCACCAGCATACGGTATTTCTGCTGCCATCTGACAGTCCTCAGATCAACAGGTTTTTCTGGAATAGCAGAGAATAGGATATCCATGTTTCAGCCTCCTTTCTGGGATTGTTTTCCGAGTATCCGCCGGACAGGGGCATAAGAACGCCTATGTACTGGAGAAACACCGTATTTTTCCAACTGCTGGAGATGGTAGGCAGTTGGATAGCCTTTATGACGGTCAAAGCCGTATTCAGGGTATCTGGCATGCAGTTCCATCATGACCGCATCACGGGTTGTCTTTGCCAGGATGGATGCCGCTGAGATTTCTGGAACCTTGTCATCCCCTTTCACAACAGCTTCTGCCGGGATGGGCAGCCCTTTGGGAATCCGGTTGCCATCTATCAGTGCAAAGGTCGGTCTGACAGAAAGGGATTCTATTGCACGTTTCATTGCCAGCATGGATGCCCAGAGGATATTCAACTGGTCGATTTCTTTGATGGTACAGCAGGCAACCGCCCATGCCTTTGCCTTCCGCTTGATTTCTGGCACCAATGCATCCCGCTGTTTTTCAGACAGTTTCTTGGAGTCTTTCAGACCTTCAATTGGATTGTCTGGATCAAGTATCACGGCTGCCGCATAAACTGGTCCGGCAATGGGGCCCCGCCCTGCTTCATCTGCTCCACAGATGATTTCTACAGTGCCTGAACCTTCGGGGAATAAGGACAATGTCAGGGAATCAGCCATTTTGAATGACGTCAAGGATGGCTTCTGCACTGGTCTGTGCCATGTTCCGCAGAAGGGAATGATGCATATCAGTGAAGCGCTGATGCAGGTTCCGGCGGTTGTTTTCATCCGTCAGTTGATACCAGAGCGCATCAGCCAGTTTTTGCCCCGTTGCATCGTGCTGGAGCAGTTCAGGCACAATCATTTCACCTGCCAGGATATTTGGTAAACCAACCGGTGGCTTGACGATATGGCGTGCAATCTGCCAAGTCGCCCACATCAGACGGTAACCGATGACCATCGGTTTTTTCAGCAATGCCACTTCAAGGGTCGCTGTCCCTGATGCCACCAATACGGCATCCGCCGCCGCAATGGCTTTCTGCGACTGTCCTTGGATGATTTTGAGCGGCAACTGGTCAAGCCTGTTTTCTTTAAGCAGTTGCTTGAAATAGGCGTCTTGGCGTTCTCCTGCCATCGGTACCACAAACTGCAGGGAAGGTTCCCGTCCCAACAGAATCCTGGCTGCTTCAATGAAGGCGGCCGTATTGTATTTCAACTCTGACATCCTGCTGCCTGGCAGGATGGCGATGACCGGTTTCCCATTGTCAAGCTGGAGTTCTTGGCGTGCTCCCTGTACATCTGCCTGCATGGGAATGTTTTCAGCAAGTGGATGACCGATGCAGGTGACGGGAATACCTGCTTTCTGATAAATCGTTTCTTCAAACGGGAAAAGCACCAGGATACGGGAAACGGCTTTGGCGATTGTCTTGATGCGCCCACTGCGCCATGCCCAGATGGAAGGACTGACAACGTGGACTGTCTTGATGCCAGCTTCCCGCAGCTGGACTTCCAGCCCAAGGTTGAATTCCGGTGCATCAATCCCGACAAAAACATCAGGATGGTCTGCAATAATCAGATTACGCAGACCATTACGGATATTCTTGATTTCCCGGAAATGGGCAAGCACCTCAAAGAGGCCATTGACCGCAAGTTTTTCCATTGGCCATTTACTGGAAAAACCACGGCTCTCCATACGCCGCCCTCCAATACCATAGAGGACGGCATCAGGAACCTTGGGACACAAAGCGGAGAGAATTGCATCGCCAAGGATATCTCCGGAGGTTTCCCCCGCCACCATGGCGATTTTTCTCATCCCTCTGCCCTCTCTGGACCGACGTCAGGAACCTGTCAGCGCAACAGGCCCCGTTCAGACTTATCAATGAAATCGTACATCTGCTGGAGGTATTTCTCTGCTTCTTCAGAAGCCTTGGCGTCTTCCAGCAGTTTTGACTTGGCATCTTCCAGCGAAAGGTCCGAACGGTAAACAGTCTTATAAGCCCGCTTGATGTCGGTGATCTGTGAAGCAGAAAACCCCCTACGGCGCAGTCCTACACTATTGATGCCATAGGTGGTTGTCGGCAGACCCGAAACCATCAGGAATGGGGCAATATCCTGGGAGATATGCGATCCGAAACCGGTCATGGCGTGCGCCCCGACACGGCAGAACTGATGGATCAAGGTAAAACCGCCAAGGATGACCCAGTCACCGATATGGACATGCCCTGCCAGCTGGGCATTGTTTGCAAAGATGGTATTGCTGCCGACCTGGACATCATGTGCCAGATGGACATACGCCATAATCCAATTGTCATCACCCAACCGGGTCACGCCTTCATCCTGCACGGTACCGACATTGAATGTACAGAATTCACGGATGGTGTTCCTGTTGCCGATTTCCAGATAGGTGGTTTCACCGGCAAACTTCTTGTCCTGTGGCATACCGCCCAAGGAAGCAAACTGGAAAATGTTGTTGTCTTCACCGATGGTGGTATGCCCCTCAATGACAACATGGGAAGCAATACGGGTCCTTGCACCGATTTTCACATTGGGGCCAATGACAGAATAAGGGCCGACCTCCACCGTGCTGTCGAGTTCAGCATGGGGATCGATGATTGCTGTCGGATGAATAGCCATCAGGATCCTGCTTTCTGGGCAACAACACCCCCGCGGATTGCACACATGAGTTCAGCTTCTGCGGCAACCTGCCCATCGACCAATGCCCGGGTCTTGAATTTCCACATGCCCCGGGAACTCCGCAACAGTTCTGCTTCCATGACCAGCTGGTCCCCTGGTTCAACAGGACGTTTGAATTTTGCATTGTCGATGGTTGCAAAGTAAACCAATGCATCCTTATCCAGCTTGCTGGCATAAGACATGAATGCAAAGATTGCTGCAGCCTGTGCCATGGCTTCAATGATGAGGACCCCTGGCATAACAGGATGCTGGGGGAAATGGCCATTGAAGAACGGTTCATTGGCAGTCACATTCTTGATAGCGACGATTTTCTTGCCGGCTTCCCAGTCGAGGACTTTGTCAACCAGAAGCATTGGGTAACGATGTGGCAGAAGCTCGCGGATTTGATGGATATTCAAACTGTTCATTTTGTTTTTTCAGTCAAGGTTTGGATGGTTTTCTCAAGTTCGCGGATCCTATCTCGCATAGAACCCAACCTACGGATCAAGACGGCACTCTTTTCCCAGTCCCGATGGGGGGCCAATGGATAAAAGCCAGAATACACGCCCCGTTTTTCAATAGAACTCTGGACAACACTGGAAGCAGTGACATGGACACCATCTGCAATGGTGAGATGGCCGCCAATCATCGCAGCACCACCGACAGTGCAGTTCTTTCCAAAGGTTGCACTGCCGGCAACACCGACACACCCTGCCATGGCGGAATTTTCCCCGATATGGCAGTTATGTCCAATCTGGATCTGGTTGTCGAGCTTGACACCATTTTCGACAATGGTATCTGCCAGTGCGCCACGGTCAACTGTGGTATTGGCACCTATCTGGACATCATTGCCGATGATGACACGCCCTGTCTGTGGAATCTTGACCCAGACACCGTTTTCATTGGCGAAACCGAACCCTTCGCAACCGATGACCGCACCAGGCCGGAGGACGCTTCTTTCCCCGATTTCACATTCATACATGAAAACAACCCGGGGGAAGAAATGGCAGCCAGCACCAACCTTGGCATTACGCCCAATGAAACATCCTGCTTCGATATAACAGCCTTCGCCAATCCTGGCACCTGCTTCAATGGTGACGAATGGGCCGATTGTAGCACTGGGGGCAATCTCAGCTGTTGGGTCAATACAGGCACTTGGATGGATGCCTGGCTTGGGTGGCTCCATTTTCAGGCTTTGGAACAACTGGGCTGCATGTGCAAAATAGGCATAGGGATTCGGGGCAACAATACGGACCCCAGCAAACTGGTCTCCGACAATCTGGTTATCCTTTGGAGAAATAATCAGAGCCGCTGCTTTGCAGGCAGCGACTTCATTGCGGAGTTTGGGATTGGTCAGGAAAGTAATCCTGTCTGACGATGCATCGTCCAACGGTGCAAAGCCGACCACTTCAACATTCCCATCACCAATCAGTTGACCGCCGAAGCGGTCAACAAGTTCTTGGAGTTTTATGGACATGCCGTTTTTTCAAATCAATTGCTGAGTGCTTTCAGGACTTTTTCAGTAATATCAGCACGTGGGGAATGATAGACAGATTCGTTGACAATCAGGTCATAGTTTTCTGACTTGGCGATTTTTTCGATTTCTTTCTTCGCACGGTCAACAACCTTGGAATATTCTTCATTCTTGCGCTGCATCAGGTCTTCACGGTATGCACGCTGTTTACGCTGGAAATCCTGGCTCATGTCTGCCAGTTCGCGCTGACGTTTCAGACGCTGGGATTCAGACAGGGCTGGCAGATCCTTATCAAGCTTCTCGCTCATGGATTTCAGGCGTGACTGGGTATCCCGCAGATCATTCAAGCGTTTAGAGAAATCGTTTTCCAATTTCTTTTCTACTGCTTTTGCTGGTGCAGATTCTGTCAGGATCCTATCTGCATCGACATAACCAACCCGGTATTCCTGTGCTTGCGCAACACCGAACATACACAGGCAGAAAGCCAAGGCTGTCAATTTCTTGGAACCCAGAACTGATTTAAAGAGATTTTTCACGATATTTCTCCGTTGTGAGTAAAACAATTAATTAGATTATGCCATTATTTTCAGAATCCTGTACCCAACTGGAACTGGAAAGATTCTTTTTTATCATCACTGTCCGCATTCAGCGGTATCGCATAGCTCAGTTTGAGCGGCCCAATCGGTGAAAGCCAGCTGATACCGACACCTGCCGAATATTTGAGGTCTCCGATATCAAAGTCCTCTTCTTCCGTGAAAACATTACCGCCATCGACAAACGCAAACCAGCGGACAGTCTTGTCATTCATCCCGAACATCGGGAACTGGAATTCTGCATTCCCGACCAAACGCTTGGTACCCCCCATATACTCACGGTCGCCATCCCTGTCCCGTTCCACAGGTCCCATGGATGACCCTTCATAGCCTCGGACGGTACCGATACCACCTGCATAGAAATTCTTGAAGACAGGATAAGCCTTACCGCCCAAGCCATGACCATAGTCAATCATACCGTTCAAGCCAAAGGTTCCACCATCACCAACCGGCCAGAAGTACTGATGCTGATAAGACGCTTTATAGTACTTCATGTCTCCAAGCAGGGACACCTCAACATTAGCCTTCTGAAAACGTCCCTTTGTCGGGAACAGGGAGCTGTCCCTGCTGTCACGCTGCCATGCAGCCGTCAACGGCACAGCATAGGCTGAAACCGTCGCATTTTCGAGTGGGTAACCATCTTTATCGACTTTGATGTTCCCGAAATCCTGTGCAAACTTGACATATCTGCGCGGACTGTCGTCATAGATATCCAGCTTGGTGTATTCGTAACCGACACCGAAGAAAATCCTGTCGATTTCTGTAACTGGAACCCCAAACCTGACATTGCCACCGATGGTTGTAACTTTATAGTCACTGTCGTTGATCAATGGTGGTCTGACTGTACGGTAGAACAGTTCATAACGGCGGCTGACCCCATCATCCGTGAAATAGGGGGTTGTCTGGGTCAATGCAATCGTACGGTAACGATGGCTGGTGTTGATGCTCAATGCTACATCATTACCGGTCCCGGCAAAGTTATCCTGCTCGATGGAGCCTGACAGCAACAGCTTGTCTTCCTGGGAGAACCCTGCACCGATAAGGATATTACCCGTTGGCTTTTCTTCGACTTTCAGGTTGACATCAACCTGGTCGACTGTTCCTGGCACCTCAGGTGTCTCAACATTGACCGATGTGAAGAACCCCAACCGGTCAACCCTATCACGGGAACGTTTGATGCTCTTGCCATCGTACCAAGAGCCTTCCAACTGACGGAATTCCCGCCGGATGACTTCATCGCGCGTCTTATTGTTGCCGACAATACTGATATGACGGACATAAACACGTTTCCCTGGATCAACGAAAATAGTGAAAGAAACCTCTTTGTTTTCGTGGTCAATCTCCAACTGCGGATTGACATTGGCAAACGCATAACCGAAATCACCCAGGTATTCTGAGATTTTCTTTGTCGTTGCAGTCAGCTTGGCAGCTGAATACAGTTCACCCTGCTGCAGCTGAATCAGTTCCTTGATTTCTTCTTCACGTCCGAACAGTTCACCTTCAAGACGGATTTCATTCACTGTGTACTGGTCACCTTCGGTGATATTCAACGTCAGATAGACGTCTTTCTTATCGGTGGACAGGGAAACCTGGGTCGATTCCACCTGCATTTCAATGTAACCGTTGTTCTGGTAGAAAGACTTGATGGTTTCAAGGTCGCCGGTCAGTTTTTCCTTTGAGTATTGGTCAGCACGGGTATACCAGGTAAACCAACCTGGTGTACTCAGCTTAATCATATCAAGCAGCTCATCATCGGTATAAGCTTTGTTCCCGACAAAACGGATTGCCTTGATGTGGGAGGATTCCCCTTCGTCAACGATAAAGTTGATGGCGACACGGTTCCTTTCCACTGGAGTGACAGTTGTCGAAATATCAACCCCATACATCCCCCGGGACAGGTACTGCCGCTTGATTTCCTGTTCTGCCCTGTCCACCAACGAATGGTCATAGATACGCGCTGGCCCCAATCCAACTTCTTTCATGGATTTGAGCAAAGCTTCCTTATCGAATTCCTTTGCCCCAGTGAAATCGACACTGGCAATGGCAGGACGCTCATGGACAATGACAACCAGGACATCGCCTTCTGCATCAATACGGACATCCTTGAAGAAACCGGTTGCATAAAGGGCTTTGATGGCGGCGGTGGCTTTTTCATCGGTAAATGTATCCCCGATACGGACTGGCAGATAATTGAAAACCGTCCCCGCTTCTGTTCTCTGGATACCTTCAACACGGATATCCCTGACAGCAAATGGTTCCACCGCCATTGCCTGCCCAGCATAAAACAAGGTGCCTGTAGCAATCACTGCATACAGGCCCTGCATCAACCGATGGTGAAAGTTTTTCAAGAATTCCATTTAAACTGCAAACGGAAGGACTTTTCCGTCAATTATCCTTCTAGGGGAAAAGCCTTCCGAAATCATTGCACATGGCAACAATCATCAAAAGGCCCAATAAACCCAAACCAATAGCGGTCCAGAATCTGGATGCTTTTTCAGAAACTGGACTGCCTTTTATAATTTCCACAGCATAATACAGCAAAAGTCCACCGTCCAAAACAGGTATCGGCAGTAAATTCATAATACCAATGCTGATACTGATGAAAACAATAAAGCTGAGGTAGGCCACACCGCCTGCCTTGGCTGTTTTGCCTGCATAATCTGCAATGGCGACGGGACCTGAAATATTCTTGACAGAGATGGCGCCTGCCACTATCTGACCGATGGATTTTACAGTAAGACAGGCCGTTTCGGCAGTTTTTATCACGCTTTGTTTCAAAGCAGGCAGAATACCATACCTGACTGTCATTGTTTCTGGCGAAACCTGTACTTTCACACCAATCCTGCCAACCTTCCCTTTGCTGCCATCAATCCAATGTCCGCTCTGGACTGGCAATGCCATTTTTTCGCCATTTCTATCCAGACTGAAGCGGAGCATCCTGTCAGGTGATTTCCTGATCATCTCAACCAGCTCCAAGGAATCGGCAATTTCTTTCCCATCAATGGCAAAGACCTTATCTCCTTGACGGAGCCCAGCTTTTTCTGCTGGGCTGTCCATTTCCAGTTCTCCCAGAACTGCAGGTTGATACGCCACCGTCAGCCCAAGACGTTTCAGAAAATCCCCTTCCAGATCCTGCCCTGTCAAATGGCTGATATCAACCCCTGCCTGCTGGTCCTGCCCTTCTTTTCCGTTCCATTGAAGATTGATATACCGCTGATGTTCCATGACAGAACCGGCAATCAGCTGCCTGACCTGGCCCCAATGTGCAACGGACTGGTTGTTGATGGCAGTAATCCTTTCCCCGCCACGGAGCCCAACCTGATAAGCAACGCTGTCTGCCGGTACTGCGCGCAGCTTTGCAACAGGATACTGGATACCGTAAACATAAAGACCAGACAACAGGACAACAGCCAACAGGAAATTGGCAGCCGGCCCTGCAACTGCAATGAATATCCGCTGCCAGACACTGCGGGATGTAAACTCATGTGCCATCGCTTCAGGTGGGTACTGCGTCATATCTTCACTGCGGGCATCAAGCAGCTTGATATATCCGCCCAATGGCAGCAATGACAGTGCCCACTCTGTCCCATCTGGACGGAATTTCCTGCTGTAAAGGATTTTCCCCATCCCCAAAGAAAACCGGAGCACCCTGACACCACAGAGCCTGGCGGCTGTGTAATGCCCGAGCTCATGGATTACGATAACGATGAAGATTGCAGGAATGAATGCCAGCAGGGCAAAAACAGCATTCATCAGGCAATGAATCCCTCTGCTACTGCCCTTGCCTTATGGTCTTCAGACAGGATACTGCCAATATCAGAGATGCCTTGGACAACCGCTACTTTTTCCATTGTGCGTTCAACAAGCGTTTCAATCTGCCTGAAACCGATACGCCTATCCAGAAAAGCCTGCACAGCCACTTCATTGGCAGCATTCAGGATGGTTGGTGCAGACCCCCCTGCTTCCAAGGCTTCATAAGCTAGACGGATACCAGGAAAACGATTGAAATCCGGTTCTTCAAACTGGAGGGTTCCAAGGGCTGTCAAATCCAATGGGCTGGCTCCTGATGATATCCTGTCAGGGTAGGCCAATGCATGGGCAATCGGAATACGCATATCAGGATTCCCCATCTGCGCAAGAATGGAACCATCGATATAAGACACCATTGAATGGATGACGCTCTGAGGATGGATGACCACCTCTATCTGCCCTGCAGGGATGCCAAACAGCCAATGAGCTTCAATAACCTCCAACCCCTTGTTCATCATGGTGGCAGAATCAACCGAGATTTTCCGTCCCATCACCCATTTTGGGTGAGCTATCGCCTCTTCAGGCGTCACATGCTCCAACATCTCGACAGGACGATGCAGGAAAGGTCCGCCAGAAGCTGTCAGGAGAATCTTTGAAACACCCTGCAGATGGGATGAATACCTGCCAGCTCTTGGCAGGCACTGAAAAATGGCATTATGTTCACTGTCAATCGGAAGCAATGTTGCTCCATATCGATGGACTGCCTCAATAAACAGATGCCCAGACATCACCAATGCTTCTTTATTGGCAAGCATCAGTTTCTTGCCAGCCTTGATAACTGCCAAGGCCGGTTCCAGCCCTGCTGCACCGACAATTGCGCACATGACTGCATCGCTCTGGGAAGATGCCGCTGCTGCCATCAAGGAACTGCGTCCATACAGAACCTGAGTCTGAATGCCTTTCGCGCGCAGGTTACGCTCCAATACAGCGGCGGCAGCCGCTGTACCGACAACTGCAATCTCTGGATGGAATTTCTCACATTGCCGCTGCAGTTCACTGACCCGGCTGTTTGCTGTCAATGCATAGACCTGATAACGGTCTTGATGGATAGAGATGACATCCAGTGTAGAGACACCGATTGAACCTGTGGAACCCAGTACTGTAATCTTCTGACGACTGACAGCCATGATTTACAGCCACAATCCCAATAAAAGTGCAACAGGCAAAGTCGGAATCACTGAATCAATCCGGTCAAGGACTCCACCATGCCCCGGCAGCAGGTTACTGCTGTCTTTCATGCCGACACGGCGTTTCAGTTTGGATTCCAGCAGGTCACCCAAGATGCTCAAGGCAACCAGTACAACCAGACTGGCAACCATGCCTATCCATCCATACCGGTTATAAACCGAAACAGCAATATTATCCTGTTCAGGAGAGGCGAGGACTGTGACAACCCCTGCTATCAGAACAGCAATGACACCACCAGCAACACCTTCCCAAGTTTTTCCTGGAGAAATCGAAGGGGCCAGTTTATGCTTGCCAAAAGTCCTGCCTGCAAAATAGGCACCGATATCTGCCAACCAGATGACAACCAATACAGAAAGCAGGAAGAACACCGATTTACGGTAAAGTACCCAGACAGAAAGGACACTGCAAAGGACTGAGAACCAGTAAATCCATTGGCAGACTGTATTGAAAGGCGTTCCCAACGCCGGCATCCTGCTGAACAATGCTGGAATCAGGAAGACACCCCAGATAGCGCAGCCAATCATCGCCAGCCAGATGTACTCCCTGACGGTCAGGAAATAAGCTGCCCCCGCAAATACCAGACAGGCAACTGCACCTGACAACATAGGCTGGTTATTATTGAACAGCCGGGCATTCTCCCACGAAGCCGCTCCAAAGAAAACCAATAGAAACACCCCGAACAGGAAACTGCTGCCTGACCATAAAATCAGGAAAAGGACTGCCGCCAGACAGACGGCGGTTATAACGCGCTGTTTCAACATGGTTTCACCAATTGTTCACTTGTCTGACCGAAACGCCTTTCCCGCGTCTGGAAACAGGCAAGCGCCTTTTCCAGCTCAGCCTGATTGAAATCAGGCCAGAACGTCTCAGTGAAATACAGCTCGGTATAAGCAAGCTGCCAAAGCAGGAAATTTGAAATCCTTTTTTCCCCACCTGTCCGGATAAAGAGATCGGGATCCGGCATATAGGAAAGCGCAAGATGAGATGCCAGACTTTCCTGAGTGATATTTTCTCCTGCAATGCCTGCCTTTGCCATTTTCCTTACCGCCTGAAGGATATCCCACTGACCACCATAATTGGCACATACGGTAAATGTCATGGCAGTATTGCCAGCCGTCAATTCTTCTGCCTGCCTGATCGCTTCACGCAGAGTATCATTGAACCCATCCAAATCACCGATAACACGCAGACGGATATTATGCCGATGCAACCGGACTGCTTCCTTACGGACAGTGGAGAGGAAGAGCTCCATCAGGAAACTGACTTCTTCTGTGGGCCGCCGCCAATTTTCTGAGCTGAAGGCAAATACGGTGAGATAAGGGATTTTCCAGGCAAGGCATGCTTCAATGGTACGGCGGACTGCCTCAACCCCTTTTGCATGGCCTGCAACACGGGGAAGGAAACGCTTCTTTGCCCAACGCCCATTGCCATCCATCACGATGGCAATGTGCTGGGGAAGCACTGGATGTGGAGATACGGAACAGGAAGCAGTATTCACGGATATATCCGGAAATTCGGATCCGTCAGACGGTCATCACTTCTTTTTCTTTTTCGACCAGCAACGCATCAATCTGCTTGACATACTTGTCAGTCAGTTTCTGGATGTCATCCTGCGCATGGCGTTCATCATCTTCCGAACAGGTCTTGTCCTTGACCATCTTTTTCAGGGCTTCATTGGCATCACGGCGGATATTACGCACAGCAATCTTCGCATCTTCCCCTTCCGTCTTGACCAACTTGACCATTTCCTTGCGGCGTTCTTCAGTCAATGGTGGCATTGGGACACGGACAATATCACCGACAGAAGAAGGATTCAGTCCCAGGTCAGAATCACGTATCGCTTTTTCCACTGCATTGACCATCTTCTTTTCCCATGGCTGGACAGAAATGGTACGTCCATCAATCAAGGTAATGTTGGCAACCTGGTTGATGGGTGTCGGATTGCCATAGTAATCAACCTGGACATGGTCAAGGATGCCAGGATTGGCACGACCTGTACGGACTTTCGCCAAATCGGTCTTCAGGGAATCAACTGACTTGGACATTTTCGTTTCGGCGTTTTTCTTTACTTCAGAAATATTCATCTGGAATCCTTTTACTGGACTGACTGTAGAAAAGCGTAATTATAACGGTTCAATTTCAAACATGAACCAAGGTCCCTTCGTCCTCGCCCATCAGCACCCGCTTCAAGGCACCAGGTTTCAGGATGGAGAACACCTTGATTGGCAGTTTCTGGTCTCTGCATAAAGCGAAGGCAGCAGCATCCATCACTTCCAGATGCTTTTCAATCGCTTCGTCAAATGTAATGCTGGAATAACGGACTGCATTGGGGTCTTTCATCGGATCAGCAGTATAGACGCCATCCACCTTGGTTGCCTTCAAGACCAGTTCCGCCCCGATTTCTGCGCCACGCAACGCAGCAGCTGTATCTGTTGTAAAGAAAAGATTGCCTGTCCCAGCCGCAAAAACAACAACCTTGCCTTCTTCAAGATATTGGAGTGCCTTGGGCCTGACATAGGATTCAACAACCTGCTCAATCCCGATTGCAGACATGACACGGGTCGTAATCCCAGCTTGGCGCAGGGAATCAGACAATGCCAATGAATTGATGACTGTTGCAAGCATACCCATATAGTCTGCTGTCGCACGGTCCATCCCTTTTGCACCAGGAGCTACACCACGGAAAATATTTCCACCACCAATGACAATCGCCATTTCAACTCCCAGTTGGGTGGCTTCAATCACATCCTTGACCATACTTTCGATAGAGGCCCGGTTGATGCCAAACTGGTCTTCCCCCATCAACGCTTCACCGGAAAGTTTCAGCAATACCCGTTTATAGACTGGACCCGCCATTTTCTGACTCCTTTGCAAACAGTACCAACAGTCAACTTCCTGCACATCTGAAAAACGGACCTTTCGGTCCGTTCCAGAGACTTAGGCTTTTGCCGCTGCCATCTGAGCTGCGACCTCTGCCGCGAAGTCATCGGCCTTTTTCTCGATGCCTTCACCGACAACATACAGTTTATAGGATTTTACAACTGTATTCTTATCTTTCAGCATCTGAGCAACAGACTGTTTGTCATTTTTGACAAACGGCTGGTTCAACAGGGAAACTTCTTTCAGGAATTTCTGTACAGAACCTTCGATACGGCGTGCAATGATTTCTGGAGACTGCGCCTTCTTGCCTGCAGCAACTGCTTTTGCGGAATCTTCTTCTGCTTTCTGTGCAGCAATACCGCGTTCACGTTCAATCAATGCAGGATCAACCTGTTCAGAAGACAGCGCAACCGGTTTCATAGCTGCAATATGCATTGCAACATCCTTGCCGACCTGCGGGTCATCGCCTTCATATTCAACGATGACACCGATACGGGTACCATGCAGGTAAGAAGCAATCTTTGCATTGGTCTGGACACGGTCAAAACGGCGGATAGACATATTTTCACCGATACGGCCAACCAGTTCGGTACGGGTTGCTTCAACGCTCTTGCCATCCAGATCCAGAGCAGAGAGTGCAGCAACATCTGCCGGTGCCTTGTCGGCAACCAGTTTTGCACAGGAAGATGCCAGACCAATGAAATCTGGATTCTTGGTGACAAAGTCAGTTTCGCAGTTGACCTCAACAATCGCAGCAACACCATCATTGACGCTGACAGCGATAACGCCTTCAGCTGCAATGCGGCTGGATGCCTTGGTTGCCTTGTTGCCCAGCTTGACGCGCAGGATATCTTCTGCCTTCTGCATGTCGCCATCTGCTTCCGTCAGTGCCTTCTTGCATTCCATCATAGGTGCATCGGTTTTAGCACGCAACTGAGCGACCATTTTTGCTGTAATGACAGCCATTGTTTTCTCCTTGATAAGGGGACTGTATCCCCAAGTCTGAAATCCCAGCAGATTCCCTGCCTGCCAAGCAAGGGGAACCTGCCTCATTTGAATGCCTTATTCAGCGTCAGCGCCTTCTTTTGCAGCTTCAATCACTTCCTGCATGGCACTTGCACGGCCTTCCAGGACAGCATCAGCCACACCACGTGCATACAGCTGGATAGCCTTGGAAGAATCGTCATTGCCAGGAATGACATAGGCAATGCCGTCTGGGGAATGGTTGGTATCAACAACACCGATAACAGGGATACCCAGCTTAGCGGCTTCAGTGACAGCACCTTTGTGATAACCGACATCTACAACAAAGATGGCGTCAGGCAGGCCACCCATATCCTTGATACCGCCAATCGCTTTCTGCAGTTTTGCAACTTCGCGCTGGAACAGCAGACCTTCTTTCTTGCTCATCTTGTCAACGGTACCGTCTTCGATGGCAGCTTCCATGTCTTTCAGGCGTTTGATGGAAGTCCGGATGGTCTTGAAATTCGTCAGCATACCGCCCAGCCAACGCTGGTCAACGTATGGCAGACCTGCACGCTGTGCTTCAGCAGCAATAATGTCACGTGCCTGTCTCTTGGTGCCGACCATCAGGATAGTGCCACGGTTGGCAGACAACTGACGGATATAGTTCATCGCTTCGTTGTACATCGCCAAGGTCTTTTCCAGATTGATGATGTGGATTTTGTTACGGTGACCAAAGATGTAAGGAGCCATCTTTGGGTTCCAGAAGCGGGTCTGGTGACCGAAATGAACACCAGCTTCGAGCATTTCACGCATGGTTACGGACATAATCATCTCCAGGGTTAAGGTCTTGAATCCGCCCAAGAACCCCTGTTGGGGCACCCTTTCAGGCCGGATTCGCGATTTCATGTTAAAAAATAATGCCTTGAATCATCTCAAGAGCCAGTTATTGTACTGAAAAAACAGACTCTCATAAAGCAAATCCCAGAAAACTTGCCCAAAATCAGACGGAATTATCAGAATTCCAACTTTTTTCTGTGTTTTAAGTTATCTTGACAAGATAAACAAGAGACTTTTTTCCTGAATCCCTTTTCCATTATGAACGCCCTCTATTCCATCGATGCAGTACGCATCATTGAAAAATCTGCCTTAGACAGTCTTCCAACAGGAACCCTCATGCAACGGGCAGGCAAAGCAGCCTCTGACCTTGCCAAAGGCATCCTTGCAAAAACACCGGGTTCTGCAGACAGGGTGCTGGTACTGGCAGGACCAGGCAACAACGGCGGTGATGCCCTTGAGATGGCAGCCAACCTCGCCAATGAGGGCTTTCCAGTTTCTGTCCTTTTAGTCCTGAACAGGAAAAACCCTTCAGAAGAAGCCAAACAGGCGATGCAGAAGGCTGTCAAAAGCCCGGTTCTTTGGGAAGATGCCCTTTCTCTCAAAACCACATTTGAAAAGCTGGCAAAGCAGACATGGGCATTGGTCGTCGATGGTATTTTCGGTATCGGATTACGTGAAGGACTGACAGGCAACCTGAAAAAGCTGGTTGACCTTGTGAACCATTTCGATTGCCCCGTCCTTGCACTGGATGTGCCAAGTGGACTGGATGCTGACACCGGTACAATCGTCAGTGCAGACATGACTGCTGTAAAGGCAACCCACACCATCACCTTCATCTGTGATAAACCTGGCCTCCATACCGCAAAAGGACGCGATTATGCCGGTGAAGTGCATCTTGCCAATCTTGATGTTGCAGAACAGCATTTCATCCCATCGGTTTCTTTCCTGAACTCACCGGATTCTTTCAGGCAATTCCTCAGACCACGCCAGCATGATTCCCATAAAGGCTCTTATGGACGGCTGGCGATTTTAGGCGGTGATGAAGGAATGGGAGGCGCACTCACTCTGGCTTCAAGGACAGCCCTGATGATGGGAACCGGGCTCTGTTATGCGGTTTACCTGAAGAACGCCCCTATTGTTGACCCAATCTGTCCGGAAGTCATGTTACGTACAGCCCATCATTTTGACTTTGCATCAGATGTCTTTGCCATAGGACCAGGATTGGGGCGTTCCCTGGTTGCTAAAGATTACCTGCAGCAGATCCTTCAATCCAGCCAGACGGTTGTCTTGGATGCTGATGCCCTGAACAACATTGCGGAAGACAGCGACCTTGAACAGCTGCTGATGTACCGGAAGCATCCTTCCATCATCACACCACATCCATTGGAAGCAGCAAGGCTGTTGAAAACCGATACAGCCACTGTCCAGAACAGCCGTATCCAATCAGCCCTTTCATTGGCTTCCAAATTCAATGCTGTTGCGGTCTTAAAAGGTTCTGGAACCATCATTGCAACACCTGATGGACGGTTCTCCATCAACCCAACCGGCAATCCTGGACTGGCAACTGCTGGGACAGGGGATGTCCTGACAGGTATGGTCGGCGCCCTGCTTGCCCAAGGTTGGACACCTTTTGAAGCAGCGCTAGGCGCAGTATGGATTCACGGTAAAGCCGCTGACAGCATTGCAGAAAAACTGAAAGGCTACACCGGCATCCTGGCCAGTGAACTGGCTCCTGTTGCCCGGACAATCCTGAACAGCCTGATTACCCGCTGAAAACTGGTTCCGCAAAAAAGAATCAGGCTGAACACTTCCTTGACAGGAAACATTCAGCCTGACAGATGGTTTTTACTGAAAAACAGGTCAGTGGGTTGCCGTCATCCCTGAACCTTCTGGATCTTTCTTTTCAGGGACCGCTACCAGTACTTCTGTCTCTGAAGTAATCTCTGGCATCCGTTCCAAAGCGGTTTCCAGTACCGTATCAATCCATTTGACCGGAATGATTTCCAGATTGTTCTTGACGTTGTCTGGAATCTCCGCCAGATCCTTGACGTTCTGCTGAGGGATGATGACTTTCTTGATGCCTCCCCGCAATGCCGCCAGCAGTTTTTCCTTCAAGCCACCGATTGGCAGGACTTCTCCCCGCAGGGTGATTTCACCGGTCATCGCAACATCAGCACGGACAGGAATGCCAGTAAAACTGGAAACCAATGCAGTCGTCATCGAAATCCCTGCAGAAGGGCCGTCTTTCGGTGTTGCACCTTCTGGAACATGGATATGGATATCTTTCTTCTCGAAAGCTTCATCCTTGATACCCAAACGGCTTGCCCGGCTACGGACAACCGTACGTGCTGCCTCAATGGATTCTTTCATGACATCGCCCAATGTCCCTGTCCTCAGGATATTGCCCTTACCGGGAACCGTCACCGCCTCAATGGTCAGCAGTTCACCGCCGACTTCTGTCCATGCCAACCCGGTCACCTCACCAACCCGGTTTTCTTTTTCAGCAACGCCAAAGTCAAACTGACGGACTCCCAGGTATTTATCCAGGTTTTTCGGGGTAACCGAAACCTTCCTGGTCTGTTTCTTCAACAGCAATGTCTTGACGACCTTACGGCAGATTTTGGAAATCTCCCGCTCCAACGCACGGACACCGGCTTCCCGCGTGTAATAACGGATGATGTCGCGGATTGCCGCTTCACTGATGCCCAGTTCAGACGCTTTCAGACCATTGCGGTCCATCTGCTTCGGCAACAGGTAACGCAAGGCGATATTGGTCTTTTCATCCTCGGTATAACTGGACAGGTTGATGACTTCCATCCTGTCAAGCAACGCCGGCGGGATATTGTAGGAATTCGATGTCGCAATGAACATCACATCCGACAGGTCGAAATCCACTTCGACATAATGGTCAGAGAACGCATGATTCTGTTCAGGATCAAGCACTTCCAGTAAGGCAGCTGCAGGATCGCCCCTGAAATCAGCGCCAATCTTGTCCACTTCGTCCAACAGGAACAATGGATTACGGACACCGACCTTGGCAAGGTTCTGAAGGATCTTGCCAGGCATGGAACCGATATAGGTACGGCGATGTCCACGGATTTCCGCTTCATCACGCATCCCGCCCAATGCCATCCGGACATATTTACGGTTGGTTGCACGGGCGATGGACTGCCCCAAGGAAGTCTTACCGACCCCTGGAGGTCCTACGAAGCACAGGATTGGCGCCTTGACACGGTCAACCCGCTGCTGGACAGCCAGATATTCGAGGATGCGTTCCTTGACTTTTTCCAGACCATAGTGGTCGCCTTCCAGCACTTTCTCTGCCTTCACCAAATCATTGCTGACTTTAGATTTCTTCCGCCAAGGCAGGGAAACCAGTGTATCGATATAGTTACGGACCACCGTTGCCTCAGCCGACATCGGAGACATACTCTTGAGTTTTTTCAGTTCACCCATGGCTTTGTCACGGGCTTCTTTCGGCATCCTGGCAGCTGTGATTTTTTTCTCAAGCTCTTCAAAGTCAGTGCCGTCTTCTCCTTCGCCCAGTTCTTTCTGGATCGCCTTGACCTGTTCGTTCAGATAGTATTCACGCTGGGATTTCTCCATCTGGCGTTTGACGCGGCCATGGATGCGTTTCTCGACCTGGATGATATCAAGCTCACCCTCAACCTGTTCCAGCAGATATTCCAGACGGTCTGCAATATTATGGGTTTCCAGGATGGTCTGCTTCTGCTCAAGCTTTAAAGGCAGATGGGCAGCAACAGAATCCGCAAAACGCCCGTGGTCTTCAATGGATGCCAAAGAAGCAACCACTTCTTTCGGAATCTTTTTGTTGAGTTTGACATACTGGTCAAACTGTTCAATGACCGCACGCTTCAAAGCTTCCATTTCCGGTGTGCTGGTGTTGGCAGATGCGATTGGCAGAATATCTGCATACAGGCAGTCATCATCAGACGCAATACTGGAAATACGCGCACGGCATACCCCTTCCACCAGTACCTTCACCGTTCCATCAGGCAACCTCAGCATCTGGAGCAGGTTTGCCTGACAACCGATTTCATAAATATCCTCAACGGCTGGATCATCTTTTGCAGCCGATTTCTGTGCGGCAAGCATAATGCTCTTGCCATTTTCCATGGCCTGCTCCAGCGCACGGATGGACTTGACTCGCCCAACAAACAGCGGAATGACCATATGCGGGAAGACAACCACATCCCTCAGCGGGAGCAATGGCAGCCTAGACTGCTGAATTTCATTTGAAGTCATTTCGATTACCTTAAATTACCATTGTTATGGTGATGTTGGGATGATTCCCATTTTTACAAGCCCCAGGTTCCAGATTTTCCATTAAAGACGGCTTGGGGACACCATCCATCAAGAAAACCTGAAAACAGGCATCAGTTTTCTTTGTAGACCAGCTGCGGAGGAACACCGTCTGTCACCATTTCTTTACCAATGATGACACGGGCAACATTCTTTTCGCTGGGCAGATTGAACATCAGTTCCAACAGCAGGTTTTCCATGATTGAACGCAATCCACGGGCACCTGTCTTGCGCTGCAATGCCTTGGCAGCAATGGCATGCAATGCTTCATCAGTGATTTCAAGCTCTGCGCCTTCCATTTCAAGCAGTTTGGCATACTGCTTGACCAACGCATTCTTGGGTTTGACCAGAATGTCCACCAATGCATCTTCAGTCAGGTTATGCAGCACAGCAACAACTGGCAACCGGCCGATAAGCTCTGGAATCAATCCGAATTTAACGAGGTCTTCCGGCTCGACATCCTGCATCAACCTGCTTTCATTCAGGTTTTCTTTGCTATGGACATCTGCGGAGAAACCGATACCGCCTTTTTCCGTCCGGTCCTGGATGATTTTTGCCAGTCCATCAAAAGCACCGCCGCAGATAAACATGATATTGGCAGTATTGACCTGGATGAAATCCTGGTTGGGATGCTTCCGTCCTCCTTGGGGCGGGACAGAAGCAACCGTCCCTTCGACCAGTTTCAGCAATGCCTGCTGGACACCTTCACCGGACACATCCCGGGTAATGGATGGATTGTCCGATTTCCGTGAAATCTTATCGATTTCATCCAGATAGACAATACCACGTTCAGCTTTCTCAACATCGTAATCACAGTTCTGCAGGAGTTTCTGGATGATGTTCTCGACATCTTCCCCAACATAACCGGCCTCAGTCAAAGTCGTTGCATCGGCAATGGTGAACGGAACATCCAGCATCCTTGCCAGTGTCTGTGCCAGCAATGTCTTTCCAGAACCAGTTGGACCGACAAGCAGGATATTGCTCTTCGCCAGCTCAACCTCATTGTCATTGCCTTTGCCACCAAAGAACTTCAGCCGTTTGTAATGATTGTATACGGCAACTGAAAGTACCTTCTTCGCCTGTTCCTGACCAATGACATACTGGTCCAGCAATGCGCAGATTTCGCGGGGTGTCGGCAGTTTCTTTGCCCCCTCACCATCTTGCCCCGTCTGAAGCGGGTCTTCTTTGGCACTGTCACGGATGATGGTTCCGCACAGGTCAATACATTCATTGCAGATGTAGGCCGACTGACCTTCAATCAGCTGTTTCACTTCCTCTTTGGCTTTGCCACAGAAAGAACAATAAAGCGCCTTTCCAGTTGTTGTATTGTTTTCTGACATGTTATTCCTGTGCAATCAATGAAATTCGAACTATGGCCCTATATTTGCGGTATCGATTGTCAGTACGGCCTGAGAAAAAAGCCCGAACACAAGGTCCAGGCTTCGATACACTCACTGAAACAATGTTCAGGCTCTCTTGACCAGAACCTCATCAATCAATCCGTAATCCTTCGCCTCTGCAGCAGACATGAAATTGTCCCGTTCTGTATCAAGGGCGATTTCCTCCAATGTCCTGCCTGTATTGGCAGCCAGGATACCATTGAGCTGCTTGCGGAGATAAAGGATTTCCTTGGCATGGATTTCGATATCGGTTGCCTGCCCCTGTGCCCCACCAGAAGGCTGATGGATCATGATACGGGAATTCGGCAACGAAAACCGCTTGCCTTTTGCACCTGCCGCCAGCAGGAAAGCCCCCATAGACGCAGCCAGACCCGTACACAATGTGGAAACCTGTGGTTTGATGAACTGCATCGTGTCATAAATCGCCATACCGGCAGTCACCGATCCGCCTGGAGAATTAATGTAGAGCGAGATATCCTTATCCGGATTCTCACTTTCCAGAAAGAGCAGCTGCGCGACAATCAGGTTGGCACTTTCATCTGTCACGGGCCCAACCAGAAAAATGATCCGTTCCTTCAGCAGACGGGAATAGATGTCATAGGCACGTTCCCCACGGCCGCTCTGTTCGACCACCATAGGAACCATACCAAGCATCTCTGCCCCCAATACTGGACCATGAAACTGTTTCATTATCTTCCTGCCCTTAAAGAATCCGGACCATTCCTGCATCAGGCTGGCTGAGCCATCACTTCTTCAAAAGGCATCACTTTTTCGGTGACTTTTGCCTTGGTATAGATGTATTCAACCGCATTTTCTTCCATCAGGATGTTTTCCAGTTCACGGCGGCGGTTGGCATCATTCATATAGTAGTCAATAACCATCTGAGGCTGCTGATAGCTGGAAGCGATTTCTTCAGCACGTTCTTTCAGTTTTTCCTGGGAAACAGCAAGGATATTGTCCTTCATCAGTTCCCCAAGCAGCAGACCCAGCCGGACACGGTTTTCTG
Source organism: Oxalobacter sp. (assembly GCA_017524145.1). Taxonomy (GTDB): domain Bacteria; phylum Pseudomonadota; class Gammaproteobacteria; order Burkholderiales; family Burkholderiaceae_D; genus Oxalobacter. The sequence continues at coordinate 32,779 of JAFWUI010000008.1, read as the reverse complement.
CCTGTTTGGTGAACATATCGCGAGGCAGTTCATCGTCCTTATGTTCTGGATTACGGACAGCCAGGTCACCACGGGTGAAATCAATCAGTTCATCGATTTCTTTCTCAATCATTGCCTTGGGGATATCGAAGGCATTGGCTTCAACGAACTTGGCAAATACATTGCTCTTGTTGATGGTTGCAATACGGTTCTTGATTTCACGGACCAGATTCTTCTTGATGTCTTCACGCAGTTTGTCTGCACCACCTTCAGTGATACCGAGCTGCTTGCAGAATTCATCATCCAGTTCCGGCAGATGCGCCCATTCAATCTTCTTGACGCTGACAGTGAATTCAGCCGTTTTGCCGGCAACATCCTTCCCATGGTAGTTTTCGGGGAAAGGCAGTTCAAAAGTCTTGGATTCACCGACCTTCATACCCAAGATGGCATTTTCGAATTCAGGCAGCATCTGCTTTTCACCCAAGACAAACAGATAGCCATCAGCCTTGCCACCATCAAACTCGACACCATCAATCTTGCCGACAAAATCAATCGTGACACGGTCGCCGTTTTCAGCAACATCACTGCCATTCCCTTTGCCATGTTCACTGTCTTCACCCTTGACATGGTAATGGGCACCCCGTTTCCTCAGGATATTGATGGTTTTTTCAACATCTTCATCAGTCACTTCACAGGATGCCTTTTCAACTTCCAATGCACCCAAGTCACCGATTTCAACTTCTGGGATGATTTCGAAAGTCGCATAGAACTGCAGCATTCCTTCTGGCACATCCTCGGTCTTCGCATCAACCTTGGCAGGACCAGCTACAGCCAGTTTGTTTTCAGCAACAGCTTCATTGATTGCCTTGTTGATCCTTTCATCAAGGACATCAGCATTGATCTGGATGCCATACATCTGACGGACCATTTTCAGAGGGACCTTACCAGTACGGAAGCCAGGTGCCTTGACCGTCCGTGCACGGACTTTCAGACGTTTCTCAACTTCTGCATTGATTTCTTCAACAGGGAGGGTAATGGTTACCCGTCTTTCAAGCTTTTCCAGATTTTCTACAGCGTATGCCATTTATCAGTTCCAATAAATTTAATCCCGAACCCAGTCCGGATGTGTTCAGGACCGTTTTCTATCCGTTAAAAATAAAATCCGTCTCTTTCGACATCCCACCACCAAGGCAAAAATGCCAGAGAAAGGACCATCATCCATAAAAACAGCCTGACATTTTAACTGAATTTCATGGAAATCCGCAAAAAACTGCACATTTCCTGCATAAAAAAACAGAAAAACAGCTGTTTCAACAATAATCCCATCGTTCCATCCCTTCCGGGCCGTCATCTGGACTGATTTCCTGCGTTCCTGCATTTGTGATGAGAATGCTTTTCGATTAGAATTAGAAGTTTATTCCTCGTTAAGGAAGACCTGAATCCCTTGACAGGAAACCTAGCCAGAATTGAATAGGAATGGAAACAGATAACAAGAATCAACAGCCGATTGAAGCAGATGCCGTCATTGTCGGTGCGGGTCCTGTTGGGCTCTTCCAGGTCTTTGAACTTGGACTGCTTGAAATCAAGGCACATGTCATTGATTCCCTGCCCTTTGTGGGGGGGCAATGCGTAGAACTCTACCCAGACAAACCAATCTACGACATCCCGGCAGCCCCAAGCATCACCGGGGTTGAACTGGCTGAAAACCTGATGAAGCAGATTGAACCGTTCAAGCCAACCTTCCACCTGGGACAGGAAGTCATCAAGGTTGAACGCCGTGAAGATGAACGCTTCGATGTCGAGACATCAACCGGTACAAAGTTCATTGCCAAGACCGTCTTCATCGCAGCCGGTGTCGGTGCCTTCCAGCCACGGACTCTGCCTGTTGACGGCATCGACCGGTTTGAAGGTTCCCAGCTGTTCTACCGGGTCAAGGACCCAGAAGCCTTCCGTGGAAAGAACCTCGTCATCTGCGGTGGCGGTGACTCTGCATTGGACTGGACACTCAAGCTCGTGGACATCGCTGAATCCGTCATCCTGCTGCACCGCCGTGAAGAGTACCGTGCTGCTCCCGCTTCTGTCTCAAAGATGAAAGCCCTGTGTGAGGATTTCCAGATGCAGGCATTGACAGGACAGGTCACTGGCTTTGAAGAAAAAGACGGGAAACTGGCCGAAATCAAGGTTTCCGGTCTGGACGGTGTCACCCGCCGCATCCCTTTGGATACGTTGCTGGTCTTCTTCGGGCTTTCCCCGAAACTTGGACCGATTGCCGACTGGGGGCTTGAGATTGACCGCCGTCAGATTGTCGTTGACACCGAGCGGTTCATGACCAACATCCCAGGCATCTTCGCCGTCGGTGACATCAACATCTACCCGGGCAAGAAGAAACTGATCCTGTCGGGATTCCATGAAGCAGCACTGGCAGCATTCGGTGCAGCACCATTCGTATTCCCTAAGAAACGGGTGCACCTGCAATACACAACCACCTCACCGAAACTGCATAAGGTCCTTGGTGTTGAATCACCGGTTTTTGACTGATCTGCCTTTTTCCTGTAAAAACCGTCAGTACCGGCTGGTTACTGGCGGTTTTTGATTTTGCATACAACTGATATGACAGATTCCAATCCCACGTCTCCAGATGCTTTGACAGAAAAAATCCTTGCCCTGTTGCCACAGACACAATGTACCCATTGTGGCTATGTCTCCTGCAGGTCTTATGCCGAAGCCATAGCCCATCAGGAGGCTGATATCAACCGTTGTGCAGCAGGAGGACAGAAAGGCATTCACCAGCTTGCAGCCCTGCTGGATGTTGATGAACCTTTACTTGACACTGCTTATGGGGAAGAATCCCCCCGTTCCTCTGCAACCATTGATGAATCTGCCTGTATCGGCTGCACCATCTGCATCAGGATGTGCCCGACGGATGCCATCATCGGTGCGTCTGGCATGATGCATACCGTTGTCCAAGACTTCTGCACAGGATGCGGTCAATGTGTTCCCCGCTGTCCATTGGATGCCATCTCCTTGCATAACGTATCAGGAAATCTGACCGGTTGGGATGCCTGGTCTGAAACACAGGCAAATAACGCACGGCTCCGCTATGAACGGAAACTCGCCAGATTGCACAGCAACACTGATAGACCATTGCCATCAACTGACAATGCGCCTCTGCCAATGCCTTCATCTGCAAGGAAATCCGCCTTGGTCCGCAAAGCCATTGAGCGTGCCCGGGCCAGATTGAAAGCCTTTGGCATCCAAACCGGAAAGTGATTGGGACCGTTATCAGCAGATTCTTCCAAAACATGGCATGATGTCATCCATTGATGCCCTATATCAGCCTGTAAACGCCATGTCTCCAGAAAAGATCATCCAGATTTTTGAACGGTTGAAAGCTGACCGCCCTTCACCCCGTTCAGAACTGAAATTCAAGACCCCCTACGAACTGCTGGTTGCCGTCATCCTTTCCGCACAGGCGACCGACATTTCTGTCAACAAAGCGACCGAGAAACTGTACCCTGTAGCCAATACCCCTGAGGACATCGTCGCATTGGGTGTGGAGGCTTTGAAAGAATATGTGAAAACCATCAACCTGTATCCAACCAAAGCCAAGAACATCATCAAGATGTCAGAAATCCTGCTGGCAAAACATGCCGGACAGGTGCCAGACAACCGTCAAGACCTGGAAGCATTGCCGGGCGTTGGCAGGAAAACAGCCAATGTTGTCCTGAACACCGCATTCAACCAACCGACAATGGCTGTTGACACCCATATTTTCAGGGTTGCCAACCGGACAGGCATCGCCCCAGGCAAAAACGTGCTGGAGGTGGAAAAACGCCTGCTGGAAACCGTGCCTGAAGCTTATCTGCTCAATGCACACCATTGGCTGCTGCTGCATGGACGTTATGTCTGTAAGGCAAAATCATTCAACTGTGCTGGCTGCCTGTTGAAAGACCTTTGTGAATTCCCAGATAAAACAGGCGGTGCCTGACCAAGACACAGCCTACCAAGAACATGGGGAAATAAACTGGACTATTCGTCAATGATTCCTAGAAATCTCCCTGATTTTTTCCATAATTGCAGGTGCAACATAAAGAGAACCGTCATAATTAAGATGGTTTCTATCTTTGTATAATAATTTTTTATTCTTTACTGCATAGCAATTTTTCGAATCACAAAAATATTCGGATAAATCAATAATTGATATGTTAGGATATTCTTTAGAAATATTAATAATACGTTCATTGTAAGAAACAATAGATTTTTCCTTACTGTGGATATCTTTTCTAAAAACACCTCGAAATGGTGTTATAAAGGGACGCGCAATACAGCTTTTAGGTTCAAAATTCAAATTAGGATTATCCAAAACAATCAATACTTTCTTGCCTTTTTCTTGCAGGATGTCAAAAGTCCTTCGAATCCCATTTTCCATGATTTTGTTTTTATCTTTTTCTTTTGGGTTTTGACGGTCAATTACATCATAAAAAGAACATCCTGGGTGATGACCAAGTACAACAGTTTTTATTTCTGGATGTTCAAAAATATATTTATAGGCATCGCGATGCAATTGCCAGTTATTTTGTCTTCTTGGGTTGTCTTTCGCTGCTGCTATTATATCGATAAATGGAGTTGCACAAGATGCTGGAAAAACAACAATACCTTCATTTTCTTTTGTAACTTGTATTAATCCTGGAAACAAATGTCCAACGTGCGAATCACCAACCAATGCAATGGTATTTCTCCCATCCTCATTCTGGAAATAACAAGCATTGGTTTTCTTTTCCCATTCAGGAAAAACTGCTCTACACTTACTCTGAGATTGTTCAACTAGCTTAGAAATCTTGGATTTTTCATCTATCTGCTTTTGGCTTTCCCATCGACGAGGTATTCCTTGTTTTGTAAAGAGAACATATCCAGTCCCTCCCAATGCCATCATCACCAAGAACAATCCGATGGTCTTTGCCTTTCCATATTCACCAAACCTCAACGGATTCTCAATGAGTTTTGTCGTCAGCCATGCCAAGACGGTGCAGGCAAGAAATGCACATACACAATAAATAGCAGGCGGCGGCTCTGATTTGACAATGCGAGCCATGGATATCAGCGGCCAATGCCACAAGTACATCGGATAACTGATGAGACCAAACCAGACCAATACTTTGTTGGACAGAATCCATCTGTTGAGGATGGCGTCTTTCCCTGCCATGATGATTAAGACTGTGGCTGCTATCGGGATGGTTGCCTGCCAGCCCGGAAAGCCTTTTTCCTGCATGAAGATGATGGATACTACGAGTAAGGCGAATCCTGTCACTGAAAGGATATGGGGCAGGATATCCCCCCCCCCGTATATCCTTGACTTTCCCGACTATCTTTTCTTTCCAGTTGAGATTGCCCCATGCAAGTATCGCACCGCATAACAGTTCCCATACCCGCGTATGAGGCAGGAAAAAGTCCATGCTGGGGTTGGACTTGAACCAGTAGAGGTTCATTGCCATGGATACTGTTGCAATGACCAATGCCACCCAGAACATGGCATTCTTTTTGAGTTTCCAAGTCAACCAAAGAATAAGTGGCCAGAAGATGTAGAACTGTTCTTCAATCCCCAGACTCCAGAGATGGAGTAAGGGTTTTGTTGCAGAAGCATTATCGAAATAGCCTTTCTCAAAAAAGAGCACGAAGTTGGAAACGAACCCTGCTCCACCGGCTATGTGTTTGCTGAGCTGCATGTATTCATCGGCAAGAAGAAAGAACCAGCCGAATCCCAAGCAACCGATAAGGACGGTCAGCAGGACCGGATAGATGCGCCGGATACGGCGGCTGTAGAAATCCCAGAAGCTGAAGGTGCCCTTGGCAAGCTGGGTGTAGATGATAGAAGAAATCAGGAAACCGGAGATGACGAAGAAGACATCAACACCAACAAAGCCGCCTTTGAAGACTGGTACTTTTGGGAAAGCATGGAAGACAAAGACGGCGAAGACCGCCAGAGCACGCAAACCACCTATGTCAGAACGCCAACCTATTGATGATTTCTTGATGGCAGAATTTTTAATTATATCATCACTTGCCTGGTAATGCCTCTTTTCAGCCATGAAATCAAATGGTTGGCCAATATTTCTGGATATTTTTAAATTGCACGTCGGCGAGGAACACCTTGTCCAAGACGGTTCTCCTGATTCCGTTGCTTCTGAACACTCCTGCCTTTCTGACCTGCGCCCATATAGCCATAAGATGTCTGGAGAGGGTCCGGCTGACGGCTTCCATGGGTCTTCTGTGCTGAAGAACCCCTGCCCTTGCGGAATCCCACAGATTCCTGGGCATATTCACCGGCTGGAGCTTTTTTGGGGAAACCAACCGCTTTCCTGCCTTTACGGGCACTGGCATCATCAGACGTTTTCTTGATTTCCATACCACACAAGCGGAGCAGGCTACGGACATCATTGGCTTCAAGTTCTTCCCAACGCCCCCGTTTCAGGGTCTTGGGCAAAGTCAATGCGCCATAACGGGTCCGAATCAGTCTGGAAACCGTTAAACCGACGGCTTCAAACATACGGCGGACTTCCCGGTTACGGCCTTCACCGATGGTGACACGGTACCAGCGGTTGACCCCTTCACCGCCACCATCTGCTATCTTGGTGAACTGTCCAAGACCATCGTCCAGTTCCACACCCGCCAACAGTTTTTGGCGGGAACCCTCATCCAATTCCCCCAATGTACGGACAGCATATTCCCGGTCGATGTTGTAACGGGGATGCATCAGGCGGTTTGCCAGGTCACCGGAATTGGTGAACAGCAGTAATCCCTCTGTGTTGAAATCCAAACGCCCAACCGCCAACCATTTACTGTTCCGCAGGTTTGGCAACCCATCAAAGACAGAGGGCCGTCTTTCTGGATCATCACGGCTGACAATCTCCCCTGCCGGTTTATGGTAGATAAGCACTTTAGGCAATGATTTGGTGACTTTGCGTTGAATTAACCGGCCATTGAAACGGACCTGATCCGTTGGCAGAATCCGCTGACCGATATGGGCAGGTTCTCCGTTGACAGAGACCCGACCTGCAACAATCAGCTCTTCCATATCACGGCGTGACCCCAATCCCGCCTCTGCCAGCACTTTATGCAGTTTTGGGGCATCGTCCTCAGCGGTCAACTCACGCCTGACCTTTTTCTGTTTCAGGACATCTTTCTCTGACTGGACGCCGTTTTCCTGATCGAAGGAACCAGAAGTCACATATTTGAAAACATCGTCTGGACTGTCAGCAACTGCAGCTTTTTTCTGTCCCTGGCGGGGGGCTTTACGTACTGGCCTGCTTTTTTTCACACTGGCTTTAGCAGACTTCCCATCGACCTGCATTTTTCCCATTACGGTTTCCATTTTTTCAGAAGCACTGTCTGTCTTTAGTGTTTCCATTTCTTCGTTTATATCCATCTTGGTTTTCATCAATTTCGGCAACACCGGTTCTATCCATGCAGTTGCCTGTATGCTATTCATTCAGTTTTCTGACCGAGATCAAGTTCTGGCTGCAACAGATCCGCCTCCCTCAGTTCTTCTAATGGCGGCAGTTCTTGAAGCGACTGCAAACCAAGGTCATCAAGAAACTGCGATGTGGTTGCAAACAATGCCGGCCTGCCTGGCGCTTCACGATGTCCAATGACTTCTATCCATCCACGCTCCTCCAATGTACGGATGGACTGGGTATTGACCGCCACACCGCGGATCTGTTCGATATCCCCCCGGGTCACAGGCTGGCTATAGGCAATCACCGCCAAGATTTCCATTGTTGCCCGACTGTACCGCAAAGGCTTTTCCTGTCTCAGCCTGTCGAAATAAGGCTTCATCTCTGACCGGCTCTGGAACCGCCATCCATCTGGCAGGCAGACCAATTCAAGCCCCCTGTCTGACCAATCATACTGCAGGTCATAAAGCAGCTGACGGCAACGCTGTGCAGTCATGGATGAAGAGACGGCATCCTTTTTCTGCCTGACAAACAGGTCATCGGTATCGACAAACAATCTGACAAGATCATCCAAGGGCAATGGCTGCTGCGCACATAACAGGACTGCTTCGAGGACCTTTTTTGCCTCATCAATCTTCATGCTTGGAAAAAATCAAGGAACTGGCTTCCATCAGAGACCGGGTGACAGCCATTATCCTTACCGGGACGGCAACCCGCTCTGTCAATCCATTTTTCAGGCTGTTCTCTGCTTGATATCAATCCTGCCTGAAAACAATGGCAAGAATGTAAACATAACTGTGGATGTTGTCCAGTCAAAATTATCGGCTATATCCAAAAACGCATAGACTATGTTGCTTTTTACTCTTTTTAAGAAATGATAGACTGTGCAGATATGGTTTTACCTAGTTTGAAGCGTACCGCAGACACCAGCCAGTAAACTGACTTGGTGAGTGTTTATGGAAGAAAGATGGAAGTGATTGATTTATCCCAGTGCACACCATTAGGCACCGGTGCACATCGAAGCTGCTACCCTCATCCAGAAAACAGGCAGTTATGCATCAAGGTCCTTCACACAGTCACTAAAAGTGAGTTGCGCAACATCAAACATGAAATGCGCTATTACAGGCATATTGACAGCTACCTGAAAGACTGGAGCTGCATCCCCAGATTCCATGGCACGGTTGAGACCAATATGGGCATCGGCTATGTCTTTGACCTGATACTGGATTACGATGGTACTCCCTCTGCCACATTGGGAAATATCATAGAAACCTGTGAATCCCCTGAGCAGGCCCAGAAAATCGTAGATTTAATCCTTCAACTGAAAAAGTACATCCGAGACAATCATATCCTGACCATCACGATGAACCCGCATAATGTCCTCTGCAGGCGTGTTTCTGAATTCGAGATGGTTCCTGTCATCTGTGACAACCTGGGCAGAAGCTCTGTCATCCCATGGTCCCACTGGTTCCAATCTATCGGAGACAGCTCACAGCAGAAACGTTGGGAACGGTTCATCAAGTTACCGCTCGTTGTTGAATTCCTCACAAAATTTGGCATTGATGGGAAAACACTGATTGCTTGATTCGTCCTCCCAACTTAGACCAAACAACTATAGTTGCCCGTCTTGCACTTCGCAGACCTTCCCTTTTGTTACGCCTGAATACTGAGCATTCTGATAGAATGTTCGATTGTGAATGGCTTTACCTGTCATCTGGTTGATTTGCCTGAACTGCCTATGACACGCTGAAAATAAGACCTAAGTGCCCTATGGGAATAAAAGAAAAATTATCTAAAAAAATCAACAATCAGCAATTTGTCCGGAATTACCGGCGAATGTGGCCTTTTGTCAAACCATACTGGTTTCGGGCATTGGTTGCTATGTTGCTCTGCTTTCCGGTCGGATCGATGGACGCTGTCGTTGCCTGGAGCCTACGCCCTTTTCTAGACGTTGTGCTGGTGAAAGATACCGCAACCTCTGCACAGGCATGGTGGGTACCAGCTTTCATTGTCGGCCTTACCGTTGTCCAAGGCATCCTGACGTATGCACTTACCTATTTGAATACTTGGCTGGGCGTGCATATTTCCAATGACCTGAAGCAAGCACTTTTCAATAAATTGGTGACATTTGAAGCAGCATTCTTCGATGCCCGCAACTCGGGGGTAATTGTCCAACGTTTCAATAACGATGCAGATATGGCCTGTGCTGGTCTGCTGGATAACGTCCGGTTGTTTGTTTCACGCTTTTTCTCATCTGTCTCCCTAGTATTTGTCTTGCTTTACAATTCTTGGCAGCTTTCTATCATCGCTATCATCATACTTGGGGTGACATTCTATCCAGTGACCCGTATCCGTAACATGATCAAGAGTGTCATGCGTCAAAGTGTCAATGTCATGGCAAAGACCATCACGATGATGAATGAAACCTATGCTGGCAACCGAACCATCACAGCCTATAACTACCAGAATCAACAGAAAACAAATTTTGCAGGCGTGATGAAAGAACTGTTCCGACTCCGTATCAAGATGACTCAACGGACTGCGTGGCTGACACCGATGATGCATATCACGACTTCTTTAGGGGTTGCAGCAGCGATTGGCTATGGTTCCCATCTGATTATTTCTGGAGACCTGACAACGGGCGCCTTTGTATCTTTTATTACCGCACTGCTTTTGCTGTATAACCCGCTGAAACATATTGGCAACCAATTCAACAAAGTCCAGTTCTCTTTCATGGCAGTTGAACGGTGTTTCAGCCAACTTGAACGCACACCACCAATCCGTGATAAGGAAAATGCGGTTGAACTGAAAGAAGTCAGAGACACCATCGAATTCAGGAATGTTGATTTCAGTTATAAAAAAGGAACTCCTGTCCTTAAGAAAATCAATTTAAACGTCAAGGTTGGACAAAGCATTGCTTTAGTTGGCAATTCAGGCGGTGGAAAATCAACCATTGTCAACCTAATCCCACGTTTTTATGATGTCACCACTAAAAAAGGGGGGATTTTCATTGACGGTGTCGATATCCGGGATATGACCCTGGAAAGCCTCCGGGATAAGATGGCGGTTGTCTTCCAAGACAACTTCCTCTTCGACGGTACTGTCCGCGATAATGTCAAGATTGGCAAACCTGATGCCACCGATGAAGAAATCATGACAGCACTGGATATGGCTTACCTGACAGACTTCATAAAATCCCAGAAAGATGGCTTGGATACCCGTATCGGTGAACGGGGTGTCCTGCTTTCTGGTGGACAGAAACAGCGTGTTGCCATTGCCCGGGCTTTTATCAAGAATGCTCCCATCATTATCCTTGACGAGGCAACTTCTGCCTTGGACAACAAGTCGGAAGTGGTTGTCCAGAAAGCTATCGAGAACCTGATGAAAGACCGTACCGTCTTTGTCATTGCGCATCGGCTGTCCACTGTCCGTAATGCAGACAAGATTGTCGTTGTCAATGAAGGGAAAATCGTCGAGACCGGAACCCATGATGAACTGATGGCAATTGAAAGCGGCGTTTATAGAGCTTTGTACAACACCCAGTTCCAGAAAGGTCTGCATACCCTCAAAACAGAACCAGCAGAAGAGTCAACAATTGATAAACCTGTGATAAAGCAGGATAAGTCCTCCATGCCGACCGAAACCATACAGGAAGTTGCCTAAGCTGCCCTCAATCGGAAAAAACTCATGAAACGGTTGCGACTCAACGCTGGATTTGGCTCTGACAATGCAACAGGTTATTTCTTGTACTATATCTGCAATGCAGTCATTGTTGCCCTGCTGGGTACTTTGATTCTAAGCCGCAACCTGTCTGTTTACGGCACAGCAGATTGGGGGCTTGGCAGTTATCTCTACTTTGGGCTGTATGGCATCGGTTGGTATGGCTTCTGGCTGTTGATTGCAACTCTGCCTGCTTATTTTCTGCACCGTTTCAATTTCAGAAAAACCGCGCTGACCATTCAATACATCATCTGTGCCAGCTTCCTGATTTTCCTCACATCAGATACCTTTGTCTATAACCTGTTCCGTCTGCATCCGAACCTGGCAATGATCCAGATGACATTCTTTGGTGGTGGTCAGATTGTCCAGTTCACGTTTGGCATGGTCATCCAGATTATCCTGCTGACTGTTGCCGTCCTGATTGCAACTGCGATATGCCTGTTCATAGCCCACATCATCAACCGGAAATGGAACCGCCCGAAAACCGCTTTCTGGACATTGTTTGGGATTTTCCTTTTCAGCCAGATTTCTTATGGCTTTGCCTACGCCTTCCACAAACAAACATTGACAACTGTCTCAGAAGTCATGCCCCTGAACAAGCCATTGACCTTCAACCGGCTACTGATCAAGTGGAAGATTGTTGATGCAAACACCGTCAATGCCAACAACCTGAACCTTCAGAACTCAAAGAACAAGATGAACTATCCACTCAATCCCCTGGACTGCAGTGGTCAGGTTCCTCAATACAATATCGTTTTCCTGTTCGTGGATGCTGTCCGTGCAGACATGCTCAATCAGGAAACCATGCCAAATGCTTGGGCATTCGCCCAAGAAAACATCCAGTTCAATGACCATCTGTCAGGCGGCATCAACACACGTCACGGCATTTTCACCTTGTTCACCGGCCTTCCCGGTTCCTATTGGCAAAAAGCGCTTGCAACCAAAACGCCTTCTATCCTGATCCAGGCCTTGCAGCAACGGCAATATGCCATCAATGCCTTCACAGGGGCAGGTCTGACCATGCCGGAATTCAACCGGACAGTCTTTGCCGGTGTCGATAACCTACGCATCAATCCACGTGGATCAAGGGTGTATCAACGTGACGACAACGCAGTTGAGGATTTCATGCTCTGGCACAGCCAATTGCCAGCCAACAAGCCATTCTTCAGCTTCATCTTCTTTGACAATGTCCATGCCTACGACTTTCCTGAAGATACGCAACATACCTTGTTTAAACCCTACTGGGAAGAAGTCAATAACCTGCAGCTGAACAACGACTTTGATCCATTACCTTACCTGAACCGCTACAAAAATGCTGTCCATTATGCAGATATCAACATCGGTAAAGTGCTGACTTACTTGAAACAGAAAAACCTGCTGGACAAAACCATTGTTGTTGTCAGTTCCGACCATGGTGAAGAATTCAATGACAGCCATCAGAACTACTGGGGACACAACGGCAACTTCATGGAATACCAGACCAAAGTCCCTCTGGTCATCCATTGGCCTGGCAAAGGCAAAGGTCATGTCGATTACAGGACATCTGGATTGGATATGGCGCCCACCCTGTTGCCCCAGGCATTGGGCTGCAAGAACCCAACCACAGATTACTCAGTTGGCACACCGCTCTTTACGCAGGAAAACCGCAGGAACTGGGTCTATATCAGCAACTACAGTCAGGATGCTTTTGTTGAACCGAACCGGATTATCCTAATCAACCAGACCGGCACAATGCAGTATCTTGATAAACATTATCAACCAGCTGCTGACACGACACCGCCAGCCTTCATGAAAACCATATTGGAAGAAAGTTCCCGCTATCTCAGGAAATAAGGGATCTCAATCTTTCAAGGCAACAGGGGACTGTCAGCGAATCTGACAGTCCCCTGTTGCCTACAAATAATCTGAAACGATTATCGCCCTACCGTCTTCGGGTCAATGTTGAACTTTTCAAGAAACGCCTTTACTGAAGGCGTCGTCATAAACACCCGCCAACGGCGTTCCTGTTTCCGATGGCAGAGGAACGTAAACCAACGTGTCAAAGGAATCCCTGCCCTTTCTCCTAGATTGTCGCAGGCAACAGGCTGGTATTCATCTGGACCTGTTTTCTGACAGAGGATATTGTAAGACTGGAGCGGCAATGTCTGGATTTCGTTATCATGAAGGTACTGTTTAAGACTTTTGAATATTCTAAGGATTTTCCCTGCCTCCTCAACCGTTTTGCATTCCTCCATCATCTGCTTCAATGTTGGTGCAGGTGTCCCATCATAATTCTTGATCAGGTCATAGACATAGCCTGTGCCAATATCTGTCTGAACCTGACCGTAATAACGCGGTACACCACGCCAGTCTTTAAGGCTACGGTTCAGCACTTCATAGTACTTGAGTTCCCGGACAATTTCTTTTTTTGCACTGGTCGATGGATTATAGATAACCTTGATACATTGGTTAGGGTTTTCTGGATGCGGAAAACACTTACGATGAGCTCCTCTTCCAAACGGTTCCAAATCTGAAACTGTGATAATTTTCTCAGCCATATCCCTGAAATCCTAAAAATATCTATTCATTATAGCTGATGCTGTTCCTGATAATATCCGCTTAAGTTGCAGAAGCATTATTCATTGGGTAGGATATTCTTCATCTGACAAGACATGCCTACCATATCTGATTCTATTATGGCAAATATCCAACCTGTTATTTTATGCGGTGGCTCTGGCACACGGCTCTGGCCAGCCTCCCGTTCTAAATACCCGAAACAATTCATGTCATTTGGCAACAACAGTTCGTTGTTTGCAGAAACCCTGAGAAGGATTGAAGGCATTCATCAAACACTGGACGTCATGGTCATCAGTAACAATGAATACCGTTTTTACATTGACGAATGCCTTAAAGACACCAATCGGAAAGGAACCATCATCCTGGAACCCGAAGGCAGGAATACTGCCCCCGCAATCGCCCTGGCCGGCTTTGCCACCATGGAAACTGAAGATGCGCTGATGCTGGTCATGCCATCAGACCATATGTTCGAGCATCCCGAAGCATTCCGTTCGGCTGTAGAATCAGCCCAATCCATTGCAGAGGCTGGATACCTGGTTACTTTTGGCATAAACCCAATCCGTCCTGAAACCGGTTATGGCTATATCAAGCAAGGCAACGCATTGGGAGAAAGCGCCTATTGTGTAGAACGTTTCTTGGAAAAACCCCAAAAGGCAAAAGCTGAAGCAATGCTGAAAGAAGGTGGTTATTATTGGAATGCAGGCATTTTCCTGTTCAAGGCATCTGTTTTCCTGACTGAACTGGAAAAATATGCGCCAGCCATTTATCAAGCCGTCAAAACAGCCTGGCAAACCCATTATCAAGACCTGTCTTTCCTACGTCCAGGCACATCGTTCTTAGATTCACCTTCTGATTCCATTGACTATGCCATTATGGAGCACTCTGACAAAGTCGCGGTTGTTCCAATGGATGGAGGATGGAGCGACCTCGGATCCTGGGAATCTTTCTATGAAATCGCTGACAAAGACACCGATTGCAATGCCTGCGAAGGTGATGTAATGCTTTCGGATACAACAGGCTGTTATCTCAAAAGCACAGGACGCCTGATTGCGGCTGTTGGTGTGAGGAACCTCGCTGTCATCGAAACGAAAGATGCTGTTCTGGTTGCAGACCGTAGTAAAACCCAAGATGTCAAAGCCATCGTCAACCTGCTGAAAGCCAACAACCGAACAGAAACCGACCTGCATCCATTGGTCCATCGACCTTGGGGACACTATGAAACATTGGTCCTTGCTGATGGTTTTCAGGTAAAACGCATCACCGTCCATCCTGGTTCAGAAAATTCACTTCAGATGCACTACCATCGAGCGGAACATTGGATTATCGTTCGGGGAATTGCTGAAGTCACCATCGGTGGAGAACAGAAGCTGATTGCAGAAAAATGAATCGGTGTATGTCCCGCTTGGTACAAAACACCGCATCAAAAATCCAGGTCCACTCCCCTTGGAATTCATTGAAGTCCAGACTGGCAGCTACTTGGGAGAAGATGACATCGTGCGCTTTGAAGACAATTATGGCCGTGCAGATACCAGTGAATCTGCCATGACCGAAGCCCGGAACACCATCGGAAAAAGGAAATAACCATGGATTTATCTGGCTTCAAAGCCTATGACATCCGCGGCAAAGTTCCCTCAACCCTGAATCCAGACTTTGCCCGTAATCTTGGCTTTGCATTTGCACAGGAATTCAACGCCAAGAAAGTAGTTATCGGTTATGATGCACGTCTTTCAGGACCTTCTCTTTATCTGGCTTTAGCCATCGGGTTACAAGCTGCTGGAGTCCATGTCACCGGTATCGGCATGTGTGGAACAGAAGAAATCTATTTCGCATCGTTTGCCAAAGACTTTGACGGTGGCATCATGATTACCGGCAGCCACAACCCGGCAGATGAGAACGGCTTCAAGATTGTCCGACGGGGTGCTGTCCCCGTCAGCGGTGATTCAGGTCTTTTTGCCATCCGTGGCCGGATGGCTTCCCACCAAGACATCCCTGACGCCTTGTCAGGCTCTTTTACCAAAGCATCATTCCGTAAAGACTATATAGACCACCTATTGGGCTATATCAAACCAGAAACCCTGAAGCCACTGAAAATCATCGCCAACCCTGGCAACGGCTGTGCAGGACTTGTCATGCAAGAACTGGCGGCACGCCTGCCATTAAACATCACCATCATCCAAAGCGAACCTGATGGAACCTTCCCTAACGGAGTTCCCAACCCATTGCTTCTAGAAAACCGTGAAGCCACAGCAAAAGCCGTCATTGAGAGCCATGCTGATTTAGGCATTGCCTGGGACGGCGATTTTGACCGTTGCTTCTTCTTTGATGAAAAAGGAGACTTCATCGAAGGCTATTATCTGGTTGGCATGATTGCAGAAGCACTGCTGAAAACCAATCCCCACGCAAAAATCATCCATGACCCACGTTTGGTCTGGAACACCCAAGCAACCGTCAAAAAAGCAGGAGGGACAGCCATTGAATCAAAGACTGGTCATGCGTTCATCAAAGAACGGATGCGTGCTGAAAATGCCCTCTATGGTGGAGAAATGAGTGCACACCATTACTTTAGGGATTTCGCCTATTGCGACTCTGGCATGATTACCTGGCTGCTGGTTGTTCAGCTTCTCAGTGATTCTGGAAAAAACCTATCTGAGTGCGTTGCACAATATCAAGAAGCGTTCCCATGCAGTGGAGAAATCAATTCCACTGTCGAGGATATTCCTTCAACCATCAGGAAAATTGAACAGATTTATACTTCTCTGCCTAATGCCCAAGTCTCGAAAATCGATGGACTATCCATCGCCTTCCCAAACTGGCGCTTCAACCTTAGAGGTTCCAACACCGAACCTGTATTACGCTTGAACGTAGAAAGCAGGGGCAATATCCGCTTGATGGAAAAGAAAACCAAAGAACTGCTGGAACAAATCAGACATGGAGACTAACAACAAATCTCAATGACCAGCCAACAGTTTTGACACCAGCATATCAAAGCTCTGCTTCCAGTTTGGGAACTGATTGGGTTTCGGCATAGGAACAGGCTGTCCTTGTGCAATCTTTTCGTGCAGAACCTTCGCTGACTGCGCCAGTTCAACGCCACCTCCTGAAAAATAAGTTGCACCTTCTTGGGCGATTTCTTTGAAAATCGACAAATCCCTCAGCAGCAGTGGCCTACCAAACCAAGCACCTTCCGCCACAGGAAGACCATACCCTTCTGCCTTGGAAGCCAATACAACAGCTTCTGCATGACGGTAAAGGCAATGAAGTGCTGCATCATCCGCATTGCGGAACCAGAACAACCGCTTACCGAATTCAACATGCTTGAGCATCCTGCTGCTGACCTGCTGAACTTTCCAACCACGCCGTCCGACAATCACCAATGCCAGTTGAATCCCCTCAGTCCAGAGCTTTTCAAAACCATCCAGCAGGTCATCATGTCCTTTACGCAACTCCACTGTTCCCACCTGCAGGAAATATGGCATTGAGCCCTGCGTGACAGCCATCACCTCTTTATCATCACAGGCATCAACATCTGAAACATCTGTCTGCATATCCGCCCCTAGATAGAACCAGTGTTTCTGGAAACCAAAAGGCAAGGCAATCTGCTCACGTTCAATCCAAGTCTCAAAAGCAGACAGTGTTGCTTGGGAATTGGCAACCACCCCATCATACTGGATGATACGATGCAGCCAATCATTAAGGTGACGGGTATCCCTGTCACGCGAAAACTCAGGCTGCAGGACCGCAATCAGGTCATGCACCACACATAAGACCCTGACACCAACCGCCCGCATCGCTTGAAAGGTCTCATGCTCAAATGCCAGCTCATTCGGATTGACGGTCACATTCAGGAAGACATCTCCAGAAGCCACAGCCATCACATCTTCCTGAACAGATAATGTTTTCCCACACAATGATAAAGAAAATGCCTTTGCCACCTTGAACACCCCGGTCTCAAGGTCTGCATAGACAGGAATCAAGACAGCCTTTTCAGAAAGAATTCCTTCCTTCGCCAGACTCTTGACCACACGGGGGATACCAGAACGGTTATCTATATAAGCCACCGCACTGAGATTCAGGTAAATACGGGGATGACCATCTGGCTTGCGTCGCTGAAACGCCTGTTTTGCCTGAACTGCTGTCAAAGGCTCACGATGCTGGTTGCCAAGCGGAATCCCCGCCAGATACAACCGTTTCCTGAAATTCGGTAACAGTACCTCTTTCACTAAGGGAAAAACTGACTTCTCCAGACCCTGTTTTGTCTTTTTATAAGGCATTTAAGAACTTACAGAAACAGATTACACATGACGGCGTTTCTTCAGGCTTATCTGATGACGTTCCATACGGGCAATCCGACGCCCAGCAGAAGAAATCAAAGCATTCTCTTTTCTGAAGATTTCCCTTAAGGAACATTGGAAATATTCTTTCATAAAACGGAATACATCCAGTTTTGATATATTCTTCA
The DNA here is from genome assembly GCA_017524145.1 of Oxalobacter sp. Taxonomy (GTDB): domain Bacteria; phylum Pseudomonadota; class Gammaproteobacteria; order Burkholderiales; family Burkholderiaceae_D; genus Oxalobacter. Next base: position 14,614 of record JAFWUI010000008.1, on the reverse strand, counting down.
ATTCTCTGGCTGAAAACAACAATCCAATCAAATCCTTATCGCGCCATCTCATCGGAACCTCATCCCGCAACTGGGCACGATGCAAATCGATAATGGAGATTTTCAAATCTTTTTCCTGACCATGCTGGGTATTGAATGGCCTATGTATCAAGAAATGAACCAGATAACAATCCCGATGATTGATGCCACAGGCATGCATCTGCCTGACCATTCTGGCAATACGCCGGATGACCAAACATTTAACAGAAAAAGAAGGCTTCGCTTCCAGAAAGAACTGGCGGGTACTCCAAGTCCGTCCTAAATCCTTGGTGATAATAAAGGAAGTTTTCTTCAACGGATCGTTTCCCTGTTCACCATAAGCAACCCCTTCCATTGTGTCCACACCATGCTCAGCCAGACGGTGGATGGCATTCCATTCCCGGTCTGCACCTAAGACTGGAAGACGTAAACGGATCAGGCTTTTAACGACTTCCTTGAACTCAGTACCATGATGCAGTTTCAGATAATATCCTTTACCAGCCACTACAAACCGTAATGTTTTCCTGTTTTCAACCGCACGCCTGACATCACCGGAAATCTTTTCCACTTCTTCGAATGGATCCTTGTCTTTCCACAGCGTACGAAACGGTTCTTCCAATACCAAGATGCGCGACATGTCAAATCAAGCTTGTCTCTGAAATCGAAATCATACTGATAAGATGGACAATTTTAACTTGCCCAAAAGCTTAATACAAAATCCAACCAGACACTTTTTCAAAGGAATATCTTTGAAATTTCTAAATATTCAGAGACCTGCCTTTGCCAATTCAATCAGTCCCGTGGTTGAACTGTCATGTTCATAAACTGCCTCACCAGTAAGTTCCTTATGGATATTGGTCGCGAGTGCCTTACCCAGTTCAACCCCCCACTGGTCAAAACTGTTGATGTTCCAGATAACCCCTTGGACAAACACCTTGTGTTCATAAAGCGCCATCAACGCTCCTAGTGTTTCTGGACGGAGTTCATTCATCACAATCATATTGCTAGGACGGTTGCCTTCAAACTGCGTCTGCTTGAGCAGTGATTCAACCCGTTCAGCAGGAATCCCCTTGGCAAGCATATATTCCTTGGCTTTCTGCGGATCAGCCCCCCGCATCAACGCCTCAGCCTGGGCAAAGCAATTGGCAAGGAGCTGTTCGTGGTGCTTATCAAATGAATGGGTAGGTTTCAGTACAGCAATGAAATCAACCGGACAGATGTCTGTTCCCTGATGGAAAAGCTGGAAATAAGAATGCTGTCCATTGGTACCTGTATTCCCCAAAATAATCGGTGCAGTGCCATAAGAAACCGGCTCACCATCCTTCTGGACACTTTTGCCATTGCTTTCCATCTCAAGTTGCTGCAACCAACGGGAAAAAACAAAAAGATCCTCATGATAAGGAGCAACTGCCAATGTATGATAGCCTAGAAAATTCCGGTTCCATATACCAATCAAAGCCAATAAAACTGGCATATTATGGTCAAGCGGCGCATACTTGAAATGCACATCCATTGCATGGGCACCAGATAGCAATTCCATGAAATGGTTGACACCAACCGCCAGCATCACTGGCAATCCAATTGCCGACCATACCGAATAACGCCCTCCAACCCAATCCCATATCGGATAGATGTTTTCGGCAGGGATGCCAAATGATTCCGCAACATCAACATTGGCGGTCACCGCAACAAAGTGCTTCTTGATATCTGAAACTTCCGCCCCTGCATCCAGAAACCACCTACGGACAGATTGTGCATTCAAGACAGTTTCTTTAGTCGTGAATGATTTGGATGAGATAATGAACAAAGTAGTTTCTGGATTGACTTTATTCAGAACTGATTCCAAATCGTGACCATCAACATTCGACACAAAATGCACCGAAACCCTTGGCAGGCGATAATGCCGCAGTGCTGTCACCACCATACGAGGACCAAGATCAGACCCACCGATACCGATATTGATAACATCTTTGATGCATTTGCCAGTAAACCCCTGCCATTCACCTGCATGAATCTTCAATGTCAATGATTGCATCCGTTTCAATACAGACCGAATTTCAGGAACCACATCTTCCCCATCGACTAGAATCGACTCAGTGCGTGAGGAACGCAGTGCCGTATGCAACACAGCCCTGTTTTCGCTGATATTGATTTTATCGCCTGAAAACATAGCATCACGTACAGCTGGAACATTCCTTTCCTCAGCCAGCCGCAACAACAACCGTAAAATTTCTTCTGTTATCTGATTCTTAGAATAATCCAAAATCAATCCGCCAGTAGAAACTGTCATGTTTGGGAAACGTGTGGCCTCTAACTGGAACAGAGACTTGATAGGATAATTATTCAGCTGAGAAGCGAAAAATAACAATTGCCTATAGATTGTTGTCTGAGGAAGAGTTTTATCCATTGGATTTCAGAATATATGAAGAATCTCTTAAATTATGCATGTTATCTGATTCTTAATAAGCCATACAATAGCTTACCGGGAACCTTTTTTGATTTTCCGATATATTTTTTTCTGTTCTTGGTACTTCACACGATAACGACTGCGCATATCTCCAAATGTCAGCTTCGATAGCACCTTGTATTTCAGGTAGGACCCCATACGGAAGCCCTGCATCTGCGATATAATCTGTGACAGGCGTTTCTTCTGTTTCTCCAAGACCTTCTTCTGGCTAGCTGTCTCTGATGACAGACGCACGCTTTCCGTGATGGCATCCTGTAGCTGCAATGCCTTGCTTTCTGTTTCCTTCACCTTCCCGCGCAATGCCTTCACCTCCGACTGTAACCGAAAGGTCTCTTCCAAAACTGTGTTGGAACGGCATTCACTCCAGCGGAATGACAGCTCAACGACCTCACCATCCTTGACCGGTCTCCTGTAGATGTAAGGACGGTCATGACAGATGGTCTTTGCCCCTTCGAAGACAACCTCTCCATTGACCGCAAAATACGTGCAGTCTATCCACACCGGATAACGCCTGCCATCTTCATTACGCTCATCACGCCCCCGCAGACGGATATCCAGTTCTCCTTCTCCCTGACAACGCAAGGCAACCTTCATGTTCTCCGCTGTGGATTCGATGCTCACACCATCCGGCAGCCATGATGGACGGACCAAGCGGCTGGGCGGGGGATCAACCAACTCTTCCTGGATGTAGCCGCCTTCTTTACCCCTGTTGCGGATATCGATGCGCAGGGTGCTGTATTTAGCATAGGATCGATTGACTTTCTTAACAACAACATCATATTTATTCAGCTCATCGACCAAAAACTGGTATAGATTTTCCCTAAGCAGGTAATTCTTTCCTACAGGTGGCTCATTCAGCTTTTTCCATAAAAAAGCTTTCCCATAACGCCTGTCAATTTCTTTCTGGATTAACGACCATTCATAATCTGTGCCGCCTTTTAGCACGTTGTAACGCCATAATCCCAACTCTTGGCTTTCTGGAACATATCTCCGTTTCTGTCCCTTTGTCACAACAACAGGAATATCTGCGACAAGCTGCATGACTTTCAGCCACAAATCATCATTGTTTGGACAAGTTCTCTGGATAGCAGGGATATCCAATAAATCTTCTCGGATTCCTTCAAACAGACCTGTTGGATATAGACACCCCTCAACACCTTCTGCCAAGAAAGACATCGATGGCATCAAATCCACAGTATTATCCTCAACTCCCCCTAGCAATAGCCAATCATTGAACGGAAAGAACAATCCATCATCAGAAATCCCAATCAACCTTGCTCTTGATGCAGAAACAGCATTTGGATGCTGGAGATACGACTGATAAAGCGATTCAATTATTGTTTCTTGGTACAGGATATCATCATCTACCGTGATGAGCAGGGCATCAGGATATTCTTTAAAAGCATAAAAATACTTGGTATGCGGACCTATATCCTGAACCCATCTGATTGTCAGCTCTCCCTTCTCGATAAAGTTCTTCAGCTCTTCTGGTAAATCAGCCAGTCGATTGGGGAAACGGTCCTTGCCAAGCCATAAAACAATCTCGTCAGGCAATAAGGTCTGATTGAATATTGTCTTAAGCACTTGCGGAACACAGGATATCCTTGCTGGATAGGATGTCAGCGATACGATGAGTTTCTTGGATTGCCATGGTGTATTCCTTAAATATCTGAAATATTCATGCTTCATCGGGCTCATGCTACCCGGTGTCCATGGTTTTTTATGAGTTGTGTAATGAATGATAAATGCTGTGTCAGCCACATCATTGAAATAGGCTATTGAATATGCACTGGCTAAAGCATTCCATCTTTTATCAAGGTACTTGATACCATCTTGTAATATAACATTCAAGGTATCCTGATCATTGAACAACAGCTTTTCAGGATAATCCTCCGTAAACTGCATCAGTTTGTCCGAAATATTCTCTTCACGCCATCTTTTTGCGTTAATGAGCATGACTCCAGCATTACAATATTTCAGTAAACCTAATCTCTTTATATGTTCATCATATTTGAAATCAGCACATCCTGCAAAATAACAATCTTCAATATCTTCCAGATAAAGATTTCGAAGAGAGCAACGTACAACAATATCAGAATCAAGGTAAATAACTTTATCTTCTTTTATCAATGAAGGAATAAGATAACGATAATAGACTGCTTTTGTATAATGGATTCCATTCAAGCTAAATCTAGAGAATCGTTCCTTTTCAATATACAGGTAATAGAGTTTAATATCAGGACTATTACCAATTAAAGCGTCTAATTTCTTACGGTTTTGTTCTGAAATCCCATCATCAATGACATAAATACAAAGCCTATCTTCAATAAACTTATTCTTGATAATGGAATTGATGGCAACCCCAAGATGTTGGGCATAGTTATCATCTGATACAAATACCACAGGAATTTCTAAAAAATCCCTCTGTATACCCCAAATATTCAACACATTCTCCTAATATTCTATTTCTTCCTGCTAAAAAATTAAAAGCGGCCTTTCTTGATTGCACAATATATCCTCTTCTGTTCTTGGTACTTATCACGGTAACGGAGACGCATATCACCAAACGATAACTTCGAGAGAACCTTATATTTCAAATACTTTAAAAAGGCAAGCCTATATATTTTTGAATATTTCAATGAGGGAAATGATTTCAATGTTCTTGAAAACAGAGAACTGTCTGCAATAGCCAAAGATGCAATAAAACGGAACTGAGACTCCGTCAGTTTTTTCTTGTTTTTTTGTTGAACAGCAATATCTAGGACTTCCTTAGCAATATAGGAAAATAGAAGGCTATCTTTTAAAAAAAGAAAACTACCACGCTTTTCTGCTTCAAAAAGGAATATCAGCATACGATGTCTTATTTTAAAAGATAACTCTTTCTTTTCTGGTACAGAGCTTTCTTTTACTACTTTCAAAGCCTTTAAGAACCCTTTCTCAACCCTTATTATAAAATCACGACCATGCATTAAACTACCATCACGTTGTCGATAGTTGTAATATGCCTTATCACAAAAATAGAAATTTTGAGCTCTAATAGCTAATTGAGTATTAAACAATCCATCTTCAATAACTTCCCTGTCTTCTATGAAACGCAAGGAACCATCTAACAAAGAAGGATTAATATATTTTGTCCATACATTCCCAAATGACCCATTGGATCCTTTCCATTTTTTGTCATTGAACACAGCCCCCAAGAAAGCACTTCGATTGATTAATCCTCTTGGCTGAATGAATCTTGGAGTCTGTTTTCTATCTGGATAGATGTATGAATAACCATGAAACAGGACATCTGGATGATATTCTCTGATTACAGCAATCACTTCTGCATAAGTCTCAGGTTCCAGCCAATCATCTCCATCCAAGAATCCAACTGAAATGTATTTCTCTCCACTTTTTTCAATTTTGTCTAATCCGAAGTTTCTGGCTGAACTTACACCTTCGTTCAGCTTATGGAAAACCCTGAAACGTGAATCTCTGATGGCATATTCATCAACTATCTGCGATGATTCATCCGTAGAACCATCATCAATGACATAAGCAACCCAATAGGGATAAGTCTGGGCGAGAAGACTGTCAAAACATTGTCTGATATAAGGGGAAATATTATAGACTGGAACAACAACAGCCAATGTTGGCTGCGGGCTGTTGGCTGTTTTAAATACATTATTTAATTGATTCATATAATTCTGGCTGTTCTTGATACAGTGCAACCCGCTTATTTAGAAGGAACCGTTCTCAAATCATATTCCCTCCCTCGGATACTAGACAAGGAAATTCCTCCACAATCTGTCAAATAATCATAGCCAATTTTCTGCATTTCATTATTGGGATCTAACCTCTTATAAAGATTTCTTCTTTTCTTTCTATCTTCATCATTTATCATTTTAAGGTGATAGTCTCGGAAACCAAGCAGTTTTCTCTTATTGATTCCATCATGGAAGCATGGAATATGATGCTTCTGATTCATAGTCATGTCAAAAGTCATATTATCATTCAATGAAAACAAAACATACTTCGACTTCTGATTCCAAATCCCATCACACCGCCATTGATCAGGAGAATCCCATAATTCACAGAGCTTAACACCGTAAACCAGTTCCCTATCCTCTAGGCAATCTTGCGCCAAACCACGTAATTCCCTGAGGAAACCGACTTCAAATCGTTCATCAGCATCACAGAACAAAACAACCTCTCCGCCAAGACGACGAGCCTCATTCAACAAGCGAATCCTATTTCCCTTCTCATCCCAATCTTCTGGACCATGAGGTGGATTTGTCATAACAGATATGACCTTTGATTCTTTCTTAATGATATTCGGCGTTTCATCTATTGAACCATCATCTAGGACAACAAAACCATCGACATAATCACGTAAATGATTAAAAAATCCAGGAAGATAACGTTCTTCATCCTTAACTGCAATAACAGCAAATAAAGACACACTTCTTAATTCTTTATTAGAATAATTTAAAAAGGAAGAAGAAAGGGAGGATGAATTATTATCAATTATTTTTTCTAAGCTTTTTATTGTTGTTTCATTTAGATTATTATTTTTTGACAATATTTTCTGAATGATTCTATTAATAGTTTTATTTTTTAACTCAAATTTCCTATTACGGTAATCTCGACTATAAACCCATCTTACCATGCTATCAGCATAAGCCATCAATAAACCATCTCTTTTACTATCAATTGTCGGACTTATTGGCGATTTATCAATCATTTCTAGAAGCTGACTCATTCTTATTGATAATAAGCAACGTCCAGCAATCTTCCTTCGAAGCTCTTCTGCCACTTCTATTGCTTTTGGGAAACCTTTTTTCAGCTCTTGAGCAATTTCTTGGGATAAAATCTTTCGACTATTTGACCGTCCTGAGAAATTATGTTTAGCCTCGATATCAAAATTTTCTGGACTTATCCAACCACTCCCACCAAAATGGTCATAATTATATACAGGAATTCCCATACCTAAGGCATATTGGACAGTTTTTCCTATAGTAATAATAGCATCATATTTCTTCAGTATTTCAGGTGTGATAAGACCATAATTTTCCATCCCCCTTCCCCAAAATTCTATCCTGACTCCTGACATAAAATCTGGTAATGACCTAATTTCAAGTGGAGGATGATTTGAAATAACCGCCAATCGGCTTAACTTTAAATTTTTGTCTTTTTGTTTTTTAAGATATTGATAATATATATCAGGCAACCAATTCTCAAAAACGGCAATCTTGTCAGCTGGAATGGAATAAGATTTTATTAAATCATCCTTCAAAGATTCACTATGAACCTGAAGGAAACATGCATTATCAATAAATGGCAGTGGCGTTTCCATTGTCTCAAAACCGGAAAGACAGCCTAAAACCAGTTTCTTATATTTCAGACCACGCTTTAGCAAGAATGGAAAAATAGGCCAATGATATGAAAATACAAAATCATAAATCTTATCTTCAACAGGAAAAGTCAAAGCACTATGCAGCCTTATATTCTGATAAGATAAAAGTTCTTTGATTTCATCTCTTATACATACTGAAGCAATATCAACTAAATATCCATTAGAAACAAAATATTGCGCCATTTCCATGATATGCATCACTGAACCGTGATATCCGTCAAACACAAATCCTGTAAACAAGACTTGTTTCTTTAGATTATCGGTATTATCCCCTTTTTTACTGCCTTTTAGCACCCAGTGCCTCCACGGATCCTCCCCACGCTCGGCAACATCAGGGTTCAGGTATAGATAGCCTTCCTTGAAAAAATTCGGTGGCGCTATACCACCACGGCGACCCTCCTTCTGTCCATGCAACACCCAATGCTGCCACGCATCCCGTCCTGCCTTTGCCACGTCAGGGTTCAGGTATAGATAGCCCTCCTTGAAGAAACTCTCCGGTGGTGTCTTCCCATCAGGACGCCCCTCCTTCTGTCCATGCAACACCCAGTGCCTCCACGGATCCTCCCCACGCTCCGCCACATCAGGGTTCAGGTACAGGTATCCCTCGGCAAAGAAATCCTCCGGCGGTGTCTTCCCATCAGGACGCCCCTCCTTCTGTCCATGCAACACCCAGTGTCTCCACGGATCCTCTCCACGCTCTGCAACGTCAGGGTTCAGGTAGAGGTATCCCTCCGGAAAGAAACTCTTCGGAGGCGTCTTACCATCCGGACGCCCTTCTTTTAACCCGTACTTGATGTAATGCCTCCATGGATTGATTCCCCGCCGTGCCACACCAGGGTTCAGGTACAGGTATCCCTCGGCAAAGAAATCCTCCGGCGGTGTCTTCCCATCAGGACGCCCCTCCTTCTGTCCATGCAACACCCAGTGCCTCCACGGATCCTCCCCACGCTCCGCCACATCAGGGTTCAGATACAGGTAGCCCTCCGGAAAGAAGCCTTTCTCAGGAAAAAACTGTTTTATAAAATCTAAAAATAACATTCTGTTTAAGAAAAAAGTGTTGGAAACCCAACTTACATTATTTTCTGAGCTTTGTGATTTCCTTGTTCAACTGACTTCTGAAACCATCTCGCCGACTCAACATCATCTTTCTCCACACCTGTTCCTGTCCGATAGGCCTCGCCTAAGCGATACTGTGCATGCTGATTACCCTGTTCTGCTGACTGCTGAAACCATCTCGCCGACTCAACGTCATCTTTCTCCACACCTGTTCCTCTCCGATAGGCCTCGCCTAAGCGATACTGTGCATGCTGATTACCCTGTTCTGCTGACTGCTGAAACCATCTAACCGACTCAACATCATCTTTCTCCACACCTGTTCCTGTCCGATAGGCCTCGCCTAAGCGATACTGTGCATGCTGATTATCGTACTCTGCTGACTTCTTATACCACCTGATTGAAGCCACTTCATCTTTTTCTACACCAGTTCCTGTTCGACAAGCATCTCCTAAACGAAATTGAGCATAGGGATTCCCTTGCTCCGCTGATTTCTGAAACCACCTTACCGACTCAACATCATCTTTCTCCACACCTGTTCCTCTCAGATAGGCTTCACCCAAGCGATACTGCGCAAATCGATTTTCTTGTTCTGCCGATTTCTGAAACCACCTAACCGACTCAACATCATCTTTCTCCACACCTGTTCCTCTCCGATAGGCCTCGCCTAAGCGATACTGTGCATACGGACTACCTTGTTCTGCTGACTCTCGGAACCACCTTATTGCCTTAGATACATCTTGCTGAACACCATCTCCAGTTAAATAAATATTACCTAACCTGTATTGAGCCGTGTAATCTCCTTGTTTTGCATCTTTCAATAATTCCTTTAAATCTTTTTTATGAATATATAATTTTAGAACTTTTATTTTATAATCTAATCCATACTTATACATCAACCAGCAACATCTATGTTGCCCATCCATAATAACGTCTTCTTGGTTAATAACCGGCAAAAATCTTTCATCAAAGCCTTCTTCAAGTGAAGTACATAATTTCTCATATCTATCAATTGACATATTATCGAAAACAGAAAGTTTTTTATTTAAGTTACAATATTGCTTATAGGCCTCTCTATCTCCATTCAAGAATTTAAACGGTGAAACCTCATCCAATCTGAATATCTTATTATTGAATTTCCTTTTTATATCACAAAGTCTTATATCAACAATTTCATATGAATCAATCTGCCTTAACTCAAGAAACCGATAAAAGAAATCGTAATCTATTTTAAAACGTTTGTCATACAATAATCTTTCAGAATTCAATTGTTCAAATTTTTCCAGCTCATCGTTATATTCATTGCGTTTTGTTTTATTTCCAAATAATTTATAGCCTTGTTTTTCAACAACTGCACAAACAATCCTTTCCATTGCATGAGCTAAAGAAAACACACCGCGTTCGGTTTTTTCAAAATCTTTAATTGATATTCCTAGATTTTTAATTTGTTTTAAAAGTGAACTTCTTATCGCAAAACATGTTCCACACACATAGTTATAATTTTCACTCAAATCAATATTTAAGGTTTTCGAAATATCCAATGTGAAAGATTGTTTGTGTAGTGGATCAGACACAATAAGATTTTCTGCAGCAACCAATCCTATATCGTTATGATTAGTCAATAATTTTATTGTATTATCCGTTTTTAAAATCCCAAACAAACCATTATATAAATTCTCAAACCAATCGCGATTTTTGAAAATCTGATGATATATAAATATTCGACTTCTTTTAATGCCTTTACTATGCAATTTGTATACTACATCATAGTTATCCAAGTCAATCTTGTTCAATACATCAATAAATGATCCAATATCAAATCCATGATTCTCGTACTTAATTAATTCTACTTTTTGAAAACCAGAATTCAAAATTTCTTCTAATATATACTTATTTTCAAATCCCTCGACATAAGTTACATATAAATCTGTTTTATATGGTTTTAAAAAATCTAAATATAATTTAATCTCTTTCCATGATTCCATATAAAATAAATGAAGTATTACAGCAATCCTAACATCACTTTTCTTTCGAATTAAATTATTAACCAATCCTTCAAGTTTCAAGAAAAAGTTTCTTTTATAATCAATCTTTTTTCTACCAAAAATTCTCATATCTATTTTCAACTTAATAAATACCACAGAACCGTCTTGACAATGCCTGTTCAGTAACTGTGAGACGCTGATTCTTGATTGCTTTATTTCCGGTCTTTTGATTCAGGAGAGCTACAATTTTACATGTACTAATTCTAGAGAATGGTTACATATCCATTACAGCAGAAAGATAATCTCAATCTTATTAGTCATTCAACTTTAACAGCTTTAAATAAGAGACATCATTAGACTCAAAATAAATTCTTATATCATGATACCTGACAAAAAACCGACATTCTCCATTCTTCAATTTTTCAATAATAATAAATGGGCTCTCATTTCTACTAGTGTAAAAATCAATGTTGTTTTTTGATATCTTATTATTAAAAACCTGTATTTTTTCAGCCGAACTCACAAGTTTCATAAAAGCTGTGGCTATCACATCACGAAGCGGATAAACCTGCTGCCATTTTGAAACTGAATTATGGAAATCTGGATACAAAGTTCTTAATATATCTGAAGATGACTTAAGTCTTTGCTGTCGGATTTCATCGGGAAAACTTCCTCCATGATAATGCGCAATATAACAGTTTCTCGCAACAACATGTCTCCAATTGTACGTTAACGCCCTTTGGCACCAATCCACTTCCTCGCCATAACCTTTATCAAACAGAAGCTCGTTAAATTTCCCTATTTGAACCCAAGCCTTGTATGAGACTGCCATACAAAATCCATGACCGGTAGGGACATCAATTAAAGTATCGTTTGATATCTTGGAAAAAACACTGTCAATCTTTTCAAGTCCAAAATTATTAAGAAATTCCTTATTTTCAGAATCGCTTGTCATTTTTGGAAAGCTGAAAATTGTCGCGCAACTAGATAGCGGGGTAACTGTTGCTATATCATCATGTTGGAACAAGGGAGCTGTCAACCGCTCAATCCAATATGGAGGCACTTCTGTATCAGTGTTTAGAATAATAAAATTGTTACCCTCAACATGACTGGCTCCACGGTTGACAGATAAAACAAAACCTACATTGATTTCGTTTTCAATCAAGATACAGTCGTCTCTATCAGAAATCTGTGCCGAAAGCCATTCCCGTGTTTCTCCGCCAGAACAGTCATTAACAAAGATAAACCTGTGTTTGCAAGTCGTATTCTTGAACAAGGATGGCAATAAGACCTTCAAATGCTCCAAACCATTATAAACTGGAATAATAATATCTATTAATTCATTTTTTGGGATATTAAAGACGACATCCTGTTCTTCCAGTAAATACGTTACTTTACCTAAATCAACAAAAGAGCCATTGTCTAATACATTTCGCTCGAGCAGTGGAGGCTTTTCAATAGTTACAGTATTTCCATCTGATATGTATCGAAACAGCTGCTCTTTGAATGATTCCTCAAAAATTTCTGGAGTAGACGTTGACTCATAATTCAAACGCGACTTACGTCCCATTTCCAATAAAGATTCACGTTCCATCCCTATCACCTGTTCAAGGCACTTTCTCAATGAAACCAAATCTCCTGGGCGGACGATAAGACCTGCTCCATTGGAGCATATATATTTCGCACCGACATTTTCCGTAACGATGGAAGGACGTCCCAGCATCGCCGCCTCAAGTACAACACGGGAACTTGGCTCATCTAATGACGGTACAATGAATACATCCGTTTCTGTAAACAGTCGCCACTTTTCCTCGCCAACCAATCTGCCATGCCACTTTATATTATTATAGTTTTCTGTCAGTTTATATAATTTTCCCCAATAATCTTTTTCAGATTCCTTAAAGTTTCCTACAATATTCAACTGCCACGCATCCTTTTTTAAGGGATTCATAGAAAGAAATGCCCGCACCAAAACATCGAGTCCTTTACGTCTATTAAGTGAACCGACAAAAGTGAAACGCAGCCTATCCTCTAAAACCCATTCGCTATTTCCTCTATCTTCAATAAAATTATTGATAACGCGGACTTCAGAGAAGAATTCATCTCTAATATGCTGCCTAACATAATCTGAAACACAGATAATATTATCAGCATCATCTTTAATTAATTTATGACTTATATTCAAAGTCCTCAAATATGTCAATAAGGAATCATTTTCACGCAACCACCATATATGAGGAATATTATTCTCTAAACAAAACGATGCGTAATTTCCAGAAACAACCGTATTACATATTATAAGATCATACCAAGACAGGCATTTTTTAAGATTCTTGAAATATTTTGGATTTCTAGGCACAACATTGATATCACAATCAATACCATTAAAAACAGAATCATCCTCAATCTTGTCAAAAGTCCATATATCAATATAAAATCCAGCTTTTATCAGAACTTCTGCAATCCCCCTTAAAGATAGGGGAGCTCCTGTTGTTGACAGTTCATGCGATATCAAGAGTATTTTCTTACCTTTATTATCATTGATTGCTGAAGATTTCCTTATATTTATTACTGAAGACCATCCTTTATCCTTTCCATATAAAATATAATGACGTAATGGATTTATCCTTCTGTCCAATAATTCTGGATGGATAAATGTATATTCATTACCATCGAAGTTCAGGATATCTCTCACCTCCGTGCCATTTTTCCTCCTCTTTTTCAGACCGAATCTAGCATAATGCTCCCACGGATCCATGCCGGACTTCTCAACGTCCGGGTACAGAAAAAGATAGCCTTCAGGATAGAACAGCCCATTGCTTCGGCCTTCTTTCCTGCCAAACCTGACATAATGTCTCCATGGATTCATACCCGACTTCTCAACACCCGGATACAGGAGAAGATAGCCCTTGGAATCAAACCTGTCTGATGGAGGGACCACCCCATTGCTTCGGCCTTCTTCCTTGCCAAACTTCAGATAGTGTTCCCACGGATCCATGCCGGACTTCTCAACATCCGGGTACAGGAGAAGATAGCCTTCGGGATAGAACAGCCCATTGCTTCGGCCTTCTTTCCTGCCAAACCTGACATAATGTCTCCATGGATTCATACCCGACTTCTCAACGTCCGGGTACAGGAGAAGATAGCCCTTGGAATCAAACCTGTCTGATGGAGGAACCACTCCATTGCTTCTGCCTTCTTTCCTGCCATGCTTCACATAGTGTTTCCACGGATCCATGCCGGACTTCTCAACGTCTGGATATAACAGCAGATAGCCTTCAGGGGAAAAACGACCTGACGGAGGGATTAGTCCATTGCTACGGCCTTCTTTCCTGCCAAACCTGACATAATGTCCCCATGGATTCATACCCGATTTTTCAACATCTGGGTATAAAAGAAGATATCCCTCAGGATAGAATTTTTCATCCGTTTGGTGTTTTCGAACTGATATACCTAAAAACTTATACTGTTCTATTACTCTATCCTCTAGAACAATGATATCTTTTTTAAAAAGACCCATTCCAATCCCCATCATCCAGATACCAATCCACCGTCTTGACAATGCCCGTCTCGAAGTTCTCATCAGCTTTCCACTTGAGCTCCCTTTCGAGCTTTGACGCATCTATCGCATAACGGAAGTCATGTCCCGGACGGTCGGTGACGAAGCTAATCAGTTCTTCATATTTACCCTGT
>JAFWUI010000007.1 GCA_017524145.1 Oxalobacter sp. | reverse complement strand
GCCCGGGTCCGGCATAAAAGTGCCAATCACTGCTTCCAACGGAAGGCAGGATGCAAGAAAGGACGGCTGAAACCGTCCTTTCTGCGTTTCCAGAGACTGTCAGGAATCAGTTTTCCTGGACAACGTAATCGTCGTTGGCAGGCGCCCGTTCGCTCTTGATGTCAGGTACGACATAATCATCTGGCGGTGGATTGGAGGTGTTTGGCGGTGGAGGGCCATAACTTCCGCGTTTGCCACGATGCTGTCCGTAATTGCCTGCCATCGGGACGCTGTGGCCCTTGGCATACATGCACTGCTGGTAGGCATTGTCATACTGGACCTGTGCTGCCCGGGTCGATTCGCCTCCCTTGCCGGTCCCTGCCAGTGTACCGAGCAGCAGACCAGCACCGGCACCGACAGCGGCCCCCCTTGCATGGCCATGGTCAAAGGCAGCCCCGGCTATTGCACCGATTGCTGTGGTGATGGCGGCGTTCTTGATGGCAGTCTTGGTTTCATAGCTGCTTGGGTCATCACCGACACGGTCCAAAGCATAGTCACGGCAGGTCTGGTCGTCTGCCTTGAACTGTTCAAAGGATGCATTCGGTCCCGGCATGACGTTGACAGAAGGTCCTGTTGGAACAGAAGAACATGCCGTTATCATGAACGGGGCAAGCAGCAGGAGGTATTTAGGTTTGAAGGACATGTTGTTTCCTTTCATCTGATGAATGTTCTTTTCAATCCTTTGTCATTTCTGGGCATCCGCCGGGAATGGACGGACCTTCACCCATTTTGCGTTGCACTGCGAAATGTAAGGGTAGTAACCCCTTGGGTTATGGCAGTAATACCAATAATTTCCGGCATCACCATCATCCCTGCTGACATATTGTACTGGCTGCTGCACGATGACGGTTGAGCCACCATAATATGGATAATAAGGACGATAGTACCATGGATACCACAAAGCCGGGGTCAAATCCATATAGAAACCGTAGGAACCATGCCAGTGGTGTCCATGATGGTGGTGATGGTGTCCACCGTGATGGCCCCCATGATGGCCGCCACCATGATGTCCACGGGCAAGGGCAGGTGTCGAGACAGCACCGGCCAAGCAGGCTGCAAGTGCTGCTGCAAGGGTCTTTTTGATGGTCTGTTTCATGGTTGCCTCCCGAATCATTCCGCCTGTCAGACAGATGTTGACTGGAATCTACTGATACAGGCTCTCAATCCAATTCTATTATCAGTCAGGCAGAAAAGGCATACGGATTTTGTAACATTTGTTGTCACTTTGTAAGTATTATTATGAAGGATGTCTTGTTGTTCGGGTACGCAGGGCGTACCTGGTTGGTTTCTGTTCCATGGATAGTGCGCATTGGTTTCTTCTGACAGGTGGGCTGCTGCTTGCCATCGGGATTTCTTCATCGGTCCTGAGACGCCTGCCGGTATCGACCGCCATGCTTTATCTGGCAGTTGGCATCATTGTAGGACCGACCGGACTGAACCTTTTCCATTTCAATCCCCTCAAGCAGTCAGGATTCCTGGAAGCATTGACAGAAATTGCTGTACTGATTTCCCTGTTTTCCGCCGGGGTCAAGATGCCCGTGCCCATCAACTTCCGGCGGTGGAAAGCGCCGGTCCTGCTGGCTACGACTTCGATGATGGTCAGTGTCGGGCTGACGACCCTGTTTGGCTGGTACATCCTGAAACTGCCGTTGGGGGCGGCAATCCTGTTGGGGGCGATTGTGGCACCGACCGACCCGGTCTTGGCAACAGATGTGCAGAGCCGGCGCCCGGGGGATTCTGACCGGCTCCGTTTCACGTTGACCTGTGAAGCGGGTATGAATGATGGGAGTGCCTTCCCGTTTGTCATTCTGGGGATGAGCCTGCTGGCTTACCATAAGTTCGGCAGCTGGGTCTGGAAATGGGCGTTGCATGATGTCCTGTGGGCAACGGTGGCGGGCATTGCAATCGGCTGGGCAATCGGCTGGGCGATGGGACTGCTGGTGAGCCGTGTCCACCAGAAATACCGGAGCGGCTTATTGGATGATTTCCTGGGACTGGGGCTGATAGGCGTCGTTTATGGGATTTCAGAAATCTGCGGTACATGGGGATTCCTGGCGGTGTTTGCTGCAGCGGTGGCATTGCGTCAGGCGGAATCCAAGGCAGCCCAGTTGATTGCCCATGGACAGGGTGTGTTTGCCTTCGGAAAACAGCGGGAACCGGCATCTCCAATGACCGGAACAGAGGTTTCTGAGGGGGAAACAGATTCCCCGGTTGCTGATGCTGTGGACAATCCCCAGGCTATGCCGGATGGTCAGCCGTTTGTCAGTTCCAGTTCGCTGGTGTTCCATGAATATCTGGAAAGGCTTTCAGAGCTGGTGCTTGTCCTGCTGGTCGGGGGGACGCTTTTCCTCAGTTCCTGGAGTTTCCGTGCAGTCGGGCTGTCATTGTTCCTGTTTTTCATTGTGCGGCCGTTGAGTGTTTTCATTGGCATGCTGCCACAACACAGGTTATGGCGGGTGAAAAGCCTTTCCGGGTGGTTCGGGGTGCGGGGTATCGGTTCATTGTATTACCTGATGTATGTCATCAATAATGGGCTTGATGAGTCATTGGCATTGGAACTGATCCACCTGGTGCTGATAGTGATTACGATGTCGGTTGTGATGCATGGGGTGACAGTAAAACCGTTGCTTAACCGGTTCTGGAATAGGGATGACAGTGATGCCAGGGAGCAGAAGGTTTCTGGCTCCTGATTTTGGGGGATTGATGGGAAAAAGCCGGGATTGCCCTTCTTTTCCCCGGAGGTTGGCGGTTACTGGTCTGACCAGAGTTTACCGGCGGTTGCCCAGTTTTCTTTCTTGACATCGGTCATGATGATGTCGACTGCCGAAGGGCTGCATTTCAGGGTGTTGACGGTTGCTTCGGTGATGGCTTTTGCCAATTCCCGTTTCTGTTCAACGGTACGGCCTTCAAAGAGCTGGATGTTGATGGTTGGCATAGATGGTTCCTGTTGTTCTGAATGTTGAGAAAATCCGGTATGGAAACCTGCGGGCATTATATACGATGCACTGACCAAGGGTTCCTGTGATGAAGATGGAACAGGGCAGAAAAACCATCAGGATTCCCATACTTGTTTAAAGGAATTGATTTATATAAAATTATCAGCTATTTTTCATCATTCCGACCGTTTGATGGCTGTTGCCTGCTGTATTGGTGGCGCAGTCTGTGAAGCAGGCGGTCTAGTTGTTTGGGGACGGTCAAAAGGCCGTTCAATTGTTTTCTCCTTTTGCAAGAATAAGAATTTGGAGCAGAAATGTTTGCTAAAGACCACACCGTAGCCAAAGTTGACCCAGAGCTGTGGGCTGCTATCCAGCAGGAAAACCGCCGTCAGGAAGAACATATTGAAATGATTGCTTCCGAAAACTATACCTCCCCTGCAGTCATGGAAGCACAGGGTACCCAGCTCACCAACAAATATGCTGAAGGTTATCCAGGCAAACGCTATTACGGTGGCTGTGAATTCGTCGATATTGCTGAAGCTTTGGCAATCGAACGTGTGAAGAAACTGTTTGGCGCAGATGCCGCAAATGTCCAGCCGAATTCCGGTTCCCAGGCAAACCAGGCCGTGTTCCTGGCATTGCTGAACCCGGGCGATACGGTGATGGGGATGTCTTTGGCGGAAGGTGGCCACCTGACCCATGGCATGGCGTTGAATATGTCTGGCAAATGGTTCAACATCGTTTCCTATGGTCTGGATGCAGACGGTGTCATCGACTATGACCAGATGGAAAAACTGGCTCGTGAACACAAGCCAAAACTGATTATCGCCGGTGCTTCTGCCTATTCCCTGAAGATTGATTTTGAACGGTTTGCCAAGGTTGCGAAGGAAATCGGTGCTTTCTTTATGGTCGATATGGCACATTATGCTGGCCTGATTGCTGCAGGTGTCTATCCAAGTCCGGTTCCTTATGCTGATGTCGTGACTTCTACGACCCATAAGTCCCTGCGTGGTCCCCGTGGCGGTTTCATCCTGATGAAAGCTGAATTGGAACGCAAGATCAATTCAGCGGTTTTCCCTGGTTTGCAGGGCGGTCCACTGATGCATGTCATCGCAGGCAAGGCAGTGGCTTTCCAGGAAGCGTTGCAGCCTGAATACAAGGAATACCAGCAGCAGGTCGTCAAGAATGCGAAGGTCCTGTGTGAAACGCTGATTGCCCGTGGTTTCAATATCGTTTCTGGCAGGACCGAATCCCATGTCATGCTGGTTGACTTGCAGAACAAGGGGGTTACCGGCCGTCTGGCTCAGGATGTCCTGGGACAGTGCCATATCACCTGTAACCGTAATGCGGTACCGAATGACCCCCAGTCTCCTTTTGTCACTTCCGGTATCCGTCTGGGTACCCCAGCCATGACAACCCGTGGTTTCAAGGAAGAGCAGGCTGCACTGGTTGGCAACCTGATTGCCGATGTGATTGAAAACCATTCTGACAAGGCTGTCTTGGACCGTGTGACTGCAGAAGTCAAGAAACTGACGGAAGCTTTCCCGGTCTATCAGAAATAACTGGAGACAGGCTGTATCTGGAAGCCATCCAACGGATGGCACAGGACATCGGAACCTGCGGGAGATGGGATTCCCGCAGGTTTTTTTATGCGGCAATACGGTAAAATTCCCCCAACGGTAGCCAGTCTGATGGAAGGTTTTATGGAAACAGAACAGGTTGAGGGCAAGTCCATCATGTCAGGGCATATGTTTTTCATGCGCCATGCTTTTGCACTGGCGGAACGGTGTTCCGTCAAGACGTCCCCCAATCCCCGGGTTGGTTGCGTGATTGTGAAGGCAGGCAGGATTATCGGGGAAGGGTTCACCCAGCCTGTCGGGGGCAATCATGCGGAGATTGAGGCATTGGCGGCTGCGGCTGCCTTGAATGAGGATGTCAGGGGGGCGACTGTTTATGTCACCTTGGAGCCTTGTTCCCATCATGGACGCACCCCGCCTTGTACGGAAGCCTTGATCCGTGCCAAGGTAGGCAAGGTGGTCGCAGCGATGCAGGATCCCAATCCACAGGTTGCCGGCAATGGTTTCCGGCAGTTGCGGGAAGCGGGTATTGAGGTGCTGTGCGGCGTGCTTGAACAGCAGGCACGGGAAATGAACCTGGGTTTCCTTTCCCGTGTCGAAAGGGGGCGTCCATGGGTGCGGGTCAAGATTGCTGCCAGTTTGGATGGCAAGACGGCTTTGCCGAATGGCCAGAGCCAATGGATTACTTCGGAAGCCGCCCGTTTGGATGGGCATCGTTGGCGGATGAAGGCGGATGCTGTGATGACGGGCATCGGTACGGTGCTGACGGATAATCCGCAGTTGAATGTGCGGTTGCCGGAAGTGGTCCGTCAGCCAATCCGGATTGTCGTGGACAGCCATCTGAAAACGCCTGTAGATGCCAAGGTGCTGGGACAGGGCAATGTCTGGCTGTTTGCCGCCAATGCTTCGCCACTCCGGATTGATGCGTTGAAAGGAAAAGGGGCAGAGGTCTTTGCCGCCATCAACGATACCGGACGTGTCGATCTTCATGAGATGATGCGGGTTCTCGCTGAACGGGAAATCAATGAAGTGCATGTAGAAGCTGGGGCTACCCTCTCTGGGGCGTTGGTAGAGGCAGGGCTTGTCGATGAGCTGCTGCTCTATCTGGCGCCATGTTGCCTGGGGAGGGGGCGCGATATGCTGGGCATCAATGCATTGCCGTCTTTGGATGACCGGATTGCTTTGGATATCCGGGAAATGACACGGATTGATGGTGACTTGCGGATTGTCGCCAGGGTCTTGGATAAAAACAGGAAAGGTTGAGGATGTTTACAGGTATCATCGAAGCGGTCGGCAGGATCCGTTCTGTCACACCGCAGTCGGCAGGTGATGAAGCAGGGGTCCGTCTGGATGTTGAGGCTGGTGCATTGCCGATGGACAATGTCCGCATCGGGGATTCCATTGCCATCAACGGTGCTTGCATGACGGTTGTTGAAAAGACAGCCGATGGTTTCAAGGTGGATGTTTCCCGGGAGAGCCTGAACAGGACATCGGGATTGGACAGGCCAGGAGAAGTCAATCTTGAGAAAGCGTTGGCGTTGGGGGACAGTCTGGGCGGTCATCTTGTTTCCGGGCATGTTGATGGCATCGGGACGGTTGTCCGGTTTGCGCCTGTGGCGGAATCCCATGAACTGGTGGTTGAAGCCCCGCACGGATTGGGGAAATTCCTGGCCTATAAGGGATCGGTGGCGGTCAATGGTGTTTCCCTGACCGTCAACCGTGTGGAAGATGTCCAGACAGGCTGCCGCTTTTCAATCAATCTGATTCCCCATACTGTTGAAGCCACTGCATTGAAGCATCTGGAAACTGGGGCAAAGGTCAACCTGGAAATCGACCTGATTGCCCGCTATGTGGAACGGATGCTGACAGCAGGGGGTTCGGCCGTTTGAACCCCGGTCAGATTTCAAAGCAGTTTTGACAACAGTTTTTCAGGATTCGTGACTGAAAAGATACAGAACGGTATTCTAAAAAGCTGTCTGAAGTCTTTTTTTTGCGGAATTTGTCAGAAATGTCGAAAAAGTGTTGACATGACGATTTCAGTTGATGGATAATTCCAATTCTCCGCTTACGAAACAGCCACAACGCGCTGTGGAGGCTGGGGGAAGGTCTTTAACAAACAGGCAGATGATAGGTGTGGGCGCCGGCTGCATCCCGTGCGGAAAAGCAGATGTCGCCCACAGAGAAGAAAGTAAGGATGAATATCCTTGTCAGTAAGATTTGAGAGCGACGTAAAAAT
>JAFWUI010000006.1 GCA_017524145.1 Oxalobacter sp. | reverse complement strand
TATTCATAACGCAGCCCTTGCGCGGTGCCAATGACACTGGCACAGATACCCTGGCGCTTCAGGGTATCAATCAAGAAAGAGCGGTTCATCTTGAATTCCATTTTTTCTCATCCTTTCAATTCAAGGGCCGGTGTCTGGAAAAGCACTTGCCCCAACAGATCAACATTATCCAATCATTTACAAGCCACGGAACTGGGCACAGGTATTGAACACCCGTACTGATGGTGGCAATGATTTTTGACGGCACCATTTCGCTGTCAGCTTAATCAGCTCCTTGATGTCACGTCCTGAAATACCGTTGAAACGGGCTACCAGCTCATCAATCAATTCATCTGACAGTTCAAACTGGAACTGGTCTGCCAGAACACGCCAGATACGTTTCGCATCTTCTGGTACTGGCACCGTATAGCGGATGGTTGCAATACAGCGGGAAACAATTGCATCATCAACATCATCAACACGGTTTGTCGTCAGGAACAGCAATCCATGGAAATATTCCAATGTCCGCAGGAAAGAAGCGACCACTGCATTATGGTCGATGTCATTGCCACGGCGGCGGATATAGACATCTGCCTCATCAATCAGCAGGATTGCGCCCCAGCGCTGCGCACGTTTCAGGACTTTTTCCAGGTTCTTCTCAACCTTGTCAGACTCAACCCCCAGCTGACCGGAATGCACACGGTAAAGCGGTCTGCCGACAACCTCTGAATACACTTCTGCAGTCAGGGTCTTGCCAAGCCCCGGCGCTCCCATACAAAGGATTGTCGTCCCTCCGGATTTTCCAGCAACGATGTCATCCATCAGGATATCCATATCAAGTGTCAGGATATCAATCAGATCCCTATGTTCTTCAGGCAGGATCAGCTTGTCCCTCAGGCTGGCATCATATTCATAAGCCGTCAGGTTCTTGACATGCACCCACATATGGGTATGGGTATCCAGGTTGAAGCACAGGATGACCGGGTGGATCGGAATCTCATTCTGCATCTTGCCCAATTTTTCCCACCATGGATAAGTCCCCTTGGTGAAAAACTTACGCTGGATCAGACCTTCATCATTGATGACCCGGCATGGCGCTTCAAGCGTCACACGGTCAGGATATGGAGTCCGCTGTTCCATATCGACTTCCAGTCCAACACCCTGCGCCCAGAACTGTTCATTCCTGGCTGGCAGAATATCTGCGAACTTCTGCATCGACAGCAGGTATTCTTCTTTCAATGCCTCTGTTTCCTTGACAAACCCTTTGGATGCCAACAGTTCCGCCACACGCCTGTTCTGCAGGTCCTCTGCAAAGAAAAAGAAGGTCTGGGTCGATGTCCGGAGATAGTCATCCTTACGGGTGACGATTCCGTTGGCAGTCAGATAAACAGCAACACAAGGCGGTGCATTGGACGCTTCAAGGAAAGAAACTTCAGTAACCAGCCAAGGAGTATGTTCACCATTCTGTCCGATGGCATAAATCCAGCCATCAATACAGTCACGGCGGATATATTCCCGCAATGCCTGCGCCAGTACCATCAAGCTTCTGATCTGGATATTGGCGGGTGTCTGCGATGCTTCACGGAGCCCTGCCAACGTATTGGCCTGTGAATGCTTTCCCTTCTTGAGCAGTTCAGCATACAGCCATTCACAAGCATCTTCACTCAAGTCATTGTAAGCAACGGTAATCTCCGCATCACTGCGCATCAGCAGGTAATCAGGAATACTCTGAACCCATTCTGCTTCTGCAAAAATCTGTTTGGCCAACTTGGCGATATCAGAAGTGATACTGATGGAAATTATGTTTCGGACCAGTTCGTCGTCGTAACTTAAATCTGTATTCATACATTCTCCGGATATTCCTCAACAACACCCTGTCTGTCAAAAACCAGACATGCATTCCCTGTTCCTGGAAACAGGAACAGGGTTGTCTTTTCTCTCTTGGAAACAATGCCGGTAACCGGCAGACAGCGGCACTGCCATCGCAGCAGCAAAGCATAGAACAGGCATGGTGAATTCCGGTGCCGTTGGAAAGCCCCCTCACAGTAGCCTAAGCAAAAGAAACCTTCCTATCCGATATGGACAACTGCCTATCGACGATGATACTCAACAAATGCATAAGGGATGGATGCATCCACCTCTTTCCTTGAGACCTCAATGAACTGTCCTTCCGGCAGTTCAGGATAGACAGTTTCGCCGTCAAAAGAACGATGCACGACTGTCAGGTAGATTCTATCAGTTATCGGCATCGTTTGTGCAAACAATTCGCCGCCACCACCGATGACAATATCATCATTGCCAAGTTCCTTCGCCAACGCCAATGCTTCCCCGACACTATGGACAACATAGGCACCTGGCACCTTGTAGTCCTTCTGACGTGTCACAATGACCGTTGTCCTGTCAGGCAGGACACGGCCGATGGATTCATGGGTCTTCCTTCCCAAAACCAAGACCCTGCCAACCGTCAGGTTCTTGAAAATCTTCTGCTCCCCGGGAATATGCCAAGGCATCTGGCCATCTTTGCCGATGACATGGTTTTCTGCCATTGCAACAACATGGGATATCGTCATGGTCGGTATTCCTTTTCTATTCTGACAGACGTTTGATCTTCAGACGCTTCAGTGTCTTGCCCAGCAGTTCATGGGTATTGTCTTTCTTATGGACATCACGGAAAAGGCGCAAGGCTTCTTCCTTTTCACCCTTGACCCAGAGCACTTCTCCCAGATGTACGGCAATTTCATTGTCATCATGCAATGCATAGGCTTTTTTCAGTATTTCTTCAGCCTTGTCCAGCTTGCCCTGACGGAAATAGACCCAACCCAGGCTATCGGTGATATAAGGATCATCCGGAGCGAGTTCCAATGCCTTTTCAATATAGCCTTGGGCTTCTTCCAAACGGATATTCCGGTCAGCCAAGGAATACCCCAATGCGTTCCAAGCGTGCTGGTAACCGGGATCCAACACCATCACCTGCCGCAACACCTTCTCCATCTCGGCATACTGTCCGATAAACTCCGCCGTCAATGCAAAATCATAAAGTACATTTGTACTCTGCTGGTATTCCGGCAGTTCTGTCTTAAGCAATATGTAAGCCTGCTGGTACCGTTTTATGCCACGCAGAATCTGCGCTTCTGTCAGCAGTATCCTTTCCTTCTCTTCTGGATGCTGCCTGCCAATCTCTGCAAGGATACGGTGCATCCTTGCAGTATCCTGTTTCTTCGCATAGACCTGTGCCTTCCGTACATCACGCATCATCAGCACATCATCCTCTGCATCAGATGGAATCCTGCCCAGCCAATAAAGGGACTGGTCATAATGGTGGCGTTCTTCCGTCACCTGAGACAACAGAAGCCAGACCTGGATGGTTTCTTCATCTGGTGATTCAGCTTTTTTCCTGTCATCCTCTGTCACCTTCAACCAATCCATAAAGTATTTTTCTGACTCCGCATACATACCCTGCTGCAGCGTCAACAGCCCCAACGAATACAACGCCATCTTATCTTGGGGAGACTGCTTCAAAACCTGCTCAAATGCCTCCAAGGCAGGCTCATACCGCTTTTCACCTGCCAGCAGACGGGCATAGGCCACCTGCACTTCCTGCGCATCAGGATGTTCCTTCAAGAACCCTGCCATCACATCCAATGCTCGGTCCAGATTCCCTACTGCCTGCGCCAGTGTCAATACTGCCAACTGAGAATCCGGTTTCAGGGCCAACGCCCGTTCTGCCTCTGCGACCGCACGGGCATTGTCCTGTTTCTGCAAGGCGCTGACTGCCAGAGAGACATGGGCTTCGGCATCACTGTCATAAGGCCGGACAATCTCTTCCTGCGCCTTGAATGCAGCATCCTTATCAAGGAAATTGGACAATGTTTTCTGCAACTGGAGAAACAGGGGGGCACGTTTTCCGTCATCAGGAGCTGCCGCCAGCTTCTTGGAAAACATCTTCTTGATTTCATCCAACCGGTCATTCAAGACCAGGAAATTGATCAGATACTGCTCAATTTCCTCTGAATCAGGAGAGGTTTCTGCCCATAGACGGACGGCCACCAACGATTTCTCTGCATCTTTTTCCTTGACCGCTATCTGGACAGCCCGTTTCGCCAGACGGGGGTCACGGGTTTCACGGGCAACCCGTAACATTTCTTCATAGGAAGTTTCCTTGTCACCATAATACCCTGCAAGTTCTGCATGCAGGATCCGATACATCAAATCACTGGTCAACGGTATAGCGGGCAACTTGGGATCAAACTTCTTTTCATCCTTGTCTTCTTCGCCCTCATCGGTCGATGCCGTCCCTTTCTTGTCCTTGTCAACAGCATCTTCCTGTACAGGAGCCTTTCCCGGTTTTTTATGCCTTACCGTTTTTTTCTTGGAAACGGGAGCGGCAGAAACAGAAGCCACCGTAAGAAACGGTGCAACCAGAAAAGCCGACAGCAGCAGGGCCATCAGCCCAGAAACTTTACCTCGATGATTCAAGCGCATACCCCAATCAACCACAAAACAGAAAACACCGGCAGGAAACCTGCCCGGACAGAACATCCTGTAATGATACCCTACCCTTATACCCCGTATCCAGAACAACATTCCATGCCAGAGAGTGCATTATTTTGAATTGAAAAACAAAAAATGCTGTACAAAACAAAAAAAATTTGTATAATGGAAATCTTCGCGGCTGTAGCTCAGCTGGATAGAGTACTTGGCTACGAACCAAGGGGTCGTGGGTTCGATTCCTGCCAGCCGCGCCAGAACACAGTAAAGGACGTCTTCGGACGTCCTTTTTTTTCATAAAAAACTTCCCCTCTATATGCTGTGGAACACAGCAACAGCAAGCGACATTACAAAACATCCAACCACTTTGAATGATGCTTTAACAGGCAATATGGAAAAGACCCGCCGAAGCGGGCCTTTAAAGCAGGTTGATGCAGCCTGAAAGAATCAGATGACACCCTGGGCCAGCATGGCATCAGCCACCTTCACGAAGCCGGCGACATTCGCACCGGTGATGTAGCTGACGGTCCCGTCTGGACGGGTACCGTATTTGACGCACTGTTCATGGATGGCCTTCATGATGCCGTTCAGCTTCTGGTCGACTTCTTCACGTGTCCAGGACAGGCGGATGGCGTTCTGGGACATTTCAAGACCGGAAGTGGCGACACCACCGGCATTGGATGCCTTGCCTGGTGCATACAGGATACCCCTTGATTCAAAGAGTTTCGCTGCTTCGATGGTGGATGGCATGTTGGCGCCTTCCGCTACGCAGATGACACCGTTTTCAATCAGGGTCTCTGCATCAGATCCGTCCAATTCGTTCTGGGTAGCGCATGGCAGGGCAACATCGACTGGAACGAACCATGGACGGGCATCTGGATAGTATTTGGCGCCGACGGCTTCGGCATATTCGCTGCAGCGGCCGTATTGGACGTTCTTGATTTCCATGAGCTTCGCCAGTTTTTCCGGGGTGAAGCCTTCTTCATCAACGACGGTGCCGTTGGAGTCGGATACGGTGACGACCTTGGCACCGAGCTGCATGGCTTTTTCAACGGCATACTGGGCGACGTTGCCGGAACCGGATATTGCAACACGCATGCCCTTAAGGTTCATACCAACGCGCTTGAGCATTTCTTCGACGAAGTAGACGGTGCCGTAACCGGTGGCCTCTGGACGGATGAGGGAGCCGCCGAATGCCAGACCTTTGCCGGTGAAGACGCAGTCGGTACGGTTCGCCAGTTTCTTGTACATGCCGACCATGTACCCGACTTCACGGCCACCGACACCGATGTCACCGGCCGGTACGTCGGTGTCTGCACCGACATGGCGGAACAGTTCCGAGACGAATGCCTGGCAGAAACGCATGATTTCGTTGTCGCTCTTGCCTTTGGGGTCGAAGTCGGAACCGCCTTTGCCGGCACCCATCGGCAATGTGGTCAGGGCGTTCTTGAAGGTCTGTTCAAACGCCAGGAATTTCAGGATGGACAGGTTGACGGATGGATGGAAGCGCAGACCGCCCTTGTAGGGACCGATCATCGAGCTGTGCTGGATGCGGTAGCCGCGGTTGACCTGGACATTGCCGCTGTCATCAACCCAGGATACCCGGAACTGGATGATGCGTTCCGGCTCGACCAGACGGCGGAGGAGTTCCTGGCTCTGGTATTTCGGATTCGCCTCAATGAAGGGCCACATGCTTTCCATCACTTCGGTGACTGCCTGATGGAATTCTGGCTGGTGTGGGTCGCGCTGTTTTACGCCATCGAGGAATTCTTGAAGAGTCTGTGCCATTTTAAAATCCAATCAAAAAAACGAAAGTAGACAATAACGCACAGTAGGTACTGTGCACTGAACACGGTCATCCAGCCTTACACCCC
>JAFWUI010000005.1 GCA_017524145.1 Oxalobacter sp. | reverse complement strand
GTGTTCCGCAGGCAGGATCAGCTTGCTCTGGATTTCAGGACGGTAGACATATTCCTGCAGGTTCTGGACATGGACCCAGCAGTTCTCATGCAGGTCAAGATGGAACATATGCAGGTAGCAGTGGATTGGGATCAGTCCTTCTGTACCGGGGACGCAGGGGGCATTATTGGTGGAATGGGTCTCGATGCGGCGTTCAATCTCTTCCTCATCATTCACGCATTTGAACATGCCACCCGGAGGCAACCTGAAAAATTCCTGGGTGGTGAAGACAGAACTGTCACCGCGCTTGATGAGGAAAGCGGAATTTGTCGCCTTGAACTGCTTGCCGTACTGGGACTGGTAACGTTTGAACAGGACAACCTGCTTTTCGTAGTCTTCCTTGAATTCGGCACATTCTTTGTAAAAGCCTTTTCGCGCCATCATTTCAGGGATGGAGAGTTTGCCCATCTCCCGTTCATAGAAAATGATGGCATTTGTCATGCCGGTCCGCCATTGGTTGGGCTGTGATTTCCCGATGGGGGCTGCCGCTGCCTGGGTGTTCGCCAGCAGCTGGACACTGACATAGGGCAGGCCACCAGGGACACCTTCCTGACGGTGGCGGTAAGTGATGCTTTCAACCAGCCATGGCAGCATCACGCCATCACGGTTGCGGCGGTAGACCCAGCCATCGATGGCGCCGTCTGCAAAATAGGCTTCCAGACGAGGAATCAGCGATTCCAGGTCGGTGGCGGGGAAACGCCATTTATCGAAATGGATCCGCTTGGCAGCAATAATCTGGAATTGCAATGCCCTGTCTTCTGATTCAATGGCAATCTGTTCCAGGATATCCAGTTCTTCGGGGGCAAACAGGCTGTCAGGAACCAGGATCCGGCCATTGGTGAAAGAATAGACGGATAAACGCTCTGCCAAGGTTGATCCCGCATCGATACGGGCAAGCAGGGCGTTGATCATAGCCATGGAAAGGTCAAATTCCATTTCGGTTCCTTAAAAATAACAGCAAGATACAAAACAGGTTTTCTTCGGGGAAACCCGAAGTCACAGCAGTCTGGGTAAAAGACCAACAATATTATCATGGTTTCCCCGGAATGCTTCTGTGAAAAACATCCAAAGGAAACCAAAAACGGGGAAGCCGGCAGATTCAGGCGCTGGCCAGTTCGCGCTTGACGCGTGCGGCGGAGGCATCCAGCGCTCTGCCAAGGCTTGCCATCGCTTCTTCGCGGGTCATGGCAGACTTGAAGCCCAGCAACCTTTCAGATTTCTCCGTAGAAAGCGGCCAGTCATCGGTCAGGAAAACGCTGCCGGTCCATTGTTCAGGCGGAATGGCATTGACCTTGGCTGATGGTGCATAACGGTTCACAATAATCTGGGCAACATCTTCCCATGTCAGGTAAACGGTGACGGCATTGAACAGCTCGCCCTTGATGTTGCTGTCCATGATGGCAAGTGCCTGGGTGACATAATCGTCCAGCTGGATGAAGCTGCCGCCACTGCCTGCCGGGATGGTGATTTCCCCTTTGACAATCGCATCCTTGATCATCGCCCGCAGGTTGCGTCCCCCTATGACATCACCGAACGCATACCAGACCATCATCGAGTTGACCTGCAGGCCATGTTCCCGGGCGTAGATGCGGCTCAGTTCCTCTGTCGTCAGTTTTGCCAAGGCATAAGCCGGACCGCGGGACAGAGATACTTGGTGTGCCTGGTCTTCGTTCACCGGTTTGGACAATGGTTTGCCGTAGGAAACGCAGGTGGTGGTGTTCACTACATGCTTCACATTGAATTCAACAGCGGCATCCAGCAGGTTCAGATAGCCTTTGATGTCAATGTCCATCAGTTCGGCGAAAGATGCCGAGAAACTCCATGCCAGGTGGATGATGGCATCCATACCCTTGACAGCGGAGCGGACCAGCTCCCGGTCATTGAGGTTGCCGCAGAAAGTCTCGACAGCGGTGTTTTCAAATTGCTTGAGGCCTTCTTGATCCAGGTCGATAGTACGGACATTATGTCCCAGTTCAGACAGCTTACGGATGATATGTGGACCCATGTTGCCACAGCCACCAGTGACAAGAATCTTCATGTTTTTCCTATATGGTTGATGTGAGAAAAATACGCTTACCCGGCAGGTATGCAGGATGGCAACCATTGTAAAGGAATGGCAGGGAATTTTCTGGATATTTTTCTTCCCAAATCCGATAAAATAATATCTTATGGCAGATTGTCTGGCCTATATCTGTATTGATTACTGCTTTTAGGGTTTTTGAAGTCCACACGCATGAAGAATATCCGTAATTTTTCCATCATTGCCCACATCGACCATGGCAAATCAACGTTGGCTGACAGGATCATCCAGATGTGTGGTGGGCTGTCGGAACGTGAAATGGAAGCCCAGGTGCTGGATTCGATGGACCTGGAAAAAGAGCGGGGCATCACCATCAAGGCTCAGACAGCAACCCTGAACTACAAGGCAAAGGATGGACAGACTTATCTGCTGAACCTGATTGATACACCGGGGCATGTTGATTTCAGCTATGAAGTCAGCCGTTCGTTGTCTGCCTGCGAAGGGGCATTGCTGGTTGTGGATGCTTCCCAGGGGGTTGAGGCGCAGACGGTGGCCAACTGCTATACAGCCCTTGACCTGAATGTCGAGGTGCTTCCGGTCCTGAACAAGATTGACCTGCCTTCAGCAGATCCCGACACTGCCCGGGAAGAGATTGAGGATGTCATCGGTATTGAAGCAACGGATGCCGTGCTGTGTTCTGCCAAGACAGGAATGGGGGTTGAGGACATTCTGGAAATGGTGGTTGAGAAAGTTCCTGCGCCAGAAGGGGACCCGGTAGCGCCTTTGCAGGGATTGATCATTGACTCCTGGTTTGACAATTATGTCGGTGTAGTCATGCTGGTGCGGATCAAGAACGGTGTGGTGAAGCAGAAAGACAGGATCCGCCTGATGGCAACCGGTGCTGAATATCTGGTGGAAGACTGTGGCATTTTCACGCCCCGTTCAAAATCCCTGCCGGAACTGTCTGCAGGGCAGGTCGGTTTCATCATTGCCGGCATCAAGGAACTGAAGTCGGCCCGTGTCGGGGATACGGTGACATTGGCATCCAATCCGGCAGAAGAGCCATTGCCGGGTTTCCGTGAAATCCAATCGCAGGTTTTTGCCGGCTTGTTCCCGGTCGAAGCCAACCAGTATGATGCCTTGAGGGATTCCTTGGAAAAACTGAAGCTGAACGATGCGGCATTGCAGTATGAGCCTGAAGTGTCCCAGGCATTGGGATTCGGTTTCCGTTGCGGTTTCCTTGGCCTGCTGCATATGGAGATTGTGCAGGAACGTCTGGAACGGGAATTCGGCATGGACCTCATCACCACGGCACCGACAGTGGTATATGAAGTCGAGCTGCGCAATGGCGAAGTGCTGCGGGTGGACAACCCTTCCAAGATGCCGGACCCTTCGAAGATTGCTGAAATCCGTGAACCGATTGTCACAGTGAACCTGTACCTGCCGCAGGATTATGTCGGTCCAGTGATGACACTGTGCAACCAGAAACGGGGAGTGCAGGTGGATATGCACTACCATGGCCGCCAGGTCAGGCTGACCTATGACCTGCCGATGGCGGAAATAGTGCTTGATTTCTTTGACCGGATGAAATCCATTTCCCGCGGCTATGCATCGATGGAATATGAGTTCAAGGAATACCGTCCATCCGATGTGGTCAAGGTTGATATGCTGATCAATGGGGAGAAGGTGGATGCGTTGGCAATCATTGTGCACCGTGCCAATGCCCAGATGCGGGGGCGGGCACTGGCAGCCAAGATGCGTCAACTGATTCCCCGGCAGATGTTTGACGTGGCGATCCAGGCAGCGATTGGTTCCACGATTATTTCAAGAGAGAACGTGAAGGCACTGCGCAAGAACGTGCTGGCGAAGTGTTATGGCGGTGATATCACCCGTAAGCGTAAACTGCTGGAAAAACAGAAGGCAGGGAAAAAACGCATGAAACAGGTGGGTTCTGTCGAAGTGCCGCAGGAGGCTTTCCTGGCGATTTTACAGGTGGATGATAAATAACCATGCAGTTTATTTTTTTAAATTTCTCATTGATCCTTTTGGTCCTGCTTGTCGTTTCAGGGGGCATCTGGTGCTATGACCGTTTTATCCTGGCAAAAAGGCGGCGGGCAGAAGCCGATGCAACATTGAAGGCATTTGACCTGCGTGTCGAGAAAGTGAAGGCAGAAGGTGTCCAGCTTGATGTGTCTGAACGGGATGAGATTGAGAAGAAAATCCTCCAGCGTCCAAAATGGGTGGAATATACCGGTTCTTATTTTCCGGTCATTGCAGCGGTTTTCTTCGTCCGTGCTTTCATCTGGGAGCCCTTCCGTATCCCGTCCAGCTCCATGGTGCCTACCCTGAAGGTCGGTGATTTCATTCTGGCCAATAAATACAGCTATGGCCTGCGGTATCCGGTCGGCAATGGCAAATTCGTCACGTTCTCGACGCCAGAACGGGGGGATGTAGTGGTCTTCAAGTTCCCGAAGAACCCTTCCATTGACTATATCAAGCGAGTCATCGGTGTTGGCGGGGATGTGGTGGAATACCGGGGCAAACGCCTGACAGTGAATGGTGTGGAATCGGAATATCAGCCAGAAGGGCGTGTGCTGGATGATGAAACCATGAGCTATTTCCATCAGTACAGGGAAAAACAGGGGGCGGCAGACCGTGAACATCTGATCTGGGTGCATGAGAAGGCGCCACCATGGGTGCCGCATCCTGACAATTTCCCTGACCGTAAGAACTGCATCTATACGGCGGAAGGGTTCACCTGCAAGGTGCCGGAAGGGCAGTATTTCATGATGGGCGACAACCGTGACAACAGCTTGGACAGCCGTTTCTGGGGATTTGTGAAAGATGATTACATTGTTGGCAAGGCGTTTTTCATCTGGCTGAATCCAAGCCATATCACCCATTTCGGGAGTATCGAGTAAGGGATGGTGATGTTGATGCAAGCGGACTTGAAGGTATTGGAAGAACGGCTTGGATATGTGTTCAAGGACAAGCAGCTGCTGCAGAAGGCACTGACACACCGCAGTTTCAGTGCACAGCATAACGAGCGGCTGGAGTTCATCGGTGATTCGTTGCTGAACTGTGCAATGGCATTGGAACTGTACCGCCGTTTCCCGGCAATCAATGAGGGCGTAATGTCCCGGGTGCGGGCAAGCTTGGTCTGTCAGGAAGCCCTGCATGAAGTCGCACTCCGGCTTGGTTTCTCCAATTACCTGCGGATGGGGGAAGGGGAAATCAAGAGCGGTGGATCCCGGCGCCCATCAATTCTGGCAGATGCTGTTGAATCGGTCTTTGGTGCAGTGTTCATGGATTCTGATGATTTCCGGGTCATCCAGCGGGTGATCGGCAATCTGTTTTCGGAAGCATTGGCACATGTCAATCCTGACAAGGATGGGAAGGATGCAAAGACCCAGTTGCAGGAATACCTGCAGGGGCGGCATGTCGCCTTGCCGGAATATACGGTTGTTGCTGTCCGTGGGGCAGCCCATCAGCAGGAATTCGATGTGGATTGTTTTGTGAAGAAATTCAATCTCCACACATCGGGTACTGCTGCCAGCCGCAGGGCAGCAGAGCAGGAAGCGGCTGGCAAGGCGTTGGCCAGCCTGGAGGCATCTGGAACTGTTGGCAAACCCAAGGGGGATGGGCATGGTCATGGTAGGCCACATACCGGCTATGGTATGAAAAAGAAGAAAACGGTTGATGGTTGAGTGATGGAGGTGAAGATGACAGAAAAAAGCAAGGCTCCCTTCCGTTGTGGCTACATTGCGATTGTCGGACGTCCGAATGTCGGGAAATCCACAATCATGAACGAACTGATTGGGGCAAAGATCAGCATCACTTCCCGTAAGGCGCAGACAACCCGTCACCGTATCCTTGGTATCCAGACGGATGATGAGACCCAGTTCATCTATATTGATACACCAGGTTTCCAGACCCGTTACAGCAATCCATTGAACCGCAATCTGAACAGGACGGTCAAGGATACCCTGGCGGCAGCAGATGTCATCCTGTTTATTGTTGACCAGGATATATTCAGTCCTGCTGACAAACAGGTATTGGAACTGATTCCCAAGGATGTGCCGACCATCCTGGTCATCAACAAGACAGACAAGGTCAAGGAAAAGGCAGAATTGATGCCTTTTGCTGAACAGATGCTGGCAGAACGAGAGTTTGCTGCCATTGTGCCGGTTTCTGCCCGTCAGCGTTTCCAGCTTGACCATCTGGAAAAGGAAATCCGCAGACTCCTGCCGGAAAATCCACCAGTCTTTTCACCGGATGATGTCACTGACCGGAGTGAACGTTTCATGGCTTCTGAAATTGTCCGTGAAAAGATTTTCCGCTATACCGGTGATGAACTGCCTTATACCAGTACCGTGGTGATTGAGCAGTTTGAGCGCAAAGAGAAGATAGCCCGGGTATTTGCGGCTGTGCTTGTCGAAAGGGATGCCCAGAAAGCGATGATGATCGGGCATAAGGGCGAGAAGCTGCGTCAGATTTCAACAGAAGCCCGCAAGGATATGGAAAAGCTGTTTGGTGTACCGGTCTATCTGGAAATCTGGGTCAAGGTCAAATCCGGCTGGGCAGATAATGAGGCAGGGCTCCGCGCCTATGGGTATGACTGACCTTGGGGAAGAAAAGGACAAGGTCCAGCCTGTGGCAGGGACAGAAGGTGCATCTTCCCCAAAAAGGCAAAGACTGGCCGTCAGGCGTTCTTCTGATTTCCGTATCTACCATCAACCAGGGTTTGTCTTGCATAGCCGTCCTTACAGCGAAAGCAGCCTGGTAGTGGAAGTCTTCACACGTGACCATGGCAGGGTGGTCGTGCTGGCAAAAGGCGTCCGCCGTCCGGGGTCACAGCTGCGGAGTGTACTCCAGACATTCCAGCCGCTTGAGGTGAGTTGGACCGGCAGGTCTGAGATGAAGACCCTGACTGCTGCGGAATGGGTCGGGGGCATGCAGCCGCTGGACAACGCCGCATTGTTCTATGGCTTCTATTTGAATGAGCTGCTGCTGAAGCTGCTGGCACGGGAAGACCCACATCAGGGGCTTTATGACGCGTATGTTACAGCTTTGACCCGATTGTCAGGCATGGATGCAACCCAGTCTGCCCTGAGGATGTTTGAATTGGCGTTGTTGAAGGAAACAGGTGTGGCTGCTGACCTTTCGATGGATGTGCAGAACCAGATGCCGGTTCAGCCGGACCGGACCTATGTGGTGGATCCTGAAGGCGGACCAAGGCCTGCTGGGGAATGGGATGAGGCACCACAGGTCTCAGGCAAGACATTGTTGGATATGATGCAAGGGGATTACACCGATACAGTAACCCAGCAGCAGAGCAAGCAGTTGATGCGTTACCTGCTTGCCCATCATCTCAATGGCGTGCCTTTGCAGACGCGGAAAATCCTGATGGACCTGCGGGAATTCTAATTGGCAGATACGGCATGAAAATCGATTTTTAGGATTATGACAATGAGCTTTCTGAAACCTGCTGGACAGGTGATTGAACTGGGGGTCAATATCGACCATATTGCAACCCTGCGCAATGCCCGGGGTACAACTTATCCGGATCCCATCAAGGCAGCATTGATGGCAGAAGAAGCAGGGGCAGACGCCATTACCCTCCATCTGCGTGAAGACCGCCGTCATATGAAAGATGCTGATGTCCGCGCCATCCGTCCATTGTTGATGACCCGCATGAACCTCGAGTCCGCAGTGACATCTGAGATGGTCGATTTCGCCTGTGAAATCAAGCCACAGGATGTCTGCCTGGTACCGGAGCGCCGTGAAGAACTGACAACGGAAGGGGGGTTGGATGTCATCCGTTATTTCGAGACAGTGAAGACTGCTGTCGGCAGGTTGAAAGATGCCGGTATCCGTGTCAGCCTGTTCATCGATCCAGAGAAAGACCAGATTGCGGCCGCCCGTGAAGCAGGTGCGCCAGTCATTGAACTGCATACTGGACGTTATGCCAATGCGGTGGCGGAAGCAGAGGTCGCCATGGAACACCAGCGGATTGTTGACGGTGTTGTGGAAGGGATCAGGCAGGGGCTGAAGGTGAATGCCGGCCATGGCCTGCATTATGGGAACGTGGTGCCGATTGCCAGAATCGAGGGAATTGCCGAGCTGAATATCGGTCATGCGATTGTGGCGCAGGCGGTCTTTACCGGTTGGCAGAATGCCATCCGTGAAATGAAGGCATTGATTGCAGGTGCACGCATTCCAGCTGGTCAGCAATAAGAGGGCACAACGGGGAAATGCAATGATTTATGGGATTGGTACAGATATGGTCTCCATTTCCCGCTTGCAGAAAGCGTTGGACAAATGGGGAGACCGTTTTGCAGAGCGGATTCTGGGGCCTGATGAAATGGTACGGTTCAAGGACCGCCGCCAACGGGTCCCCCTTCGTGGATTGCGTTATCTGGCAACCCGTTATGCAGCAAAGGAAGCGTTCTCCAAGGCTGTCGGATTGGGGATGCGCGGACCGATGACCTGGCTGTCGGTGCAGTTCCTCAATGCGAAAAGCGGCAAGCCAGAACCTTTCTGCCGGAAAGCCATGAAAGGCTATATGGAAGAAAAGGGGCTGAGGGCCCAGGTGTCCATGACAGATGAGTCAGATTTCGCGATGGCATTTGTGGTGATTGAAAAAGTTGACCAGCCATCCGGAACACAGGCATGATAATGGAGAAGGCCGGTCGAGGGGCGGGCAGTACAATCACATTTTCTGAATGACAGGAGAAGACAATGGCAACGGGAAAAGGTATGTTGTTGGGCGGTAAACGGGATACCTATGGTCCAGTGATGCTGGATGTGATTGGGTTGCGTCTGCAGGATGAGGATTTCCGGCGTATCCGCCATCCATTGACAGGCGGTGTCATCCTCTTTGCCCGCAATTACCAGAGCCGGGAACAGTTGATGGCCTTGACGGCTGAAATCAAACGGGAACGGCCTGACGTCCTGATTGCCGTTGACCATGAAGGTGGGCGTGTCCAGCGTTTCCGTTATGATGGATTCACCCGTCTGCCTGCTATGCGGATATTGGGAGAAATGTATGAAAAAGACCCGAAATCCGCTGTCCGTGCAGCAGTGGCAGTCGGTTATGTGCTGGCATCAGAACTGCGTGCCAGCGGGGTTGATTTCTCTTTTACACCGGTGCTGGATTTGGATTACGGGGTATCCGCAGTCATTGGCAACCGTTCTTTCAGCCGGGACCCTGATGTAGTGACGGTGTTGGCACAGAACCTGCATTATGGCCTGTCCATGGCAGGCATGGCGAACTGTGGCAAACATTTCCCCGGACATGGCTATGCCACTGGGGATTCCCATACAGAAATCCCGGTCGATGACCGGGAACTGGATGTCATCCTCGCAGAAGATGCCTCACCTTACAGGGCTTTGGACATGACCCTTGCCGGAGTCATGCCAGCACATGTGATTTATCCAAAAGTTGACAGCCAGCCGGCGGGATTTTCCAAGAAATGGCTGTCCATCCTGCGTAATGACTTCGGATTTGATGGCGTGATTTTCAGTGATGACCTGAGCATGGAAGGTGCCAGTGTTGCGGGTGGCATCGTTGACCGTGCCAAAGCCGCTTTTGATGCAGGTTGTGATATGGTCTTGGTCTGCAATGCCCCTGCCAGTGCAGATGAACTGCTCGCTGGCCTGCCGCTGCGTTCTGATGAAGAAATGCGCGCATTGCGCCGCCGTATGGATAAGCTGGTTCCCAAACAGCCTGCCAAAGACTGGGATACCCTTCAGGCAGAACCCCTTTACCAGCGTGCCCGTGCGTTGGTTGAATCCATCACACCAACCCGATAAGCAAGTCTATGGCGGAGACTCCACAAGCCGTTTCATCCGATGGAACGGCTGTGCCTGATGCCAGACGGCAGGCATTGCTGGACACAGTACATCAGCTGCCGCATTTGCCCGGGGTTTACCGTTTCTTTGACCGGCAGGACCGGCTGCTTTATGTCGGCAAGGCACGTGACCTAGTCCGCCGGGTTTCTTCCTACTTCCTGAAAACCACGCATTCCCCGCGTATTGCCCTGATGGTCAGCCGTATCGCACGGCTGGAAACGACCGTTACCCGGTCCGAGATGGAGGCACTGCTATTGGAAAGCAACCTCATCAAGACACAGCATCCCCGGTACAACATCATCTTCAGGGATGACAAGACCTATCCCTACCTGAAAATCACCGGGGAAGACATTCCCCGCATCGTCTATTACCGGGGGGCGGTTGACCGCAAGAACCAGTATTTCGGGCCTTTCCCCAATGCCTATGCAGTCCGTGAGACCATCCAGGTACTGCAGAAAGTTTTCCGGTTGCGGACCTGCGAAGACAGCGTTTTCCGGAACAGGACACGACCATGCCTGTTGTGCCAGATAGACCGGTGCAGTGGGCCTTGTGTAGATGCCATTGATAAAGCGGCCTATCAGCAGGATGTCCATGATGCCGTGCGTTTCCTGCGTGGGGAACACAATGCAGTCCTTGAAGGATTACAGGAAAAGATGATGGAACATGCAGGGCGTCTGGAGTTTGAGGCGGCTGCGTCGGTACGTAACCGCATCATGGCACTTTCCAAGGTGCTGGAACAACAGAGCATGGAAGCCGGCAACCATGCAGATGTTGACATCATTGCAGTAGTGATGAAAGCAGGGCAGGCCTGTGTCAACCTGGCGATGGTCCGTGGGGGCAGGCACCTTGGTGACAGGGCGGTTTTCCCCGGCAATATGGCAACCGCTTTTGATAACCAGGAAGAGATGGCGGAATTTGAAGGTTATGGAACCGCCGGAGCACAAGGGCACGATGAACCCCATGGTGTCCAGGTCCTGAAAGCCTTCCTGTCACAGCATTACATGGATGGCAACATCCCTTCCGCCATTGTCTGCAATGTCCTGTTTGATGACCCTGCACTGGTCGAAGCCCTTTTCGCTGAGGCAGGGCATCGGGTGCATTTCGTCTTTCAACCCCAGGGACAACGCCGTATCTGGCTGGAACTGGCGGAAAAGAATGCAGAAATTGCGTTGGAGCGTTTGTTGCAGCGTGAAGATACCCAGCAGACCCGCCTGAAAGAGCTGGTGGCGATGATGAAGCCTGATATCGAAGACATGGATGCACTGCGGATTGAAGCTTTCGATATCAGCCATACCCAAGGTGAAGCAACACAGGCCTCCTGCGTCGTCTTCCATCATGGTGCGATGCAGCATAACGAATACCGGCGTTACAACATCACAGGCATCGCACCGGGAGACGATTACGGGGCGATGAAACAAGTGCTGATACGCCGTTATGGGAAACTGGTCGGCCAGGAAGATCTGATGCCGGATATTGTCTTGGTGGACGGTGGTCCCGGACAGGTCGCCATGGCAGTCGAAGTGTTTTCCAGCCTCGGACATGACTTGGACAGGATAGTCGGTGTCGCCAAAGGGGAAGGGCGCAGGGTTGGGCTTGAAACCCTTGTCTATGCCGATGGGCGCGAACCGCAGGAACTGGGCAAAGATTCCGGCGTCCTGATGCTGATTGCCCAGATCCGTGACGAGGCGCACCGTTTTGCCATTACCGGGATGCGTGCGAAACGCGACAAGAAACGCCGGACATCCCGGTTGGAAGAAATAGAAGGCATCGGTCCCAAAAGGCGGCAGAAACTGCTGGCACGTTTTGGCAGTATCCGTGGTATTGCCGATGCCTCTGTCGAAGACCTTGCCACCGTAGACGGCATCTCAACCGGGCTTGCCCGGCAGATATATCAGCAGCTGCACTGAAATCGTACAGAAAGACAGAAATAATCTGCTTCATTCCCATAGGCAGGATGTTAGAATAACGCCAAAAAAGCAGATATAGAGCTATTGAGTATGCAAGCGATGAGTGAAAGCCGTAAACACCGGTCGATACCATTCAATCTTCCTATCTTCCTGACATGGATGCGGGTTGCCCTGATTCCATTGATGGTACTGATGTTCTATCTGCCAGATGCGTGGCTGTCGCTGGAAAGGCGTTCCTATTTTGCGGGTTGGATTTTCATCGCGGCAGCAGTCACAGACGGGATTGATGGCTGGTTGGCACGCAAATGGAACCAGACCACGGCATTCGGTGCATTCCTCGATCCAGTGGCTGACAAGCTCATCGTATCCGGTGCCTTGATTGTGCTTGTCCAGTTCGACCGGGTTGATGCCATCATCGCCTTCATCATCATCGGCCGGGAAATCACCATTTCCGCCCTGCGGGAATGGATGGCGAAACTTGGTGCCGCCAAATCCGTTGCGGTCAATTCACTGGGCAAAGTCAAGACCATCGCCCAGATGATTGCAATCCCGATGCTGCTTTACTACCATCCATGGCTGGGTCTGGATTTGGTCACAATCGGTACCTGGCTGATCTGGTTGGCAGCTGCCATGACCATCGTTTCCATGCTGTCTTACCTCTACAGTGCATGGCAGATGATGCGTGCAAAATAATTGTGTAAAAAGCTTGACACAACCATCAGTCGGTATATAATCCACTTCTCCAGTGCGGGAGTAGCTCAGTTGGTAGAGCGCAACCTTGCCAAGGTTGAGGTCGAGGGTTCGAGACCCTTTTCCCGCTCCAGTTTTTCTTCGCATCGAAAGGCTGTGATTGGAAGTGTCCATGCTGTATGGATACTGTTATGAAATGATGCGGGAGTAGCTCAGTTGGTAGAGCGCAACCTTGCCAAGGTTGAGGTCGAGGGTTCGAGACCCTTTTCCCGCTCCATCATTCCATGCCATCCAGTTTTTCAGGCATCCTGTGGCAGGATAGCAAAGTGGTTATGCAGCGGCCTGCAAAGCCGTAGACATCGGTTCGATTCCGTTTCCTGCCTCCAAACTCTCCCTTCGAAAATCTTTGTTTGCTCGTCTTTCTTTAAAAATCAATGGGTTATAACGATTTTTGTGTATGCAAAAATAGAATATACATGTCGAGCAACTGGATTTTGGAGTACATCTTGGAGTACTTTGGGGGTATAAATGGGGGTATTCGTTTAATGGTGACTGATGCCATACCCCCAAAATATCCTTTGGTGGTTTTTTACCTCGTTGCGTCTGCATCCGGCATCCATCTGAAAACTGCTGTGACTAGGGATTTTGGGTATATTTTTGGTATACGGCGCCAAGTTCCCTTCTTCCATATACCCATTTC
>JAFWUI010000004.1 GCA_017524145.1 Oxalobacter sp. | reverse complement strand
TATGAGGAAGACCCGTTTACGGGTGGCCGGTAACAGAAATGCGAGTGTCAGTCCGTAGATGCGCCTGTTAGGGCGCTGCTGGTAACAGAGCCCTACGGGCGTCTATGAAGAACCACCGGCTATGCCGGTGGGTTGCTTTTTTTGTCCAGTCAAAACACTCCACCTCATAATCTGCTTAGATTCCCTACACAGGCTTTTTCAGAAGGTTCAACGGCTGGAACAACGACTGCATGACACGGTTCCCGATGAATGACAGGTTGTAAGGGTGCTCTGAAACGGCAATCTGATAAGCGCTGTCTTCAAACTGGGATTGGAACCGTTCTGCCATCTTGCCCCATAGCACCAGGGTCACTGGTTTCCTGGAGTTGGTTGGAAATTCTGCCAATGTTGTCAGGACAGTATTCAGGAAAGGCTGCCAGTAGCGTGTTTCTTTGGCAGCCGGCACACCTTGCCGGTATACCAACGCAGCATTCAACAGCAGGAAACCGTTATGAAGCATATTAGCCTGCAATTCCTGCCTGGACTGGATGAATGCCTGGCTTGGTTTCATGACATTTTCGATAAACTGCCTCATCGCTTCTTTGCCGGTCTCGTCTGGCAGAAGGTATCCGTCTGCCACCAGCAGCATCTTGATGAAGTTCCGCAACGAAACCGCCCGGTTGACTGGCTTTGACAGGCCTTCATCAGACCATAATGCCTGGACGGCACCATCCATGAAACAGTAACCGGATGCACTGGCTTCCCGGGGGTATGGGCCTTCTCCAACCAGGACAAAGCGGACTTTGTCCACCGGCAGGGAAAACGCTGCAAAAAGCCTGCCTTGTGTCGGCAGGAAGCCGCTGTTTTCCAGACTGTCCAGATACCCCGGCGTATTTTTTTCGAGAGCCGTCAAGCCTTGCTTCAGGATGGCCTGCCAAGAGGGATGGGCACGTTGAAGTGCCGTTTCAATGGATGGAGGGAAACGGTTCATTTTTTCAAAGCCTTCTGTTTGATCCTGTCGATGATGGATGCACCGAATGCCTGTTGGCGGAGCAGATGCAGCTTGTCACGGACCTGTGCCGCCTTTTCAAACTGCAGGTCCTTTGCAAAATCCTGCATCTGTTTTTCGAGTTTCTTGATTTCACGTCCCAATTCATTTCCGGACATGATTTCATAGTCCATCCGCTCTTCTTCTGCCTGTATGGTTTTCCGGCTTTCTTCAGGATGGAATACCCCATCAATCAATTCGCGGATTTCCTTGGTGATGCCTTCGGGGGTGATGCCATGCTGCTGGTTGAATGCCATCTGTTTGGCACGCCGCCGCTCGGTCTCGTCAATCGCCCTTTTCATCGAATCGGTCATGTTGTCTGCATAGAGGATGGCTGCCCCGTTCAGGTTCCTTGCCGCCCGTCCGATGGTCTGGATCAGGCTGCGCTCTGAACGGAGAAAGCCTTCTTTGTCGGCATCCAGGATGGCGACCAACGACACTTCGGGGATATCCAGCCCTTCACGCAGCAGGTTGATGCCGACCAGCACATCGAATTTGCCGATCCGGAGGTCACGGATGATTTCAACCCGCTCGACGGTATCAATATCACTGTGCAGGTAACGCACCCTGACTCCCTGTTCCGAAAGGAATTCAGTCAGCTGTTCCGCCATCCGCTTGGTCAATGTGGTGACGAGGATCCGCTCATTATGCTGGACACGGTCATGGATTTCACCCAGCAGGTCATCAACCTGGCTGTCCGCCCTCCTGACTTCAATAGCAGGGTCAACCAGCCCTGTTGGACGGACAACCTGCTCAACCACCTGCCCCGAATGGGCGAGTTCATAGCCTGCAGGTGTTGCAGAGACAAAGACCGTCTGCCGCATCTTTTTCTCGAATTCATCAAAACGCAATGGACGGTTGTCCAAAGCCGATGGCAGGCGGAAACCGTAATCGACAAGGTTCGTCTTCCGGGAATGGTCGCCGTTGTACATGCCGTTGAGCTGTCCGATGGTGACATGGGATTCATCCAAGAACATGATGGCATCTGATGGCAGGTAATCCACCAGTGTCGGCGGCGGTTCCCCGGGTTTCATGCCGGTCAGGTGCCGGGAATAGTTCTCGATGCCTTTGGTGAAACCGACTTCCTGAAGCATCTCAAGGTCAAAGCGGGTACGTTGGTCGATACGCTGTTCCTCAATATATTTTCCCTGTGCGTGGAACCATGCCTTGCGTTCTGCCAGTTCTTCCTTGATGGTTTCAATGGCATTGAGGACGGTTGCCCTTGGTGTCACATAATGGGAGCCTGGATAGATGGTGAACCGCGGGATTTCCTGAAGGACTTTCCCGGAGATGGGGTCAAAGAAATGCAGGCTCTCGATTTCATCATCAAACATCCCGATACGGATGGCATAGTCGGCATTCTCAGCTGGGAAAACATCGATGATATCGCCCCGTACGCGGAAAGTGCCACGGCTGAAATCGTAGTCATTGCGGGTGTACTGCATCTGGACAAGACGGCTGATGACATCTTTGTAAGGCATCCTGTCATTCTTGCGCAGCGTCAGGATCATCTGATGGTATTCATTCGGGTTTCCGATGCCATAAATGGCGGAAACGGTTGCGACAATGACGACATCCCGGCGTTCCATCAGGGACTTGGTACAGGACAGGCGCATCTGCTCGATATGCTCGTTGACAGCTGAATCTTTCTCAATGAAGAGGTCCCGCTGGGGGACATAGGCTTCCGGCTGATAGTAATCGTAATAGCTGACGAAATACTCAACGGCGTTGTTCGGGAAAAAGTCCCTGAACTCGCTGTACAGCTGTGCAGCAAGCGTTTTGTTCGGGGCAAAGACAATTGCTGGACGGCCCAACCGGGCAATGACATGCGCCATGGTGTAGGTCTTGCCCGACCCTGTCACTCCCAGCAGGGTCTGGAAAGACAGGCCATCCTGGATGCCCTCGACAAGTTTCTCAATTGCCTCAGGCTGGTCACCGGAAGGCTCGAACGGCTGGACGAGTTCAAAAGGTGAATTTGGGAAAGTCACGACTTTTTTATCTGGTTTTTCAGGAGAAACCGTTGATAAATGAGCCATTGCGCCGTACCTCTGATAATATTTCGTTTATATGCAGGGTTCCCCCTGTTTTTAGATTTCGTCCACACGTTGATGTGAATGGAAATCCGTGTGGATGCATGTGTGTTGGACAATCAATATTATCACGATGAACAATTCTATCTTACCTGCCATCCCGATGGCGCCCCGCGACCCGATCCTGGGCATCACTGAAGCATTCCGTGCAGATGAAAACCCCAAAAAGACCAATCTGGGCGTTGGTGTCTATTACGATGACGATGGC
The DNA here is from genome assembly GCA_017524145.1 of Oxalobacter sp. Lineage (GTDB taxonomy): Bacteria > Pseudomonadota > Gammaproteobacteria > Burkholderiales > Burkholderiaceae_D > Oxalobacter. The sequence continues at coordinate 8,845 of JAFWUI010000004.1, read as the reverse complement.
AAGGTTCCCCTGCTGAAATGTGTTGTGGAAGCGGAGAAGCTGATGGCTGCATCAGAAACCCCGCATACCTACCTGCCTATTGACGGCATCCCACTCTATGATACAGCCGTCCAGAACCTGGTTTTCGGTGCAGATAATCCTGCTGTCAAGGAAAAACGGATTTCCACTGTCCAGTCTCTGGGTGGGACCGGTGCGCTGAAAATCGGTGCCGACTTCCTGAAACGCTTTATGCCTGATTCAGAAGTCTGGGTCAGCAACCCAAGCTGGCAGAACCATTTCGCATTGTTCGACTATGCAGGTTTCAAGGTCAACACCTACCCTTACTATGATGAAGCCACGCATGGCGTCAATTTCAAGGGGATGATTGAAACCTTGAGGTCCATAAAAGCGGGCTCCATTGTCGTGCTTCATGCCTGCTGCCACAATCCAACGGGTTCGGACCTGACGGATGACCAGTGGTCAGAAGTCATCGATGTGGTCAAGAAAAACCGCCTGGTTCCTTTCCTGGACATGGCTTATCAGGGTTTCTCCAATGGCATCGCTGAAGACGGCAAGGCTGTCCGCCGTTTTTCAGAAGCCTGTCCAGTGGTCTTGGTGGCCAGCTCCTTCTCCAAATCTTTCTCATTGTATGGGGAACGTGTCGGGGCGTTCAGCCTGGTGGCTTCTGATGCAGATGAATCAGCACGCGTCCTTTCCCAATTGAAACGGGTTATCCGCACCAATTACTCCAATCCACCAATCTATGGTGCGAAGATTGTCGGTACAGTCCTGTCGAACCCAGCCCTGCGGCAGATGTGGGAAGATGAACTGGCAGGTATGCGTGAACGTATCCATGTGATGCGCCACCAGCTGGTTGACAAGTTGTCTGCCAAGAGACCGGATATGGATTTCAGTTTCATCACCCGTCAGGCTGGGATGTTCTCCTATTCTGGCCTCAGCCAGGCACAGGCTGAACGGCTGAAAAACGAGTTCTCAATCTATATCGTGGGAACCGGCCGTATCTGCGTTGCTGCATTGAATTCCCATAACATCGATTACGTTGTGGATGCCATCGCAAAGGTCCTCTGATACAACAGACAGCCTTTTACATAAGCAATGAAAAATCCGGCTGATGTATAAAACACCAGCCGGATTTTTTATCTAACCAATTGATTGCCTGGTATGCCGACCTTATCGGTGACAGAGATGGCATTGTCGATGTATGGCGGATTCCAGACAGCAGAAGTGCCTACCGAGCCGACACGGTACTCTTTCTGCGGTTTCCGGGCACTTTCAGGGTGATGATGCAGAAGCAATGGCAAGCCGTTGAATGTTTCAACAGCCTTTTCCAATTCAGAAGCAGGACGGTATCTGTAATACATCTTATGGGCATCAAGTCCAAACTTTTCCCAGTTTGGAATCTCGTTCCCGTAGTACGGTACGACCTGCTCTTTGGTGATATGGTTCGAGTCTACGTGCATGAAGCCGTTATCGTCATATCTCCGCTTGGAGCTTGCATCAAAAGATAGAGCCTCACGGCGGAGGCTCTTGATGTTGTCTGTCATGGTGTACTCCATGAAAAAAGCCACCTGACAATCAGATGGCTCTTGTTGAAATCAATCGATTATTTTTTCTTGTCTTTTTCTTCAAGATATTTTATGTAAGCCCGTTCTCGCGCTTCCTCTTCTGGGTCTATATCTTTTGCAATTACATGGTCAAGATATTCAAAGCATTCTGTATCTGTTGAAATCCTTATTTTATCGCCTTTAATCATTACAATATGAGGCAATCCTATATGATAGACATTCTCATCACCCGGTTTGTTATATATCAACTGATAGACTTCATATCCATTCCAATGGTCTTTTTCACCAATATTTCCATATCCCAAATCATTGGCAAATTTCAATACCTTACTTCGTTCCATTTTTATTCCCCCTTTTTTATTATTATATCATTTATGAAGTAAGGATTAAACCCTAAATTGTCAACTCGATAAAGGTCTGGAATATCTCTTCCTTTTAATCGTATCCTTCGCAGAAAGTTAATAGATTTATTATACGATTCTTCAGTATGATTTGATTGAGGGTCATATATTATGATTTTACCTTTATCATCTTTAAAAACCGTAACAATATGACCCATCCCTGAATCCCACCTAAATGCGAGATTATATCGCTCCCTTTTTTTTATCTTGACTTTTCAGATATTCAATGAATGCCTGTGTTTGAGCTTCCTCTTCAGGGTCTACATTTTTTGTGACAACATAATCAAGATACTCAAAGCATTCTTTGACAGTGGACATCCTTATTTTATTACCCTTAACCAATATCACAAGAGGTGGACCCGTTCGATAAACGGCTTCCTCTCCGGGATAATTGAATAAAGGCTCATAGATATCATAGCCATTCCAAAAATCCTTTTTACCAAGACTTCGATACCCATTTTCCTTTGCAAATTCTAATACCTTACTTCGTTCCATCTTTATTCCCTTTTTTTATTATTATATCATTTATAAAATAAGGATTAAACCCTAAATTGTCAAATCTATAAAGATCCGGAACATCTCTTCCTTTTAATCTTATCTTTCGAAGATAATTAATAGCTTTATTATGAGAATGGGTTTCATTTGCCTGAGGGTCATATATCACAATTTGTCCATCATCCTTTTTGAATAATGAAACAATATGACCTTTGCCAGAAACAGCCCACCTAAATTCGAGATTATATTGCTCCCCTTTTTTATCGTATCATCGAGAAAGCCATAATATCCAGTTGGTACTGTTGCTTTAAATCCCAATTCATCTATCTTTGACTTTGAGTATCTAGCACCTTTTTCTGGAACGATAATCTTTGCGTAATTCCCATCCTTATCAAGCCATGCCTTATGGGTCTCACGGGAAAGCTGTTCTAATTTGCCCTTTCCATCATTCAATGCAGATTCGACATCATATCCACGCCTTCTCATCTCATAAGCAACAACAGCGGCTTGACAGTTCTGTCTGGCTCCCTTTGTTTTCTGATACGATGGATTGGGTTTGTTTCCGTCTGCCTCGTCATGGGACATCTCACTGCCTCGGCTGACTCCAGTGATTTCTTTCGGATACTTATCCCTTCCCCACTGCTTTCTCATCTCAAGGAATTCGTTTATTTCCTCATCAGTGAAGCCAAGATTCTTTTTGAACCGCTCGGTCAGGGCTGTTTTTTCCTTCTCTGTCTTTGCTTCAGCAATCTTTATCAATGCACCGAAGTTATCATCATCCTTTATGAAACTCTCAACACGTTTTCTGGTGACCTTACCCTTATCGTCTGGACCATAACGCCTGACAAAACTCTTGTCCGGCTTGCCCTCAAGCAAGACTGGAAATGGTGAACCATCTTTCCGGCGCATCGTTACCCAGAAGGAGTCTTGAGCAAGAATAGGATTTTGCATTTTGGCTTCCAACCGCTTCCATGCCGTTGCCATTGAACAGGGTATCTGTCATGGCAGTCTTGAATACAGTCATGGAATACTTGGTTGCCATGTCTGCGGTCGCTTTACGGCATTTATTGAAGTGTATGACGTAATCCCACAGAATCTGTGCCTGAGCAATGCCAAAGAAGTTATAGACAGGCTTCAAGAGCAATAAAAAATCCGGCTGATGTATAAAACACCAGCCGGATTTTCCATTCAGTCCATCAGAAGGTTATTCTAGGTTCTGCACCTGTTCCCTGATCTGTTCAATCAACAGTTTCAGGTCAATGGAAGCATCTGACAGTTCCTTGATGACCGCCTTGGATCCCAAGGTATTGGCTTCCCGGTTCAGTTCCTGCAGCATGAAATCCATCCGCTTGCCCAGCATACCGCCCTTGCGGAAGATTTCCTTGGTTTCTTCCAGATGGATTTTCAACCGTGCCAGTTCTTCTGCCACATCGATCCGCATGCCATACAAGGTGACTTCCTGACGGATACGCTCTGCTGCTTCCTGCTGGGTCATGGTCTGTGGAACATCGTCTGCAGTTGCAATACCAAGGGCTTCCTGCATCCGGTCAACCGCTTTCTGACGGAACTGTTCAAGCATCTGCGGAATCAGCGGCTCAATGCGACTGACAATCTCCTGCATGGCAGAAACCTTTTCCAGCAGTGCAGCAGTCAACGATGCACCTTCCCTTTCCCGTTCTGCAGTAAAGGTCTTGACTGTCGTTGACATGGCTTCCTTGACCTGTGCCTGAAGGGTATCCTGGTCAGGTGCCGCTTCCTCAATCATGCCTGGCCAACGGAGGATTTCATTGACGGTCATTGCCTGTGCCTGTGGATTATGCTGAAGCACTTCTCCCTGCAGTTTCATCACTTCTGCCATCAGACCATCATTCAGGCGCAGGGAAGATGAGGCATGGACTCCCCTGCCGAAAGAAAGACGGCACTCCACCTTGCCCCGTTTGACCTGCTGCATGATGGTTTCACGGAAAACCGGCTCATACATCCGGAATTCGTCATTCATCCTGAACTGAAGGTCAAGGAAGCGTGAATTGACGCTTTTCAGTTCAATGGTCAATGTGCCAGCCACTGTTTCAACAGTGGTCGTGGCATAAGCGGTCATACTGCGTACAGCCATTTTGACTCCTCGGAAAATAGGGACATGATTGCATTCATGATGAAAAACGGCACGATCTGACGTGCCGTTTCCACCCTTTCCTGCTTATCAGGAATTATTTGCTACGGCTACGGTATTCGCCGGTACGGGTATCGATTTCAATCTTGTCACCGATTTCAACGAACAGCGGTACCTGAAGGGTATAACCACCATCCTTGCCGCTGGCAATCCGGGCAGATTTCATGACTTTACCGGAAGAGGTATCGCCCTTGACAGCCGGCTCAGTATAGACAACTTCACGGACGACGGTGTTTGGCAGTTCGACAGCGATTGGCTTTTCGTTGTAGAAGGTGATTTCGCAAGGCATCCCATCTTCCAGATAATTCAGGACATCGCCCATGCAGTCTTCTTCAACTTCATACTGGTTGTATTCAGCGTCCATGAAAACATAGTAAGGATCAGCCTGATAGGAATAGGTGACTTCCTTCTTGTCGAGGACAACGGTATCAAACTTTTCATCGGCACGGTAAACGGCTTCCATCGGGGAACCTGTCAGCAGGTTCTTCATTTTCATCTTGCAGACGGAAGAATTACGGCCAGATTTGGAATATTCAGATTTCAGGACCACCATTGGGTCATTGTTGATCATGACAACATTACCGACCCGGACTTCTTGTGCTGTTTTCATAAAAAAATCGATTTAAATGGATTGAAAAATAAATGTCAGTGAACTCACGGCAGCCTAAAAACATGAAAGCAGATGCCACCGACCAGGAAAAATCATAGTATTTTAACGCAAAGAATCAATAAATCGAACTAAAGCCGTACTTAAATCCGGCTGTTCTGCCAATTTTTTGCGCCATATACCACCATATCGTTTCAATTCTGGCAGGATTTTCCGGAATCCTGCCCAAGATTCTGCAAAACTTCCCTGTCCTGCATAACCGTTCCACCGTTTCCAGAAATCGTTGAACACTTGGCATTCTTCAGCTGTCAACCCTTGTTGATATAAACCCATGAATGCAGCCAGCTTATCAAGATGGACATCATCTTCCTGTGGGTAAATCTGCCAGACAAAAGGCTTTCCTGCCCATTGTGCCCTGACAAATGAATCTTCCCCCCGGACAAAGTTCAGGTCACATGACCAGAGCAGACGGTCGTACTGCTGCTGTTCCATAATGGGAAACACCTGTATTTCCAGTGTGCCATTCCGGTATCGGGTCCCTGCATCGGGTGTCTGGCGGATGAACTGTCCAACAGTTTGGGAGGCAGTCCCTTCAGGAACCAGGCAGAGTATCGGTTCACCTGACGACAACAGTGCTTCAAGAAACTGCTGGACTGGTGCTGCCGGGTAACAGAATAAGGAGATGATGGACTGGCTTTCTTGGCAGGTTATCCCAATTGATGACAGGAACTGCAAGGCATTTTTCCGGTCACCTTGGAACGCCGTGACTGTTTCAACCAGATTGTCCTCACGGATAAGTCCGCCAGTCTTAGCGGTAAATCCTGGAAAGAAGAAATGTTTGGTCAATGGCAACTTGGGATGCGGGGACTGCATCAGGTGGGTCGATTCAACCCAAGGTTCTGCACTCAGATATTCGAGATTGAGCCAGACCGGGGCACCTGCCCTTTCCGCCATCATGCCAAGATAAATATCAGGCAGATGGGTACCAAACCCTTCTATGACCACGTCAGGAACCTGACCGATATCATCAACGCTTAAATCTTTCTTCCAAAGACGGACTTCAACCTGGTTGACGGTCTGCTTCTCAAGGCCAATCTGGATAACGGGACAGAGTTTCTGCAATACCGGCAGGCTGTCAATCCATAGCCGGACATGGCAATACCTTTCTGATACCAACTGCCGGGCAAGACGCCAGCAGACGCCTGCATCACCGTAGTTGTCGATGACCTCGCAGAAAAGGTCGATACTGAGCGGAACCTTATTATCCTGGCAAACCGATGCCATCATCAGGTAACCGGCTTAAAGGGCTTTCAGCAATGTCAGCATCTGCGCAAACACACGTGGGGAACCGGCAATGATGTCGCCTGATTTCAGGTAATCCCCTTCGCCATCGAAGTCTGACACAATGCCACCTGCTTCAGACACCAACAATGCGCCTGCAGCAATATCCCAAATCTTGAGGTCCTTTTCGTAATAGCCGTCATAACGGCCACAAGCGACATTGGCAAGGTCCAATGCTGCAGATCCTGGACGGCGGACGGCCTGGGCATTCATCGTCATTGCTTCAAACATCTTCAGGAAAGTCTTCAATGCTTCAGGATCTTTCTTGCGTCCTGCAAAACCGGTTCCGATAAGTGCCTTGGACAACCTGTCTGTCTTGCTGACACGGATACGCCTGTTGTTCATGAATGCCCCACTTCCCTTGGAAGCTGTGTACAGGTTGTTGCTGGCAGGGTCATAAACCAACCCATGAGTCAATACGCCGTTCTGCTGCAAGGCAATGGATATGCAGTAACAGGGAAAACCATGGATGAAATTGGTGGTGCCATCAAGGGGATCGATGATCCAGACATATTCGCTGCTGTCATTGAGCCCATTGGATGCCCCTGATTCTTCTGCCAGAATGGCATGGTCAGGGTAAGTCGTCAAAAGAACATCGATGATGGCAGCTTCCGCCTCACGGTCAACTTCTGTCACAAAATCATTCTGGTCTTTCTGTTCAACCTTGACCTGTTCCATGTCAAAGGATGCGCGGTTGATGATGGACGCCGCACGGCGTGCGGCTTTGACCGCAGTGGTAAGCATTGGATGCTGCATAATGTTCTTGAAAAAATGTATGCATCAGAATATCCGGAAGGGATGCCTGATGTCATAATGATTGATAAAAACCGGTCCGTGAAGGAACAGCATCAGTCAAAAGAAATTGGACAGTCTGCTGTTCCCCCTTAACCCTCTATTCTAAATGAACACGCTGAAAACTGACACATCCATTTTCGAGACTTTACGGTTTGTCCTGGTAGAAACCAGCCACCCTGGCAATGTCGGCGCTGCCGCCCGGGCACTCAAGACAATGGGATTCAGCAGGTTGGTCCTTGTCAGTCCACGACACAATGATGTCCTTGGACATCCAGATGCCAAGGCATTTGCCAGCGGTGCCCTTGATGTGCTGGCAAATACACAGATTGTAGGTTCCATCGATGAAGCACTGACTGGATGCGTCCATGCCACTGCTGTATCTGCACGCCTGCGGGAGTTCTCCCCTCAGGTCCTGACACCCCGGCAGTTTGCAGGTGGATTGAATGGCAACTCCCCACCACAGGCACTGGTCTTTGGCAGTGAACGGTATGGTCTGCCCAATGAGGTTGTCGAGCAATGCGATACCCTGGTCAACATCCCTGCCAATCCAGAACACACTTCGCTGAACCTGGCACAGGCGGTCCAGGTTTTGGCTTATGAATGCCGGATGGCAATATTGGAGAAGGGCATCTCCCCCCAAACAGGCAATGCCATCGGTTTCCATGGCATACCTGCTACAGTAGACCAAATCAACGGGATGTTTAAACACCTGGAAAAGGCATTGGTTGTGTCCGGTTTCCTGAATCCAGAAAGTCCAAAGAAACTGATGCCAAGACTGAGACGGCTGTTTTCCCGCAGCCATCTTGAAACTGAAGAAATCAATATCCTACGGGGTATTGCAACCCAGATTGAGTCATTGGCAAAGAAAGCCAAGTGACAACAGGTCCAGAGCCTTCCTGCATTTGACGGTATCAGCCCCATGGACGGATCAGACCGACCACCAGTCCTTCAATATGGAAGTTTTCCAGCCTGCCATCCACCTTGATGGGGTCAAAGTCCGGGTTCTCTGGCAACAGTTCCACCGACCTGCCCTTCCGGCTGAAACGTTTGACAGTCACTTCATCACCGATACGGGCTACGATGATCTGGTTGTTCCTGACTTGGGTGGTTTTCTTGACAGCAATGTAATCGCCTTCATAGATACCGACATCTTTCATTGAGGCTCCCCGGACCCTCAGTAGATAATCGGGCTTTTCCTGGAACATTGAAGGATCGACCTGGAATTTCTTTTCAATATGCTCCTGGGCAAGGATGGGGGCGCCAGCAGCGACTGAACCGACCAAAGGCAGTTCCATGAATTCCAGATAAGAACCTGTTTCAGGATGCTTTTCTTCCTGATACAGCAAGCGTATGCCACGGGAAATCCCAGGCACCATCTCAATGACCCCTTTCCTTGCCAATGCCTGAAGATGTTCTTCCGCCGCATTGACTGAACGGAATCCCAATTCTGCTGCGATTTCAGCCCGTGTGG
>JAFWUI010000003.1 GCA_017524145.1 Oxalobacter sp. | reverse complement strand
GGGTAGTGGCGCAAGCCGTGCGAGTTCAAGTCTCGCCGCCCGCACCAAACAGAAACCGGAAGCTGATGGCTTTTGGTTGCCCCGTTAAGTAAATATTGCTTAACGGGGTTTTTAATAGGAAGTACAGGATGGCATGGGTGCTGGATTGGCTGCCTGTTGACGTCCTTTTCCTCCCTGTAAAGCATTAATCCGACTGGAATCATTCAGACCATGGCGTTCCGATTTTCAAATCCATTCAAGCAGCCCCAGGAAGGGCGGCAAAGATTGGACTGGAAAGACTGGCGCTCTTTAAGGGACAGGTTCCAGCAATGCTGGAACATCCCGACAATCCTGCTGTTGGCGGTCCTTGTTGCCTCGATCTGGGTATTCAGGAGCTATGGACTTGAACATCCGATTGAAAATGCCCCATTTATGGAAGAATGGGTGCTTGAGGTATGGGTTGTCTTGGACGCAGTCCTTTTCTTCCTGCTGTTGCGGGCAGGAGGCTGGTTGCGGTTTCCTGCCTTGCTGTTGTTCTCGTTTTGGGGAACCGTCCATCTCACCAGTGCAAAAATCTACGGAGACCTCCTGCATTATGGCCAGATTGCCTCGGCCATGGAAACAACTGGCAGCGAGACGGCAGGCTATCTCCAGTTTGTCGGCTTCTTTCCGCTCTTTGTCTTTATTGGACTGTTCTTATGTTTTGGGGCTCTGGCTTGGAAGGCTTCCCGGACCGGTTGGTTTGGTTGGGTTGTTTTTGCCTGTCTGTCATTCGCACCTGTTGCTGAGGTGGTGGTTCCTGCTGTGATGGGGGAAAAATACAGCCAATCCTTTGAGTTTGTCCGTTATCCAGCTGAAAAGATGAAAGACCGTTATATCAATTCCCTGCTCTACCGCTATCCAACCATGCTGGGACAGTATTTCTCCATCCAGAACAGACTGAAGGAAGCCGGACACAAGAAAAGGACATTGCCAGAAGGCGTTTCCCCACCAGCGGATGTTACGGATAGCGGTATTCCCCGCCGGATTGTCATCGTTTTGGGTGAGAGTGACTGGCGGGCCCATCATGGGACCTATGGTTATCCATTGGGGACAGACCGTTTCATGATGGGACGGCAGAAAGATCCGGCACATACGGCATTTTTCACAGCATTGTCTCCGTCGGCAGTCACTCGCGAGGCGGTTCCCCGGATAATGACTTTTGCGACACCACGGGATATGGCGCCTTTTACAGAAAACATGGGTGTCATCGATATGGCAAGGCACGTTGGATACCAGACAGGATGGTTCTCCCGACAGAACTCAAGCGGGCTTCATGACACATTGATCAAGATAGTTGCCCAGCAGGCGGACAAGACAGCCTATTTTGATGAAGGGCGGGATGAAGTGCTGGTACCACCAGTGGCTGCTGAATTCAATGACAGGAAACAGCTGTTTGTCCTGCATATCTGGGGGGGGCATATGTGGTATGAAGACCGGCATGATGACATCGACTATCAACGGGCATTCCGTTCATCCGAAGAATTCCGCCATTATGATGCTGCCATTGGGCATATTGACAGGATGCAGGAACAGCTGACAAAACACGGGGACAGCCAGACCTTGTTCATCTATATTCCTGATCATGGTGAAATCGTGAATCTTGGACATGGGACGGCTGATATGCGTGTAGCCCAGTTTGAGATACCGTTTTTTGTATGGTCGTCCAACAGCACTTATATCACCCGTTTCCGTAAAGCGGTTGACCGGTATGCCATCAATGGCGGCAAACTGTTCAACAGCAGTGCTTTTCCGTTTGTCATGGCTGAAGTCATGGGTTATCAGGTCAGCCAGGACGCACGGATGAAATCCCTGGAAGATTCGAACTATGTTTTCAATGTTGATGGCTATGCTTATCCGCTCAGCGATATCAAATGGAAATGACCGGTCAAGAGTGCCTTTCCTAGGGGAAAGCCAGTTGAGGATGTTATCATAATAACTTAGGGCGGAACCCTCTGGAATCCGTTGGTCATGGTTGTTGTGGCGCAGAGGACAAGAGGTGTTTCCCTTCAGTCGGTCAATTTGATTCCAAGGGGGCTCTGAACATGGTTCCAGAACAATATCTGCCGGTATTTCTTTTCCTGCTGGCAGCACTGACATTCGGTGTCCTTTCCCTTGTGTTGGGGCGTGTCTTGGCGCCTCATCATCCCGATGCTGAGAAGAATTCCATTTATGAATGTGGTTTTACGCCTCTGGAAAAAGTCCATGCGAAATTTGATGTCCGGTTTTATTTGATTGCCATCCTTTTTATCCTGTTTGATGTTGAAACCGCTTTCCTGTTCCCATGGGCAACCGCAATGCGTGAATTGGGATGGGAGGCATTTGTGGCAGTGATGGTTTTTTTAGCTGAACTGCTGGCGGGATTCATCTATATCTGGAAAAAAGGAGCATTGGATTGGGAGTGACTTGTGGCGGTTGAAGGTCTGCAGAATAAAGGGTTTGTCGTAACGACGCTTGATACGGCCATCAACTGGCTGAGGACAGGGTCATTATGGCCGGTTTCCTTTGGTTTGGCATGCTGTGCGATGGAAATGATGCACAGCAGTGCCGCCCGTTATGACATGGACCGGTTTGGCACATTCTTCCGTGCCACACCCAGGCAGTCTGACCTGATGATTGTTGCCGGCACCCTCTGCAATAAAATGGCACCGGCATTGCGCAAAGTCTATGACCAGATGGCGGAGCCCCGTTGGGTTGTCTCCATGGGGTCTTGTGCCAATGGCGGAGGCTATTACCATGATGCTTATTCCGTCGTCAGGGGATGTGACCGCATTGTTCCTGTTGATATCTATGTTCCTGGTTGTCCTCCAACGGCTGAAGCTTTGCTCTATGCACTGATGCAGCTGCGGGGGAAAATCAAACGGACGTCAACCATTGCCCGTCAGTGACAGGAGTTTTTCATGCAGAGACATCCTGAAGAACTGGCAGCAAGACTCCGGGACAGGTTTACCGCAGATGGGGGCGTGGTTGGTGTGGCGTTTGGTGAAGTGACCATGGAAGTCCCTGTCCGGGCTTACCGCCGGGTCATGCAGGAATTGTGTGATGATCCGGATTACCGTTTTGAAGAGTTGATTGACCTGTGTGGCATGGATTATCTGGGATATGGCGGTGACAGTGCCTTGGGGCATCCCCGTTTTGCGGTTGTTGTCCATCTGCTTTCATTGGCGCATAACTGCCGTCTGCGTATCCGGGTGTTTGCAGAAGATTACAATGAACCCCGGATCCCTTCCATCATGGCAGTCTGGCCATCTGCCAACTGGTTTGAACGAGAAGCGTTCGATCTTTATGGCATCCTTTTTGACGGACATCCAGACTTACGGCGGATCCTGACCGATTATGGGTTCACAGGCCATCCTTTCCGTAAGGATTTCCCGGTACAAGGCTATGTTGAAATGCGTTACGATGAAACGCAGAAACGCATCGTTTATGAACCTGTCAGCATCACACCGCGGGAAATCACGCCCCGTATCATCCGTGGCAAAGGAGACAGGCATGGCTGAAATCCGCAATTACACCGTCAATTTTGGACCACAGCATCCATCGGCACACGGCGTTCTCCGCCTGATCCTTGAATTGGATGGGGAAACCGTAGTCCGTGCCGATCCGCATATTGGCATGCTGCATCGGGCCACGGAAAAGTTGGCGGAAAAACGCACCTACCTTCAGGCTTTGCCTTACATGGACCGTTTGGACTATGTCTCCATGATGTGCAACGAACATGCTTATGTCATGGCCATCGAAAAGATGCTGGGGATTGAAGTGCCGCTCCGGGCACAATACATCCGCGTGATGTTTGATGAAATTACCCGCATCATGAGCCATCTGCTCTGGATTGGTTCTCAGGCGTTGGATATGGGGGCAATGGCCGTTTTCCTGTATGCATTCCGCGAACGTGAAACCTTGATGGACTGTTATGAAGCTGCCAGTGGTGCACGGATGCATGCAGCGTATTACCGCCCTGGTGGTGTCAACCGTGACCTGCCGGAAGAGATGCCAAAGTACAGGAAAACCCGTTTCCAGAGTGATAAAAGGATTGCTTTCCTGAATGCAGGCAGGGAAGGTTCCCTGTTGGATTTTATCGAACGGTTTACAGAAAACTTTCCGAAATGTGTCGATGAATATGAAACCTTGCTGACAGACAACCGCATCTGGAAACAGCGTCTGGTTGGTGTCGGTGTCATCTCGCCGGAAGAAGCGCTGGCAAATGGTTTCACGGGACCGATGCTGCGGGGTTCTGGCGTGGCTTGGGATTTACGCAGGAAACAGCCATATGAAGTCTATGACAGGGTGGATTTTGCCATTCCAGTTGGCAAGGAAGGCGACTGCTATGACCGTTATCTGGTCCGTGTTGCGGAACTGCGTGAATCCAACCGCATCATCAGGCAATGTGTGGATTGGTTGAGAAAGCATCCTGGTCCCATAAAGGTTGATGACTACCGGTTCTCACCACCGCCCCGTCAGAAGATGCAGTCAGGGATGGAAGAACTGATCCATCACTTCAAATACTTTTCAGAAGGCTTCTGCCTGCCCTGCGGAGAGGTTTATGCCGCAGTGGAGGCCCCTAAAGGGGAATTCGGGATTTATCTGGTTTCGGACGGAGCCAACAAACCCTTCAGGATGAAAATCCGTGCCCCTTCGTTTGTACATCTGCAGGGGCTTGAGAAACTGGTCAAGGGACACTTGATTCCTGACCTTGTCGCTGCAATCGGCAGTATTGATATTGTGTTTGGGGAAGTTGACCGTTAGGAACTGAAAAGGACAGGTTATGCTGCTGAGTGAAGATGCTTACCGGAAAATCGAGAAAGAACTGGCGAAGTTCCCGCCGGCCAGGAAACTGTCTGCAGCAATTGCAGCCCTGACCATTGCACAGGAAGAGAAAGGCTGGCTTTCACCGGAAATCCTTCAAGAAGTCGCTGGATATCTGAAAGTACCGGTCGTGGCACTCCAGGAAGTCGCCAGCTTTTACAGCATGTTCAATACCCATCCGGTCGGCAGATACAAGCTCGCCATCTGTGGCAACCTCCCTTGTGAGATGAATGGCAGCGACCGTCTGGCGGATTACCTGAAAGAAAAGCTCGGCATAGGTTTCGGAGAAACGACGCCGGACGGGATGTTCACCCTTGTTGAAAGTGAATGTATGGGAGCCTGTGGGGATGGCCCTGTCATCCTGGTCAACAATCATGTGATGCATATGCATATGTCCAGGGAAAAAGTGGACCGTCTGCTTGAGGAGCTGCGTACATGACCTGCTTGCATGACCGCCATCCCTCACCGTTGCTGCTGGCAGGGTTGACCGGAGGAAACTGGGCATTGGATGCTTATATCTCCCGGGGAGGCTATACCCAGCTCAGGCGGATATTGGCAGGAAAGGTGCTGCCGGAAACCATCCTGGCAGAAATCAAGGCATCCGGTCTGCGTGGACGTGGGGGCGCTGGATTCCCGACAGCTGTCAAATGGGGATTCATGCCCAAGGGGGACGTTGGCCAGAAGTACCTGGTCTGCAATGCAGACGAAAGTGAACCCGGTACTTTCAAGGACCGGGATATCCTCCACTACAATCCCCATGCTGTGATTGAAGGCATGCTCATAGCGGCCTATGTACTGGGAACCACTATCGGATACATCTATGTCCATGGGGAAATCATGGCGGTTTATCATCGGTTTGAAGAGGCAATTCGACAGGCATATGCTGCAGGATATCTGGGTAAGGATATCCTCGGGTCTGGAATTGACTTTGACCTGCATGCTGTACATGGCTATGGTGCCTATGTCTGTGGGGAAGAAACCGCTTTGCTCGAATCCATGGAAGGCAAGCGCGGGCAGCCCAGGTTCAAGCCACCATTCCCGGCTCAACGGGGGCTGTATGGCCGGCCGACCACCATCAACAATGTCGAGACACTTGCTTATGTGCCGTTCATCATGGCAATGGGCGGGCAGGCTTATGCCGCCTTGGGCAGGAATGGTGGCCAAGGGGTCAAGGTTTTTCCAGTTTCCGGGGATGTGGAACGTCCAGGTTGCTATGAACTGCCGATAGGGACCCCTTTCAGTGAACTGCTGGCATTGGCGGGTGGTGTAAAGGGGGGACGTAAACTCAAGGCAGTCATTCCTGGCGGTGTTTCATCACCGGTATTGCCCGGGAATGTCATGATGGAACTGAACCTGGATTATGAGGCAATCACCAAGGCAGGTTCCATGATGGGAACAGGAGGGGTCATTGTCTTGGATGAAACACGTTGCATGGTGCATGCTTTGCTGAACATCGCCCGTTTCTACCGCAATGAATCCTGTGGGCAGTGTACACCTTGCCGGGAAGGGACAGCCTGGATGGTCAGGCTACTTGAGAGGATCCAGCAAGGGATGGCGGTACCCCAGGATATCGACCTGTTGGATTCAGTTGCCTCCAATATCCAAGGGCGTACACTCTGTGCGCTGGGCGAGGCTGCTGCATTGCCTGTCAGGTCATTCCTGAAGCATTTCCGTCACGAATTTCTGGCGAAAATTGGACAAGGAGGGAATCCAACGGTGTAATCCATGGATGGAGGCATGATGGAAATCGAGATTGATGGCAGGAAAATACAGGCGGAACAAGGCCATTCTGTGCTGGAAGCAGCATTGGATGCTGGCGTAGCCGTGCCGCATTTCTGCTATCACAAGAAACTCTCCGTCACTGCAGGTTGCCGGATGTGCATGGTGGATGTGCATACCATGCCGCGGCCACTTCCAGCCTGCGCAACCCCTGTTTCTGAAGGGATGGTCATCCATACAGACACCGACCGTGTCAGGAAAGCCCGTCAGGCTGCCATGGAATTCCTGCTCATCAACCATCCATTGGACTGCCCGGTCTGCGACCAGGGTGGGGAATGCCGGCTTCAGGATTATGCGGTGTCATACGGTGTGGACAGGTCCCGTTACCAAGAAGAAAAAAGGATTGTCCTGGTGAAAGACATCGGTCCCTTGGTTTCCATGCAGGAAATGAACCGGTGCATCCAATGTACCCGTTGTGTCCGTTTCGGTCAGGAGATTGCGGGTCTGATGGAATTGGGCATGATGGGACGGGGGGAAAGGATTGAGGTTGCCGCTTTCCCGGAAACCTGGGTTGACTCCGAACTGTCCGGTAACTTGATTGACGTCTGTCCAGTCGGTGCGTTGACTTCCAAGCCATTCCGCTTCAGAGCCCGTAGTTGGGAACTTTCATCACATAAGGCTGTCAGTCCCCATGACAGTCTGGGATCCAACCTCACTGTCCAGACATGCCGAGGGCAGGTCAAACGGGTTCTGCCGGCTGAAAACGAAGCCATCAACGAATGTTGGCTGTCGGACAGGGACCGTTTCTCCTACGAAGCATTGAACAGCAGGGAACGCCTGACCAGTCCAATGGTCAAACAGGGAGGGGAATGGATTGAAACCGACTGGCAGACCGCATTGAGTTATGTTGCCCATGGATTGGAACATATCGCTGGAGATTACGGTAGCCAGTCATTGACTGCATTGGCATCGCCACAGGCGACATTGGAAGAACTCTTCCTGTTGCAGAAACTGATGCGTTCGCTGGGCAGTGAAAACATCGAATACCGCCTCCGCCAGCAGGACAATACCTTGGATGGCAAAGTCATCCCTTGGCTGGGTATGCCGGTTGCTGATATTTCCGGGCTGGACCGCCTGCTGATGATTGGTGCCTGCCTGCGCCAGGAAGCACCGTTGATGGCGGTCCGTTTCCGCGAAGCAGTCAAGCAGGGAGCAGAAATCAGCCGTATCCATACAGTTGATGAAGACTGGCTGATGCCAGTTGCCCATCAATGGATAGATATTCCAGCACGCTGGCCGGAAATGCTGGCGGAAATCATCTGCGCAGTTGCAGGGAAAAAAGGCATTCCTGTCCCTGAAGGCATCAAGGCTGTTTCACATGGCATACAGGCGGAAGCCGTTGCATCATCATTGCTGACAGGGAGACGGAAAGCGGTCTTCCTGGGGGCATTGGCCCTGCAGCACCGTCAAGCATCAGATGTCCTGCGGCTGGCGGAATGGCTTGCCGGTCAGACAGGGGCTGTCTTGGGTTGCCTGCCATCCGGGGCGAATGGTGTTGGAGGCATGGTTGCCAGAGCCTATCCAGATCCGTCATCCCAGGTTTCCCTCAAGACTATGGCCTCACCGTCTTCAAAGGCATTCGTGCTCCTGCATACAGAACCGGAACTGGAAGCCTTCAATCAACCAGCTGTGACGGCATCGTTGAAACAGGCAGAAATGGTTGTAGTCATGTCACCATTCCGCCAAAGCCTGGACTATGCTGATGTATTGTTGCCGGTTGCTCCCTTTACAGAAACATCCGGTACCTATATCAATGCAGCGGGCAGCAGCCAGTCCTTCAAGGCGTCTGTTCCTCCTTTGGCAGAAACCCGCCCAGCTTGGAAAGTCCTGCGGGTATTGGGCGGTTTCCTGGGATTGGAAGGATTTGGTTATATGGCTTCTGAGGCTGTCCGGGATGATTGTATGGCAGCTGTTGACTTGGCGGCAGTCCTGAACAACTATAGCGGGATGCCAGCGGGATACCAAGCTGAAGCAGTCCCGGAACTGTCCCGTATTGGCGATTTGCCTGCGATGTTCTCCGATATCATTGTCCGTCGGGCTCCATCGCTTCAGAAGACCAGATGGGCATCATCACCGGTTGTCCATCTGTCGACAGCACAGTTTGAAGCACTCGGTTTGAAAGAGGGAGGCAAAATCCAGGTCATTCAGGAAAATGGGCAGCAGGTTCTTCCTGTAAAGGCAGACAGGACATTGCCTGGCAACTGCATCAGGTTGGCCTCAGGGCATCCCGATACAGCTATGCTGGGCCCCATTGATGGTTGGGTAAAGGTGGAACGCTTATGATGGCGCAGTTGCTCAGCCTCACCCACCATTACGGCCGGATGCTGTTTGGCCAGTTCTGGCATGTTGTCTGGATAATGGTCTGTATCGGCATTGTCCTGGTGGTCATATTGGGGCTGATGACATTCCTGACGCTCTGGGAACGCAAGGTCATTGGCTGGATGCATGCCCGCCTCGGCCCAAACAGGGTTGGTCCATTGGGATTGATACAGCCGATTGCCGATGCAATCAAACTGCTGTTGAAAGAAATCATTGTCCCTGACAAGGCTGACAAAGCGGTTTTCTGGCTGGCACCAGTCTTGGCAGTGATACCCGCCCTTACTGCTTGGGCAGTCATTCCTTATGATGCCGGTATCGTCCTGGCAGATGTCGATGCCGGTCTGCTGTTTGTCATGACCATTACTTCGGTCAGTATCTATGGCGTGATGCTGGCAGGATGGGCATCCAACTCCAGGTATGCCCTGTTGGGTGCAGTCCGTGCTGCGGCACAGATGGTCTCCTTCGGCATTCCGTTGGGATTTGTCCTTGTCACCGTCTTGATGGTATCTGGTAGCCTGAACCTGTCTGACATTGTCCTTGGACAGGCACAAGGCTTTTTTGCCGGCATGGGGCTGACCTGCCTGTCATGGAACTGGCTGCCGCTGTTCCCGTTGCTGGTCATCTATATTATCTGTGCAATTGCAGAGACTGGACGCCATCCATTCGATGCCGTTGAAGGTGAATCTGAAATCGTTGCAGGCCATATGGTGGAATACTCAGGCATGGCGTTTGCCATGTTCTTCATGGCGGAATACACCAATATCATCCTGTTCTCTGCGATAGCGTCCATTCTGTTTCTTGGCGGGTGGCTGTCCCCCTTCGATTGGGCATTCCTTTCATGGATTCCTGGTTGGATCTGGCTGGCTGCCAAGACATCGGTCATCGTCTTTGTTTTCATCTGGGTGCGGGCGACATTCCCCCGTTTCCGTTATGACCATACCATGCGGCTGGGATGGAAAGTCCTTATCCCGGTGACATTGGCCTACCTTGTTGCCATCGCCTGCTGGATGCAGACACCGTTCAATATATGGGGCTAGGGAGATGGCGATGCTGAAACACTGGTTCAAGACATTCTCACTGGCAGAAATGGTGCAGGGCATGTTCCTGACCTTACGGATTATGTTCCGGGCCAAGCCCACTGTCCGTTATCCAGAGGAACGGACCCCGTATTCCCCCCGTTTCCGGGGAATGCATGCTTTGACCAGGGATGGTGATGGTGTTGAGAAATGTATCGGATGCAAGCTCTGCGAGGCAGCCTGTCCATCACAGGCCATCAGGATAGTGGTCGGTCCCGATGCAGAAGGGAGCCGGCGTGCCGTCCGGTATGAGATTGATCAGGGGAAATGTATTTTCTGTGGTATATGTGAAGAAGCCTGTCCGGTAGATGCCATTGTGCATACCAAGCAGTTTGAATATATTGCTGAAGAAAGGAAAGACCTGCTGTTTGGCAAGGAAACCCTGCTGGCAGTTGGAGAGGCATTCAAGGAAGAAATCCAGGAAGCCAAAGCGGCAGATGCACGTTACCGCTGACTGGAAGGGATTGATATGGAATGGTTTGAAACAGCACTGTTTTACAGCTTTGCCATCATATTGGTTGGCTCGGCGTTGTGCGTGGTAATGGCAAGGAACCCCGTGCATTCAGTGCTTTTTCTTGTGCTCAGTTTCTTTACGGGTGCGGCTTTATGGTTGATGCTTCAGGCGGAATTCCTGGCGATGATCCTGATGCTGGTCTATGTCGGGGCCGTCATGGTGCTGTTCCTGTTTGTTGTCATGATGGTGGACATTGACATGACAACCCTGAAACACATTGCCATGCAGAACCTGGCTGCTGCCGCTGTCGTCGGAGCCCTGATTGTCCTCGAGATGGGGGCAGTCATCTTCCGGGGATTCTGTCATATCGGCAGGCAGGTTCCTGAGACGGCAGCAGAAATCGGGCTGACAGCGGAAATCGGGAAATCCCTGTTTACTGGATACCTGTACCAGGTTGAATTGGCGGCCATGCTGCTGTTGGTGGCATTGGTTGGTGCTGTTGTCCTGACATTGCGCCGCAGGACGGATGCCCGGTACACCTCAGCCGGGGAAGCTGTGAAGGTCAATCCATCTGACCGTATCCGTCTAGTGGAAATGGAAGCTGAAAAAATGGCCGGCAACAATAATGGTACGGAGGAAAAGGAACCATGACCATCACCCTGATGCATTACCTGATTGTCGGTGCAGTGCTTTTTGCAATTGCTGTGATGGGCATCTTCCTGAACCGCCGCAACCTGATTGTATTGCTGATGTCCATTGAGCTGATGCTGTTGTCCGTCAACCTGAATTTTGTGGCGTTCTCCCGTTGGACGGGGAATGTTGATGGACAGGTGTTTGTCTTCTTCATCCTGATGGTGGCGGCAGCTGAGACCGCCATCGGGCTGGGCATCCTCGTTGTCCTGTTCCGGAAGATACGGTCTGTACAGGCAGACAACATGGATGGTCTGAAAGGATAAGGCGGTGTTGGGAAAACAGAAAGGACGGATATGCCAGGGCAACTGAGTGTCCAACTGCTGCTGACTGTACTGCTCGCACCATTGGCTGGAGCGTTGCTGGCGGGGTTGTTCGGCACCCGTTTCTGCAATGGCGTTCTCGGCAGGAAACCTGCCCAGGCCGTTACCATTGCCGGGGCCGCTGTTTCCTGTGCCTGTTCGCTGATTGTCCTTCAGGATGTCATGGAAGGCGCCCGTTTTGATGGCAATCTCTATACTTGGATGGTGCTTGGCAAGACACAGCTTGGTATCGGTCTGTTGGTGGATCCACTCTCCGCGATGATGATGGCTGTGGTGACGGCCATCTCCCTGCTGGTGCATATTTACTCTGTAGCTTATATGGCAGACGAAGACAAAGTCCAACGTTTCTTTGCCTATCTCTCCCTGTTTACATTCAGTATGCTGGCACTGGTCATGGGCAACAACATCATCCAGCTCTTCTTTGGCTGGGAAGCTGTTGGTGTCATGTCATACCTGCTTATCGGGTACTGGTTGGAAAAACCGGATGCTGTTTCTGCGGGACTGAAAGCTTTCCTGGTCAACCGTATCGGTGATTTCGGTTTCATCATCGGGGTAGGCCTTCTGTTTGCTTATACGGGTTCCATCCATTATCAAGACATCTTCAACAGCCGGCATGACTTGGCAGGGATGGTATTGCCAGGGCTGGGCATCCCTGTGGTCACCGCCATCTGTCTGTTCCTGTTCATTGGTGCCATCGGGAAATCCGCCCAGTTTCCATTGCATGTCTGGTTGCCGGACTCCATGGAAGGGCCGACTCCGGTCTCCGCATTGATCCATGCTGCGACCATGGTCACCGCTGGCATCTTCATGGTCAGCCGTCTGTCGCCATTGTATGAATTGTCAGACACGGCACTGTCAGTCATTGTCATCATTGGTGCCATCACAGCACTGTTCCTGGGATTGGTCGCAATGGTCCAATCCGACATCAAACGGGTTATCGCCTTCTCAACACTGTCACAACTGGGCTACATGGTTACGGCACTGGGGGCTTCTGCCTATTCAGCAGGGGTCTTCCACCTGATGACCCATGCGTTCTTCAAGGCACTGCTCTTCCTGGCAGCAGGTTCCGTCATCCTCAGCATGCACCATGACCAGGACATCCATCATATGGGAGGATTGCGGAAATACATGCCCTGGACCTATATCACCATGCTGGTTGGTTCATTGGCTTTGGTAGGGGCGCCTTTCTTTGCAGGTTTCTATTCCAAGGAATCCATCGTCAGTGCAGTCTGTGCTTCTACTGTCACAGGTTCCGGTTTTGCCGCTGTTGCACTTATCCTCAGCCTGTTTGTGACAGGTTTCTATACTTTCCGCCTGTTTTTCCTGGTTTTCCATGGTAAAAAACGTTTCCTGCGCCAACAGGTCATCAACCAACGGTTGGCATCATCTGGCGCAACGGTGGAAAAAGGGGAAAGGACCGGCATGATGCCAGGTGATAAACCACAGGAGCAGCCTTGGCTGATCCGTCTGCCTCTGCTGCTGTTGGCAATCCCATCAGCTGTTATCGGTTTCATCACGGTCGATGGCTGGCTGTTTGGAGGGTTCTTCAAGGGCGTGCTGTTCATTGATCATGTCCGTCATCCAGCGATGGCAATCCTGGCACAGCATTTTGAAGGACCTATGCAGATGGCATTGCATGAACTTCTGTCCCCAACCTATCTGCTGGTGCCGGCAGGCATTGTTTCAGCTTGGTATCTCTATCAGGCAAAACCGGAGCTTGCAGTCAGGTGCTATCGGAAAATGCGTTTCCTGCACCGGTTGCTGTATGAACAGTATTACCTGAACCAGCTGTATCAGAAAGTTGTGGTGGGCGGTATCCTGTGCCTGGGGCATCTGCTGTGGCAGTGGATTGAGGTCAAGCTCATTGAAGGATGGATTATTGGAGGGCTCTGCATCAAGGGCATCAAGAAACTGGGGCATCTGGTCTGGAAAGCCGGTGATGTCTTTGTGATAGACGGTTTTATTGTCAACGGAAGTGCCAGGCTGGTTGCCTGGACAGCTTCGATTGTCCGGCACTTCCAGACAGGTTACATCTACCATTATATTTTTGTGATGATTGTCGGGTTGCTGGGGCTGCTGTTCTGGATGCTGCCTTTGGCATTGAGATAAGGACAACTGGAAGACTATGCCGAATCTGATTTATTCAACGTTCCCCATCCTGTCACTCGCAATCTGGGTGCCGGTGGCATTCGGGGTCCTGGTCCTGCTGGTCGGGAAGGATGAACGTGCCGGTATGGTACGGTGGCTGTCCCTTGCCGGGGCACTCGTCAGCCTGGCGGTTACCTTGCCATTGGTTTTCCAATTCGACAAAGAGGTTCATGGCCTGCAGTTTGTCGAAAGGCATCCGTGGATAACACTCTTCAACGTCAACTATGACCTGGGGATTGATGGCATTTCGCTCTGGCTCATCATCATGACAGCCCTCATGTTGGTCATTGTCGTCATTGCCAGCTGGCAGGCCATCCAGACGCAGGTCGCCCAATATATGGGCGCTTTCCTGATCCTGTCAGGTCTGATGATAGGCGTGTTTTCCACTTTTGATGGCCTGCTGTTCTATGTCTTCTTTGAAGCAACATTGATTCCGATGTTCATCATCATCGGCTTGTGGGGAGGGGAACGCCGTATCTATGCAGCATTCAAGTTCTTCCTCTACACTTTCCTGGGGTCACTGCCGATGCTGCTGGCGCTCATCTACCTGTATCTCCAGACCAACAGCTTCAACCTCTATGGCTGGTATCTGCTGAAAATGCCTCTGACACCACAAGTCTGGGTCTTCCTGGCGTTCCTGTCAGCATTCGCTGTCAAGATACCGATGTGGCCAGTCCACACCTGGCTGCCCGATGCCCATGTAGAGGCACCGACAGGCGGTTCAGTCATCCTGGCCGCCATCATGCTGAAACTCGGGGCCTATGGCTTCACCCGGTTCTCACTGCCGGTCGTCCCAGATGCCTGCCGTCATTTGGACTGGCTGGTCATTACGCTGTCACTCATTGCCGTCATCTATATCGGACTGGTGGCATTGGTCCAGAAAGACATGAAAAAGCTCATTGCCTACTCTTCCGTAGCGCATATGGGGTTTGTCACATTGGGTTTCTTCCTTTTCCAGGAAACCGCGCTGGATGGTGCCATTGTCCAGATGGTTTCCCATGGATTGGTTTCAGCCGCCATGTTCCTCTGTGTCGGGGTTGTCTATGACCGGATGCATACCCGTCAGATAGCTGATTATGGCGGGGTTGTCCATGTCATGCCCCGCTTTGCTGCATTCTTCATCCTGTTTGCGTTTGCCAACATCGGATTGCCTGGCACATCAGGGTTTGTCGGTGAAGTCTTGGTCATCATGGGGGCGGTCAACGTCAACCTCTGGATTGCCTGTGCAGCAGGGTTGTCACTGGTTCTTGGCGCATCTTATACGCTGTGGATGGTCAAACGGGTATTGTATGGACCGGTCGGCAATGAAAAGGTTGCCGCATTGAAAGACATCAATGCCCGTGAAACCCTTTTCCTGGTTGTCTTGGCGGTCTGTGTCATTGCCATCGGTGTCTATCCTGCCATCATCACAGACCATATGCAGGCATCAGTTGCTGACCTGATGGCATGGGTAGGGCAATCCAAACTGTAAGGAACCGATGATCGATGGAAGCGATGAACCTGATTCCTGCAGTCCCCGAGCTGATCCTGACAGCATCACTGCCCATCCTGATGCTGCTGGACCTGTTCGTTCCGCAGAAACGCCAGGACATCACTTTCTGGCTGTCCATCCTGGTTATCGGTGCCTGCACAGCGGTTTCTGCCTGGCTGGCTGGTTGTGGTGGTAAAACCGTCACCTTCTATGGTTCCTTCATCGCCGATCCGGCTGCCCAGGTGCTCAAGCTCTTTACCTATGCTGCCATGTTCCTGACATTGGTCTATGCACGGCGCTATGTCAATGAACGGAAGCTGACGGCTTCTTATCTCGGCGGGGCATTTTATCTATTGGCGCTTTTCTCCCTGCTTGGTCAGATGGCGACCATCTCCGCCGGAGACTTCCTGACGCTTTATCTGGGCATCGAACTCATGACCTTCCCGCTCTATACGCTGGCGGCCCTCAAGCGGGAAGACGGCAAGGCAGTGGAAGCTGCCACCAAATATTTCATCTTGGGGGCATTGGGAACGGGGCTCATGCTTTATGGCATCTCAATGGTCTATGGCGTCACCGGTGCTTTCCGGTTTGCAGCAGTCGCCCAGGCAATTGCAGGACAGTCCACCAACGGATTGGTCATGGTCTTTGGCATCGTGTTCATTGTCTGTGGCATCGCCTTCAAGCTCGGTGCCGTACCATTCCATATGTGGCTGCCGGATGTCTATGAAGGTGTGCCGACTGCGGTGACCCTGCTGGTCAGCGGGGCACCGAAACTGGCAGGTTTTGCTGTCTGCCTGCGGATCCTGTCACAGGCATTGCTGCCGATGGCTGTTGATTGGCAGCCGATGCTTATTGTCTTGGCCATCCTGTCGATGGCACTTGGCAATCTGGCAGCCATCATGCAGAAAAACATCAAACGGATGCTCGCCTATTCCACCATCGCCCATATGGGTTATATGCTGCTGGGGATGCTGTCTGGAGTGAAGATGACTGGCGGAAGCAGCGTCTTTTATACTGCTTATGGCGCTTCCATGTACTACACCGCAGTCTATGTGCTCGCTGTACTCGGAGCGTTCGGTGTCATCATGGTCCTGTCCCAAGACGGGAAAGAAGCTGAAACACTCGATGATTTCAAGGGGCTCCACCGCCGCAGTCCCTGGATGGCACTGGTGATGATGGTCTGCCTGTTCTCATTGGCTGGTGTACCGCCGCTGGTCGGTTTCTATGGTAAGGTCACCGTCTTCCAGGCGGTCATTGAAGCCGGGCTTGCCTGGCTTGCCGTCATCGGCATCCTCTTTGCTGTCATCGGTGGTTTTTTCTACCTGCGGGTTGTCAAGCTCATGTACCTGGATGCACCTGCTGATGGCTCCCTGGTCACTGTTCCGAAAGACACAGGTACCGCCCTGCTGGTCAATGGCGCACTGGTCGTCCTTTTCGGCATCCTGCCGGGACCGTTGATGGACTGGTGTATTGAAACCGTCCGTATTTCGCTGATGATGTAGGCATCCGTTTCCCATAAGGGGATGCTGTGCCTTTTTCAAGGGCAGGTACAGCTCATGGTAAAATCAACATCTTCCATTCCTTTTCATCAATACGGACATCATTATGGCAGGCAACACTTTTGGCAGACTGTTCACCGTCACCACCTTTGGGGAATCCCATGGTCCCGCATTGGGCTGCATCATTGACGGCTGTCCACCGGGGATGGCGCTTTCCGAAGCGGATATCCAGCATGACCTTGACCGCCGTCGCCCGGGAACTTCCCGGTTTGTCACACAACGCCGTGAACCGGATGCTGTCCGGATCCTGTCAGGTGTCTATGAAGGCAAGACAACCGGAACCCCGATTGCGTTGATGATCGAGAACCAGGACCAGCGCAGCAAAGACTACAGCAGGATTGCGGAGGTTTTCCGCCCTGCCCATGGTGACTATACCTATTTCATGAAATATGGCATCCGTGACCCTCGGGGAGGAGGGCGTTCATCTGCCCGGCTGACAGCCGCTACCGTTGCAGCAGGAGCTGTTGCCAAGAAATGGCTGAAAGCCCAGTTCGGTACCGTCATCCAGGCATACCTCTCCCAGCTTGGGACCATACCTGTCCCGTTCAAGTCATGGGAATATACCGCAGCCAATCCATTCTTTGCGGCGACCGATGATGCGGCGCTGTTGGCATCCATGGAAAGCTATATGGATGCCCTGCGCAGGGAAGGGGATTCCATCGGGGCGAAAGTCGATATCGTGGCAACAGGTGTACCGGTTGGCCTTGGCAGTCCATTGGCCGGCAGGCTCGATGCGGAAATTGCCGCCGCCATGATGGGTATCAATGCTGTCAAAGGCGTGGAAATCGGCGACGGTTTTGCAGCAGTTGCCCAGAAAGGTTCTGAACATGGCGATGCCATCCTGCCAGATGGCTTTGCCAGCAACCATGCCGGCGGTATCCTGGCAGGCATCTCCACAGGGTAGGACATCCGGGTATCCATTGCCATCAAGCCAACCCCTTCCATCCGTCTGCCACGCCAGTCCATCAATATCCAAGGGGAACCGGTGACTGTTGAGACAACCGGACGGCATGACCCTTGTGTCGGCATCCGTGCCGTCCCGGTCGCCGAAGCCATGTTGGCATTGGTCCTGATGGATGCTGTCCTGCAATACCGGGCGCAATGCAGTGATGTCCAGGCAACGCTGGCACCGGTACAGGGCATTGTGCCTGGAACAAAACCACTGGTTGACTGATGACAGACCGTGATACGGAAAACAGATTGGCCTGAACAGGCGTTCGGTTTCGGGGCGTTCTATTTCGCCTATTACAGCTTTGTCGGCGTCTTTCCCGCCTATGTTTCCCTGTACCTGGCTTTCTGTGAAATCGGACCGTTTGAAATCGGTATGCTGATGGCAGTCATGCAAGGTACCCGTATCGTCGGTCCGACGCTTTGGGGATGGCTTGCTGACCTGACAGGCAGGCGTGACCGGATGCTCCAGCTGACAGCTGCAGCAGCGTTGGCGGTGTTCATCGGTTTCTTCTTCCCCGGTTCATTCTGGTACTTCGTCGTCTTCATGTTCGGCGTCAACATCTTCACCAGTGCTCAGGGGCCACTGTCTGACACCCTGATCCTTGGTGAGATGCGGAGCAACATGTCCCGTTATGGGCAGCTCCGTCTTTGGGGCTCCATCGGTTATATCGTCATGACCGCCATTGCCGGTTATGTCTTCGAAAAGGCCGGCATTGCCTGTATGCCGTGGCTGGGTGCTGCAATCCTTGGCATCACACTCATCATCAGCCTCAGGATCTACCAGACGCCTCATGTCGAGCCGGTCCAGGAAAAAGCTTCCATCTGGCAGGTCCTGTTCAAGAAAGAAGTCGTAGCCTTCATGGTTTCCGCTTTCTTCATGCAGGCGGCCCATGCCTCGCTTTATTCGTTTTATTCATTGTACCTGGCAGACCTTGGCTACAGCAGCTTCACCATCGGTATGATGTGGGCATCCGGTGCGGCGGCGGAAATCCTATTCTTCATCTTCCATGACCCCATCATCAAGCGGATCGGGGTCAAGTGGCTGCTGCTGGGCAGCCTGCTGATTGCGGTTGCCCGCTTCCTGATGATTGGATTCGGTGCTGTAGCCTTCCTGATCCTTGCCATTGCGCAGATCCTGCACGCGGCAACATTTGGTGCCCACCATGTTTCTTCCATCTTCATGGTCCGGAAATGGTTCCCAGGCGCATTGCAGGCAAGGGGACAGGCCATCTACATCAGCGCATCCTGGGGGATTGGCGGGACATTGGGTGCTTTCCTGCTGTCGTTCGTCTGGGCACAGATGCCCCATGAAACCATCTACTGGTGTGCCGCAGCCACCGCACTGGCAGGATTCATCGCGGCATGGCTCGCCTGCCGCTGGGACAGGCAGGTTGCCTGACAACGGTTGTCCTTCTGGTTCCTGAACAGGACCAGGGGCAAATGTGGCATAATTGAAAGCTATCCAAAACAACAGCTAAAAAGACATCATCATGGCGAAGACCCTTTACGACAAACTTTGGGAATCCCACATCGTTGATACAGAAAAAGACGGCACCACAGTCCTTTACATCGACCGGCAGCTGCTGCACGAAGTCACCAGCCCGCAGGCATTTGAAGGGTTGCGGATGGCAGGGCGCAGACCCTGGCGCAATGAAGCCAACCTGCTGGTGGCAGACCACAACGTATCGACCCAGGACCGCAATGGCCCCATCAAAGACCCGGTTTCCCGTTTGCAGATCGAGACACTGGATGCCAATGCCAAGGAATTCGGCCTGACCTATTTCAACATGCACGACAAACGTCAGGGCATCGTCCATGTCATCGGACCCGAACAGGGGGCGACACTGCCGGGCATGACAGTCGTCTGTGGCGACTCCCATACCGCTACCCATGGTGCGTTCGGAGCCTTGGCACATGGCATCGGCACTTCTGAAGTCGAACATGTGCTGGCAACCCAGACACTGCTTGCACGCAAGATGAAAACCATGCTCGTCAAGGTGGAAGGCACCCTGCAGCCAGGGGTTTCCGCCAAGGACATCGCACTGGCAGTCATCGGCAAGATCGGCACCGCAGGCGGTACCGGCTGTGCAATGGAATTTGCAGGTTCTGCCATCCGCGCCCTCTCGATGGAAGGCAGGATGACCCTCTGCAACATGGCGATTGAAGCGGGGGCACGGGCAGGGCTTGTTGCGGTTGACCAGACCACCATCGATTATGTCAAGGGACGGCCTTATGCACCGAAAGGTGACCAATGGGGAAAAGCCGTTGCATATTGGAACACCCTGCATTCCGACCCGGATGCAGTGTTTGACTTCACGGTTGAAATTGATGCGGCAGGCATCAAGCCGCAGGTCACTTGGGGCACTTCACCGGAAATGGTTGTCTCCATTGAAGACAAGGTACCGGACCCCGCAGAAGAAAAAGACCCGGTCCGCCGTGATGCAATGGTCCGTGCATTGAAATACATCGGACTCGAACCGGGGACACCGATGGAAAGCATCGCCATCGACAAGGTTTTCATCGGATCCTGCACCAACGGACGTATTGAGGACATGCGGGCGGCCGCAGCGGTCGTCAAAGGCAGGAAACGCGCACCGAACGTCAAGCAGGCGCTGGTCGTTCCCGGTTCTGGCCTGGTCAAGGAACAGGCTGAAAAAGAAGGTTTGGACAAAATCTTCAAGGATGCCGGCTTTGAATGGCGTGAGGCCGGATGTTCCATGTGCCTGGCCATGAATGACGACCGTCTGGCGCCGGGGGAACGCTGTGCCTCCACCTCCAACCGGAACTTTGAAGGCAGGCAGGGGCAGAACAGCCGGACCCATCTGGTTTCGCCTGCAATGGCGGCGGCGGCAGGGATTGCCGGACATTTT
This sequence comes from Oxalobacter sp., assembly GCA_017524145.1. Taxonomy (GTDB): domain Bacteria; phylum Pseudomonadota; class Gammaproteobacteria; order Burkholderiales; family Burkholderiaceae_D; genus Oxalobacter. The sequence continues at coordinate 5,822 of JAFWUI010000003.1, read as the reverse complement.
GTAGATGTCCGTAAGCTCTAAGGAAAAGCCGGACAATGAAATTCATCAAGATCATCACCTACATGCTGGCTGTCGTAACGTTGGTCTTTGCCGGCTATACCTTTTTAGGCAAAGGCGATAAACAGCAGCGTGCAGAGACATCGGCAATCGTCAATGTTGCCAGATGACCGGATGAAAGGAAAAATATGGGCGTTTCAGGGAAATGCCCCTCACTGGCTGGATTCAGTCAGATGAAAAAAACAACCAATAGGTGAAGTATGGAAAAATTTACTGTACATCAAGGACTGGTTGCACCGATGGACCGCGTCAACGTGGATACCGATGCCATCATTCCAAAGCAGTTCCTGAAATCCATCAAACGCACAGGTTTCGGTCAGAACCTGTTCGATGAATGGCGTTATCTGGATCATGGCGAACCCGGCATGGACTGTTCAACCCGGCCCGTCAATCCAGAATTTGTCCTGAACCAGCCACGTTATGCCGGTGCATCCATCCTGATTGCCCGTGAGAACTTCGGTTGCGGTTCCTCAAGGGAACATGCCCCTTGGGCACTCCAGCAGTATGGTTTCCGTGCCATCATTGCACCGACATTTGCAGACATCTTCTTCAACAACTCGTTCAAGAACGGGCTGCTGTTGATCAGGCTTTCTGAAAAGCAGGTTGATGACCTGTTCAAGCTGGTTGATGCCAATCCAGGGTTCAGCCTCACCATCGACCTGGAAAACTGCCAGGTCATCAACGAAGCCTTTGGCATCAGGATACCGTTTGAAATCGATCCGTTCCGCCAGTATTGCTTGCTCAACGGGTTGGACGATATCGGCCTGACACTGTGCAAGTCAGACAAGATAGCAGCATTTGAAAAACAGCATATCGCTGACCAGCCCTGGTTGGCGAACACCATTTGAAAACCATTGTTATTGTCAAGCATATTTTGAGAAACAGGCAGTACCTGTGGTTCCAGCAGGACTGTCCAGAAAAGGGAAAACATGAAAATTGCAATTCTGCCGGGTGACGGCATTGGTCCAGAAATCATGGACGAAGCCGTGCGTGTCCTGAACGCACTGGGTGAAAACTTTGAAATGGAATGGGCAGACGTGGGCGGTGTCGGTTATGCCAACCATGGCCATCCCCTGCCGGAAAGCACCTTGAAACTGGCACAGGAAGCAGACGCTGTCCTCTTTGGTGCTGTCGGTGACTTCAAATATGACACACTGGAACGTTCACTGCGTCCAGAACAGGCTATCCTGGGACTGCGCAAGAACCTGAAACTGTTCGCCAACCTGCGTCCAGCCATCCTCTATCCAGAACTGGCAGGCGCATCCACCCTCAAGCCCGAAATCGTTTCCGGTCTGGACCTGTTGATAGTCCGTGAACTGACCGGTGACATCTATTTCGGTCAGCCACGGGGCCGCCGTGCCGCACCAGATGGCGCTTTCAAAGGTGCAGTCGAAGGTTTCGACACCATGCGTTATTCCGAACCCGAAATCCGCCGTATCGCCCATGTCGGTTTCCAGACAGCGATGAAACGGGGCAAGAAACTGACTTCTGTCGACAAGGCAAACGTCCTTGAAACCTCCCAGCTCTGGCGTGAAACCGTCATCGACGTCGCCAAGGAATACCCAGAAGTCAAGCTCGACCATATGTATGTGGACAATGCCGCCATGCAGCTCGTCCGTGCCCCCAAAGAACTCGATGTTGTCCTGACCGGTAACATCTTCGGTGACATCCTGTCAGATGCCGCAGCTATGCTGACCGGTTCCATCGGGATGCTGGCATCTGCCTCCTTGGATGAAAACGGCAAAGGCCTGTATGAACCTTCCCACGGTTCCGCCCCGGACATCGCCGGGCAGGGCATCGCCAATCCGCTGGCACAGATTCTGTCTGCTGCCATGATGCTCCGCTATTCCTTCAATATGAATGAACAGGCAGACCGGATTGAAAGCGCCATCAAGAAAGTCCTGGCAAGTGGTCTGCGTACCGGTGATATCTATGAACCAGGCTGCCAGCGTGTCGGCACCAAGGCAATGGGCGATGCGGTTGTCGCAGCACTGTAAACAGGCAGGACAGGAAAAACTGAACAGGGGATAGAACGATGAAACTTGTTGGATTGATTGGATGGCGTGGCATGGTCGGTTCCGTGCTCATGCAGCGTATGCAGGAAGAAAAAGACTTCGACCTGTTTGAACCGGTTTTCTTCTCCACTTCCAATGCTGGGGGCAAGGCACCGGCGATGGCAAAGAATGAAACCATCCTGAAAGATGCCTACAGCATCGATGAACTCAAGAAATGCAGCATCCTCATCTCCTGCCAGGGCGGAGACTATACCCTTGAAGTCTTTTCCAAGCTGCGAGAAGCGGGCTGGGATGGCTACTGGATAGATGCCGCCTCCAAGCTCAGGATGAACGATGATGCGTTGATCATCCTCGATCCGGTCAACCTGGATGTCATCAAAGACGGGCTGGCAAAAGGCATCAAGAACTACATCGGAGGCAACTGCACCGTCTCCTGCATGTTGATGGGGCTTGGTGGGCTTTTCCAGCAGGACCTTGTCGAATGGATGACCTCGATGACCTATCAGGCAGCCTCCGGTGGCGGTGCCCAGCATATGCGTGAACTGCTGACCCAGTTCGGGCTGCTCAACAGTGCCGTCAAGGTTGACTTGGACAATCCGGCATCCGCCATCTTGGATATCGACCGTCAGGTCACTGCCCGCCAGCGCAGCATGACCGCAGAAGAAACCAAGCAGTTCGGCATCCCGTTGGCAGGCAACCTCATCCCGTGGATTGATACAGACCTCGGCAACGGCATGTCCCGTGAAGAATGGAAAGGCGGTGCCGAGACCAACAAGATCCTTGGCAGGAATGATGCAGACCGCATCGTGGTCGATGGGCTCTGTGTCCGGGTTGGTGCCATGCGCTGCCATTCCCAGGCACTCACCATCAAGCTGAAGAAAGATGTGCCGCTGGATGAAATCACCGACATCCTCAAGAACCACAATCCATGGGCGAAAGTCGTTCCCAATACCAAGGACGATACCCTGAAAGCCCTGACGCCGGCAGAAGTCGCTGGAACCCTCACCATTCCGGTCGGTAGGCTGCGCAAACTGGGCATGGGGGGAGACTACCTTTCAGCTTTCACCGTTGGTGACCAGCTGCTGTGGGGGGCAGCGGAACCTTTGCGCCGGATGCTCCGCATCATCCTGGAATAAGGTCAGAAGAGTGTTTACCGGTCCCTGTTGGTTCCTTCCGCAGGGACTTTTTCATATCAGCAGGACAGACAGGCATCAAAACGGTCAATGGAATTCCAGGAAATCGCACAAAATGACAGTGGCGCCATCGCCAGACTCTCGGCAGTTGCCATTGAAATCATCAAAGAACATTATGACCCCATCATCGGCTCAGCGATGAATGACTACATGATTGGGATGTTCCAGTCTGTGCCTGCAATCACCCATCAGCTGGAAGAAGGTTACCGGTATTGGTTCGTCAAGGCCGATGGTGCCATACTCGGTTTCCTGGCATATCAATTGCGGGATGACACCCTCTATCTCAGCAAGTTCTACCTCTATAAACACCGGCGGGGCAAAGGCTACGTCCATCAGATGCTGGACTTCCTCATCCAGATTGCCAAAGAAAACAGACTGAAAGCCATCGAACTCAACGTCAACCGGAACAACCCTTCTGTCCAGACCTATAAGAAATTGGGGTTTTCCATTATCCGCGGAGAAAAGAATCCCATCGGCAAAGGCTATGTCATGGATGACTATGTCTTGGCACTGGATTTGGTATAAGCGGTTGCCAGAAGGGGAAGCTGATTCCCAATTCCTGTCTCTATGGGGATGTTTTAGTAATACGTATAAATGGATAACTAAAAGACAAGGATTTCATTGGAGTCGGAAGAATCAGAATCAGGCATTTTTTTAGAAAAACAAAGCCCCACGGTGTTGCCACCGTAGGGCTTTGGTAAGCCGTCAGACCGGTACCAGAGATACCGGGCATCAGGATGCGTTTACATTCATTCAGTAGCCTGCGTACCCTTGACATCGACCACGATGCGGCGGTTCGGCTGCAGGCAGTCACGCAGTGCCTGGCCACGCATGCCCGGGCAGGGCTCGACCTGGTCTGCCTTGCCTTTGCCGATGGCGGTGACCTTCTCAGCCGGGATGCCGCGGTCTGCCAGGTAAAGCTTGACGGTGTTGGCACGCCGCTGGGACAGACGCTGGTTGTAGGAATCGGACCCCAACCGGTCGGTGTAACCGTAGACGGTGACGGATTCCAGGCTTTCAAGTTTCTGGATGTCTTCCACCAGACGGTCCAGCGATTCACGTCCTGCGTCGTTCATGCTGTTCAGGTCGGCGCGGTCAAACGCGAACAGGGCATCCGCCCCCAGGGTGTAGGTCTTGGCGACCGGAGCCGGTGCCGGCTGGGACTGTCCTGGGCAGAGGGAATTCTCACCGACGGGGTTCCAGTAGAACGAACGGGCATAGCTGTCGGTGTCGAACAGCACTTTGTACTGGCAGGTGCTGACGCCGTTGACGCCCTGACCCGGGGTGTTGAAGTGGAACAGATAGTTCCATTCACGGGGACGCCAGCCGTCCATGTAGTGGGGGCGTCCAAGCAGTTCATAGAGCTGGTCCTTGGTCATGCCGTCACGGACCTGCGAGAGGCTCTGCAGGTTCGGGAAGGTGCCCTGGTCCTTGTCGAAGGTTGAGCTGTCAGGTGCATGCCATTTGGCTTCGTCGGTGGTGCCGTCGTCCTTGATGACGGTGCCGGTGCCGCAGGCACTGAGCGCTGCGGCTGCGGCTGCCAGAAGGACAATGTTTTTCAGGTTGGTCAGTTTCATGTTCTTTTCCTTTCCTTAGATACTGTTCTTCTGGTCAATCACCACATATAGCCTGCACCGACGGCGGCGCCGTAGTGGCCCTGGCTGTTGCCGGTGGCGTTGGCCTTGATGACCCATTTGCCATTGTCAGTGACGGTGGAGAAACCGATGGCATAACCCTGCTGGCCACGGTAGGTACCGCCAGCGACCGACATCATGCTCTTGCCTGGGAGGTAGGCCTGTGGCAAGGAAGCTGCAGCCAAGGCCATGGCGACACCAGCATTCGCGTCTTCAGCAACATCGCCGATGCGGTCCCTCAAGTGGTCAAGTTTGCCGTTGAAGCTGGCTTCGACTTCCTTGAGCTGGGCAACATTGGCGGCATCGGTGTCTGCTGTGCCGCGACCGACGTTGTGGATTACCTGGCCGCCCATGTCAACATTGTTCTTGGTGATGGTTGGACCGTTCTTGATGGTCACTCCGTCGTTGTTGATGGTGGTGTCACCCGCCTTGACTGTCTTGGCGTTGACGGTGTTGGTGGTGACAGTGTCGCCGGTGATGGTGGTATTGCCACCGACGGTGACCTGTTTGTTGACCGTTACGGTGTCGACACCCTTGATGTCTTTCGCCAGGCGGACCTTCAGGTTTTTATCGCCATCGGAAACGACGCCGATATTGTCCTCGGCGGTGAGTTTGGACTCATCGGTAATGCCACCAACGATATTGAGCTGTTTCGGCTTGCTGATGGCACCGCCGGTGTCGCCGTTGAACTCGATGTTGCTGCCGGCTTTCTTGAGCTGGGCGACGTTGACGGCGTCGGTGTCTTGTGTACCGGCGGCAACCCCGGTAATCTGGCGGGTGACGTCACTGCCTGCATCACCGACGGAGACGGCCGCCGCGGTGGATTTCCAGGTCGAGGAGGTGTCGGTGGAAGCCGATTCGGTGTCCGGGTCATAACCGGCTTCCCCGGCATCGGTGGAAGCGACGGACTTGCTTCCCAGAGC
>JAFWUI010000055.1 GCA_017524145.1 Oxalobacter sp. | reverse complement strand
TCATAGCCGGGCAGCAGAAAGCCACCGAGAACAGCAAGACCCTCTCCGAGGCACTGCTGGGCACCGTAGCCCTCGTCAACCAGGGTACCGAATTCATCGCCGACCAGGGTATGGCTGCCATCGATGAAGCCAGCGCCAACGGCACCAACGTCTTCGGTGCCATCCATGGCGGATCCTCCAGATACGAAACCGGCAGCCACATCGACCTTGACAGCGTCTCACTCATGGCCGGTGTTGCCGCCAAGCCGTCAGCCAACGCCACCCTGGCAGGCTTCGTCGAAGCCGGATGGGGCAACTCAAAATCCCACGTATCCCATGCCAAAGGCAGTGGCGAACATGAGTACTATGGCGTCGGTGTAGCGGGTAAATACACCTTCGACAACCCGTTCTATGTTGATGGATCCATCCGCCTTGGCGTCGCCAAGACCGACTTCGACGGCCGGTACACCGGCGACAAGGCCCATTACAAGAACGAGTCCTTCTACACCGCGGCGCACATCGGAGGCGGGTATATCTTCAACATCGGAGACAAGACCGACCTTGACCTGTATGGCCGTTATGCCGTCACCTGGCTTGACGGTGATGACGTCAGGCTCCATGACCGTGAAAACAGCAGATTCCACATGGGATCCAGCACCACGCATGCCGTCCGGACAGGGTTGCGGTTCACCGGAGAAGCCACAGACACCCTCAAGTGGAAAGCCGGGTTGGCGTATGAACACATCTTCAACGGTGATGCCAAAGGCAACATCAACGGAGCCACCCTCGACACCCCAAGCCTGCAGGGCAACACCGCGATTGGTGAGGTTGGCATCATCATGAAGCCAAGCGCCAACAGTCCATGGACGTTTGACCTGACGGCGAAGGGCTATGCCGGAGACCGGAGAGGCGGTGCTGGCAGCATCTCGGCGAAGTACTCGTTCTGATGGTTGGAAGGATATGCGTTATCAGCCAATGAAATGGACCGGTTCGGGCTGTTGATTGGCTGATGGGTCTTCCTTGTCAGGGATTGCCTGCGTCTGCTCCCAATCGCCACCCAGTGCCGCAATCAGTGAGGTGACACTGGTGAACTGGCGTTTGCGGATGCTCCACCAGGTGTTTTCCGCATTGATGCGGGTGTTCTGGGCAGTCAGTACTTCGATGTAGCTGGCGGTGCCTGCCCGGTAACGGTTCATCATGATGCGTTCTGCCCGTTTGGCGGCATCGACTGCCGCCATCTGATGGTCAGCTTCATGGTGCAGGTAATTCTGGGCGGCAAGGTTGTCCTCGACTTCCTGGAAGGCGGTCAGTACCTGCTGGCGGTAAGCGGCGACCTGTTCATCATAGGCAGCGATGGCTTCATCATTCCGTGCCCGTCTCAGACCTGCATCAAAGAGGTTCAAGGCGATGGAGGGACCGATTGACCAGATGCGGTTTGGCACGGTGAAGAGGTCGTTGAACGAGGTGTGCCGCCAGCCGCCATTTGCCGAAAGTGTGAGGGCAGGGAAGAAGGCGGCTTTGGCGACACCGATTTCAGCGTTGGCTTGGGCAACACGGCGCTCAGCAACAGCGATATCGGGTCTGCGCTGGAGCATCAGGGAAGGGATACCGGCTGGAATGGTTGGCAAATCTGGTGCATCTGCAACAGGTTCTAAGGTAAATGTAGCAGGTGTCTGGCCGATGCTGACGGCAATCGCGTGTTCCAGCTGGGTGCGTGCCAGTTCTGCGTCCAATGTGGCGGCCTGGGCGTTTTTCCAGAGGCTTTCTGCCTGGGCGACATCGGCATCTGAGATGATGCCGACGTTGTATTGGTTGCGGGTGAGCCGCAGGGATTCTTCGAGCAGTTTTTCACTTTCTTTCAAGCGGGCAATCTGGCAGTCGGTGACCCGAAGTTCGAGATAGGCTTTTGCAAGCTGTGCCTGGGCAGAAAGGCGGGTTGCTGCCACATTGGCAAGGCTGGCGGAGGCACCAGCTTCACCAGCTTCGATGCTGCGCCGTATCTCGCCCCAGATGTCGATTTCCCAACTGATGGCGCCTGAGACTTCATTCTGGTTGGTGATGGCTCTGCTGTTGCTGTTATGGATGCCCCGGATACGGGAAGCACCGATATCCAGTGTCGGGAAAAGCCCGGATTCAGCCTGCTGCAGGTAGGCGGCAGCCTGACGGTATTGCGCTTCTGCCTGGATGATGGTCAGGTTCTGCCGGTTCAGCTGGTCCATCAGCTGATTGAGGACAGGATCCTTGAAGACTTTCCACCATTCGCCCTTGGGTACCTCATCAGCAGGTTTTGCCAGTTTCCAAAGCGCATCTTCCTTATAGGTGGCAGGGACATCCACCTCTGGGCGGACATAGTCGGGTCCGACCGTGCAGCCTGTCAGGAAAGCCGCCGAGCAGACGAGTGCCAAGGTGGTTTTCTGGACGAAGTACAAGGGGATGGATGGCATGGCTTTATCAAGCATTGTTTTCAGCTTCATCGGATTCTGCCTTTTTCAGTTTTTTCTTCTGGAAACGGTTCATATACAGATAGACAATCGGGGTGGTGTACAGCGTCAGCAGCTGGCTCAGTATCAGGCCACCGACAATGGAGATGCCAAGCGGAACACGGAGCTCTGCACCATCCCCATGTCCCAGTGCAAGGGGCAGTGCTCCGAACAATGCAGCTGCTGTTGTCATCATAATCGGGCGGAAACGGAGTGAGCAAGCTTGGTAGATGGCCTGTTCTGGTGTCAGACCATCCTCACGTTCAGCGACAATAGCGAAGTCGATCATCATGATGGCGTTCTTTTTGACGATGCCAATCAGCAGGAGCACCCCAATCAAGGCGATGATGGAAAATTCTGTCCGGGCAAGCAGGAGCGCGAGCAGGGCACCGACCCCGGCGGAAGGCAATGTCGAAATGATTGTAATCGGATGGATGAAGCTCTCATACAGCATGCCCAACACGATATAGACAGCGACCAATGCCAATGCAATCAGCAACGGTTGATTGGAAAGCGATTCCTTGAAGGTCTTGGCCGTTCCCTGGAAACTGCCCATCACTGATTTCGGCATCCCGATATCAGACAGTGTCTGTTCGATGGCAGCGGTGGCTTCAGAAAGGGAATGCCCCGGCAGCAGGTTGAATGACAGCGTCGAGGCGGCGAACTGGCTTTGATGGTTGACAGTCAGCGAGGTGTTGACCGGCTCCCAGGTGGCGATTGAAGAGAGTGGTGTCGGACCATCCTGGGTCTGGATATAGATGTTGTTCAGGGATTCGGGATTCTCAAGGTGCTGCAGGCCGATTTCCAAGACGACTTTGTACTGGTTCAGGTCGTTGTAGATGTTGGATATCTGACGTTGGCCGAAGGCGTTGTACAAGGCATTGTCAACATCTTTTTGGGTGATGCCGAAGCGTGCCATCTGGTCACGGTTGAAAGTCAGCATCGTCTGGCGTCCGTGCAGCTCCTGGTCGGTGTTCAGGTCGGCAATCATCGGCAGTTTCGCCATCGCCTGCATGGCCTTTGGCGTCCATTCACGTAGTTCTTCAAGGTCATCGCTCATCAGGGTGAACTGGAACTGGGCATTGGCAGGGCGTCCGCCCATGCGGATGTCTTGGACTGCTTGCAGGAACATCGTGGCACCGGGTTCAGAAGACAGTTTCCCCCGGAGGCGTGCCATGACCTGGTCCGAGCTTTCTTTTCGTTCGGATTTAGGTTTCAGGCTCAGGAACATATGGGCGGAATTGGTCTGGGCATTGCTGGTATAGCCGGCGACTTTGTCCACGGCAGGGTCTTCCTGGATCTTGTCCACAAAGTGTAGCATTTTCTTTTCCATGGCTTTTGATGAGATGCTCTGGTCTGCCCGGATGGCGCCAAACATCCTGCCGGTGTCCTGTTGCGGGAAGAAACCCTTGGGAACGATGATGTACAGGAAGATGTTGAAGGCAATGGTTGCCAGCAGGATCATCAATGTCAGGCGCCGATGGTTGATTGCCCAGCCCAGGGTCTTTTCATAACCGCTCTGCAGCCAGGCGAAGAAATGTTCGCTGCGGCCGAAAATCCTGCCTACGGTGCCTTGCGGCTGCTGTTTCCTTTGTTTCAGCAGCAGGGCGCAGAGCATCGGTGTGGTGGTCAGTGAGATGAACAGTGAGACCAGGATGGTGATGGAAAGGGTGACGGCGAATTCACGGAACAGGCGGCCGATGATGCCACCCATCAACAGGATCGGGATGAACACGGCAATCAGGGAAAGGCTGATGGAGATGACGGTGAAGCCCACCTCTTTGGCGCCTTTCATCGCAGCATCGATGGGCTTCATGCCATCTTCAATATACCGCATGATGTTTTCCAGGACGACGATTGTATCGTCCACCACGAAACCGGTTGCAATGGTCATCGCCATCAATGACAGGTTGTTCAACGAGAATCCTGCCAGGTACATGACGGTGAAAGTGCCAACCAATGAGACGGGCACCGTTACCGCAGAGATGAAGGTTGCCCTGAGGTTCCGCAGGAACAGGAAGACAACCAGGATGACCAACCCGACCGATACCATCAATGTGAATTCCACATCCGCCAGGGAGGCGCGGATGGTCGGTGTCCGGTCCATGACAACCCCCAGGTCAACATCACCCTGGACAGATGCCTTCAGTTTTGGGAGTACATCATAGATGCGTTCAACGGTTTCAATGATATTGGCGCCAGGCTCCCGGAAGATGATCAATACAATGCTCTGCTTGCCATTGATGACCCCTTTGTTGTAGATGTTCTGGACACCGTCCGTGACTTCAGCGACATCCTGCAGCCTGATGACCGAGCCACTGGCATGATGGATGATCATCGGCTTGTAATCCCGGGCTGTCTTGACCTGGTCATTCGCATCAATCTGCCATCTGGTGGTGTCATTGCCGACAGCGCCTTTGGGGCGGTCGACATTCATGGATGAGATGGCTTTACGTGCCTGCTCAAGGTTGATGCCATACCGGGCAAGCTGCTGGGGATTCAGGTCAATCCTTACAGCAGGCTGTGAACCGCCTCCGACAAACACGTCACCAACGCCTTCAAGTTGCATCAGTTTCTGGGCGATGATGGTGTCTGCGGCATCATACATCTGGCTGAACGGCAGTGAATCCGATGTCAGTGAAAGCAGCATAATCGGGGCGTCTGCTGGATTCAGTTTGCGGTAGGTCGGATTCCGGGGCATCGTCGGCAGCAGTGCACGGGCAGCGTTGATGGCTGACTGGACATCCCGTGCGGCGCCGTTGATGTCACGGGAGAGGTCAAACTGCAGGGTGATTTCTGTCTGCCCCAAGGTACTGGTCGAGGTGATTTCGCTGATGCCGGCAATCCTGCCCAGTGTGCGTTCCAACGGGGTGGCAACGGTTGCCGCCATGGTTTCCGGACTGGCGCCTGGCAGTTGGGCGCGGACGCGGATGGTCGGAAAATCAACTTGGGGCAGGGGAGCGACCGGCAGGAACCGGAAAGCGACGATGCCGGACAGCAGGATTGCCAATGTCACCAGGACGGTTGCGACGGGTCTGCGTATGAAGATTTCAGAAAATTTCATACCGGTTCCCCATCAGTTGGCATGCGCCTTTTCGGTGTCAGGCTCCCCTTTTTTCTGGAACCGTCTGGAGAACCTGTCAAAGTAGAGGTAGATGACCGGTGTGGTGAACAAGGTGAGGACCTGGCTGAGCAGCAGGCCGCCTACCATAGTGATGCCCAAGGGGCTGCGGAGCTCTGAACCGATACCAGTTGCAAGCATCAGGGGAACTGCGCCCAACAGTGCCGCCATCGTTGTCATCATGATGGGGCGGAACCGCAGCAGGCAGGCCTGGTAGATGGCTTCTTCTGGCGGCAGGCCCTCGTCACGTTCAGCCGCGAGGGCGAAGTCGATCATCATGATGGCGTTTTTCTTGACGATGCCGATCAGCAGGATGATACCGATGATGGCAATCACCGTCAGGTCTTTGCCGGTGACCATCAACGCCAGCAATGCACCGATACCGGCTGAGGGCAGCGTGGAAAGGATGGTGACCGGATGGATATAGCTTTCATAGAGGATGCCCAAGACGATGTACATGACAATCAAAGCGGCAAGGATCAGCCAGAGAGTCGAGGAAAGCGATGACTTGAATGCCATGGCAGCACCCTGGAATTCGGTCTGGATGTTTTCAGGCATCTCCATTTTTTCTTCGATGTCATGGATGATGTCAACGGCTTGGGATAGCGAGACACCGTCTGCCAGGTTGAAGGAAATGGTTGCTGTCGGGAACTGTCCCATATGGTTGATGACGAGCGTTGTTGGTTTTTCCTCGATTGCCGCAATGGCATCAAGCGGAATCATCCCGCCATTGGCGGAGGCGACATAGATGCCCTTGATGGAAAGCGGGTCCTTGCGTTCTTCCGGGGCAACCTGCAGGACAACCCGGTATTGGTTGGTCTGGGTGTAGATGGTTGAGACAAGCCGTTGGCCGAATGCATCATAAAGGGCATCATCGATGTCCTGTACGGAAACCCCTAGCCTTGAAGCGGTATCACGGTTGATGTTGACATAGGCTTTCAGCCCATCTTCCAACAGGTCACTGGTCACATCCGTCAGCTCAGGAACCGATTTCAGCCGGTCGACCAGCCTGTTGCTCCATCTGGAAAGTTCCTGCTGGCTGGTCGTCTGGAGGGTGAAGCGGTATTGGGCATAACTGGTACGGCTGTCGATGCTGATATCCTGTACCGGTTGCATATACAGCGTCATGCCAGGAATGTCCTGGGCACGTTCCTGAAGGCGGTTCATGATGGTTTGGATGTCATCACGTTCCCCTTTGGGTTTCAGGTTGACCTGCATATGCCCGTTGTTCAGGGCGGTGTTTGTGCTGTCTACACCGATGAAGGAAGACAGGTTTTCCACATCAGGGTCTTCAAGCACCATATCAATCAGCTTTTCCTGCCGGGCAGCCATTGACTTGAAGGAAGTGGATTGCCGGATTTCAGAGACGACCTGGATGACACCCGAATCTTGTACCGGGAAAAAGCCTTTTGGAATCAGTATATAGAGCAGGGCAGTGAAGATGACGGTTCCAAGGGTGGTCAATAAGGTCAGTTTCTGATGGGCAAGTACCCATTTCAGGCCAGTGGCGTAATGTTTGATGACCTTTTCCCAGAAGTCATTCACTGCCTTGAACAGGCGGGGCTCCTGTTTCTTTTCCTTGCCAGAAGATTTCAGCAGACGGGCACTCATCATCGGTGTCAGTGTCAGGGAAATGACTGCGGAAATCAGGATGGAGACCGCCAATGTGACAGCGAATTCCCGGAAGAGCCTGCCGATGACATCCCCCATGAACAGCAGGGGAATCAATACCGCAATCAGGGAAACCGTCAATGAGATGATGGTGAAGCCTATCTGTTTGGAACCTTTCAGTGCGGCCTCCATCGGTGAGTCGCCCGCCTCGATGAACCGGGAGATGTTCTCAATCATCACAATTGCATCGTCAACGACAAAACCGGTGGCGATGGTCAGTGCCATCAGTGACAGGTTGTTCAGTGAAAATCCTGACAGGTACATGACACCGAATGTACCGATCAATGAGAGCGGGACGGCAATGGCAGGGATGATGGTGGCGGTCAGGTTGCGCAGGAACAGGAAGACCACCAGCACAACCAATGCAATCGACATAATCAGTTCATGTTCCACATCACCGACAGAAGAACGGATGGAAACCGTCCTGTCAGAAAGCAGTTCCACATCAACGGCGGCCGGCAGCCCATTTTTCAGCAGTGGCAGGGTTTCCTTGATTCTGTCAGCGACTTCAATGACATTGGCACCCGGCTGCCGCTGGACCGTCAGGATGACAGCGGGCTTGTTGCCGGACCATGCCGCCAGGTTTTCATTTTCAGCGCCATCAAAGACGGTGGCGATATCTTTCAAGCGGATCGGGGCACCACCTTGATAGGTGATGATGACTTCTTCGTATTCCTTGGCGGATTTCAGCTGGTCATTGCCATCAATGGTGGAAGACTGCAGTTGACCGTCAAAGCTCCCTTTTGCCTGATTGACGTTTGCTGTGACGATGGCAGACCGGACCTTTTCCAATGTGATGTTACGCGCAGCAAGTGCCTTTGAATTGGCATGGACACGGACAGCCGGACGCTGCCCGCCACTGATGGAAACTAGACCGACACCGGGAACCTGTGACAGTTTCTGGGCGATGCGGGTGTCTGCCAGGTCCTCAAGCTCCGTAATGGTCATGGTCGGTGAAGTCACCGCAATGGTCAGGATGGGCGTATCTGCAGGGTTCACCTTGTTGTAAATCGGTGGATTGGGCAGGTCTGGAGGCAAAAGCATATTCGCTGCATTGATGGCAGCCTGGACCTCCTGTTCTGCCACATCCAATGACAGGGAGAGGGAGAACTGCAGGGTGATGACCGAAACACCTTCTGAGCTTGAAGAGGACATCTGCGAAAGCCCTGGCATCTGCCCCAATTGCCGTTCAAGTGGTGCCGTGATGGTGGAAGTGACCACATCAGGGCTGGCCCCCGGATAATAGGTGACGACCTGGATGGTGGGGTAATCGACTTCCGGCAACGAAGAAACCGGCAGCATCCGCCATGAGACCAGCCCGGAAAGGAAGAGTGCCACCATCAGCAGGATGGTGGCGACAGGACGGAGGATGAACGGGCGGGAAGGATTCAGTCCCCCGTCTTTGTTTCCGTCAAGGGGCTGGTTTTGCTTTTCCAACGGTCTGTTCATCAGGTTTGCCTGAAGGGGTTTCCGGCTGTTCCATCTGCTCGACGACCTTGACCTGTGAGCCGTCACGGAGTTTGTCAACGCCGTCGGTGACGACAGTATCCCCGGCTTCCAGTCCGGATTCGATGATGGTGTTCTCACCGGAAACTGCGCCAATCCTGACTTTCACCAGACTGACTTTACCGTCGCCGTTTACCTTATAGACAGTATGCCCCTGCTTGCCCAGCTGGACAGCGGCGGTTGGGACCAGCACTGCATTCTGGACGGCGCCAAGATGCATATGGACATTGACGAACTGGTTTGGATACAGCTTACGGTCGGTGTTCTCGAACTTCGCCTTGATGCCGATGGTTCCGGTCTCGGTGTTCAGCTGGTTGTCGAGTGCGAGGATCACACCCTGGGAAAGCAGGTTCTTGTCATCCCTGTCCCATGCCTCGACTGCCAGGCGGTTGTCTGCCGAGTAGGCTTCGAGGACTTTGGAAAGGTCGACTTCAGGAATCGAGAAGACTACATTGATCGGCTGTTCCTGGGTAATGGTGACAATGCCTTCTGCATCAGAGGCATGGACGATATTGCCTAAGTCAACCTTCCGGAGGCCAACCCGTCCTGTAACCGGTGCGGTGATGCGGCTGTAGGTAATCTGCAGGCGGGCATTGTCAACAGCCCCTTGGTCGATCTTGACAGAACCTTCATACTGCCTGACCAATGCCGCTTGGGTGTCAACCTGCTGGCGGGCGATGGAATTCTGGCTGAGCAGCTGACGGTAACGTTGCAGGTCAAGGCGGGCGTTTTCCAGCAAAGCCTTGTCGCGGATCAGTTGGCCTTCCGCCTGAAGCAGCTGGGCTTTGAAAGGCCGGTCGTCCAACTCTGCAAGCAGCTGTCCCTGACGGACAAACTGTCCTTCCGTGAAATGAAGCCGCATCAATTGCCCGTCAACCCGGCTATGGACTGTTACAGAATAGGTCGAATTGACCGTTCCCAATGCAGTGATTTCCAAAGGGGCATCTGCCTGTACAGCAGTTGCCACCTTGACTGCTATGGGACCGCCCCGGGGATATCCCCCTTTGTTCCTTGTCATTGCCCAATAGATTGCCCAGATGATGGCAATGGCAACCAGCGCACAGACAGCGATGATTGATAGACGCTTGAACTTGGCGTTTTTGAACATGATAAGCAACCGGGAAGCAAGGGCGGCATAGACTGACAAAGTATATCAAACAACCGGATGATAGCGTATCGGAAGGGATGGTTTTTACAGAATCTTACAAACCGGGTTTCCTTGGGGAAAACAGCGGTTTTCTTCTGGCAATGCAGCAGGAGCCAAGCCGTTTTTTTTCATATCCGTATCAGTGGATGGCACCTGACCAGGAAACCGAACCGGTCGATGATGAAACGGACATGGAAGGCTTCGGTCAGATTGTCTGGTTTACCTGCCAGATAACCTTCACCAACAGCCTGTTTGAAGCGCATTGTCAGCCGTTTGACACCAACCGGTTGGCTGTACTGACGCATGAAACGGTCCATGCCCAGGTTGTGCATCGACTCGATGTCGATGCCTTTCCGCCAGCGGACGGCATCCATCGGCAATCCTTGAACCCCATCAGGCGTCAGCCCGGAAGAACACCAGGTCTTGAACAGGTCCAGGTCCAGGTCTGCCCGATGCCGTTCAAGGTTGCAGGGCAGGAAAAAGCCTTTGCGTTCTGGCATCGGGGCAAAAGTCTTTGTGCCATCGCCGTCCGGACATCCAGCATAGAAACCGCCGTGGTTTTCCCATTTTGAGAAGAGGGTGTTTGAGAAAGCCTGATGGGTGTTCTCATGGTACTTGGCAGCATCGAACCGATTGGGAACAGGGATACCCGGCAGCATTTCCCGTATGGTGGTGAAAAGGCGTTTGGCGGGTATCTTGAGAGGAATGCCGAAAGAGGGAAATACCCAGGAAAGTCTGGGGCTTTCTGCATTCAGATAGTAATCGATGGTATGGAGGATGCGGGTCTGGCTGGTTGGGGTAAACCGTTCAAAGGCTGGCTGCACCCATTGCCTGACCAATTCCCGGATCCTGTCGATAGAGGAAAAGTCAGCTTGGGCAAAAAGGCCGGTTTCGCTGTCCGTCAAGCAGGCCAGCTCACCCAGAATATCCCCCAGGAATTCCCAATGGACATCTGCAATACCTGGTTTGGGTTTCGGTGGTGGCAGGTCCATCCAATCAACAAACTTCGCCCAAGAGCGCTTGAATAAACCAGCCATGGAAAAATCCTATGGATATCAGGTTGCTGGATGACGGTAATCTTCAGGATCGATGCCGAGTTTCTTCAACCGTGCAAGCAGGGTGGTGCGCTTGAGCCCCAGTTTTGCTGCAGTGCCATGTTTACCGCCGATGACACCACCACAGGCTTCCAAGGCGGCAATCAGGGTCTCACGGTCTGTTTCAGGCAAGGTTTTGGGCTCTGGTTTCGAAACCGGCATTGATGCATGCTGTACAGGGCGGATTATCTCAGATTGGTGCTGGGATTCCAAATTCTGCAGGTCATCAGGTGTCAGGTTCAGGACATGGCCTTCGTTGGTCAGGATGACTGCACGTTCAATCACATTCTCCAGTTCCCGGATATTGCCATACCAAGGCATCCGGGACATCATCGCCAAAGAGTCAGCAGGGATTTCCGTGATTTCCCTGCCGATTTTCTTGGCGCATTTCAGGGTGAAGAATTTTGCAAGCAGTGGAATGTCGGCTACACGTTCGCGTAACGGCGGTACTGTGATGGGGAAAACATTCAGCCTGTAGTAGAGGTCGCTCCTGAAGGTTTTTTCATTGACTTTTGCAAGCAGGTCGCTGTTGGTTGCAGCGATGATCCTGACATCGACGGGAATGATTTCAGTGCCGCCAAGCCGACGGATCTGTTTTTCCTGCAAGACGCTGAGCAGCTTGGGCTGAAGTTCAAGAGGCATATCGCCGATTTCATCGAGGAACAAAGTGCTGTGGTTTGCCTGCTCAAAATGTCCGATAGCCCGGGTCTGCGCACCGGTGAAGGCCCCTTTCTCATGGCCGAACAGCTCATTCTCCATCAGGTCGGAAGGAATGGCGGTACAGTTCATCCGGACCATCTGGCGGTCTTTCCGCCTGCTGAGATTATGGATGGTCTGTGCAATCAGTCCTTTGCCAGTCCCCGTTTCACCAAGGAGCAGGACCGTAGCATCTCTGTCTGCGACAATCTCGATCTGCCTGAGAATGTCCTTGATGGCCTTGCTCTGCCCAATCAGGTTATAGAGTTCGCTGCTGGCGGGAATATAGGTGTCCAGCGTGATGGTCTGTCCGCTGTTGAAAGATGCCGGCGTGTCCAGAGCATGGTCTTTCGAGAGGATTGCATTCAGTGCCAGGAAAATGCGCAGGGCGACTTTTTCCAGCACGTCGATGGTTTCCTGTGCAAAGCTGTCTTGCGTGAAACTGCCGACAGCCAGGACTCCAATCACTTCATCGCCAGACATCAACGGAAAATCCAAAAGGCAAAGCAGTTTTTCAATCGGTGTCTGTTTAATGTGCTGCAACTGCTTCTTGTAAGAAACCAGCTTTGTCTCATTCAGCATGAGCGTCTCTCGCTTCTGCATGATTTCGTGCAGGAGGGATGGATGCAGTGGCTGGATATCACAGTCACAGCGGTCAATCCGATGGCCTTCATAAGTCACATAATATGCATGAAGGTTGCAGGAAGGGAAATGAGGCACTTCAATCGCCACAAAATCCATATTGAAGAAATCATTCAGCCTGTTTGCTGTGTTCTGAAGCAGGTTGGGGAGATTTTTGGCTGAGAGGATATTGTCAGTCAGGTCAACAAGGAAATGAGAGTAGGAAGCCTCGTCATTGGAAAAAGATTCAATCATTGCCTCGTAGGGTATTACAGAAAAAAGTACGGAGGGTATGATACTGCTAATCTCTTCCAAAAAGGTGACCGATACTGTTCTCTGTGCTTTAAATGCTTTTTTTTTGATGAATAGGAAAATAATGTCTGTTGATAGCCACACTATTCTGCATGTGCCAGGCTGGCAAGGGATGTGAAAATACAAAAACGGTGACTTTGAAAGCCACCGTTTTCTTGTTCCATCAAAACCTTGCCAGACCAAAGCCTGGCAGGAATCGAAGCTGTATTACAGGGTTGTATCCTGGAAGATACCCTGTTTTTCCAGTTCCTCAACTTCACGGTTGTTGTTTTCAATGAAACGACGACGCCATGGTTTCAGAACGAAGAAGGACAGCAGGGAACAGGTACCTGCGATACATGCGGACAT